>NZ_SUTI01000016.1:9704-41166 GCF_015062985.1 Methanobrevibacter sp. | reverse complement strand
TCTTCAAAGTTCACTGGTGTTTTGATAGTATACCAGGATTTTTCTTTCCATGTATCACGTACTCTACGTCTTGCTTTTGCTTTTGCCATTATATCAACCGTTTAAAATTATATATTATATATTGTAATAGTTTAGCGTATCGCCATAAATTTTATAAAATACTCTCTAAATCAAGTATAACACATAAATTAAGCTGTAAAAATGATTTTAAACAAGTATACCTTTACAATACTTAATTTGAGTATTGTGAGTTATCCTCACTTTATTTAAAGAAAATATATTTAATTAAGTTTTATTTTTTAAAACCCGCCCATAAAGGTTATTATTAGTTATTTTACTCATGATATATAAAGATTATCAAAAATTCAAAAATAGTGTAAAATTTTCCCATATTGGAAAAATAATATTTTTTCTACAATATAACGAATAGAATATTAAAATGAACATATGGGCTCTAAATCAAAAATCAAGCCCAAAAAAAACAATTTTGAAAAATGTTTACAGATAACTGGAAAATTTAATTTTTCATGAAATTATAATGGTCAATATATTTTTGCAAAACCTCATCGATTGGACCTTCATCCATGACAAGCTTAATTCCTGCATCCTCAGCCTTTATTTTTGACTTGAAACCGAATTGAACAGAAATCAAAACATCACAGTCATGGCAAGTGGCAATAACCTTACCTCCCTGATGTTTTGCATCTTCGGATATTTCGACTTCCCTTTTTTCAACGAAATTCAAATCATCCTCATAATCATATACATATACGGATTTTCCTTTTCCAAGGTGCATATCCACATTTTCCCCATCAGATGAAACAACAGCCAAACGCATTCAAACACCCCAATTTATACTTCAGCACCATCCAATGCATGATGGCAGCTGCAATCATTATCGTCAATATTTTGTATAAAGTTATATATCAGCTCAAGAAGTTCCTTTTCCTTTTCAGCCACAATTTCGAAAACCTCATCGATTGTCAAAGCATTTTCTGAAATACCTGAAGCGTAATTTGATACAATGCATATTGAATTATAGCACATTTCCCTTTCACGCGCCAAGGTAACTTCAGGAAGTCCGGTCATTCCAACAAGGTCTCCTCCAAGCATTTTGAACATCCTAATCTCTGCAGGAGTTTCAAATCTCGGACCTTCGGTACAGACATAGGTTCCACCTAAAATCACATCACCGGATTTTGCCAGAACATCACGCAAATGTGGACAGTATGGTTCTGTTACGTCGATGTGGACAACCTTATCTTCAAAAAATGTTTTAGCCCTGTTCTGTGAGAAATCAAGAAAATCATCAGGAATGACAAATGATCCCGGAGGCATCTCCTCATTCATGGACCCGACAGAATTGGTGGCAATGACCTGTGTAACGCCAATGTTTTTTAAAGCGTCAATATTGGCCCTGAAATTGATTTTATGTGGCGGAATTGAATGGCCTGATGCGTGGCGAGGTATGAATGCAACCTTTTTGGAAAATATTTCAAGAATTGAAACCTCAACATCCCCGTAATCAGTCCTGACTAACTCCTTTGTGCATGAATCTGCCTTTTGGGTGATTTCATACACTCCGCTGCCGCCGATTATGCCAATCATACAATCATCCTTTGCAGACAGATAACGGCTTAACCTTTGCAACCAACTTTGCAATGCCTGTTGAGTCGGATACCCTAACTACACTGTCAACATCTTTATAAGCGCCAGGAGCTTCCTCTTCTATCACATGTTTGCTGGTAGCTTTGATTTTAATACCTTTTAATGCCAATTCATCAGTGATTTCATCAGCGTTGTATTGCTTTTTGGCTTTGGATCTGGACAGGACCCTTCCGGCACCATGAGCTGTGGAACCAAAGGTTTCTTCCATTGCGGTTTCAGTTCCATGCAATACGTATGAAGCTGTTCCCATAGTTCCCGGAATCAATACCGGTTGCCCTACAGCCCTGTATTTTTCAGGAACTTCTTCCCTGCCCGGACCGAATGCACGTGTTGCACCTTTTCTGTGAACCAAAACCTCCTCTTCACGATTATAGATTTTATGAGTTTCCATTTTAGCAATGTTATGGGCAACATCATAGACAATATCCATTTCCATTTCCTTTGCGGATTTTCCTAAAACATCTTCAAAGGTTTCACGAACCCAATGAGTCATCATTTGCCTGTTTGCCCATGCGTAGTTAGCGGCAGCTGCCATTGCCTGTATGTAATTTTGCGCCTCTTTGGAATCAAGCGGAGCACATGCCAGTTGCCTGTCATCAATGTTAATTTTGTATTTTTTATAAGCTTTATCCATTACCCTCAAATAATCTGAGCATATTTGGTGGCCGCACCCTCTGGAGCCTGAATGAATCATGATAACAATCATTCCCTTTTCAAGCCCGAATACTTCAGCCACTTCTTCGTTGTAAATTTCATCAACGACCTGGACTTCCAAAAAGTGATTTCCTGAACCTAATGAACCCAATTGAGGAATTCCTCTTTTTTTAGCTTTATCGGAAACAATGCTTGAATCAGCATCAATCATCCTTCCGTTCTCTTCCAAAACGTCCAAGTCTTCTGGCCATCCATATCCATTATTGACAGCCCATTCGGCACCATAATCCAATACGTCGTTGATTTCATCTTTTTCAAGTTTTATTTTACCTTTGCTTCCTACTCCTGAAGGGATATTCTTAAAGAGTTTTTCTGTAAGCTCATCCAATTTGTCTTCAATATCCTCAACTGTCAAATTGGATTTAATTAATCTGACGCCACAGTTTATATCAAATCCAACTCCTCCAGGGGAAACTATTCCATTTCTTAAGGCGAATGCTGCAACGCCCCCAATAGGAAATCCGTATCCGAAATGGATGTCCGGAAGCCCTATGGAATATCTTTGAACGCCCGGAAGGCAGGCAACATTGACGATTTGTTCGATTGCACCCTCTTCCAGTTCGTCGATATATTCATCAGCTATATAAAATCTTCCAGAAGCTCTCATCTGTTTGTTGAAAGATCCCGGAATCTCATAAACATTATCTTTAACCTTTTTTATTTCATCTTTGATACTCATAAAAATCACAAAATTATTATGTATTAATATATAGTAGTGGTGTTTAAATAAGGTTTTGGTAAAAATAGCAATATTTGATTAAAAATCTGCAAATCAATAAGATATAAAAAAATTATTTTCTGAATAATGCAGATACCCCTGCAATGAGCAGAAATATTGCACTCAGCACATTAATGTATGCGGAACCGACAATTACAAACATGGTTGCAATTATAAATCCAACACCTGCAACCTCACTGTTTGATCTGACATAATAGCTAGATGCCAATCCCAATATGGAAGCAAATATTGCCACTAAACCCAAAAATGGAGTGTGTATTTGCCCTAAATTTTCTAAAAATATCAAAAAAGAACCTGAAAAAATTCCGATTATTGAGCCTATAATGCCCATTATCATTTCAAAAGTTCTTGATACAGTTCTTGTCCTTTTCATATGATAATATATTTGTAGTTTTATATTATATATAATTTATAAATCAACAATCGCCTGAAGCTCAACAATATCTGCCTTAACGACATCCATCTTATGAAACGTTATCGCCTTTATTTCAGTTTTTCTCTCATGCTTATCCCAGTTGATTGCTTCACCTAGGATTTTAGCTTTAAGATGCAGGTCATCTGTGATTTCAACATGGAACTCACTGAACAGCATGAATTCTACTTCATGATAAAATAAAAGTTCCTCCAGATAGTCATAAAGCAGGGAAACCTCATCTTCAGATGTTAATTCAAATGATATTTCATTTATCGCATCAATATCATCAGTGTCGGAGATTATATTAAAAATAGCCAACCCTGCATTTTCAAAAGCTTCATTGAGGTTTTCACCATATGCCTTAAAGCCAATGTCTGCAGTTACATCAAAATACTCAAAATTTTTCATGAAATTACCTCAAAAATATTACTTTTCAAATGCTCTCTTACTCTTTTTTTATATTAGTCTTTTAACAATTTTAAATATAGTGATTAAAATGTTCGGAAATAAAGACACCACAATACAAGTAGATTTAAGAAAAAAAAGCAGTTTAAAAGACGAAATTATTTATAGCAATCTTGACATTCAATCTTGCATGGCAGTGCTTGCGGTAATAGCAGTAATGCTCATATCTGTTATTTCTGTTGTGGCTGCTCAAAATCCATATATAATATAGATGGATTTGATTATCTTTTAATACCAAACCCTTAGTTGCTACACTAGATTGCAGGCATGCCATGCAAAAAATCTAATGTTTGCATGAACTAAGTTCCATACAGGAAAAATTAGATCTCATAATCTTCAGGGTTAAAACGCAATATAATTTCTCGGGAATTTCCTCTAACCCCTTTTCCTGTATATTTGGTATCAATTAACCTTACGAATTCCAGTTTATCCAAAGTCCTATTGAAGGATGCGTAACTGGAGTTTGTTTTTTCTTTAAACATTTCAGCCAATTCACCAGCCTTACAAACCCCATCAAAGCTAACAATCATTTTCAAAAGATTCTTTTCAACGTCATTTAATGATTTTAATGTTTCACTGACATTGATTGAAACCAATGAATCGATTGCCTTGTCAAAATGTTCCTGAGTAATTTCACGGCTTGCATCAGCTTCAGCGATATTTCCGCATGACTTTAAAAGATTGATGCCTATACGCAAATCTCCATTTTCATGAGAATACATTGAAATCTGCTCCAGAATATCATCGCTTAAAACGTTTGGGAAAAATCCTGCCTTTACCCTATCCCTTAGGATATCTTCTATTTCTGAATATGTGTAAAGCGGGAAGTTTATTTCTTGAGGAATGAATACTGTATTGACATTCTTGTCAAATGCGTATTTAAATTCTAAATCAGACAAGATTGCAAAGATGGATGTTCTAACACCAGGATACTCTTCATATGCTCTTAATATATCATAAAATACTTTATTAGCAGTATTGGATTGGAACAGATAATTGACGTCATCCAATGCAATGACAAGGGATTTTTCATTCTTTTGAAGATTCTGCATGATTTGGTCATAGATTCTGGAAAAGGGAACACCATTCTCCGGCGGGATATGCCCAAAGATTTTTTTGAATATCTGTGAAAATATTCCAAAACGAGTGGTGTGGAGTTGACAGTTAATATAAACGCATACTACCTTTTCTGTGTTTTTTTCAACAAGTTCAAATACTTTTCTAATCGCGGTTGTTTTGCCTGTTGCAGGTGATCCTAAAACTATTGCGCTGGAAGGCTGGCCTCCCCTCATTGCAGGTCTTATTGACATTGCCATTGCTTCCATCTGCGTATCCCTAAAATTATAATTTGGAGGCACATAATCCGGATCAAAAGCATTTATGTTTTGAAAAAGACTTTCATCATACATTAAGATATCTTCGATTCCCATGTTATCTACTTTATATAAACTATTATAAAATTTATTCTATCAGATTGATTATTTCAACAGCTTCGTTTTCCTTTATCCAGTTGGTGAATTTTTCAGCATACATCAACTTTTTCTTTTTGAAATCATCGGCTTTTGCAGTTTTAGATGGTAAATTTGGCCTTGAATACTGAGTTACGATGTCTCCAAAGTCCATTCCTGCCAAAGTAATTTCAGATGCTCCTAAAGCAACTGCCAAAAATAATGCCCTATCACCGTCAGTGAATCCTCCAAAATTGTAGAGGTTTCCAATAGGCTGTGCCTGAGTTGTTCCGAGCACATTGTTGAAAAATGATGTTAAAGAAGCTATTTTGTCAATGTTATGCCCGTGTGCATGGACTACAATGTTTGCCCCTCTTATGTTTGCCAGAAGGATATCATCAATATTTCCATCCAAATCGGTGGCTACAATATCCGGAGAAATTCTCTCTTCAATCATTGCTGTTGTTGCCCCATCAGCGGAAACCAACACATAATCTGTTAAATCATAATCCTCCTTAAGCAGCTGGATATGTTCTTTTAATGAAGGTCCTGCGCCGAATACGATGAACTTGTCTGAAAATCCCACAATCTGTGACAGGTCATCCAATGTAAGGCATCCTTCAGTGGACAATATTTCATCCAACAGTTTTGCTGATTCCTCATCATCGTTTCTTGAAAATCCGAAATCGTCAAGTATTTCCTTATAATATTTTTCCCAAAGTCCAAATTCCATATCTAAACCTCACTAATAATATTTTGGCCATTATAAATTATAAAATTTATTGTCAGTATGAAATTACTTATGGACAACCTGAATTTCACGGCCTGTGATATGCTTATAGATGTTTGAAATTTGCCTTAATGTAAATCCGACAAAGAAAGCGGACATTATTGTTCCGATATATACCGCACCGAATATGTTTGTATACCATAACCAGCACATTAGCAATGCCAATGTTACTATGAGTGCATCAAACCCTATCTTTACTGATGAAAATCTCCATCCTGTTACAATTGCAATAGCTTCAACACATCCTTCGCCCGGAAGCGGCGCTATATTTGACGGCAGGTAAATGAATATCCCTAAAGCAATTAGGAAAATGCTTAAAACCAGATAGACACAGCACATCAAAGCTGATGCATCGAATGGGATAAATGATACGAAATACATGGCCACATCCGTGAAATAACCGAATACAATACAATTGATCAGCTGCAGCAGTCTTTTTTTATTGAACTGTGAGCGTAAAATTAGAAACTGGACCAATATCAGTCCTGCATTAAATAAAAATGTGGTTAATCCAATACTCATATCAGTGATTAACGCCATTGCATAAGCCATGGAGCTTATGGGAGTTGTTCCAAGTGTTGAATTGATTGAAAATGCCACACCGAATGACATTACGAACAACCCGAAAACAAATGTAAAAATCCTTTTGAATGTAAGTTCTTCCCCATTAAATTGCATATACTATCATATTCGTTTGCATTGTTTAAAAAAGTTATTCTGATTTTAAACATTCCACTAAAACGTGTTATGATATTTTCAGATAATTGAATGAAATACCAATATTGAAAATATTTAATAAGTATAAAAATTAAAGATATATATGGCTTAAAAGTAAGCAAATTTTTACACAATTGGAGGAATTGAATGAACGATATCTTATTAATGCTCCCTGGTCCGACAACAGTGCACCCAAGAGTGCTCAGTGCAATGTCACAAGCTGTTGTAAACCACAGAAGCGCTAAATATGGTGAAATTTTAACTGAAACTACTGAATTAATGAGTAAAGTTTTCCAAACCCCAAATAATTCTTATTTATTAACTGGATCTGGAACTGCTGCAATGGAAGCAGGTATTGCAAATACCGTAGCTCCTGGAGAAAAAATGTTAAATGTTGTAGGTGGAAAATTCGGAGAACGTTTCATGAAAATAGCTCAGACTCATGGAATTGATGCACAAGAATTAGCAGTCGAATGGGGAACTGCAGTAACACCTGAAGCAGTTGAAGAAGCCTTAGAAGCAGATGAAGACATTAAAGCAGTAAGTGTAATCCACAATGAAACTTCCACCGGTGTAGCAGCACCTATTGAAGAAATCGGTAAAGTAATGAAAAATTATGATGCATTATACATCGTAGATACCGTATCCTCTCTTGGAGGAGATTACGTGGATGTTGAAAAATTCGGAATTGACGTTTGTCTTACCGGATCTCAAAAATGTTTGGCTGCACCTCCTGGAATGGCAGCAATTACCTTAAGCGATGACGCTTGGGCTGCAGTTGACAAAGTAGAAACCAATACATTCTATTTAGACTTGAAAGCTGCAAGAAAAAGCGGAGACAAAGTCCCTCCTGAAACTCCATACACCCCATCCGTTTCACTTACCTATGCAATGAATGAAGCGTTGAAGATTGTTATGGAAGAAGGACTTGAAGAAAGGGTTGCACGTCACCACAAAGCTGCTAAAGCTAGTGTAGCTGCCGTTAAAGCATTAGGTTTAGAATTATTCGCTGATGAAGCTGTATCCTCTGCAACCGTAACTGCAGTTAAAATGCCTGAAGGTGTTAGCGATGCTGATTTCAGAGGAACTACCCGTGACAAATACGGTGTAGAATTGGCTGGTGGACAAGACCACTTGAAAGGAAACATTTTCAGAATAGGACACATGGGAAATATTTCCTACAAAGAATTGGTCCAAACCTTTGCCGCAATAGGCATGACCTTAAAAGGTTTAGGCGTAATTGAAGATGCAGGTGCCGGTGTGGCATCCATCGCAGAATCATATTTATGATTCTCTTTTTTTCTTTTTTTTGTTTTGAAGGAATAGTTATAAGTTAGAAGTGGCATATTTTTTACAAGAATTTTTGCGGTATAAGTTATAAGTAATGTATTTTTTACATGAAAATTTTTTGAGTATAAGTTATAAGTAAAATATTTCTTACATCAATTTTAGTTATAAGTTAGAAGTTACACTTGAAATGCACGTCTTGATTTGTGAGTTGTAAGTTATAAGTTACACTTGAAATGCACCTCTCGGAAAATAAGAAGTTATAAGGAAAAAGTTACACTTGAAACTTATGTCTCAATATTAAAAAAAGTAATACTGGTGAATGCAGACAGTAACACTAAAAATATTTTAAATACAAACAACATATATAATATAACAAATAGGATGTGAAAACTATGTCAGATAATATTAAAACAACTGTTGAAGAATTACGCAAACTCATTAGTGTTGATAATGTAATCGGTACCCCAATCGAAACCGAAGATAAAATTTTAATTCCTGTAATGAGAATGGGAGTTGGATTTGGTGCAGGCGAAAGCCTTTTCGGTAATGAAGGCAGCGATGCAGCCGGAGCAGGAGCAGGTGTGGAACCTATTTCAATGGTTATGCTCCCTAAAAAAGGAAATGATGCTGAAGGAGTACGTGTCCTTAACTTAAGCAAAGGAAGTGAAACAAACAAGGCATTATCAGATTTAGGTTTAGTAATAACTGACTTGGTCAAAAGTTATATGGGATCACAAAAAGATGAATACTACGATGAATCCGAGTACATCGAACCTGAATTTACAACCACTGATAGTGAAACAGAAGAATAGGAAACTACTCTATGTTAAACATCCTAGGGATGATTATTCTAATAATCATCTTATTCATTATTATTTTGCTTTATATTGGAGTTAGAATAGCTCTGATATATGATAAGAAAGGTAGTGAACTGAAAGGATGTTTGAAAATACTTATTTTAAAAAAAATCAAGATTTATTCTATCGATTTTCCATCACAGGATAAAGACGAGGAAGAGGAAGAAGAAGATGAAAGTGATGAGAAAAAAGATGGGGATATGAAAAAGATATTTGAATTGGCCAAACCTTGTTTTGAAGACTTTAAGATATTCTTAAAATCATTCGTAAAATGCATTAAAATTAAAAAGCTTAGAAATCATCTTATTTTTGGTCTTGACTCCTATGCAGATACCGCACAATACATCGGATACATTTGGGGACTATTTATAATCGTAAACGATGCTCATGAAAATGCAAGGCTGAGTGCGGAACCAAGTTTTAACGGAAGCGTATTGGATGCGGAAGGAATTAATGAGCTTGACATCAATATTTTAAAATTGATTCCTCCAATTGTTAGACTGATTTGCAAAAAGGAAGTTCGAACATTAATCCGGGGTGTTATGAATGGATGATATCAAAGAGTTCATTGAAGATACATTCGGTATCAAAAAAATTAAAGAATATGACTTCCGCCAAATATGTGGATTTACATTTGTCTTTGAAAGTGACATAATCTGCATAAAAGAGAAAGTTTCATCCGCATCAATAAATCCTGTCGGAATAATATATGAAGAAAATGGTGAATTTTATTTCACACCCCTACATGAAACAGTCGAAATAGAGGAAGTTATTAAAGCTTATGTGAAGACCCTTTAGAATCATTCCGGAAGTGGAATATTTTCGCTTCGAACAACAACTTCCACAACAAGAGGTCCTGACAAATCCTTTTGAAGCAACAGTTCCAAATCATCAAGATTATCGACTCTTGCACCATCAATGCCATAACTTGATGCCAACTTTGCAAAGTTGGGATTATTTAACCTGACCTGATAAGGTTTCATATCATAAAACTCTTCCTGCCACTGGCGAATGATGCCATACTCCGAATTGTTTAAAATGAAGATGACAATGTCCAGGTTGTTTTCCCTTATTGTTGCCAATTCCTGAATGTTCATCTGAACGTCACCATCACCATTGATGACAATGATCTTTTCACCTGTTGCAATACTTGCCCCGATAGCTGCAGGAAGACCATAACCCATCGGTGCCATCGCACCTGAAAACAATAGCTGGCCAGGTCTTTTGGATTTTTTCAGAAGTGATGTCCAGGTGGTATGGGACCCTGCATCTGAAACAATGATGTTGTCATCGAATCTCTCCAAAATTCTTTTGATTGCAGCCTGCGGTTTTAAGTCATCATCCAAACCTTCAAATTCCCTGGAATTATCTATTTTTAAAATATCCTCAATCCAGTTGCTTTCAGAGAATCTGATTTCAGAGAGGAAATCCTGAACCTTCCCATGGATAGGATACTTTCCAACCAGAACATCCTTGTTGATGTTAACATGAATCAGATTATCGGGAACATCCTGCAGTGTTCTTTCAGATGCCTTAATGCCCAGTGCGATGATGCAGTCTGAATTTTCAAATGCGTATCTTGCCCTTGGAGTTGAGCGTATTCCAACCAGACCCAAGTTAAGAGGGTTGTCCTCTGAGATGATACCTTTCGCGTGAAATGTTGTGGTTACAGGAATGTGATATTTTTCTGCAATTTCCTGAATCAGTTCCCTTTGGGTTATTGCACCTGCACCTAAAATAAATAATGGCTTTTGGGAACTGTCAATAAGCTTCTGGGCTTCGCCAATCTTTGATAAATCGTCTTCACACAGATAACATAAATCAAAATCATTGAAATCCTCTTCTAAAAGAACATCCTTTGACAGGTTAATGTGGATAGGTCCCTTTGGAATTGTTTTAAGCTCATAGATTGCAGCCCTTAAAACATACATTGCCTCTGTCCCATTCAGCGGACTGTATGAAGCTCTTGTAATGTGTCTGAAAATGTCCACCTGCGGAGTTGACTGGAAATGGTCAGTGTTTCTGTACTTCAATTCGTTGTCACCTGTAATGACCAGAATCGGGATGTTGTCCTTGAATGCTGTGGCTAGAGCCATTGTAAAATTCAAAGCTCCGGGGGATGCTGTTGAAATGCAAACGCCTATTTTACCGCTTGCCCTATAATATCCGTCGGCCGCATGCGCTGCCGCCTGCTCGTGCCTTGTCAGGACATGACTGATGCCTGAAGCTGACAATGCCTTGTAAAGGGGCATTATTTGCTCGCCCGGAATTCCGAAGACCTCCTCAATGCCTTCCTCTTCCAGTATTTTAACGAAATTGTCCGCCACATTCACTCTTCCACTTCCTGATATGAACCGTCATATTCGCCTGAACCTTCAACAGGAAATACTACTGCCTGCGCAATCCTGTCTCCTGATTTGATTTTATAGTCATATTCACCATGATTGTAAATCATGAACATCAATGTTCCGTAAAATCCGGGATCGCCCACCGCAGTCTGAACTGAAATAAATGACCTCAGAAGTGTTGAGCGGGGAAGATAAAGCATAGTATATCCCTTGGGTATCTTGATTTTCCTTTTAATACTTGCAAGATATGCAGTATGTGGCTTTAGGGTGTAGATATCCCCTTCAAGCTCTTCAATTTCAGGCAGATTCTTTTCATTGTCAATGAGTGACCCGCCACTTTTTTGAACGTATATCCTATCCAATTCCAAATCAATTCCGGAAGGCTGCACCAAATCAGCGAAATCCGGAAACAGCTTAACAAGTTCTTTTTCACCAAGCATCATATCAAAACCTTTTAATAATCTATTTATATAATCTATGTAATAAATTTAAATGGTGATAAAATGCCTGTAATAACAATAGCTGGAAATGACGGAATTAGTATTGAAAAGAAAAGAGAAATGGTTAAAAAAGTATCTGAAGTTGTAGCTGATGCATACGACTTGCCTATTGAAGCTATAACCGTGCTGGTCCAAGCTTATCCAAAGGAAAGCATTGGAGTGGCTGGTGGACTTTTAAGCGATAGGGAATAGCTAATATTCCTTATCTAATCTATTTTTTTATAATGCTCATCATCCATCTTTTCGATGAGGTTCATTTCAATCAAATCATCGATGTTTCTTAAAATCTTTTTGTCGAAATTTTTGGATTTGTATCTTATCAGCGACCTTTTGATTTCATCAAGTGAAGTGCTTGAACCGATTGCATCATAGACGCTTTGCTGAAACGGAGTCAGATTAAAAATGATGTCATCCAATGGTGATGATGCACCTTCAAAAGACCATACATCATCTTTTGTCTTTACATTGAACTGCATTTCCAAATCGGGGATGCTGTCCTTTAACAAATCAAGGTGAGGATGGTTTGCAAGGCCGAACTTGTGCTTTGATATTTCAGCCAGAAACTTTTCATAGGATTCGCTTAGGTTCACGTCATCTTTTGAATCATATGAATCGATGACATATACATTATCGTCAATGACCCTTATAACCTTGTATGTTTCTGTCTCATCGTCAAGTTCGATTTCACTGAATTCATTGACGTTCCAGTTATGGTCCAGAAGAAAGTTTCTCACAAACTGCGCATCGGAGAGACTGTCATAATAGCCGAAGATATAGTCATCACCCGCAATCTGCTTTTTGATTACATAAGTGTCAAAGACCTTTGTTATGTTCAGGCCATATCTTGAATTGTTAGGGTTTCTGATTTTGTTTTTGGTGAGTCTTTCTATAGTTTCATCGTCCGGTGCGACATTGAACCTGGCCAGAAGATGCACCTTTTCATCAATGACTGCTAAAACCAGATGGCTGTCATCTTTTCTGATGCTTTTGGGAATTTGATTCAAATCCCAATCTGTTTTAATCAATAAGTCCCTGATAAAAATAGCATCTTCCAAATCTGTGATTTTAGCATAGATTTTCGAACTTTTAACAATATTATATGAGTTTTTGTTGTTACGGATGTATTTTTCGGACATTGTATTTACTCTAAATCTTTATAGATAGTTTTATCTGATTAAAGATTTAAATATATTTGAAAAAAAGAAGAAAAAATAGAGATGTTGATCTCTATTTTATTGTAATTGAACGTGTGGCAGACCATGAGTAATAGTACTCATCCCCTGCATAGGATGTAGTAAGTGTATAAGTGCCTGCTGCCAGGTCAGGCAGGGTATATGTTGCCTCACCATCAACAATTTTTGCAGTGTATTTCACTTTGTTTATGGTAAAGATTATATTGCCCGTAGCATTTTTGGATATCTTAGCTGTTAGAACTGTTTTTCCGTTTTCAGTTGTCTTGAAAGTGGAAAGAGTAGGATAAGACTTGCCTAAATAGAATGATGTTTCTTTTGTCTGGGCATTATAGTTTGTATTTCCTGCATAATGCACATTCACATAGTAAGTTCTATATAAAGTAAGGTTTTGAAGATTTGGAACTGTATATGTGGCTACACCGTCTACAATCTTGACCCTTTCAGTGTTAATGTTAGGATTGCTTTTGTCTGAAAGAATGAAACGTACAAATCCGTTGACTGTATCATCATACATGTTAACGTTGACAGTCACATTCTCAGCAATTCCATGATTATTGATAACAACTGAATTGATTGGAGTCCTTTTGACTATGTAGAAGAAATCCTTGATGGTCTGTGCCTTATAGTGGACATTACCCGCATAGTATATATGCAGATTATACTTGCCGAAATCAAGTCCCGGTATGGAGCGGATTGCGGATCCGTTTTCAATATGGATTTTATCCGTAATGATTGCGGTATGGTTTTCATCTGAAAGGGTAAACCATATGTTACCGTTGACATTATTTACCTTAACATTAATGGTGGTATTCTCACCTATGCACTTATTGATAACTTCAACAGAGCTGATTGGGGTTTTCTTAATCACTTCAAAAGTACGTTTAAGGGTCTGATTGGAATAATGGACATTTCCGGCATAGTATATATGCAAGTAATATTTACCTAAACCGAGATTGGAAATGTTACGAGTGGCCACACCATTTTCAATATGGATCTTATCTGTTATAAGCTTGGTTTTGTTCTCATCGGAGATTGTAAACCATATATTACCATTGATGTTGGTATCTACCATATGAACACGGATAGTTGCATCATCACCATAATAACTGGATGAAGTATAATAATCAGTAGATGAAAGTATACCCGCCCCAGAAATAGGCATTCTCTTACTTACATTCAAGAAGATTGATTTAGTTTGAGCATTAAAACCAGCACTGCCCGCATAGCTCACAGTAATTTCATTCAAACCAAGATTTAAAACACCTAATGAAATTTCTAATGAATAAGAATCATCAATTTTAACCTTTTTAGTCACGCCATTGAAAGTGACTGCAAAATTGCCTGGCACATTAGCATATACCTTATAAATTTTTAGTGTGGACTCTTTACCAGTATATTCAAAATTTTGTACTTTTTTGGAATCAGAAACATACCCCGGAACAATATAAATAGATTCAATCGGATTTTGTTTAACAATTTTAAAAGAAAGTGATACATTTTGGGCATTAAATCCCGCACTACCGGAATAGCTCACCTTAATATCATAAGAACCTGCAGTTAAAACACCTAAAGTAATATAATTACTAGATGCCTTAACCTTTTTAGTCACACCATTAATAGTGACATGGAAATTGCCCGGCACATTACCTGCCTTTGAAATCCAAAATGTGGAATTCTGACCAGTATATTTAACATTTTTATTATTACTGTCAGAACCAACATAAGGCTGACTAACATAAATCTCATTAATTGGATTTGCTTTAACCACTTTAAAGGAAATTGATTTGTTTTGGGCTTTGAAAAATTCATTTCCAGGATATTTGGCTTCAACATTATGTGATCCTATGTTAAAAACGCCTAAAGGAACATTAAAATAATACCCATAACCATAATCAGCCCAATAGGAATCATAATTATAAGATACTGATGACAAATCAATTTTTTGAGTAACACCATCAACTGTAATCTCAATATTTCCAGATATCTTAGTACTAATCATATAAACTCTAAGTGTATCCTTTTCACCAGTATATTTAATCTGTCTGCCTGATGTGTGAATATATCCCGGAGTAAGTTCAAGAAGCCCAATTGGATTTCCACTAACTACTGTAAAAGATAATGTCTTTGTTTGAGTCTTGAAATTCTCATTTCCTGCAAAATGGACTTTAATCTCATGAGCACCTAAATTTAAAACATCTAAAGGGACTCCTGTACTAGTATAATAAGTATCTATTTTAATCTTTTGATTTACACCATCAACTGTAACATCCCAATACCCTGATAATAGATAATAACTTCTAATGATACTCAACTGTGAAGATTGATTCTTATATTCAAGCTGTTTGCCAGAAGAAAACTCTCCCCAAGGGGAAACTCTTAAAGGGTGTGAAGAATAAGAATTAAAAGGACTTTGCTTATTTATCACTAAATCATAATTCAAATCTTGAGTTTCATAGTCTGCACTTCCGGCATAACGAACCTGAAGCTTATAGGTTCCGGCATTTAATAAATCAGAAAAATAAAATTCCAAGTAGGACTTAGATATCTGGAGTTTTTTTGTCACACCGTTCAGTGTTACTTGCACATTACCCTTTGCAGCACTGTCAACATAGACTTTAATTGTAGGACGGTCACCATAATAATATGCAGTTTTATCAAAAGTAACTGATTTAATCGCTGTTTTTTTATCTGCAACTAATGAATCATCTTTTTCATCAATAGTGAGAGTTTTATTAATTTCAATATCACTTTCGAGGGATTCATCATTTTCATAATCGTTATCCAAATTCAATGTATTTTCACTGGCATTGTCTGCCAAACTTCGCAGTTCAGAAAGATCGCCAGCAGTTTTTTCAACAGCATTCTCATCTGCAGAATCTACAGATAAATCCTCACTGACATACTCTGCACTTAGAACATCATCAGTGTTGTCCGTAATGTTTTCGTCGGCCGCACTTGCAGCCCCAAATGTTAAGATAGCAAGTAAAAATATACAAGCTACCATTACTTTATTAAATTTCAAAGTAATTACTTCCCTTAAATTAATAATTTATGTATAATTGATATAGATTTTTATCAAACGATATATATATAATTAATTTGTGAAAATTACTGACAAAATATATCATGCAGATCATTTTAAAAATGCCTGATTCCATCACCCGGCAATTTTCCCACAGCATTATTTTTAATGATTAGTGAGAGGTGCATTTCAAGTGTAAAGGCTTGCAATTAATGATTTTTAAAAATAAGACAGAATAGAATGCTTAATGCTTTAATAAGTCCAATTTAGATTATTAAAATTTTAAATCATCAAATATGAAAGATTATTTTTCAAAATCGAAAATGTGCGAAAAAATACAAGTTACTGGGAGTTAAATTTCTTACAATAATCGCCAAATATATCGTTATAATCTAATCAATTAATCAATTACCCTTTTTTTAAGATATTGAAATCAGCTATATATTAATACATTCCACCATCCCTTTTTTGAAGCTTTTTAGTGAAAAAAAGAAAATTTCAAAAATGGCAATTTCTGCCCAATTCTATAATTAAAATATTGATAAAAATAGCTGAACAATCGAATTTTTAAGTAATTTTAAAATATGAATTCCAAATTCCCCCAAAAGTTGCCAAAATGACGATTTTTCAAATGAAAAATATGATCCTCATTTTAAATTGCCGACAAAGAGCATTTATGCAAAATGTCGATGTGAACCCCTTATCCTTCAAAATCACCACCCTCGACTCCCGAAGTATTAACGAAATATCGAAAATTCAAATTCAAAAATCAAAAGTTTCCGGATTGATGAATGAGACATGACACAGTAAAATTTAAAAAAAGTGAGAAAAATTAAAAGAAAAAAATGATTTTAATGGTTTTTTAAATAGTTACAGTAAAAAAAATTTTTTCTAGAAATTGAAAAATTGGAAATGGATTTGAAAAATCTCCCCTAATATTCGGCCAAATCAAAAAAAGTAATAAGGTGATTTGAGTTTAAAAACTTTAAGTGAAAAAATACCGATGTGCAAAAAAAATTGACAAAAATTAAGAACATATTTATTTAACATATTACTATAATTATTATCATGAATATTAATGGGGATAATAAAAATAGGATAGGTGCATTTAAAAAGTCGAATTTTGTGAAGGATTTGATAATCTTCATGATCCCGGTTGTAATATTTCTTTTTTACCTTTATGTTTATAATCCGGGAATATTAACTGTTGATTCGTATAGTCAGCTTCATCAAATAGCTACAAAGCAGTATACGAATTGGCATCCGTTTTTCCATACGCTGATTGAAAAGGCATGTATCAAGATATATCCAAATCCAATGTCCATTTGCGTTCTTCAGATTCTAACATTTTCAACAATGTGGACAATCATCTGCAGAACCTTCAGGGACAATGATGCCGGCTTCGATAAGGTATTCATCATACAGGCCATAATCACACTGGCAATCAGTTTGATTCCAATCAATGCAATATACTCAATCACACTTTGGAAAGACATCCTATTCAGTTATTTCATGATGTTCTTATGTTTCATGGTCTATCAATTGCTAAGAAAAAAATGCAATGTGAGCTATGCCTTTGCAATCATATTATCCATAGTTATGGCTTTTGTTGCCCAACTTAGACCAAATGGTATTATTATTATCCTAATAATGCTTGTCCTGCTTGCAATATACCTTTACAGAAACAATAAGGATAAGAAATTATATATTCTTGTGCCTGCACTGACAATCGTCTTAATATTGCTGATTGCTTCATTGAATGTGGCATTCGATGTCGAAGACAACCAGAAGGATGCGGTATTTACAAAAGTTTCACATATGCTGGCGAATTATGATATGAATCTTGACATAAGCAAGGAAGACAAAACACTGATACACTACCTGATAGATGAAAGCTCAATCAAGTCCAAATATCAGCCTACATATTCGGATCCGATATGGGGAGCGGCGAATGAACAGGTATTCAAGCATAATAAGGCCACATATATAGCAATGGCAATCAAATATTCCTTGGCAAATCCTCTACACTTCCTAAAATACATAGCAAGTTCCTCACCAATAGTCTGGGACATTACAAGGGATGCCAACTGGGTCGGTACAGTATACAAGACAGACATAAACAATGCGAACAGATTCTTCTACTCAAACAATGTAACCCCTGCATCAAAATATGACGGAATGGTTGCAAGACATTCAGGAAGTCCTGAATATGCTGTCCTTAACAAGTTTGCATATGACGTTAAAGACAATACCATTACAGATACCCTGTTTGACAGCCCTGCACTGTATATGTATCTGGCAATAATCCTGATGGTTGCAATACATGTCCTTACCAGATCCAAGGATATCTATGTTGCATATATACCAAATCTATTGAACATTATCCTCGTGCTGTTCTCAACACCTATCCAGGACAACAGATACCTATATCCTAACCTGCTGGTAGCTTACTTACTGATAATCATCCTGATTTGGGCAATCGCAAATAGAAACACAAATCCTCCTGCTGTAACCAGAATAACAGACGATGAAGACCTTCCAAATGACAGCAGATTTTATATTGAAGGAAGCTACACCCATGAAGAGGCTCCTCTGGACAACGGAAACTACAAGGAACTTCTTAAAAAGAAGGACACATCAGGCAAAATATCCGAAGAAAGCTACACCCACAAGGAAGTGCCTAGGGAGCAGAATGATTCTGAAAAAGCGCCTGAAGAAAACATTAGCCCTAAAAAAGTTGCAGACATACCTGAAGATGAAACTCCTGAAGAAATGGAAGCAAGAATTAGGGCCAAGGTATTAAGAGAACTGGAAATGGAAGAAAATAACCGTGATGAATGATTATGACAACAGCAATATTGATTCCCTGTTATAATGAAGCAAAAACAATTGAAAAAGTTGTTTCAAGCTTTAAGGAAAAGATGCCCCATGCAGACATTTATGTCTATGACAACAATTCCACCGACGGAAGCGATGAGATTGCAAGAAACGCCGGAGCCATTGTGAGATACGAATTTCAGCAGGGCAAAGGAAACGTTGTAAGGTCAATGTTTAAGGAAATCCATGCAGACTGCTATATCATGGTTGATGGAGACGACACATACCCTGTTGAACCCCTAATCGAATTTGAAAAGATAATTCTAAATGGCGAAGCAGATATGGTAATAGGAGACAGGCTCTCATCAACATATTTTGAAGAAAATAAAAGGCCATTTCACAATACCGGAAACAGACTTGTTCGAAAATTCATAAATGTATTCTTTAAAAGCGAATTGAACGATATTATGACTGGAATGAGAGGATTCAGCTACGAATTTGTAAAATCATTCCCATGTTCCTCAAGAGAATTTGAGATAGAAACCGAAATGACCGTCTTTGCATTGATGAACAATTTCAAGATAAAGGAAATTCCTGTGGAATACAAGGACCGTGTTGAAGGAAGCGAATCAAAATTAAACACTTATACTGATGGCTATAAAGTCATATCAATGATTTTTGCATTGATACGTGACCAAAGACCTCTGCTTTTCTTTTCAATTATTGCATTCATCCTTTTGATAATTGCGGGAATCTACTTTTTGCCGGTTCTTCTTAAATATTTGAGCACAGGATATGTCTTTAAGATACCTACATTAATAGTGATTGCCTCCGTAGTCGTTATCGCAACAATAATCTTTTTTACAGGAGTGATTCTCCATGTTCTCAAAAAGCAGCATGCAGATAACCTCGAGCGTCACATTATTTTATTAAATGAACTGAACAAAGATGATTAGCTTGATTGATACATTATTTAAACAACCAACTGACAATATCTATCTGCAGTTCTTCAGGTACATCTTTGTTGGAGGCACAGCATTTGTCGTTGATTTCTTCTTTTTATACTTCTTCAGCGACATCTGCGGAATATACTATTTGATTTCCGGAGTCCTGTCATTCATAATATCCGTTTTGGTGAATTATATAATGAGCACTAAATGGGTATTCAACCAGGACAGCATAAACAACAGGGTGCTCGAATTCAATCTGTTCCTGCTCATCAGTACAATCGGGCTGATATTTACTGAAATACTCCTATACCTCTTTACAGACATTATCGGACTATACTATCTGATTTCAAAAATAATAGCTGCAATCATAGTACTGTTCTGGAACTTCATTGCAAGAAGAGTGATGTTTTACGGGAAGGATTTCATTTAAGGGTTAATTTAAAAAAAAAGAAAAAAAGACATTATTTTTCGGCAAGGGTCCAATAACATCTTTTTGGAGAGACGATTGTTTCGTCCTTTTTCAATTCTTTCATTATCTTGTCAACTTCCTTTTTTTCAACACCGGAAAGTTCACTTACCTTTTTAGCGTTTAAAGGGTCTTCAGAATTTCTAAATGCTTCAATTACTTTTTCCTTATCATCCATATTATCACCGATAGATATTATTTTATTATTTATAATTTCTTCTATAAATTTGCTTTTGCAAAAAAAATACCTTACAAATATTAATAGCACAAAATCATATATAAGATTAGGTGAAATTAAATGGATTCCAAAACACTAATTATTGCGGGAATTGCTGTTGTGCTTCTTGTTTTGGGAGGCATTGTGCTGACCCAATCCAATAGCCATGCCCAAGACAATGCCACTGCTTATGTAGTTCCGCTGAAAAATGCTGATTTTAAATACTTTGAAATAAAGACACCTGTAGATTCAAACTTTACAATCAAGAATGCCCTTACCAACGAATCAGATAGGGGGATGATTTACTGGAAAAATGTCGGTAACTACTCAAAAGAGATTGAAAGCATTACAATAAATAAAAACATGACTGACAGACTGGTTCCTCAGACCATGAAACTGATTGCCCAGGGCAATAATACAAAAACATACTCATCAGATGATGGGGCCAACTCAGTTTATCAGGTTGTATTGACCAAAAATGGCACAGATCTCATTCTTACCGGTAAGGATTTGAACGTTATAGATGAAATGATTAATTCAACAGTGATAAAGAACACTAAAGGAATAACAACACCCGGTGCAAAAACTCCTGAAACTCCTGTTCAGACTGTGATTAAAAATACAAGAGATGTTCAGACCACTGTTGACAAGCCAAAAGTGGAAACTCCTGTCTCAAAACCTAAAATAGAGACAACCGTTGACACATCAAAGCCTGAAGTCAACAACGATGCGGAATTATACATCGGTGGAGGAATATTCAAAACAGGTTCCGGACTTAGCGACAAGACATATGCAAAAATCTATATCGGCGGTGAAAACGCGGGCAAAGACATCATATTAAAAATCGTCTACTCACGTGACGGGTCCAATTTAAACAATGGTAACATGGTTCCATTGACTGTGGATTCAAACGGTTATGTTGAGGTTTACAGTGCCGATGCCTATGGATATTACCCTGATAATGCATACATTGAATTATACGATTCATCCAGCAATCTGATATGTACACAGAATGTCAGACTGGATCCGGACAGCAGTACTCAGTATTTCTAGAGTACTTCTTTTTCTTTTTTTAAAAAAATAAAATGGATGCAGGACAATTTTAGGCATGTAAAAATAAGTTAAACTTTAAATAATACATTATAACATAATAATATTTGTAACACGCTCCCGTGTTACATTCTAAAAAAAATTTTTTAGTTTAAGTTCTAAAGGTTTCGGCCTTTAGACTTATATACTACTATTTTTCAAATATATATTCAAATTAACAAACATTTTTATTTGTTGAATGCAAAATACTATTAATACAAATGTGATTTGTATGAGCGAATTTTTTAATTTTGAAGATACAGACAGGGATTTTCCATTCTATAAGCAAAATCCGAAATTGTCAAAAATGGCCTGGATTGTATTGCTTGCAAGCATTCCTATTGCTTTCATATTATATGGAGTAATTGGATTGGGTTCAGAGTATATAGGCAGTTTAGTCTTTTGTTTGACAATGCTAATTCCGCTGTTATACTATTCCAATTGGGACTTTTATCTGATATTCCGTAATCCTAGCAGAAGTGAAATCAAACTTGCACTACTGCTTTTCATAGGATATATCATTTATGCAATTGCTATAGATGCCATCCTCTCTGCAATTACTCAAGCAGGTGAAATAAATCCGGAAGCAATGGGCGTTACAGCAGAAATGACAGTTTCCTTAATTTATTCAATGATGGGCGAAGAATTGGTTAAGTTCATACCGCTCATGTTCTTGATGAGACTGTTTTATAAATACAGCAACAACCGTAAGTTATCAATAGCACTATCAACAATCATTGTCTTAATTTCATTTGGATTGCTCCACTACACCCCTGGTTCAACACCGCTGATTTCAGTTATTTTAATCCAGGGATTTGGATCTCTATTTGAAGTTTACGGGTATCTGAAAACTAAAAATCTATTTGTTCCATACCTCAGCCATCTTTTAACTGATGGAGTCATATTTATGGCAATGCTACTTGGATTTTAAGGTGATGAAATGGATGAAAATGCTTTAACAAACGGAATTCTTTCCTTTATAATACCTGGTTTGGGTCAGGCAATAAACGGATATAAGAAAAAGGCAGCGATATTCTTTTTAGGAATGATTGCGATTCATTTGCTAATTTATTTCTTTGCAAACAACATTGCCGGAAGTGCCATCTCCACATTATACCATATATATGCGGGCTATGATGCATACAAAACATATTAGTTATTGAGTGATGTATGTCAACCACTCAATGATATTATTTTTTTTTAAACCCAATCAAATTTTTAAAAGAAAGCTTTAATATTATACTTATTTTGTTTATCTGAATCAATTAAATAAAAGCAAATATCAATTATTAAAGAAGAAAATCAATAGCAAAAAATAAAAAAAAGGTCGTGATGAAATCTATTCACCACGAGGAGCGATTTTTGTTAAAACTAAAGAAAATACTAAAACCGCTACGATTATCACCACATCAACAATTATCTCAAAGGTGTCTGTATTTGAGAATAATTGGAAAATTCCGATTGCCCACATGATAATCAAAACAGTCGGCAATAGGTATTTAATTACAAATTTCCATGTTTTACCGACCTTAAATGTTGAGTGTTCATTTAATGCAGGCAAAAAGTGTTCCACGCCATAGAACCATGCAAATATAATACATTGGATGCCTATCAAGAGCAATATTCCGAATTCATTAACAAATGCATCGATGATTCCGACAAGGTAACTGCTGATTCCTGTTGTCAATATCACTGAAAAAATACAACCTACGATTGATAAAATTGTTGCTGTTTTCCTTCTTGACCATCCTAATTTGGCGGAAGTTGAATTTAACATCGGTTCGAAAAATCCTAATGCTGAAGTGACGCCCGCAAATAGAATTGCTAAAAACAACATTGGAGCTAATATGCGTCCTATAGGACCCATAATGTTAAAGATCATAGGGAAAACAATAAATACCAATCCTGTACCCTCAGTAATCAATTGTATCATCGGCACTCCATTCGTAAGGGACATGAAACCAAGAATTGAGAACACACCAAATGCTGTACATATCTCGAAAGCGGAGTTTGATGCAACAACGATTAAGACATTGTCGATTAATTTTGAGTTTTCAGGCAGGTAGCTTGCATATGTAAGTGCAATGGCCTGACCCATACTTAATGAGAAAATGATTTGTGCAAATGCCGCAAGCCAAATGTTTACATCCCAAAGCTTGCCCCAATCAGGAGTTAGAAGCGTGTTAATTCCAATGCTTGCACCAGGTAATGTCAATGCATAAACGATAATTATTGCCATTATGACAAACAGGGCAGGAATAAGAATTTTTGAAACTTTACCGATACCCTTATCCACATTCTTATGAGCAATGAACCATAGGACAACCCATAACAATACAACACCAACTGTTGTCGGGATTAAAAGGAAGCTTGCATTGGATAAGTTTGAACTTCCACCCACATTGTTTACAAAGTAAGCGGCGGTATCTGTTCCCCAATTGAAAGTGAAACTACTTAACAGGTATACCAAATCCCAACTCAGGATAACCATGTAATAAATTGTAACAATAAATACAAATAAAACCAGAATCCAAGCGATTATCTCAAACTCCGGCCTGATTTTTCGCATAATATTTGAAAAGGACTCTTTAAATGAGAATCCCACACCATATTCCAATATTAAAAAAGGGATTCCCATAATAGCTATTGCTATAAAGTACGGAATGAAAAATGATCCCCCACCATTTGAATACAACACATAGCTGAAACGCCAAATGTTACCCAGACCAACAGCGGCCCCAATCATAGCAAAGATAAATGCAATGGATGAATCCCATTGTGCTTGTTCACTCATAATAGAATTTTTGTAAAACAATATATAATAACTTTTACATATTTATCTGTAATGAAAGTATTTGACAAATTTATAATCGGTGAAACATCAGGCATAAACTGGTGTTTTGAAAACAGACATTTCCAGGAAAGATTACAGGATAATGGAATATCCAGACAATATATCATGGATTGCATAATGAAAGAAGAACCAATCAGCTGGGAGCATGTGGAGGGCAATACTTATGCTGTTGTATTTCCCGCCCCAATAAACAAGGATTACAAAGAAATCAGGGTTTTGATGGCATGCAGCGGCAATTCCATTGACCTTATAACAATCATGAGAAATAACGAAACCGTGACTAATCGCCAGAAAAAACAATATCAAAGTGATAAACAAAAAAATATAGAAAAAAAGAGGCTTAAAGCCCTTTCAAAAAGAAAATGGTAAAAATGCATCCCAAGAATGCATTTTTAAATATTATTTGTTCTCCGTTAAATTAAAGGTGAGTTTACCCACACCATTGGAAATTTTCAATTCGCCGCATTGAGGAGATAACCCGCTCAACATTGCGTTTCCACTTTCAGAATCCATGTGCTGAGGCAAATAACCTGTAATGCGTACCGGATATACTGTGCATATTCCAGTATCGTTTACCAAATCAATGTTGACAAAGTAATCTGAAAGGGTTTCCTCCCTTTCCAAATCGAAGACGAAATCTCCCAAACTATAGAATATAGGTTTGCCTTTATACATTTCGATTCCTTGAGGTACATGCGGGTGGTGGCCTATTACAACATCAGCGCCATAATCTATCAGTTCATGAGCTATTTTTTCCTGATCTTCATCAGGAGAGTGATTGTATTCGTGGCCCCAGTGGAGATATACCACTATCAAATCAGAATCATTATGTTCACCAATCTGTTTTTTAGCATCCTGTGAATCATATGCTGAATAACCCGGAGAGGATTCCTTTGCATAAGGTATCACTTCATAGCTATATTCAGTGAAAGTATTTGAATCCATGTAGTTTAATATTGTAATTTTTCTGCCGTTGACTTCCTGGGTTACAGGCTGATGGGCTTGGCTGACATTATCTCCAACCCCAATGGTTGTTATCCCGGATTCATTCAGATACTTCACTGTATCATGCATCCCATCAACACCATAATCGAAAACATGATTATTGGCAAGAGCTGCTACAGTATTATTGTTTGCTTTGGCAAGCGGAACATAACTCGGGTCACATTTTAAAGGAACATCGCCCTTCACGACATTTTCCGAACTTGTGGCGGCATTTTCAAAGTTAAGCAAAAACAAATCCGCTTTGGAAATTACATCGTTAACACCATCAAAAGGGCTGGAATCAAAGCTTAAAACATTCGCCATATTTCTAGCAAACATCACATCGCCGACAACAGCCATGGAAAAATTTTCCTTAGGTTGCGGAGATACCATACCGGTGAATTCGCTGATTAATGTGGCTCCGGTTGCTATCACAACCAAAGCTATCAAAATTAAAAACAGCAACTGTTTAATTTTCATAATCATTCCTCAATTGCAGCCAGTTCATCCTCATCCACATCACTGAATAGCTGATTCAACATCCATTCAGGATCATATTCCATAATGTCATCGTATCCCTGACCCATTCCTAAAAACATTATCGGCTTTTTGATAACATAACCAATGGAAAGTGATGCACCACCTTTACTGTCCGCATCGGCCTTAGTTAAGATTACTCCGTCGATGTCGATGGCTTCATTGAATTTTTTAGCCTGTTCGGTTGCATCGTTACCTGTTAATGCATCTCCAACGAAAATGACCAAATCAGGATTTGAAACTCTTTTAATCTTTTTCATTTCATCCATAAGATTTGTGTTGGTTTGCATTCTTCCTGCAGTATCAATTAAAACCAATTCTTTTCCTTGAGCTTTTGCATGTTCTACTGCATCATATGCAACTGCTGCAGGATCTGAACCTTTTTGATGCTTAATAATTTTAACTCCAACATTGTCAGCGTGATATGTTACCTGTTCAATAGCTCCTGCACGGAATGTATCTGAAGCTGCGATTACCGGAGTGTAACCTTTTTTAAGATAGTAATTGGCCAATTTACCTATTGTTGTTGTTTTTCCTGTACCGTTAATTCCAACAAACATTACGACAAGAGGTTCTCCGATAGCCTTTTTCTCTTCAATCATTTCTGTCATTGATTTTCCCGGAATGTCGATGATTTCAGCTACTGAATCCCTTAATGCATTGAATGTGTGTTCGGTAATGTCATTGCTTCTTTTGATTTTTTTACCGACGAGATTGGTTTTTACGTTTTCAACAACTTCAGTTGCCACTTCCATTGCAACATCTCCCTGAAGGAGCTCCATTTCAAGTTCAAATAAGATATCTTCTACGTGTTTTTCGGAAATGGTTTTTTCTGTTACAAATGAGAATATTCCTCCGGAAGCTTCACCGTCAGCAGATTCCTTTTTAGACCTGGACCAGAAGTGAGATTTTTCTTCCTCATCTTCTTCATCAGACTCTTCTTCAGATCCCTCATCATCTGATTCTTTTTTGGATCTTGACCAGAAGTGAGATTTCTTCTCTTCAGCTTCCTCTTCATCTGACTCTTCTTCAGATTCCTCATCTTCAGATGTGTCCTTGCTGCGACTCCAGAAGCGGGACTTTTTCTTTTCGGGTTTTTCTTCAGCTTCCTCTTCCGGCTCATCATCAAGCTCTTCATCTGCTTCTTCTTCAGTCTCTACCTTAACTTCTTCTTCAGCTTCTTCGTCAAGCTCTTCATCAATTTCCTCTTCAGGTTCATCATCAAGCTCTTCTTCAGATTCCTCATCTTCAGATGTGTCCTTGCTGCGATTCCAGAAGCGAGACTTTTTCTCTTTGACCTCTTCTTTTACTTCTTCTTTAGATTCTTCATCAACCTCTTCAGTTTCTTCACTAGCTTCAGGAAGTAAATTAGAGTCATCTTCTTCTACTTTTTCCTCTTTTTTCCTTCCAAATGAGAAAAATGAAAATATTTTACCGGATTCCTCTTGAAGATTGTTTTCTTTTTCTGCTTCTTCAATAATCTCCTCTTCCAATTTCTCACTTGTACGTGAAAATTTCTTTTTCAATGATTCAAACAAGATTAATCCAACCTTTTTATTAGTTAAAAATTTAATTATTAATATTTATATTTTTTATAATATTTAAAAAATGGCACTTGAAAAATAACAATTTAACAAAATTAGCGGGGCGAAACAGATAGGAAAATATGAAAATAAATCCTTTTTATGATTAATTAGTTTAGAAACACTTAAATACAAATCTAAGCAAGACAAGAAAGTAATATTAAAATTAACTTTTAAAAAAATAGAATATAAAAAAAATAAAAAAAGAAAAAAATTGTAAAATATTTATCCCATTTGAGTCATATTGCCTTGGGATGCTGCTGCAATCTGTTCAGCCTGAGCCTGAAGACTTCCAAGAATGTCGCTGCATTGCTGCAAGTTAGCTAACATTTTGTCTAAGCTATCTTTTAAATCTTCTTTTTGCCCAGCGAGGATTTCGCGAGCGCCGTCAGCATCTTTTTTAACGGCAAGACCTGAACCAATACTTACAATAATTTCGTCAGTACTTTTAAGTTCTCCTTTAATGAAAGAACCAGCACCTACTGGAACGAAGGCTTCAACAGATTCCTGACCTTCGATATCATCTAAAGTGGTGGATAATGCATCAACTTCAGCAATAGAAGACTGGATTAATTCGATTTGTTGTTGAATCAATTCCGCTTGTTGCCTGTATGCATTGATTTCATTGAGAAGACTGTTTAATCTTTGCTGATCTTCCATGTTAACACCTTCGATGTGTCTATAAAATTTCTTTTACGATTGGGTCTAAAACATCTTCAGGAGCAATTTCTTCGATTTCAGCAATAGAAATTTGATTCCTGTTAATACCATGTTTACTTCCGAAACGTTCGTAGATTTTCTCTTCGATTTCAGCTTCACAAGTAGCTTTGTATTCTTTAGTAAATTTATGATATTCATCGCCCATTACAAAAGTACCTTTAACTCTGTAAATTTTTGTTATCATATAAAATCCCTCATGATATATTAATTAAAAATCATCATCTAAAAAGCCTAATGCTTCTTCAACTCTAGCCATTTCAGGACCTGTACTGTCTTTAGCAACAATTGCTCCTTTGGAATTAGCAATTGAACAAGCGCCGACTAAAGGAATACCTTTTCCAACAGTACCAATATCCCCTTCTACACCAAATACTTCTTGAGCAAGTCTTACTTCAGATTGAACAGCTTTTGAACTTATCAAAAATCCCTTATTAGTGACTTGGATTAAAGAACCGATTATGTCGCTTCCGACCATTGAGGTTGCTTTAACGTCCACATCTAAAGTCTCTTCAATAATGTTGATTGCATCTTCAGATAAAAATGGGCTTACAATTGCTCCGTTATCGTTGGCTGCCACAATATTTCCCAATGCGGTGTAACGGCCAGGAACAGTAGCTACATTTAAACCTAAATCTTCAAACTGTTTAATTTCTCTATCTAAAACATGTGGGGAAACAACTAAACCATTTGAATTAGCCACAGCTAAAGATCCAATAAGGCTGCTTCCAGAAATAGAAGATTTAACCGCTTCAACTTCTAATGTTTCCTTAATAATTTCTACTTTTTCATCTAAAAGATTATAAGGAACAATAGCTAAATCATCTGTTGCGAGAATAAATACTCCTAAATTTGGATTTCCTACAATATCTACTCTTTTTAACATATTGTTACCTCACATTACTCAATTTGGCATTAGTAAAGCTATTCTGCTAAAGTAGCTGTTACAACACCATCTTCATCTTTGACTGCTTTTACGGTAATTTTGGAAGGTATTTTTTGAATACCTCTTTCCCAGATAGCATGATTGATAGATTCATCAATTTTAACTTCTTCAGCTTTCATGTGTTTGGTTAAGAAGTTTCTAATTTCTCTGATAGCTCTAGGAGCCCTAATGGTCCTTTTAATATCTTTAACATTTCTAAGTGGAATTGTGTAAACTCTTTCCATAATAACCCCTCATTATAATTTAAGACTGTTTCTTCTCCAATGTCTAGGTTTTGGTCTGTATCTAAGTTTACGGTTAGTTTTAGCATAAGCCCAGATTGGAATTCTCCTGTTTTGCTTATTTGCTTTTGCCATTCTTAATTTTTTAGCTAATGGTTTATTTCTACTCATTTTCTCACCTGTAATACATGTAATAATTATTTTTTATATCCGATAACACGAGTTTGATAATGTTCAGGGAATATATCCAATGAATTTCCTCCTTTCTCATCAATCAATGTTCTTATTTCGACTTCAAAATCGGAACTGTTGTCCCTGTTTGATTTTTCATGGGAAATTTCAAACAGATTTGAAGTTATCAGCTTGACGGACTTGTGTCCGAAACTGTCGAGGTTAATGTATTGAACATCTTTCCTGTCTTCAAGACTTCTTATTTGATTGATGTTTAATTTTGGAGTCCTGTCATCCCTTCTTGTCCCGTCTGCAATAATATCATATTCATCTGCTATTTTTTCAACGCTTTGCGCATGAATAAACTTGATTCCATCATTCGGAAATCCGTCCTTCATTATCATGTCACAAGTTTCATCCAGAATGTCCGGATTCATTTTCAGTACGTTGTGTTTAAAGCCCAATGCTTTTGCAGATTTGCTGGCCGGAATATACGAATCATAAACGCCGAAGTTTGCGGTACATAATTCCACATCAAGACCTAATCTCTTAAGCATTACAGCCATAAAAGATGAGTCTTTTCCTCCACTGTATAACACGCCGGCTTTCATTGACATTATTTCCTTGTAATTTTAATTTCTCTTTTTTGACCTGCAATTTGTCTTAATAAAACTTTAAGCTGGTCATCAGTTACTTTACCTCTTAAACTTCCTGCCTGAGCAGATTGAATCAATTGAAGTTCAATTTGATTGACAAGTTCAGGTTTGGTTAATTTAAGATTAGCTAATCTATTACGAGCTTCAGTAGTCATAATTTGAACTATGATCTGTTTTTTCTGAGCTTCAAATTGTGCTTGAGCTTCTTGCTGCTGAGCTTGTGCCATAGCCTGTTGTTGTGCTTGGTTTTGCATTGCAGCTTGCTGAGCTTGTAATTCAGCCATTCTTTTTTGACGAATTTCATCTAAATCGCTCATATCAAACTCTCCTTAATAATCAAGTTAAAAATATAATTTAATGTTTTCTCCTTAATGAATTAACTAGTGAGTTAATAGCATCACTTAAATCTTCTTTGTTTAATGAAGCGACAGATTCATGTACTGGTTTGGAATGTTTACTTTCGATTTCTTCTTTAAATTCATTGAATGCATTTGATAAGTGTTCGCGTTCAGCATCGATTTTTGAAATAACTCCAATTAATTCTTCTTTATCGGAATCATCAATTTTGGAATTTTCATTAATAGCTGAAGTTAATTTATCAAGCACATTAGAATGAGAAGCACCAGATTCGCTTTGATTATTAAATTTTGCAAGTTCAGGAACATCATTTATAATTTCACCGGAAATTTTATCCAAGAATGATCTTCCTTGCGGAGTAACAACTCTTCCACCTTCAACTTTTTCCACAAATCCTGCATCTTCGAGTTGGTGTAATGCAGTTCTGATAATGGATCCGCTGCCTTTTCTAAATACTTCAGGGCGTACACCACGGTCTTTTTTACCACCGTAAAAAGTTCTTAAACTCATAACTCCCACAGGACCGTCCATGTAAACTCTTCTGATAATAGAAGCAGTCCTTACAAACCACCAGTCTTCACGTTCTGGTTTCCTTTCTTTGTGAACACCAGTTTTGACAAAATTGGACCATGCAGGGGAATTGATTTTATCATTATTTTTAAATTCTTCTGCGACTTTTTCAATTAATAAATCTGCAGGTACATCAAATACAGTAGTCATATTAATTCTCC
>NZ_SUTI01000016.1:0-9694 GCF_015062985.1 Methanobrevibacter sp. | reverse complement strand
AGCTTAATCCACTGTAAATTTAAGACCTAAAAAAATAGGGCCTGTAACTCTAAATTTATAATGTTTAAGGCTTTTTTTTATAAATAACAGCAACGTGTCCTCTAACATCTATAAGCTTAGCTTTGGTTTGAGTGACTATATCGTCGATGTATTTATCTTTATCTCTAGCGATATTTTTTGCAAATTTAAGTTTGACAATCTCGTTGGCTTTGAGCTGGCGTTTAATCTCTTCAATAACATTTTCATTTACGCCTGCTTTACCGATGTTGATTGTCATAGCGGAAAGAGCTCTATTCATCATTTCTTTTTTTGATTGACTCATATTTAGCTCTCCTTTTTTCTTTTTTCTCCTTATGATAAGGAATTTTCATAACATGGCCACATTCACCACAAAAAATGTTAACCTCTGAGTTAACTAGCCGGACGGTGCAATTATGACCAGGGTAAAGGAACTTCCCACATTTCCTACAATATCTTCGTCTCCATTTTTCAGGAACCTTCGTATTGTATTTAGTGGACAATTTCAATGCAAGCTCTGCATAGCGATGAGATCGTTCCGGATGGGTGATGAATTCCATCTCAGCACGTTCGAAAAGAATATTCATCCTTTCAATAGCTATTTCAATCATCCATTTTGGTCGTTTTCCTCTACTCAAAATATCCTCCTTTATGTAGGATATAATATTCATGATTGGATTAAAATGATTTGCGCAAATTAAAACAAAAACCATAGTTAAGAAATTTAACCTTAGGTTAATATGAATATTAAGAATAACTATGTTCATCACTATTTATAAATGTTGTGGAATTTCAGAAAATTTTTGTGAAAAATAATTTTTAAAAAAAATAATGCTAAATCAGCCAATCCATAAAGTTGACTTCCCCAACGGGAAACACCCTTTTATCCGAAATAACATCATTAATCAGACAGACTATCTCATCGATTGACAGGTCGCTTGCATCGATTTCTGAAATCCTATCCCCATACTCATCAAAAGCTTCAGCGCTGCAGACTCCCAATGCCTCAGCCTCAAGGTTTTCACGAATTTTGGATTCCGAATAACCTCTTGCTTCAAGCCTTTCACGCAAAATATCGGGATGAACCCTTAAAACGATTACCTTATCTGCACCGGAACATAAATGGGACAGATGTCCTTCAAAAACAAGCAGTTCATCACTCTCACTAATAATTTGAGAAACTTTATCGTCCAGGGCATCTATATCAATGACTTTATAGCCCTTGTCCTCATCAATGCCTAAAACAAAATCATTTTCAATAGCCAAATCATTGATTTTAATTAGTTTACAGTTGAGATTATTGGATAAAACTTCACTGACGGTTGTCTTTCCTGTGCACGGAGTGCCTGTTATAAAAATAGTTTGACTCATAAAAATCAAAAAAAGAATTATTTTTTCAAAATAATTCTTAAAACATCTTCATCTTCAAGAACATGGTCCGGACCTACCTTTTGACCTGGGAATTTAACTGATGTTCCCCAAACCTTTGCATGCCTGAAGTTTTTGACAAATTCCCTATGGAGTTTTCCGCATGCGTCTATTACAGTAGAACCCTTTTTGATAACCAATGGGTCTTCCATATCCGCTTTTCTTCCTTGTGGCTTTAAATAAACCCTTACCAAATCCAAGTTGTCAAATATTGTATCTTTCAGCTCTTCAATATTTGTTTTCTTATCTGCGGAAATCGGAATGAACTCCGGAATGTATTTTTTAAGCTCTTCAAGGTATGCTTCATCAACAAGATCCACCTTATTTAACAAAATCAACATCGGAACATAAGACTTGTTCCTGTCAAGCACATCGATGAACTGGTCCATTGTTACGTCATCACGGAAAAGAACATCTGCATTATGCATACCATACTCATTAATTATTGATCTGATTGTTTTTTCATCCAAATGAGTAAGAGGACATGTTGAAGAAACTTTAACACCACCAAGTTTTTTTCTATTGACTGTGACGTCAGGCGGTTTTTCATTAGGTCTGATACCAATACTTCTCAATTCGTTTATAATAACATCCAAATGCTGCGGATTCAATGTGTCCAACACAACCAAAATCAAATCGGCAGTTCTAGCTACAGACAAGATTTCCTTACCTCTTCCTTTACCGCTGCTTGCTCCTGTAATAATACCTGGAATGTCAAAAATTTGAATTTTAGCATTTTTGTGTTCCATTACACCAGGAACAATATCCAATGTTGTAAACTGATATGCTCCCACCTTACTTTCAGCATTGGTAATTTCATTTAAGAGAGTAGATTTTCCAACGGAAGGAAATCCTACAAGCACTACAGTAGCATCCCCGGATTTCTTAATATGAAATCCTTGACCTTTAGACCCGCCGCTGCTTCTTTGTAAAGATTCTTCCTTTAATTTGGATAATTTGGCTTTAAGCTTACCAATGTGGTGTGAAGTCGCTTTATTATATGGTGTCTTCTGAATTTCTTCCTCAATATCTTTAATTTTCTCTTCTATCCCCATTAAATCACCATATTACAAAAATAAAAAAAAAGAAGATTAGGAAAATCCTAATCTAAGTACTAGTTGTATTAGAACTGCTGCCATCAAAGTTCACTTTGAACAGCATTACACCAGGTTCACTATGGACCGGCTCGAATACGTTTTGGCCTGAACCGCCTAAAAGGTATAATCTGGTAAACATTGAATTAACCAATTCATTGCTCAATAAGATTGGTGAATACATGTTTCCATCTCCAATCAGGAACATAGTGAAGTTAGCATCTTTAACATCACCCACAGATTCGTTTTTCATAAGATATCCATCTTCAATGACCATAATGTTTGAAATATTGTATGGGTTGTATGGAGTATCATTTACCATAATCTGTTTACCGGTATCTGAGTATACAGCTTCAGTGTATGCTGTAGTTGTATTATTTCCGCTGCCTCTTTGTATGACGGCATTAACAGTCATTCCCTGACCGTTGACTAATGACAATTTACCTGATCCGCCAGGTTTAACTTCAACCTGTTGGGTTGGAACATTATATGTGTAACCTTGAGAACTTTGGTTAGTGAAGTTCCAAGCTCCGAAGTAAGTCCACCAACCTGCTTTTTGAAGCATATCTGAAGATGCAACAAATATTACCGGACGTGGATTTGAAGGGTGAGTGTAGTTAACTATCTCTTTTGCCTGACCGGATGTCAAGTGATACTTGTCCACTAATGTTTTCTGAGCATCAGAAGCTGATTTAGGCAAGATATCTATAAGTATATCTGTTGATTTACCTGTATCGTTTGTAATGTTTACTAAACTATTCACTGCTCTTTCTCCTGATGTATCGAGCATTCTGAAAATACCAGCAGACAGCTGCAGATTATCCGTTGTCATTGCCTTACCTAACCAGAATGCACGGTCACCGGATTGGGAACCCCCATCGAATGTTACTTGTCTATCGGCAGCAATCTCAAAGAGGTAACCGAAGTCCCACCAGGATGTAATGACTGTATTATTCGGTTGGGTTTCATTAATCCATTGCATTGCATCCCACATTGGATCACTAGTACCTGGAACAACTGTTTCGGATGTTAAATAAGCTCCACAAATACTTGGACTTATCAAGGCAAGTACAATAGCTATTACCGCAACATATTTTTTAATTGGAACTTTGTTGCCTGATTCTGCTTTGGACTTGAGAGCGTAAGTGGTTATTGCACCGGCCGCAACAATGATTGCAAATGCGGCAATACCCCAAACCAAATTCAATAAAGCCAATGGAACAGCCATTAAAAATGCTGCAAAACAGATTATTACAAGCAACCATCTGTCATCATCCAATTTGTTTTTAATATAATCGATAGCAAAACCGACAAAGATTCCTGCCATAAGACCAAATGGCAATGCCAGTGTGGTAATGAACCTTGAACCTCTGGTTACTGCTAGCGCGGTAGCAATTACCCATACGATGAATAATGCTCCGTATAATATGACTAAACGTTTATCTGAGAAAATCTCATCTGAAGAACCGAAATTAAGACCGCCTATGTTAAAGTCAATCCTGTAACTGTCATCGAGTTTTTTAGATGAAGACACTCTTTTTGATTTGTGTGGTTTTACATTAGAATTCGCTGATGATTTTGGTTTAGCACTTCTGAACTTGAATGCATTGGAAACAAAAGTGTATAATACTGTTAAACCTGCGAATAAAACTGCAATACCACCTATACCGTTAACTGCACCGTTAGTGTTTGCTAAAAACATTGCAGTCATACCGCCACCACCAATCATTGATGGAATTTGCATCTCTGCAACAGAAACGAGAACGTTCGGGAATCCACCAATTACTCTGGAAGCGGATTGCAATGAAAGCAAGGATAATAAACTACCGAAAATACCGGTTACACCATCTAAACCTCTGAATATAGCAAGACCTACGAATCCTACGATACCCAAAATAATAATGGATTTAAACGGATTTTGGTGAATAAACCATTGCAATTTGCTTGGATAGTCTCCAGGGTCATCATCTCCAATATTAAAGTAATAACATGCAAGTAAGTAGACAATAGAGAATATTCCCATAAGACCGACATAAAATATGTAACCAGTCCATGATAAGGAGAATAATCCCACTGCAACTATTGATAGAATTGCAAATAAAACCTTAAAAATAATATTCTTTGCACGTATACTCTCTACAAAGAATAATATGAACAGTAATGCCCATATGTAATAGAACATATCTGTATCGAAAAATCCTGGGAAAGTGTGCGCAAAGTAGTTCGGAGCAAGCACTATAATTATTGTAGCAACAATTGCCCCATAATCGTTAGTTAATCTTCTTGCGAAAATAAATGCTGGAATTACTGCAAGGGTTGATATGATGGCACCTGTCCAGAATGCCACTTCCTTAAGAGAGTAATTGCCAAAATATTTATTCGCAAAATCATGTAAGAATGATGTGACGTGAACAATGGCCAGCTCATAGTTAACCTCCACTCCATCAGGGGCTACCCTATGCATATCCCATTCACTGCCGTTTATCTTCTCGTCACCAACAAAACCATGATCCACATAATCTTCTGTCAACCTAAAGTTATAATATGAATCCATTTCACTGAAATAAGGAAGACCAGAAGAATCAGTATAATATCCTTTAGCCTCATCATTAAGTATATTTAAATCTGCTGCAGGCATTTTAAGAGCAAAAACAACTGCCAACAAGATTAAAATAATAATTACTGACTTGGTTATTGTCAACATTGTTTCTCTATTCATATAAATCCTCATTTAATTTATTGAATAATATTGTTTAACTCAAATTCAAACAATAATAAAATCTTAATAAATAAAAATATTGTAAATTGAAATTTTGATAAAATATTTTTATTAGATTATAGATTTATTTTTTAACATTATTAAGTATTTTGCATAACATGAAGCAAACAAAATTAAATTAATTGAAAAAAAAGTGATTTAAAATAAACAAAATTAAGAATTATTACTAAACATAATCATACGAAAAAAATCGTAATACTGTTCTTTTGAAAAAAAATAAAATATATTTTAAAAAAAAGAAAAGGATTACTTGAGTTTAGCTTCAAGCTCATCAACAGAACAGGTGAACCTGCATTTTGGAAATCCTTTGCATCCAATGAATTCACCATAACGGCCGGAGCGTTTAAGAAGCGGTTTACCACATTCAGGACAAACTCCCACCTCTTCAGGCTCATACGGTTTAGTCTTATCCTTGCCGCAATTGGAATCCAGGCATGCGCGCTGACGAGGTTTTCCAAAGGAAATGATTGGCAACCCACATTTTTCACAAGTCTTCTTCAAGAAATTTGTGCCTTTAGGGATTGAATAGCTGGCTGTACAATCAGGATAATTGGAACATCCGACAAAATAGCTTTTAGTTTTCGGAGAATATCTTTTAACGAGATTTCCACCGCAAACCTTACATGTTCCCACAATGTTACTTTCCTGATAGGATTCATACAATTTTGAGCCAATCTCCTTATAGTTGCTCTCAATGTCTGACAAAATGACATTGACTTCCTTTTCACCGTCCTTTATGATCTCTTGACGGGTTGCAGTATTGTTTCCAATACCTTCAAGTCTGTTTTCAAAATCACGGGTAAGCTCTTCGGAAGTCAAATCCTTGCAGTATGTGCCTAAAGTATCAATCATGTTCTCTCCCAGCTGATTAACTTCAATTTGCTGGGTACCGTTTATGTACTTACGGTCATATAACTTATCAATGATATCAGCACGGGTAGCTTTAGTTCCAAGTTCTCTTTTTTCAAGTTCTTTTATAAGAGAAGCCTGATTATATCTTGCAGGAGGTTTGGTTTCCTTTTCATCTGAAATCAAATCCAAAACTTTGATTTGGTCTCCTTCCTTGATGTCCGGAAACTCTTCATCATCGATTTTTCTGTACGGATAATGCTCCATCCATCCCTTATGGGTGACTCTTCTGCGCCTGAAACGGAACTTTTCACCCTCAATGTCCAAAGTTGTGCTCATGGTCTCGAATTTTGCTGCTTCGAAAAATACAGAAATAAATCGATAGACAATGAGTTGATAAATCTTTTTATCGTCCCTGGATAATCCTTGAGGCAAAATTCCGGTCGGGTGAATAGCAGGGTGTGCCGCATCCTCTTTCTTACCGTTGTTCGGTTTTAGTTTAGATGGAAGTTGGGAAATATGCTTTGCGAATTCTCCATCATGACTTAATTGGCTGAATATTGATTTGAAATCAAGACTTTCAGGCAATTTTTGAGAGGAAGTACGAGGATAAGAAGTATATCCGGAAGTATAAAGGTTTTGAGCAATAGTCTGAGTCTTTTTAGGGGAAAATCCGAAAACATTATACGCTTCAGACTGAAGGCCCCCCAAGTTAAACGGAACCGGGGGCTTGGTTGAGGAGTTTGACAATGAAATCTTGTCAACAGTCGCATCTTTTCCCTGACATTTTGCCATTATCTCTTCGGCCCTTTCCTTATCAAAAATCTTGCCGTCCACATGGTCAACTTCAATTTTGCCTTCAATAATGGCCTTAATCAACCAGTATGGTTCTGGAACGAAATTTTTGATTTCCTTTTCCCTGTCAACAAGAATTGACAATGTAGGTGTTTGAACACGGCCTGCAGATAATTTTAGGAATCTGTATTTGGCTCTGCTGACGGATTTCATCAAAGCCTTTGAAATGTTGACACCAAAATAGTAATCAAGGACATGCCTTGCAATACCCTTGTCCACCTGGTTCATATCCAACTCAATTCTATTGTCATATGCTTCGAGAAGATCCTTTTTTGTCAATGTTGAAAACTTCATACGGGAAATTTTAGTTAGGTTATCCTGATTGCAGGCATACTTGATTGCATTATAACCTATTAAAGTTCCTTCAGTATCATAATCGCATGCATGAACATAGGAATCTGCATTTTTTCCAAGTTTCTTGATGGCTCTAACATAATCTTTGGTAAAACCGCCGCCCCTTTTATTTACTTCATAAGCCGGAGCCCAATGAAGGTCAAAATAAACCTTATCCTTTGGATTGTCCGGAGTTAATGAATATAAATGTCCTACAGCGGACACCACTGTAATATCCTTTGAATCTTTCTTAAGTTCCCAGTATTTTACTTTTTTGTTATAGACTTTCTTTTTTGCACTTGGAGAAAGTGCTTTAGCTATTTTTTCAGCAGATGTTGGCTTTTCGCATACGATTACTTCATGCATGTTATTCTTCCCTCACACTTACAAAATGATATGAATAAAATTTAAAAGAATATCTAGTATAAAAATATTTCTATAAAAAAAAAGATTTTTGAAAATTTGAAAAAATGAATTGAAAATTAGAGATCCTCATTGTAAAAACGATAAAAGTCCGCACAATAATCACAAATCGGATATTTGCCATTACGGTAATAACCAAGGTCCGCTTTGTTCATATCAAACTTTTTACCGCAGATAAAACAAGTTTCAATTTTTTCTTCGGACATGCTAAAACCTAAAAAAAATAAAAAAAGATAGGTTAAAATTAACCTATATTATATTTTTGCAAGAGTAAAATCTCTTCAGTAGATACTTTTCCACCTTGTTTGAATTTAGCAAAGATTTCTTCAGCTCTTTCTTTTTCTTCACGGTTTTTGTTGGAACCGCCAGAAGGTTTGTTATCGTTTTTCCTCTTTTTAGGTTTGTTGGAACCTAATTTTTTGTTGATAACATGAATATCGCTTAAGATAGCTTTGAACTCTTCATGTTTAGCGGAAGCGTTTTTACGTGCTTCGATGAATTTTTTGTGTGCTTCATCAGCCGCAGTTCTGATGTCATCAGTTTTTCTGAAGTAATTAAGCATCTCTTCGTGAGCTGTTTGAGCTTGTTCGGAAAGAGTGATAACTTTTTCGTGCTCTTCTTCAGATAATTTTTTGAGTTCTTGAGCTTCGTTTTTAACGGATTCATCTTCATGAATTTCCATTAATTGTTTTCTGAGATCGTTTGCATTTTTAACAAGCTGATTTTCTTTTTTAATGTCTAAAACGCGAGTTTCAATGATTTTATCAATCTTTTTGATTTCATTTTCTATTTTGATTTTGTCACGTTTACCTGAAGACCATTCTAAACTTTTAATTTTATTGTTTGCCTCATTACGAGCTTTTTTAGCTTCTTCAACTTGTTTGTTGATTTCATTACGCTCGTTTCTGTATTCAATAGCTTTGTTTAAGTTTTCTTTTAAAGATGCGTTTAATTCATCTCTAATTTTACGTTGTTCTTTAGCTATTTTATTGTATTCTTCTCTTTCATCAGCAACTCTGGAGATTTCAGCTTCTTTTTCATCTTTTTGTTTTCTTACACCTTCCATAGTGTCAGCGAGAACAAAATTGGATTCAGGAAGACCTTTATCAGCTTTTTTAGGTTTTGCTTTTTCAGCTTCAGCTTCTTCTTTAGCCGGTTCTTCAGCTACTTCTTCAGCCTCTGCTTCTTCAGCAGGTTCTTCTTCAGCTTCTTCGACAGTTTCAGCTTCAGCCTCTTCGGCTACTTCTTCAGCTTCAGCTTCTTCAGCTACTTCTTCTTCTACAGTTTCAGTTTCAGCATCATCAGTGGTTAATTGATTAAGGATTTCACATAAGACTTTGCACAAGTCTTTTTCTTCTACTACTACATCAGCAATTTCTTTTACGGAATCTTTTGCATTGAATGCAATTCCGCAACCTGCTGATTCAATCATGGAAATGTCGTTAGCGCCATCTCCAACAGCAACTACTTCATCTAAAGTAATTCCTGCTTGTTCGACGTGGTCTTTTAATACATCTAATTTAGAACCGGATACTAAAGGACCAGTCACTTCACCAGTTAATTTACCATCTTCGACTGTGAAACTGTTAGTATAAACTGTGTCAACTCCAAGTTTATCTTTAATTTTATCAGCCACTACATCAAAACTACCACTAATGATAGCTACATCTACATCTTTATCTTTTAGACATTTGACGGTTTTGCAAGCTCCAGGCATTAATGGAAGATCATCAGCAACTTTTTCGATATCTTCGATAGAAGTACCTTCAAGAAGTTGTACTCTGTCTTTAATAGAAGTTTCAAAGTCTATTTCCCCTTGCATAGCTTTCTCAGTAATTGCAGCTATGTCCTCTTCAACATTTGCTAATTTTCCTATCTCATCTATTGCTTCACCATCAATAATAACGTTATCTAA
>NZ_SUTI01000002.1:99073-161635 GCF_015062985.1 Methanobrevibacter sp. | reverse complement strand
CAGTAGTGAAGTCCTTTTGTGTTTTGTTTGTGTACTATGGTTTTCTATGGGAATTTCATTTCGCTGCAAGCCTTCTATTACAATTATTTATTACTTTTTTTGACTGTTATTTTTTATTGCTTAATACCCGTATTGCATTTTTTCGGTGATTTTATGAATATCAAAATATTAGATACAACATTGCGTGATGGAGAACAGACTCCTGGTGTTTCCTTAACTCCTTTGGAAAAATTGAGGATTGCAACCAAGCTTGATGAAATTGGTGTGGATTATATTGAGGCAGGTTCCGCAATTACCTCCGAAGGTGAAAGAGAATCCATTAAGGGAATTACACAACAGGGTTTGAATGCCGAAATATTAAGTTTTTCCAGACCTTTGAATGTTGATATAGATTACTGTTTGGACTGTGATGTAGATGGTGTCAATTTGGTTGTTCCCACTTCCGATTTGCATATTTCCCAAAAGCTCAAAACCACTCGTGAGGAATTGCTTGACATGTCCAATGATGCCATAGATTACTGTAAGGATCACGGTTTGATTGTTGAATTGTCAGCTGAAGACGCTTCCAGAAGTGATGTTGATTTTTTAAGGGTTGTTTTTGAAAATGCAATAGGTCATGGCGCCGACAGGATTTGTGTATGTGACACTGTGGGCATATTGACTCCTGATTCATCATTTGAACTGTTCAACAAACTTAATGATTTTGATGTTCCGATAGCTGCCCATTGCCATAACGATTTTGGTTTGGCTGTTGCTAATACCTTATCAGCAATAAAAGGTGGAGCAACTGAATTCCATTCCACTGTCAACGGTATAGGTGAAAGGGCTGGAAATACATCCTTTGAGGAGTGTGTAGTCAGCATAAACAGGTTGCTTCCGGAATTTTCAACAAATGTTAAAATCAATCAGATTTATGATACCTCCAAATTGGTTGCAAGATTGACAGGTGTATATATCCAGCCGAACAAGGCAATTGTCGGTGAAAACGCTTTCGCTCATGAATCAGGAATACACTCTGATGGCATCATAAAGAATTCCGCTACATATGAGGCCATGACTCCGGAACTTGTCGGAAGAAAACGCAAGTTCATTATAGGAAAGCATATGGGGACCCATGGTCTGGACAATAGGCTTAAGGAATTGGGCTTGAATGTTGATAAAAATCAGCTCCAGCAGATATGCAACGACATTAAGGATTTGGCTGATAAGGGAAAAACAGTTACCGATGTTGATCTGCAGGTAATTGCCGACAATGTATTGGAAATAAACCATGAGGACAGAATCAAGCTTGATGAGCTGACTATCGTTTCCGGAAACAAGGTCATGCCTACCGCTTCAGTTAAGATTGTTTTTGATGATGATGAAATTCTCAATGCTGGCGTTGGTTTGGGTCCTGTTGATGCGGCAATCAATGCCTTGAAAACACTCGATGTTTTCAGTGATGTTGACCTGATAGAGTATCACGTAGATTCTATCACCGGAGGTACCGATGCATTCATTGATGTAATCATCAAATTGCAGAAAGGTGATAAGGTAGTATCAGCCCGCGGTACTGAACCCGACATTATCAATGCAAGTGTGAAAGCATACATTGCAGGAGTTAACAGATTATTGCGTGATTAGGTGTTTACATGTACATGGATAATATTCAAATATTGGGTTTTAAAGCAACAATTAATTCTATTGAAGAAACCCTTGATTTAATTGATTCTATTAAGGGCGATGGTGAAATAATACAACTTCTTAATGCAGATTCAATCGTTTCCAAAAATCATATAATTCATGGTGTCAATCAGGCATTTTTGGCATTTGACAGGGGTGAAAATCTGGCCAAGGATTTGAGTGTTGAAATTGCATTGAGGTGTTCCGCCCAGAGGCAAATCTCAAAGGCCTTTAAAATTTTGGGTTTAAAAGAAGGTGAAATGAATTTATGTGCAGTCCTAATTAACTGTAAGGATTATTCATCTGATCTGTCCGAATTCTTTTTGAGGGATGAGAGTGTTTTCAGTCCCGATTTTGAAAATTTGATGAAAATCTATAAAATAAGCAATGATGAGATTAAAAAAATGTCAGTTGAAGAAATCATCATTGACAGGATAACCAAACTCACTGTAGATTATTAGCCCTTATTTCATCAAGTATCCTATCTAAATACTCTTTTTCAAGACATCCGTAATCAAGATTTTTAATTTCGATTGCAACAGCCTTCTGTTTTACGCGGTTATAGTTGGGGCAGGTTGTTATGAATCCGCTTTTGTCTGTGGTCAATGTCTTTTTCAGATTCCATGCGATTGACTTTGCATCTTCATGCGGAATGATTACGTTAAGGCCTCTTTTTTCGCAATGTATTGAGTCAGGTATGTGGCTTTTAAGATACTCTGTTGCATTTAATGTGATTTCAAGTTTTTCCTCAACATCATCAAGTTCGCTGTCTATACCGCTGCATACGATTTCAGATGTTTTGCTTAATTTTTGGGGCATTGTGGTTTCAGTGAAAATTTCCCCATTCTTCGCGGCAATGAATCCTCCGCTTCCGACATTGATTATCTTCGGTGAACCTGTAGATGCAATTATTATGTCAGAATGCTTTCCTAATCTGTTCTGTCTGTCTCCGATTCCCGCTGAAGCGTCCTCTATTGTCATGATATTCTTGTCTTTGCAATGTTCTGCAATGGATTTGGTATCCTGTTCAGCACAATATCCTGCAAAGCTTGTATAAATCAAAGCGGAACCGTCGTTCACTTCAAGGTCATCTATGTCATTCGGATTTATGAGCCCCAAATCTGTCTTTAATGTTATGACGTTTTTATTCAGGAATTTGGCAATCTGCTTAAATCCGTGCCAGCCCCCCTGATCGGGAATGATGACGTCACCTTCAACGGCTGAAAGCGCAATGAAAATGCTGTTGTTGCCGCTTGATGTGATTCTGACTTCATCATGGCCGGTCAGACGGCTTATTTTTTCAATGCAGCTCTCTTCAAAGTTCGAGTCGGCGATTTCGCCTGATGCAACTTTTGACATTATTTCCTTTGTTTTTTTGGAGGGGGTTTTAAATCTAAACATATTATCCACTTTTGAAGTACATATCCAGAGTAGTCTGTTTTGTGTGAAGCATCTCATTCATGAGTGTGCCCTGCTTAACATATCTGCTGACCGGTATTCTTAACTTTGTTCCGGCATATTCCAAACATTTTTCCAATGTTTCAAATTCAAGATATGGTCTGAGCATTGCTTCTTTGATGTTTTCTCTGACATTGAAGACGCCTAATGGAACATATCCGTCATATGCTTCTCTTAGAATAAGCAAACCTGATTGTTTTTTGATTTGCATTAGGTAATCAAGGACTGCCATTTTTGCAGTATAATAACATCCTCCAACTCTTGAATATTCTTTTTTACCACCATTTGTTTCATAATCTGAAAATATTAATTCTTCATTTTTCATTAGTTTAATGAATGCTTCATACCATTCATATTGCCATTCTGTAGGTGTTAAAATGATTACATAATAGTTGTTCAGTGCACCGAATTCAAAAACGCGATATGTGTCGAGCTTTTCAAATTTCCTCACTTCCTTTAGGAATTCATCAGCTAATGTGGAATCGCATGCTGTAATTGACCAGCGTGTCGGTACAAGCCTTCTTTTGTTTTTTGTTCCGATGGCTCCAACTGAAAATGCTTTCTGCATTGCTGAGAATGGAACGTCCTTATTGTGAAGGTTTACGACAGCTTCGGTTGCTTTCAAATCAGTGTCATAGAATGTTTTTTCCAGCTGCCTGTCCCATCTGACGGCATCGATATCAAAAGTTTCGATAACAGCACTCGGACCATGGGGCATGCTGTCTTCACTGAGCATGGATCCTGTCGGTTTTCTGCCGAATGTCGCTTCACTGTCAATTGATTTTGATGCAAGGGAAATGTCCTGAAGTTTTTCAACAAAAGGATTTTCCAAATCGTCAATCTTAATGAGTTGCTTTCCCCTCACAAGATTCATTCTGTAGTTTATTATTTCATCCTGAGTTTTGTTTTGCCCGATCCACTCTTCAGGGGAATCCATGATGTGGGTATCGCCCATTTGGGAACTCATCATCGGTCCGGCGTAAACTTTTGGATAGGACCATCTGCCGATAAAGACTGATGGAGGGGTGGTTCCTTCAAGATTTTTTCCAATATCAACAGATTTCATTTGAATTTGTTCTGTTAATTTGGCAAGATATGCATTTTTAGTTGTTTTCATTTTAATCTTAATTAAAAAAAGTAAAAGGAAAAATACTATTGGTTAGAATAGTATTTAACAGAATTCGATGGTTGCAGGTGGTTTGTCACTAATGGACAAAGCGACATGGGTAACTTCAGAAACTTCTGATGTAATTCTCTGGGATATTGTTTTTATTAAATCCCATGGAAGTTCAGCGACTGATGCGGTCATTGCATCAATTGAGTTAACTATTCTAACAACTACCAAATATCCGAAGTCCCTTTGGTCTCCTTTAACACCAGTTGCTTTGGTGTTGGTTAAAACCGCGAAGTATTGCCATACATCTTTATCAAGGCCTGCAGCTTCAACTTCATCACAAACGATTTTGTTTGCTTTTCTACAGATTTCAACATTTTCTCTTGTAAGGGCTCCAACAACACGCACTCCAAGTCCAGGGCCTGGGAAAGGTTGTCTGTAGACGGTAGTTGCCGGCAGGTCAAGCTCGTCACCGATTTCCCTCACTTCATCTTTGTATAAGTCACGGATTGGTTCGCATAATTCCAATTCCATTCCGCTTGGAAGAGCAATGTTGTGGTGGGATTTGATTTCACCATCGGTTTCAATCCAATCAGGAGCAATTGTTCCCTGCACTAGGAATTTAGCGTCTGCTTTGATGGCTTCCCTTTCAAATACATCAATGAACACTTTTCCGATGATTTTCCTTTTGTCTTCAGGATCGTCATAGCCTGCAAGAGCGTCCATGAATTCATCGGATGCATCGACAAATTTGAAATTTAATCTGTCTTTGAAGGTATTGGTTACCTGTTCGACTTCTCCTTCTCTTAAAAGACCGTGGTCTACAAAAACAGCAGTCAAGTTATCGCCGATTGCTTCCTGAACAAGAACTGAACAGACTGAACTGTCCACTCCACCGGATAATGCGATGATTGCCTTTTCATCACCGATTTGGTCTTTGATTTTCTGAATTGCATCGTCGATAAATTCTTTTGGGCTTAACATTTTATTCCTCATCCTCTTCCTCGTAATCTTCAATAATCTGTTTGATCATGGCTTCAAGTCCATTGTCATTTCCTGATTCGATGGCCTCAAAGATATCATCGTATTTGATAAATTTCTCAATCTTTACGGATTTTTCCCCGATTCCGGATATTCTGAATCCGTATTCTTCATCACCAATAGGGATGTTGACAAATTGTCTTTTCAAACCAGCTTTGTTTTCAACAGCCTTGTTCTTTAAGTCTTCAGCATTATCAATCATTATTACACCTTTCTTGACAGATCTTATAAAAGTTTTCAAAAATAACTGATCCTTTTGGAGTATGATGCACTTCGGGATGGAACTGAATTCCATATACATCCTTATCCTTGTGCTTAAAGGATTCAACGTCACATAAGTTTGAACTGGCCAAAATCTCGAACTCTTCAGGGATTGTTTTCACTTCATCCTTATGGGATGACCAAACATCCATTTCAGGAGCCAAGCCTTTGAATAAGTTCTCGTCATTGTTAATGTTAATTTTCACCTGAGCATAACTTTCAGTATCGGAGGTGGTTACTTCTCCTCCGTATGCTTTAGCAATTAACTGATGGCCAAGACAAATCCCTAAAATAGGAATATCAAAGTGCTTGATGTACTCTTCGCTTAAACCGGCACCTTCAATGGAAGGTCCCCCACCTAAAATCAGCCCTATTGGATTTTCAGCTTCAATCTCTTCAATTGAAACTGTATTTTGGATGAGTTTGGCCGGAATTTTTAAATACTGTAAACTTCTAGCGATTCTATGATTATATTGGCCCTTATTGTTAACTACTATAATTGTCATTTTATACTCCATGAAAATATAATGATATTATTTTTGGTTTTTTTATTTATTATAGTTAACTAAGTATTTTTAATTCTGATTAAATAAGTAATATTTTTAATGAATTCCAGTTGTCGATTCAGAAATATCTGAAAAATTGTAACTTAACAAACCACTTATATACTACATTGAATAAATGAATATTACATGGAAATTAAAGATTTGATATTTATAATAGGTGCTATATTAATAGCCGTCGTATTGCTTAAACTGTTCATGTGGCTTTTGCCAGTAATTGTAGTCTTGATTATTGCATTCTTTATTTATGTTTTCCTGCAAGAACGTTATAATCAGCCTTGAAGGTCTTCAAATGCGGAAGTTGCAGCGACTGCACCTTCTCCGCAAGCCACAACCCACTGTTTCAATCCAATACAGACATCACCAATGGCATATACATAATCAATATTTGTTTTCTGGTTCTTATCTATGATTATGTGTCCGGAGTCATCCAATTCGACTCCCAATTGTTTTGCAAGTTCAGTGTGGGGTATGTATCCTACGCTTACGAACACTCCGTTTGTCGGGATTTCTTTAAGCTCTCCTGTTTGTGTGTCTTTCAAGACAACTGATTCAACGAGCATTTCTCCCTTTATCTCTTCAACGGTAGCATTCAGGATGGTGTTGATTCCCGCTTCTTTTATCATGTTCTGGAGGTGCTTTTGGGCTCTGAATTCATCCCTTCTGTGGACTAAAGTAACATTTGCTCCAAGATTTTTGAGATATAACGCTTCCTGAAGTGCACTGTTTCCCCCGCCTACCATGATGATGTCGCGGCCTGCAAAGAAGAAACCGTCGCATGTTGCGCAGTAGCTTACGCCCTTTCCCTTGAACTCCTCTTCGCCTTTTGCATCCAATTGTCTGTGTGAGCTTCCTGTTGCTAAAATGATGGTTTTGCTTTGATATTCATCCTTGTCTGTTTTGACTGTAAAGCGGTATTCGCCGCCTGTCTGTTTAATTTCTGTTACTTCTTCCATTTCGTTGAGTTCGCAGTTTATGGTTGCCTGTGCCTTCATTTTCTCAACCAGCTCAAGGCCTGAAATCCTGTCGAATCCCGGATAGTTTTCCATTTCCGGAACTTCACGGCCCAAGCCTCCTGCAAGGTCACGGTCTATAATCAGGTTTTTTGTTCCCTGACGGCCTGCATAGATTCCTGCAGTAAGGCCCCCCGGCCCTGCTCCTATGATAATGATGTCGTAGTGATTCATTTTTAAACCTCTTTTTTAATTATAATGAAAAAAGAAAATGTTATGCATCCTGTAGGATGCATATATTTTTATTGATAGTCGATTCCAATGGTTTTTGCAGTTTTTCTACCGTTGAACACATCAATGTCCAGAGCCATGTTTTTGAATGAAACGATTAATGTGCAGATTGCATCTCCGGTGACGTTTACGGCGGTTCTGAACATGTCCAGGATATGGTCTATTCCGAAAATCATTCCGATTGCTTCAACCGGCAATCCTACTGAATTGAATACCATGGTTAAAGTGACCAGTCCAACTGAAGGAACGCCTGCGGTTCCTATTGAAGCCATGACGGCAGTGAAAATTACTGTTATGAGTCCTGCCATTCCCAGATCCATACCATAGGCCTGAGCAGCGAACATTACTGCACAGCCCTGCATGATGGCGGTTCCGTCCATGTTGATTGTTGCACCCAATGGAATTGTAAATGAGGATATTTCTGATGAAACTCCCATTTCAGATAGCTTTTCCATGTTGATAGGTATTGTTGCATTTGATGTTGATGATGAAAATGCAAAAAACATGACTGATATAAACTTCTTGAAGAACCTGAGAGGGTTCAGCCTTGTAAACACTACAAGCAGTGACGGATAGACTATGAACACCTGTATTGCAAGGCCTATGATGACGCATATGATGTATTTGGCCAGAGGCAGCAGTCCTTCAAATCCGAGGCTTGCGAATGTTTTCGCCATTAGGCAGAATACTCCGATAGGTGCGAATTTCATGATGAGTGATGTCAGCTCCATCATGATGTGGTTTGTCTGCTCGAAAAATTCTGTGACAACCTGGACTTCATCCCTTAATTTGGCCAGGATTATTCCTATAAGCAATCCGAATATGATGACCGGCAGCATGTCCCCGCTAGCAAGGGAGCTGAACGGATTTTCCGGAACCATGTTCAGGATTGTATCTGTCACGGTTTGGTTGACTGTAACATTTGCAACGTCTGCACTTGCAGACATGTTCAAGCCTACGCCCGGCTGGATGATGGCACCCAATGCAAGAGCAATTGTCACGGCCAATGCTGTTGTGAGAAGATAAATCAGGATTGTCCTTCCGCCGATAGTTCCGATTTTCCGGATGTCTGAAATCGATGCGGCACCAACGACTATGGAACAGAATACGAGTGGCACGACCAGCATCTTCATAAGCTTGATAAATACGTTTCCTCCAAGATAAAATACATTGTCGATTAGTATGATGTCCTTGATGAACGGGTCTGTTACGAAGAAATTCAATATCAGCCCCACAATGAAACCAAGAATCATCCCAATCAATATCCAGTTACTGAGACTAATGCTTTTTAGTTTACTCATCATTGTTTTTCCCCTATTTTTCCTGGTATCATATTTGTTACTAATCAATAATATAATTTAACTGATTTTTTGTAAAAGTTGATATGCCATTAATGTTAAAGTATTACCATGGATAGAATAAACGAAGCGGTTCAGCTGTTTGAGGAGGGATACGTGTGCTCACAGGCGGTCTTTGCGGCCTTTTCCCCGGAGTTTGGGATTTCCAAAGAGGATGCCTTAAAGATAGGCGCATGCTTCGGCAGCGGAATGCGCAAAGCGGAAGTGTGCGGCGCATGCACAGGCGCCCTGATGGCATTGGGTTTGAAATACGGCGAAAGCAAGGCTGAAAGCAACGAGGTCTGCAACAGCTTTCTGGATGAGTTTGCAGATGTAAACGGTTCAATCATCTGCAGGGACCTTCTCGGCTGCGACATATCAACCGAAGAGGGTGTTGACTTCGCCCGCGAGAATAATCTCTTTGGGGAACTCTGCCCTAAGATGGTTGAATCAGCTGCAGAAATTGTTGAAAAATTGCTTTAGAATGCAGAAATTGTGGAGTTAATCGGACTGTGATGATGAGTGGGATGATTAACTCTCCGTTGGCTCAAAATGAGAAATATTTCATATGTTCAATTAAAATTTAAACATTAATTTTTTCGTAATGCTGGACGGCATTATGCCTTTTTTTTTAAATTGTGCTTTTTTGTGATTTGATATATTCAAAGACATATCTTCCGTCATCAGTTAATGTATAGAGTTTTCCTTTTCGCATTTTTGGTGTAGCGCAATAAACAAGATTGTTTTTTCGTAATTGTGATAACAGGTTGCTTATGTGGTTGGTTCTCACATCAATTGCATCTCCAATCTGTTTTGGGGTGTGCAAGTCCTCACCCAAATACAATATGATGTTTTTCCGGTGTTCTGATGCCAGAACGAACGCAACTTTTTCCAGTATCTCCTCGTTATTACACATATAGTATATTTTTGTTTAACTTAAAAGGCATGGTTATATATATTATTACACATATATTTTAACTTGTTAACACATTTTTAACACACTTACAGTGAGGTGAATCATATGGTTACATGTCAAAATTGCGGGTCTGAAGTTGATGAGGGAGCTAAATTCTGCAAAAACTGCGGATCCAAAATGGTTATCGAAGAAGAAAATGCAAATGGTAATGCCACTAGATTTTGTACCAGTTGCGGATTTGAAATGCCAAAGGACACAAAGTTCTGTCCCGAATGTGGAAATTCAACAAGTGATGTTCCGCAGGCAGTCAATGGCACCGGCAATGCAGTGGCAAATTCCAATAAAAGCCCGGAATTGGCAGCAATATTGTCCTTTTTAATCATAGGGGTAGGCCAGATTTATTTGGGATTGACTAAAAGGGGAATCATACTGTTTCTTGCAGCAATCATATCAGGAATTCTGATGTTGATTGTGATAGGATGGATTACATGGTTTATCGTTTGGATTTATGCGATATACGATGCATATAACTGTGGTAAAAAGTTGAACAATGGAATTGTGTTGGAAGACAGTTTGAATATGGATAATTTATTTTAGAGGTGATTTGAATGGCATTTTGTCCGAATTGTGGAAATCCGGTAGATGATGATGCAAAATTCTGTGCAAGTTGTGGAAATTCTATGGACGGGTCTGTCCCTGCAGCGACTGCACAGCAGGAGGAATTCAGTACAACAAAAGGATTGCTTGGTGACCTTAAAAAAGGAGGATTGAACTTTAAGCAGAAAATGGACCACTATGCTCATGGCGAACATAGGGATATCCAAAGACCTGAAGGCTGCTTGTATTTCATGAACGGATTGCAGGGCACATTGGCAGTATATGAGGATTATATTGAGTTTGATTTTAGCGGAAGTGCTGTGAAAAAGTATATGAGCGGTTTCGGTGGTGTTAAAAAGGTTTATTACCATCAAATCAACAGTATCCAAAAGAGGGATGCAACCGATGTCGTAAATGGTACAATTGAATTTGAACTTCCAGGAATGGCTGCAAGTGCATTCAGCCAAAATGAAAACCTGATTTCATATCTTCCGAAATATCAGGAAGAGGCGGAAAAAATCTATGACTTTGTCAATGATAAGATACTGTCCATCCACAATGCCAAGACCCAGCCCACTCAGGTAGTCCAAAACGAAGTGAGTCCGATGGCAAAGCTTAAGGAAGCAAAGGAATTGCTGGACATGGGTATTATTACGCAAGAAGAATTTGATGAAATCAAAGCCAAATGTTTGGCAGACATGTAGAACAGTTTCATCATCTCCTTTTTTTTATAGGTGCTGATGACGGGAGTTCGGTTAATCCGTCGCTGGTCATCATCATGCTTTTTTTTTAATTTTCAGTTTTTCACACAACAAATCATGTAAAAAATAGTTTACCGCCCATTTTGCTCTTTTTTTTAGTTTTATGCAGGGGATTGCATATGCTTATGTCTATTTTTAAAAAATATTCTATTTTTTAGAATATTGTTTAAATTCAGTATAGTTATTTTTGTAAAATTTAATTATTCTTTTATTTAATTTTATTTTTGATTCTATTTTATTCAAATATAAATCATAATGTATATATAAAGATTCAATCAAAGTAAATAGTGTATTCAATTTGAAATTAATTTGTTAAATATAGGTTATAGTATGAAATATAAGAACATGATGTTGGCGGCGCTTTTGCTGCTGGCCATTTTAACAATGGGAGCCGTTAGTGCATCAGAAGATGCGGACACTCTAGCGGTTAGTGATGATGGGGGAGATATTGAAGTTCAAGCTCCTGCAGCTGATGAAATTTTAACTGATAACTCGACTTTCATCGTGAATGATGAAGGCGATGACGAGGGGGATGATGACCCCTATATGGTTGAATTGATGGAAGAATTTGATTTTACTAAGCAAAACTTGGAAATACTCAACATAACATGTCCTGAAGACGAACAAAATGATTACTTTGTCTTTAAAACTCTTAATGATGATTGGCAGGAACTTTATAGTTTCAATTATAGAATCGATGAAAGCGATTATGGTACTGTCCTTCACATTACTCCTCTAGATTTGAATATTAATGAACCTGGAGGATATATAATTCTCATCTTTTCTACAAATACTCCTGACGATCTAAAGGAGGGGGAAGAAATTTATGAATCATGGAGAGGTATAGAAGCTATCGATTATAGTCAATTCAGATATATCAGTATGGACACTTTTGAACCTAGTGCGCTTTTTATGGACGATATATTTGCAGTCTACTGTCCTGTTGGAAGTTCAGGCACAGTTACTGTAGACGTTAGAAAAGATGGTGATGATGAATTTTTCGAAACATCCGACAAGAATGTCACGGATAAGGATGAAGAAAACAAGCTGTATTGGAACTTGGCAGAATTGGGGATGTATGGAGCAGACGGCAAATACTTTATCAGTGTTTACCATCAGGGTTTCAATGACAGCAGGCATGATGACATCAAAGAAGATGAAATTGATGTAAAAAGTCCTGTCAGTATAGACTCTTTTTCATATATTGATTCCCCTGGTCGTGGCGGATTTGTATTTGCAGAAATTCCTTCCAATTTTGAAGATGGTGAAATATGGGTCATGATTGATGGCGAGTTAAAAGTAAACAAAACCTTAAGCGAATTTGTTGAGGGTGATGGCAATTCCCCTTACTGGAGATATTCAGAAGGTCATGGAGGAACTGATGAATCTAAAAAATGGTATTACATAAACAATTATCACTTCGACTATGACTTTGAGGGCGGACAGGAATATGTAATAACTGCGATTTTAAGCATCAACCAACAGTCTGGCACTATTTTATTCACCGAAGAGTCAGAAATCAGAATGATCAACAGGAATATTGTGAGCGATGATGATGGTCATTCCATCGAAATCTTTGGCGATATCGGCTATTGGTTTGATGATTGGATAGAAATGATTGCAATTACCTCACCTGAAGGTTCTGATGGCACAGTAGAGATATGGGTTGACGATTATGATGAAGGCTGGAGATGGGAAGGTCCTTTAGATGAATTGAGCGATTTTATTGAAGAGGAAAACCAGTACTTTATTGTTCCTGGATTCTTTGAAGACCTGGAATCTGGCGAACATCAAATTTTTGTTGCTTACAAAGAAAATGGCGTTGAGCTCATTAGAAGCAGCGGATTTATTGAGTTCTATGATGATGGAGATGAAGAGGAAGACGGCCCTATAGACGACATTGAATTGGAGTTCAATGCAGAGGATGAGGAAGAGCTAGAATTTGAAATAGGTAACGATGAAACCATCGCGTATCTGCTGATTCCTGACAATGATGAATTTGAAGACACTGTGGTTACAGTCACCATTACCAAAAATGGGGAAGACTTTGCAACTTTCAATACAGAGGAAATGGATTATGAAACCGATGATGTTAAAGAGGCTAAAAAGTATCCGATTGCTCTGGACTTGACTCAACTCAATGATAAGGACCTTTTAAGCATTAGTCTTGATTGCTTCGATGAAGACGTTTGGGAATATGTCATCGAGATAGATGAAGATACTGCAATTTTCCACATGTATGAAGGAGATGAAGTCGAGTTATATGTTTTCGTTGGTAACATAACTCTTGGAGACTTTAATGATCCTGAGAGGATGGGTCCGCACCCTAGAGGCAATTTCATTGAATTCAGCATTCCAGGGTCATATGAAGGCACCGAAGGAAGCATAGTTGTAAGCGACGATTCCACTGTACTTTATAGAAAGTCATTGGAAGGATTCGTAGACCCTCAATTCGACTATTCTACTTTAGGATATAGATATATAGTTTCCTTAGATGAGTATAACTTGATGAGTCTTCCTGAAAACAGAATCATAACATTCACTTTGAATTTTGGAAGCGATTCATTAACATTTAAACGTATCAGACACGCTGATTACCTGTCTCAAATTGTTACTCCTGACGATGTGGCCAGAGTATATGACGTAACCATCAATGAGGAGGTCATGACCAGTGAAGATGATACTGCAGTAAGCATAGTGGGAAAAGATGCAAACCCGCAAACAATTTGGATTGAACTCGGTGAAGGCCAATTCAATGTCTATGTAAATGACCAGAAAGTTGAAGGCTTAGGCAATCTGATTTTCGAAAATTGGATTAACAATAACGGCGTATTGGATGCTGATTTGGAAGAATTAAGGGAAATGGATCTTCCGGATATGGAAATTTCTTTGGAAGAATTTGCAGAATTGAGCAGAGATGAAAAGATTTCCATACTAAAAGAGGAATTTCCGGATGATATTACTCTATTCCGCTTGACTAGTTTCCGTCACGGATGCCCTGAACTGCAGATTTCATTGGCTGATTTGAACATCACAGAGTCAGGCGAGTATAATATTAAAGTAACACACTTTCCGGGAGACCCTATTGAAGTTTGGAATCCTGACTATCCGCCTGAAAACAGTACAGAGTTAGTGGAAACTTTAGTTCTTGAAAAGACTATTTCCGTAGTTTATAAGCCATCTCCTTTCATTTCAGCACCTGCTGTAACAACTCGATACGGAAAAGATGTGAATGTTACAGTCAATTTGTTTAGGGATGTTAGAGGCAATGCATGGTTTACCATCAATGGCAAATCCGAAAAGGCTCCAATTACAAATGGTGTTGCAACCTACACAGTTTCCGGCTTGAAATATGGATTGTATACTGTTGACATCAGATATAAGGGAAGCGCTAAATATGCTGACGATACAATAACCACTACTCTTAAAGTGAATAAGCTCACCCAGCCGATAGTTTCAGTATCTGCAGAGGACATAGGATTTAATGAAGATGCAACCGTCATAGTTAATGTTGCACAAAAGGTGAACGGTAATATTCATGTCACTGTAAATAATGTTACCAAAAAGGCTCCAATTACAAATGGTGTTGCAACAGCCACATTCTCAGGTTTGGAAAGGGGCACCTACGAAGTAAGCGCTCTCTATAAGGGCACTGCTAATATAGTAGAAAAAACAAAAACAACAACCTTTAAAGTTGTTAAAGGAACACCAATCATATCAGTTGACGCACCTGACGCAGGCTTCGGATCAGATGCCGTAATCACTGTTAACATGGGCAATCGTGCCAACGGTAATGTGCATGTTACCATCAACGGAGTAACTGAAAAAGCTCCAATTACAAACGGCATAGCAACATATTCCATTTCAGGACTTAAACGCGGAACTTATGATGTAAACGTAATGTATAAGGGCAGTACCAATTACAATGCACAAAACTACACAACCACCCTTAACGTGGTTAAAGGAACTCCAATAACATCCATTTCAGTTAAAAACAATTATGTTGGCCGTGATGCCACAGTCACAGTTAAAATGGCAAGCAATGTCAACGGATTTGTTAAAATAACCATAAATGGTGAAACTGAAAGGGTTCAAATAGTCAACGGTGTTGCAACCTTGACCGTTTCAGGCCTTAAGGCCGGCACTTATGACGTGAGTGCATACTATGCAGGAAACGCAAACTTCGATGCCCAAACATTCACATCCAATTTGACCATTAACAAGCTTTCACCTGGAATTTCCATTTCAAAATCAACAGTGGACGGAAATCCTGTGATAACAGTGAAATTGGCTGAAGACGCTCCGGGCAACGTTTGGATTAAAGTCAACGGATCACAATACAAAGTTCCAATCACCAATGGTGTTGCAAGTATTTCCTTACCTGACCTCAAATCAGGTAGCCATGTCGTTGAAGCGACATATAACGGTAACTACAAGTACCTTGCGCAGACAAAAACAAAAACAGTTTCAGTAAAATAGGGTTTGACTTCCCTATTTTTTCTTCTTTTTTTAAATCATTTCATATTTTGGCCATTTTAGTGTAAACTATTCAATGTAAAATTTTTTTTCAAAACAGATATATGCTAATTTTTATAAAGGTTATATTAATCAATAATAAAATGGGAGTCAATAAATGATATTTAAAAAGGCAATTATATTTATCTGTCTTATTGTCTGCTTCCTCAGCATTGCTTGCGTAAGTGCGGTCGATGTGGATGATACTATTGCGGCAGGCAGTTATGATCAGATAGAAAATCAGGAAAATATCGGCATGGCCGATGAAGAAACTTTAAGTGCATCAACTGGAACTTTTACGAATCTGGCAGATGCAATAGCTAATGCAGATGGCGAACTAACCCTAACAAGGAATTATGCTTATGATGATTCAAGCATGATGATGAATTCTACACTTTCAGGTGATTCATTTTATATAAATGGGATTGATATTGACAAGGAAATCACAATTAACGGAAACGGATTCACAATCGATGGAAGAGATCAAGCAAAAATCTTTAATGTAAATCATGCAAATGTTGTGTTGAAAAATATCAATTTCATTAATGCTTATGGACCAGAAGATGGTGGTGCTATTGTCTGGGAAGGTTCCAACGGAGCTTTAAGTGGTTGTAGTTTTGTTGATTGTTCTGCCCGTCGTGATGGTGCGGCTGTTTATTGGTATAGTTCTAATGGTGTTTTGAGCAATTGTAGTTTTGTAAAATGTCATTCTTTAATGGGTGCTGGGGGTGCTATTTATTGGGGTTCTGTTGACTCTGTGACTGATTGCAGTTTTGTTGATTGTTCTGCTTCATTTGGTGGTGCTGTTTTCTGGCATGCTCATAATGGTGTTTTGAGTGGCTGTAGATTTGAGAATTGTTCTGCTTCAGATTATGGTGGGGCTGTTGATTGGATTTTAAGTTATGGTTCTTTGAGCAACTGCAGTTTTGTTAATTGTTTTTCTTCAGATGATGGTGGTGCTATCTTTTGGGATGGTTTCTATGGTCTTCTGAGTGGTTGCAGTTTTGAGAATTGTTGTGCTTCAGATGATGGTGGTGCTGTTTACTGGGATAGTGTTTATGGTAATTTGAGTGATTGTAGTTTTGCGGATTGTTCTGCTTCAAATGATGGCGGTGCTGTTTATTGGACTACTCATGGTGTCTTGAGCGATTGCAGCTTTGTTAATTGTTCTGCTTCAGATGATGGTGGTGCTATTTGCTCTGATGGAGATGATTTTGAAATTTATAACTGTAATTCTGTTAATTGTGTTTCTACTTATTCTGGAGGCGCAGCCTATCTTATGGGAGTTAGAAACATCATGGCTTATTGTAACTTTGTAGATTGTTCTGCCAGTAAGGGTGGTGGCGGTGCGATATGCTGGTACGGTAGCGACGGTACTTTGGGCGAATGTAATTTCAGAAGGTGTTCTGCTAAGAATGGTGGTGCTGTTTATATGTGTGATTTAGGTGATGTTTTGGTTCTTTCCAGTTTTGTAGATTGTTCTGCTTCATATGATGGTGGTGCAATTTACTGGGACGAATCTGATGGTTTTTTAGCCAATTCCACTTTTGTGAATTGCAGTTCCTCTGAATGCGATGCTGTTTATGGAATTGTGCCAACAGACTGCAAATTCATGGAAAAACCGTTCATTTCCATATCTCCGGTAACAGTCAAGTACGGCCAGAGTGCTAAGGTCATCGTTAATCTTGCAAGTGATGTTCCTGGAAATGTGAGGTTTATCGTAAACGGAGTTACAGAAAAGGTTAAAATCACAAACGGCAAGGCAACCTACACTGTCTCAGGCCTAAAAGTGGGAACATATGACGTTAAGGTTACATATGCCGGAAATTACAAATACATTGCAGATACAATTTCAACAAGCATTAAGGTGAACAAGAACAATCCGATCGTTTCAGCAAAAGCAAATGACTGCAGCTATGGAACCAATGCAATCATAACAGTTAACTTGGCCCAGAATGTGCCTGGAAACGTTAGAATCACTGTAAATGGCATCCAATATGTATGCAAAATCAAAGACCGTGTAGCATCCGCAAGCATTCCAGGTTTAAGCGTAGATTCATATCCGGTCACCATATCCTATGCGGGAAATGTCAACTATAATGCGCAGACTATTCAAAAAACATTGAATGTGGTCAAAGGAACACCAATCATTTCGGTCAGCGCTCCTGATGCTGCATATGGTAAAAATGCAAAAATCACTGTCAATTTGGCAAACGACGTTCCGGGAAATGTCTGGTTTACCATCAACGGAGTCAGTGAAAAGGTCAAAATCACAAACGCAAAGGCAACATACACAGTTTCAGGACTTAAAACAGGATCCTATGAGGTAACCGTTCGCTACGGAGGAAACGTCAACTACAATACACAGAATGTAAAAACCACTTTGAATATCGTTAAGGCAAATCCGATAACTTCAGTTTCAGTCACCGACATAAATGTTGGAGACACTGCAGTCGTCACAGTCAAAATGGCAAGCAATGTCAACGGAAATGTAAGGATTACCGTCAATGGCGTTACAGAAAAGGTTCAAATCGTCAATGGTGTTGCAACATTGAACGTTGCAGGTCTAAAGGCAGGCACTTATGATGTCAGTGCAGTTTATGCGGGAAACGCCAACTTCAATGCACAGACAAAAACAGCCAGCCTCGAAGTGACCAAATCTTCACCGGAACTGACAGTCGTCAAAAGAACCGTTGAAGGAAAAACCGTGCTTATTGCAAGCATAGCTGAAGATGCAACAGGATATGTTAATTTCGCTGTAAATGGAGGCACATACAAAGCCAAAATCGTTAATGGTGAGGCAACACTAACATTGCCGGATTTTGCACCTGGAACATACACTCTCAAATCCAGCTACGGCGGTAACTACAAGTACCTTCCTGAAACCAAAACAAGAACAATAACCATTAATTAGGGATTTGATTTTTCCCTATTTTTTTCTTTTTTTTAAAGTTTTCAAATGTCATAATTCTTTCTTGGGGCTCTGATTATTTGTTACTTTCATTCACAGTTTGTATTTTAATGAATGATTTCATCGATATTATTAACTCTGCGTTTTTAGTAAACTAATTTTCACAAGTTCATGAGGATTAAGTTTCAAAAATCATGTAGGAATTGTTATATACATATGATTGACACAAATTATATTTGATTAAATATTATTTTTCGAGGAGATACAATGGATAACAACAAAATAATAATAGCTTTGCTTGTGATTATCATTCTTCTTTTGGTTGGCATAATTGCAACTATGCCGAATCTCATAAAAACGGACAGTGAAGCTGAAACAACTGATGATGCTGCAGTAAATGAAACCGCAAACGTTCCGGAAGTGCCGGACACAATAACAGTTGAATTGGATCAGTTCGATACCAAGGTCACTAAAACCGTTGGGGAGTACACTGTACAGGCGCAAAAATGGAGAGGCACTTCAGCCGGAGGATTTGAAGTTTCATTAAGCAAAAATGGTCAACAAATGGATAGGAACTCCTACCAGTCCAGAGCATATTTCAATGACGGCAGCGGATGGAAATGGAGTAACTGGGACACTGGTGAAACTGAAGGTGCAACATTGCATAAGTATCCTGTGTCAAACAGTGTTGAAATCAAGGAAGTTGAAGTAACATTTTAAGGTAGGTGTTAAAAAATGGACAACAATAAGATTATAATCATAGTTTTGATTGCAATCATTGCAGCCCTTTTGGTTGGAATTTTTGCAATGATGCCAAACATGAGCAAACAGGATACAAAGTTAACTTTTGAAAGTAATGCCACATTGACTGAGGGAGATTCCATTAAAATCAAGTTGACAGATGCTAATGGGACAGCTATTGCCAACCAGACTGTTAACGTCACAATAACTGATAAAAACAATACCAGCGATTATCATTCAGTTGTCACTGATGGTGATGGAGTTGGAAAGTTAAAATTGGATAAGAATTCCGGAAAATATAATGTAACAATCAGTTATGGCGGAAACGACAATTTCACCGGTTGCAATGCAACTCAGAAATTAACAATTAAGGAAAAAGAGAAAGTTGTTGAAGCTCAAACAAGCTCTTCTTCAAGTTCTGCAAGTTCTTCAAGTTCAGAATCTTCATCAAGCTCAGGATATGACATTAATAATTTGCCACCATCAAAAGACCCTTATCCTGAAACAGCAAGATATTATGCGGGTGAAAATTATGTTATGCAGGAATATGCAGACGGTTATGTGAGGACTGTAGATATAAGGACTGGTGAAGTATACAGTAATGGATTCAGATAATAAAATAATCATTTCAACATTGCATAAGTATCCGGTGTCAAACAGTGTTGAAATCAGGGAAGTTGAAGTAACATTTTAGAGGGGTGTTAAAAAATGGATAGGAATATGATTATGATTGTGGCTTTGATTGCAGTTATTGCCGCCCTTTTGGTCGGGATTTTTGCAATGATGCCAAACATGACCAAACAGGATACGAAATTAACTTTTGAAAGTAATGCCACATTGACTGAGGGTGATTCCATTAAAATCAAGTTGACTGATGCTAATGGGACAGCTATTGCCAATCAGACTGTTAACGTTACAGTGACTGATAAGAACAATACCTGCGATTATCATTCAGTTGTAACGGATGGTGATGGAGTTGGAAAGTTAAAATTGGATAAGGATTCTGGAGAATATGCTGTAACAATCAGTTATGGTGGAAATGACAAGTATAATGGATGTAATGCTAGTGAAAAGATTACCGTTAAAGAAGAGGTTGTTGAAGCACAACCCGCTAGTACAAGCACAACATCATCCTCTTATGACTCTGGAGCGTTTTACAGTCCTCAAGCAGGCAGAGTAATTTATACGGGTGAAGTATTGGACAGTCCTGGAGGTTTGCATAGGCATCTTGGAAATAATGTATGGGAGCCGGTATGAGTCCTCAATGAGGTGTTGATTTTTAATTTAAGTGGGTGAAATTTCATCTACTTACATCTTTTTTTCATAATATTTTTCCAATATCAATTCTTTTCCATGGTTCAAACCAGCCTCTAACTTCAACGTTTTCATTCAATTTTGCGCAACTTTTTTCCAATATCTTCAATCCAGCACTGTAATTGAAGCTATTCATATAATTTCTTGTAGATAAGCTTAAATATGACATGAGAGTTATTATAATTTGGGAAAATTAGGGGTTGTTTACTATCGATGATAAAACTTTAAAAAAATATGCATATGTAAATATCAGTTCATATCGTGTCAAAACTGTTAAAGCTTTAAAGAATGAAATCAAAACACCAACTGTCATCGCAAATGATACTGGAATCAGAACAAACCATATTTCAAAAGTGTTAAAGGAATTAAAAGAAACCGGCATAGCCGAATGCATAAATGAAGAAGCAAGGAAGGGGCGCCTGTATCGTCTCACAAGTGTTGGTGAGGAAATAGTTGATAAATTAGAGTAACTGTTTTTAAAAAGAAGTGGTGTTAAACAGACTTAAATACATTACTGAAAAAAGAAGAAGTTCCATCATCTGATTTGCTAAAAAGCGGATAAAATGCACAAGTTATATTATCTTTGTGCGATAATAGGTTATCATGGAATCGTTTGGTGAAAATAAAAAATCAGAAGAGGAACTTATGGAAGAGGCATTGGAAAAATGTAACATTTTTGAAGGCATATCCTGCAAGGCCATTTTTCCGGACACTGAAATAAGATTAAGCACCAGAAGCGGTTGGGTAAAAGGTGCCGCAACATTAAAATTGGGACTTATTGGATTGACCGCTACAAGCGGCTTCAAACAGGAAGAACAAAATAGGCAGGTAATCACCACCATCCAGGTAGTTGACAGGGGCATTGTATTTAAGAGGGCTGCTAAAGACAGTAAAGATTTAAGAATCCCCTATGGAGACATATTATCTGCAAAAAGAGACCCGAATGACCAGAACATAATCATCATTCGCTTAGTTGAAAACCAGGACATTAAAATAATGTTCTTCATGGGTGTGGAAACCAGCATACAACAGGATTTTTATGTAGAAAACCATTTTATAAATGTCATCAACGAACGGACTAGCGGATCCCAATTTGAAGAAACCGGTCAAGGTCTGGACAATGCAAGAGCAGAAACAAAGCATGAATGCAGTTCACTAACTGATGATTTGGAAAGGCTTGCAAACATGTACAAAGAAGGTTTATTAACTGATAAAGAGTTCACATTAGCAAAGAAGAAGTTGCTTGAGGGGTAATATGAAAACTTGTCCAAATTGTGGTTCAACACTGGCAGACAATGAACCCTACTGTGAAAATTGCGGTTTTGATCCTGGCTTTGACAGCGGTAGCTGGAATTATGGGCAACGCAGATCTGCAAGAAAATCTTATAATTATGGTAAACCTGTTAAAAGTCAGGAGCCATCTGCTGGAGAGGCATTTGGTGTAATTATAATTATTATAGCTATTGCAGCTTTAATATTCGCCATATTTTTGCCATTTTATAATAATGATAATATTATCGTAATGATTATATTTTTAACTGTTTTTGTAATTGTTAGTTCGGCTTGTATGTTATCTTAACCTTAAATAAATAGGATAAAAAGAAGTTAGCTATTCTCTTTATTTTTTTAATGTAAAAAATATTCACCATTTATTTTTTTTCAAAACAAATATATACTATTTTAAAGATTATGTTCGCAACACTGTTATCATTAAAGTTAAATTAGATAAAGATACGCCAGGTAATGTCCAAATTATTGTAAATGAGGGTTCTCATAGTGTTAAAATCGGCAATGGCTTAGCACATTAACCATTTCCAATTTAAAAGAAATGACATATAACGTCACTGTGAAATATGCTGGAAACTACAAATACAATGCAGAAACGCAGAAAATCAGCTTTAAAATAATAAAAGACACACTGGAATGGGAGTGACTGCTAAATCAGAAAACGGAAAAACAATAATAACCGCCAGCATAGCCAGTGATGCAACAGGAAACTTAAGGATAACCTATGAAGGCGTAACATATGTCGAAAAAATAACAAACGGTTTAGCTACTGCTATTGTTGATGAAATAATGCCGGGTTCACATCTTGTTGAAGTAAAATACAATGGAAACTACAAATACACTGCAGCAACAAAATTGAAAACAATAACTATCTAAAATAGAGATTAAATCCTCTATTTTTTCTTCTTTTTTTATTTATTCTTTATACACAATTTATATTACGGACAGGTTATAAAGTATTAGTGTGGGGTGTTATATGGAAAATAAAAACATAATCTTGATTTTAATTGCAATTATTATTGTACTAAGTGTTCTTATTGGGGTAATGTATTTGCAATCAAATGAAAAATCAACAGATATAGAAATAAAACAAACAAATCAGTCTGTTGATGATAATCTTTTTTCAGTGAAAGTGCTTGACTCAAAGGGTAATGTTTTACCTTATGTGGAAATTAATCTTTCTATAGAAGATAATAATGGGAATATAATTGTTGATGAAGAAGTTCCATTGGATTCTGATATTGGAAATACGTTTGATTTTGATTTAGAAAAAGGAAAATATATTGTTAAAGTTTCTTTTAATGGAAATAAAGATTATTTACCAAGTAATGCCGATTATAATTTAAATGTGGAAACTGTCACTCCCACACTTACTGATGAGGAAGTTACTGCATTGAGTTATCCGGAATATAATCCTGATTTAGGATACTATCGATCAACTGGTATTGGCCAGGATGAAATGCGTGTTGTTGAATTAGCTAGCGGTCGGTATGTTGTAGTTGCCGGAGATGGATATTATGACTATAGTGGCCAAGATGCTCAAGGAAATATAATTACAGGTAGTTTTTTAGGACATGGGGGCACTAAGATATATTAAACCTCCATTTTTTTTATTTTTAAAGAGATATCATCATAAATATGTAATTACTGGATGAATCATAGAATTTGTATCAGAATTGTTATATACATATGATTGACACAAATTATATTTGATGCAAAATATTGTTTTAGGGTGATAGTATGGATAGAGATAAGATTATTATTCTGGCTTTGATTGTAATTATCGCCGCTCTTTTTGGTTGGTGTAGTTGCAATGATGCCGAACACAAAAAAACAAGATACAAAATTAACTTTTGAAAGCAATGCCACATTGACTGAGGGGAATTCCCTTAAAATCAAGTTGACTGATGTTAATGGGACAGCTATTGCCAACCAGACTGTTAATGTTACAGTAACTGATGAAAACAGCACTAGTGGTTATTATTCAGTTGTCACTGATGGTAATGGGACTGGAAAGTTAAAATTGGATAATGATCCTGGAAAGTATAATATAACAATCAGTTATGGTGGAAATGATAATTATACTGGTTGCAATGTAACTCAGAAAATAACAATTAAAGAAGAAATTAAAGAAGAAGTTGTTCAAGCTAGATAGTTTCAATAATTTATTATTTTTTTATTTCAACATTAATTTTAATGAGTGCTATTTTTAATATAATCGCACATTAATTACACTCGAACCTGCTTTCATAAGTTCATGGGGATTGTGCCGGTGTTAATGTGATGTTTTGCAGGAATAAATTCATTGTTGTTAGTATAATAATTATAAAAAGAGAGAGAGTTTGGTGTTTAACCGACTTAATTAAACACCAGTGTTTTTTTGAGGAAAATTATATTTTGGCAGATTTTAATTTTTCCTTCGACTTGTATCAAATTAGCAAATTGTGAAAACCTAATTCAACACAATTCTAATTTTGGAGAGTGTATTATTATTTGACTAATAATGTGAGAGTTTTTAGGTATACCTAAATTCAATCTCTATTACATACTTGGTCATGATAGTATATAAAGCTTTCTATTTTTTTAGGCACACCTAAATTTAAAGATTTTTTAATAAAAAAAGAGTTTTAAGGAAAATGTGAGTTTCCCTACAATAATTTCTGTATTTCTTCGCGAACGATCTTGTTGACCATACCGCCGTCAGCCTTTCCTTTAAGCTGCTTCATGCACATTCCCATTAAAGGACCCATTGCACCCATCTGACGTTCTTTTACCATTCCTTCATTGCTTGCCACAATGTCGGCAATGATTTTAGCCACGTCATCTTCACTGAGCATGGTCAGGTTGTTTTTCTCAGCGATTTCAGCAATATCCATATCAGGAGCCTTTATTGTTTCAACCGCAAGTTTACGTACGCTGTCTTTTGCAATCTTGCCTTCAGCTAAAAGGGTAAATATTCCCTTGAAGTGGTCAAGTGTCAATACATTGACATCGAGGCCTTCCCTTTTGATTTCCCTGAGGTCATATGCAAGGAGTGAAGCGACCGGTGTTGCATCAACGTCAACACCCGCAAGGATGTCTTCGAACATGTCGGCTTCCTGCCTTTTGACAAGCTGTGTCGCCAGGTCTTCACTTAACTTGTATTCCTCAATGATTCTTGCCTGTTTCACGTCAGGAAGTTCCGGAAGGTTGTTTGCAATAGGTTCGATTCTCTCAGATGTAATCTTGAACAATGGAATGTCGGTTTCAAGATACATCCTGTTTGCAGTCGGAAGCGGTCTCATGTATTCGGTGTTTCCGTCATCCAGTGCCTTACGGGTTTCTTCAACAACACCGTCAATGCCCAGTTCAGCTCTTCTTTTAACCTCTTCCAGTGCGGATATTGCAATATCCTCATCATGAGCTACAATGATGAATGCATCGTCATCGCCGATGTTGAGGAAGTCATTTACCTTATCAACTTCTTCCTGTGTGATTCCGTATGCAGGCAACTCATCTGAGTGGAAAATACCTGCAACTCCACGTTTTTTGGCATAGCTTGCAATTTCAGTACCGAATCTTCTTCCAGGTTGAACTTCGCGGCCTATCAAACCGTCATAACCTTTAAGCACAACTGCCTTAATTGTTTCGGCGGATTTCAATATTTTGGATCCGGTGTCTTCAAGCACTTCATCAAGGTCATGAATTTCATCTAAGACTTCAGCATTTCGGGCATTGAGTTCCTTTTTGATGTCGATTAAAGCCAGTTGTCTTTCAACCTCACGGTTTACGATTTCAGCCATCAAGTCAAGGTCCTGAACACCTTTGATTTCCACACGTGCGCCTTCAGCAATGGAAATGTTCAAGTCCTGCCTGATTGTTCCAAGACCTCTTTTAACGTTTGTGCTTCTTAGAATCTGGCCGAGCATATATGCAACTTCCCTTACCTGATCAGGGTGGTGCATTGAAGGGTCTGTTGTAATTTCTGCAAGAGGAATTCCCAGTCTGTCCAGCCTGAACTCTGTGAATCCGTCTTTGGTTTCAACTCTTCTTGCAGCATCCTCTTCAAGGCCTAAGCTTTCAATAACGACTCTGCCGTAAGGGGTGTCAAGGTATCCGTCTGTTGCAACCATACCGGTTCTCTGGAATCCTCCTGTGTTACTTCCGTCGATGACCTGTTTTCTCATTGTATGGAATTCATCAACGATATGCATGTTCATAAGGCATGCGATTGTAATGCAGATGTCAAGCGCTTCCTCATTCAGGCTGTGAGGTGGTTCGTCATCGTTTTCGACAAGACATGTGTGCTTTTCAAAGTTTTCATATTTGAAATTCAATCCCCTCAAGGACTCCTGAAGGGCAGCCCTGTCGATTTCTCCAAGCTCTGATTGGGTCGGCCTTAATTTTCTTTGAATCAGTTCGTCAAAATCATCATCAACAAGCTCTGTTTTACAAGGACAGAACAACTTATGCTCACTATTCAGTTGCTGGTGAATCTCAAGTCCCATTTTCAATCCTAATTTTTCGTAATCCATCATAACCACCTTAATTTAAGAAATCCCTGATTGAGGATTTTTTACTAAATTCACCTGCAATATCTGTTTGCATAATCTCTTTCACCTTATCGTAATCGTCGCTTTGACCTAATGCCCAGCATAACTTGACGTATGCGGTTTCAGGAGTCATGTCCCTTCCGGAGATTACTCCCGCATCAATGATGTTGCGTCCGGTTGAGTAGACATTCATATTCACTCTTCCGTAGAGGCATTGTGAGGTCATGACGATTGGAATGCTTTCATCCTGTGCCCTTTTGAATGAGTCAATCAGGTCATTCGGAACATGTCCAAGACCGGTTCCCTCAATGACAAGGCCCTTATAGCCTTTATCAATGTGATATTCGATGTAGTCAGTTGAAATTCCCGGGAAGCTTTTGATGAATCCTACTTTGTCCTCAATGGAGGTGTTCAGTTCAAGTTCATTGTCTCCCCTTTTGGCATACTCATATTCCGGATTGATGCTGATCTGCCTGTTTTGGATTTTAGCTATTGGCTGAGCGTTGATGCTTCTGAAGGTATCCCTTCTTGAAGTGTGCATCTTCCTTACCTTTGTTCCCTTGTGGAGGTAGGTGTACTCGTCATTCAGGCTTCCGTGCATGCAGACGCAGACTTCTGCAATGTCTGATTTTGCAGCAACTACTGAATCGATCAGGTTGATGTTTGCATCGCTTGAAGGCCTGTCTGAACTTCTCTGAGCTCCGGTAATGATGATTGGAACAGGAGTCTTCAGCATGAAGCTCAATGCGGCTGAGGTATAGTGCATTGTATCGGTACCGTGAGCTATCACGACACCGTCCGCGCCATCTGAAATGTCATTGGCAATTTCTTCTGCAGCCCTGACCCAGTATTCCGGTTTCATGTCTTCACTCAGAATATTGTAGAGCGCCTTAACGTTGTAGTTTGCATAGTCCAGGAGTTCAGGATTGGCCTTTACAAGGTCTGATGCGGTAAACTTGGGATGCACCGCTCCGGTCCTGTAATCTATAACTGAGGATACTGTACCACCGGTTGAAACGATTGAAATGTTCTGTTTGCTTTCGTCATGAGGGATTTCAGTTTCGTCATAGCCTATTTTTGGCTTGTCACCTTTTTCGATTAGCTCGCATGTGGTATTTTCAATAGCCACACCAATGTTGTAGCCGCTGGATAATTTCAAAACCAGATATCCGTCATCGGCATCCTCCGGTCGGTCAAGGAGGATACCGGTATATGTGATGTCCTCCTTATGGACTTTGATGGTATCCCCAATGCCTAAACCGTAATTTTTAAGATAATTTTGAGAAATTTCTTTATATGTCATCAAATCACACTATTAATTGTTTTTCAGCCATTCAGCTCCGGCTTCAAGAACTTCAATGTTCACATCAATGACTTTAGGTTTGGATGCAAACATTTCGCGAATGGCGTTTTCGTAAGATTCGCGTTTTAAAACGTCAGTCAGTTCAGTCAGTGCGCCTAAAAGTGCGGTGTTTGCAGTTCTTGCATTTCCATGTTCTTCTGCAATGTCGACACAAGGCATTGCAATGACCTCAACGTTTCTGTCAGTTTCAAATTCACCGATTTTAGAATCGTAAAGTATAACTCCGCCATCCTTGACGTCCTGTGAGAACTGTTCAAGGGATGGCTTGTTCAAAGCAATGAGAATGTCAATGTCATCAACAACAGGGGTTCCGATTGTTTCATTGGAAATCACTACGGAACAGTTGGATTTTCCTCCCCTCTGTTCAGGTCCGTAGCTAGGATACCAGGAAACGTGCTTTCCTTCTGAACATGCCGCTTGGGCAATGGTGAGTCCTGCACTTAAAACGCCCTGGCCTCCGAATCCGGAAACCTTGATGCTGACAGGTTCTATGTCCTCATCGACATATCCTGAATCCTCTCCTCTGCTGACATTGAATATTTTATCCAATGATTCTGTTGAAAAGTCACTTTTTGGTCTTTGGACAGGTTCTTTTGTGTAAATGTTATTTCTGAAGTTTTTAACAGGAAATTCCTTTTCCATCTGTTCTTCAATGAATTTTTGAGCACTAACAACATCCTGCTTTAAGTTGGTTGGGCAAGGTGAGAGCACTTCAACGAATGAATATCCTTTTCCTTCTTTCTGCACGGTCAGCGCCTGTTTGATTGCGAATTTTGCAAGCCTGATTTTCAAAGGATTTGAAAGGGAAACCCTTTCAATGAATACAGGTGCTTTCAGGGTATTGATCAGTTCGCACATGTGTGTAGGGTGTCCTGCATAATCAGGGTCTCTTCCGGTCTGGCATGTTACGGTCTTTTCGCCGATCAATGTGGTCGGAGCCATCTGTCCGCCTGTCATACCGTAGACTGTGTTGTTTACAAAGAACACTGCCATTTTTTCTCCACGGTTAGCTGCCTGCAGGGTTTCGTTCAAACCAATTGAAGCTAAATCTCCGTCTCCCTGATAGCTCATTACGATGGCATTGTCTTCTGCTCTGGAAATTCCGGTAGCTACTGCAGGTGCCCTTCCGTGTGCTGTCTGGAAGTTTCCGCAGTTGAAGTAAAAGTATGCGTATACTGAACAACCTACCGGTGAAATCATTACACATCTTTCCTGGATTCCAAGTTCGTCCATGCACTCTGCAATCAGTTTATGCAATATTCCATGTCCACAACCTGCACAGTAGTGAGTAGATTGGATATTTGTTCCTTTTCTTGGATACTCTTCTAAAAGGGATTGTGGATTTCTACGTATCTGTAATTCATAATCTTTATTTTCATGTTCACTCATTTTTCCACATCCTCTAATCAATTATATTTGGACTGGCCTTTTCCTCGCTTCTTTTGGATAGGTCCATGTCTTCATCTTCGAATCCTGCTATTTCATAAATTTTGGCAAGGATCTGTTTAAGTTCAATCAGGTTTCCACCCATTCTGTTGACAAGATGGGTGTCATCCTTTCTCAGTGCTGCAAACTGTACGTCTGCAAGCAATTGGCCGTTGCTCATTTCAACGGAAATGAAGCTTACTCCCTTGTCGGACAATTCTTTTATTCTGTCAACCGGGAACGGGGATAATGTGATTGGCCTTAAAAGTCCAACTTTTATGCCTTTTTCACGTGCCTTGTCCACTGCAGACCTTGCAATTCTGCTGCTGATACCGAATGATACAAGGACAATATCTGCATCTTCAACCTGATATTCGTCATAGATGACTTCTTCTGCTTCTATTTGAGCATATTTTTCCTGAAGCTTGTAGTTGAAATCCTCCAGGTCATTGAAGTCGTTGAAAATTGAAGTGATGAGATTTTCCATTGTTTCCTCATTTCCTTTGACTGCCCAAGGCTTGTCATCTTTAGGTTCGATTGCTTCGCTTGGGAAAACCAGAGGTTCAGCCATCTGGCCTAAAGTACCGTCAGCCAATACGACTACAGGGTTTCTCCATTTGTCAGCAAGCTCAAACGCTTTCATTGTCAAATCACACATTTCCTGAACGCTGTTTGGAGCTAAAACTATGTTTTTGTAGTTACCGTGGCCTCCGCCTTTAACGATTTGGTTGTAGTCTCCCTGTTCAGGTCCGATGTTTCCAAGTCCAGGTCCTGCCCTCATGATGTCTACAATCACTGCAGGAAGTTCCGCCCCCGCAAGGAAAGTAAACCCTTCCTGCATCAGGCTGATTCCAGGTCCTGATGATGAGGTCATTACTCTGTGGCCTGTTCCTGAAGCGCCGTAAACCATATTGATTGATGCCTCTTCACTTTCAGCCTGGACAAAGTTTCTTCCAACCATCGGGAAGTATTTTGATGCCTCGTGCAAGATTTCGCTTGCCGGAGTGATTGGGTATCCGAAGAAGCAGTCGCAGCCGGCATACATTGCGCCGATGATGACTGCAGTATTTCCTTTTACCATTTGATTGCTCATTTAATCTCCCCCTTTTACTTTGGCCTTAATCATTTTTGCAACGGAATCATCAACGATCTTTTTATATTGATGTACTTCTAATGCTAATGGTTCCGGACAGGTAAAGTAACAGTCTTTACATCCGGTACAGCCGTTTCCACTGTAATATGCAAATTGATATCCTGCGTTGTTCATGTCTTGTGAAAGTAATATTGCATTTTGAGGACATCCGACTATACATCTCATACAGCCTTTGCAAATTTCCTTATTGATAACTGGATAAGATATCTCTTCTGTCATTTTATCATCTGAATTAATTTTCATTGTCTTTTTCTCTGATTTCAACCCTTCTTATTTTACCGCTGATGGTTTCCGGAAGTTCATCCACATATTCAACCATCCTAGGGTATTTATAAGGAGCTGTAACTCTTTTAACATGATTCTGAATGTCTTTAGTTAATGAATCTGATGGCTCGAAGTCAGGCTGCAGCACGATGCTTGCCTTTACAATCTGACCTCTCACTTCATCAGGATAAGCGGTAATTGCGCAGTGTGCAACTGCTTCATGTGATAGGACAGCGCTTTCCACTTCGTACGGTCCGATACGGTAACCTGAAGATTTGATGATGTCATCGTTTCTTCCAACGAAGTGCACATAACCGTCTTCATCCACCCATGCGGTATCTCCGCAGTGGTAATATCCGTCATGAATCTGCTTTTTGTACTTTTCTTCATCGTTCACATAATCTTTGAATAATCCTGGATTTGGCCCATCATTGAGTTTGAAGCAAAGCTCTCCTTCGTCACCGATTTCCACTTTATTGTCGTTTTCATCCAATAGCTCCAAATCGAATAATGGGGAAGGCTTGCCGATGGATGCAACTTTTGCATCCAGCCAGATGAATGTTCCGATTGACAATGTTGTTTCGGTCTGGCCGAACCCTTCCTTGATTCTTAAGCCGGAAAGGTCATAGAACCTTTCGGACACTTCGGGAGGCAAAGGCTCTCCTGCGGTTGTAACGTATTTTAAATTGGACAGATCATAGCCCTCAATGTTTTCCTTGATTATGAATCTGTAGATTGTTGGAGGGGCACAGAATGTATCCACCTTATACTGTATAATCTTTTCAAGCAGCTTCAATCCGTTGAACCTGTCATAGTCATAGATGAATATTCCGGTTCCAGCAATCCATTGCCCATATAGGTTTCCCCATACGGCCTTTCCCCAACCTGTATCCGCTGAGGTATGGTGGATTCCGTCTTCTATAACATTATGCCAGTATTTTGCGGTTGGAATGTGGCCCAGGGAGTAGGTATGCTTATGTGAAACCATTTTCGGAAGTCCGCTGGTTCCTGAAGTGAAATATATTAGGAAAATTTCTTCGGCATAGGTCTTGTCTTCGCCGGTTGGCCTTTCAAAGACAGGGCTTTCATTCATTAGGGCTTCGTTGAAGTTTATCCAACCTTCTCTGTCGGTTTCAATTGCTAATTTAGGCAAATCAAGGCCTAATGACTTTTCAGCCGCTTCATAATCGGGAAGTAATGTGTCCTCCTCTACTGAAACGATCATTTTCACATTCGCTTCCCTTATTCTGAAGTCAATGTCATGAAGCTTCAGCATATGGGTTCCGGGAATTGCTATTGCACCTATTTTATGCAGTGCAACCATACAGAACCACCATTCATACCTGTTCTTAAGGGTCAGCATTACGCAGTCGCCCTTTTTGATTCCTTGGCTTTTGAACAGGTTTGCTGCTCTGTTGGAATATTCCTTCATCTCCTTGAATGTGAAGGTGTGTTCCTCATCGTTGTCATTTACCCAAATCAATGCAATCTTTTCCGGATCGATTTCGGCATACTTGTCCACCACATCAAATCCGAAATTGTAATCTTCATCATAGGTAAGCTTAAAATTTTCAAAAAAGTCTTCATAAGAGTTAAAGTCAACTCTTTCTACAAAATCTCCAATCACTGATGTCATTAAATTATCTCCTGTAAGTATTATATGATTACTGCTAAGAATTTAGCGGGCTTGTCGTTAAGCGCTACCATTGCGTGTCTATGTGTTGAGTCGAAGAATATGCTATCCCCTTCGTTCAGCACGATTTCATTGTTGTGTATATAAATTTTCAAGGAACCCTCAAGCACGTAATTGAATTCCTGGCCGGGGTGTGAATTTAGTGAAGGCACAGGGTTTTTCTCAGGGTCAACCACAACAAGGAATGTTTCAGCTTTCTTATGAATGAATTTAGAACATAGGTTTTCGTGTGTATATTCTTTTCTTCTGTCTACTGAAACTCCCTTATTTGCGCGGGTAACATCAAATATGCTCATTCTGCTTTCTTCACCAGTTAATAATAATCCTAAATCAACTTTAAAAATGTGTGCAAGTTCGTATAAGAAACTTGCTGGAATGTCTACTTCAGCATTTTCATATTGGATATAAGTTTCTTCTTTAATATTCAATTCTTCAGCAATTTCTTTAATTGTAATATCTGATAGTTCTCTCAATTCTCTAATTCTATTTCCAATATCTATATTGTATTCATTCATTCAAAAACACCTATTTTTTTAATTGATTTGTTGTGTTATTATAATATAATATTATAACATATAGTAACTCTGTATATGAAATTATATAAATCTTATTAAAAATCGTGATAATTCGTTATAAATTTTCATGGATTAAAATTTTGTTTGAGTTGAGAAATGAACGGCGGCATTCCATTAACATGTGGCTGCCATGCAGAAATTTTGATATTTTTTAGGAAAGTATTTAAATACTTTAAAAATATAATGTTAATTTAATTATTTTTAGGAGATTAAAAATGACATCTAATGAGATTGGTACTAATGTGATTTTCAAAAAACAATTAGGTTTAAACTATGAAATTGACCAGAAATATGTTGGTTTGAAAATGAAGGAAAATAATATTTTATCTTTTAATTTCAGAGTACCAGGTGCTTTAAAAGATGAAGTTGAAGCATATTTTAAAAGGTTTAAATTGGGAGAACCGATTTTAGTTGATATTGGTGGAACCGGTGATATCAGATGTGACTTTAAAGGACTTTCACCAGTTTTAAAAAGCAAGGATGAATTCGACCAATATTTCATATCAGCCACTCTTCAGGAAGATAAGGTATATAATCCTGTTGAAGAAGAGAAATGTGAAACCTGTAGTGGATGCGGATTCCACTAATTTTACTTTTTTTACAATATAGTTTTAAACCATTCTATGGTTTCTATTAACTGATTTTCAAAGTTTTCAGAATCTATTTTAACGTTGATTCTTTCCAGATTGCTCACGTCCGCAAGGGAATGCTTGATGTCCCCTTTTCTTTTCGGAAGGTATTTTGCCTCGATGTCGCTGTTGAGGGTGTCCTTTATGATTTCATACAGTCTGTTGACGCTCATTCTTTTGCCTGATGCTACATTGACGATTCCGTTGAAATCGGACTCGCAGGCATTTATGTTTGCGCGCACAACATCCTTAACATAGACGAAGTCCCTTGTCTGCTCGCCGTCGCCGTAAATTTCAGGCTGTGATCCTTCAAGAATGGAGCCAATGAAATTAGGTATGACAGAAGCATACTGGGAATTCTTATTTTGCCCAGGTCCGAAAACATTGAAATACCTTAGGGAAGTGTAGTTCAGGCCGTAGCTGTCATAAAATGATTTCAGATACATTTCACAGCTGACCTTTGAGGCCGCATATGGTGAGGTGGGCATCGGAGTTTCACTTTCTTTAAGGGGCATGTTCCTGTTCTGCCCATAAACCGAAGACGAAGATGAAAGGATTATCTTTTTGACATCGTTTTTTACAGCGGAATCCAGAAGCTTTACGGTGGCATTGACATTTATTTCGCAGCATTCTACCGGCTTGTCCACGCTTAATGGGACACTTGCCATGGCTGCAAGATGGAAAATATAATCGATTCCGCTTGTTAAATCGTCAAAATTAACATTGCGAATGTCTTGTTTGATTATTTTCAGATTTTCATGTTCTGGATTGTTTAAATTATTAATATTGCCTGTGGATAGATTATCAATAATAATAACTTTATTATCCTTTAATAGCTCATTGGAAATATGAGAGCCGATAAATCCAAGTCCACCGGTTACTAGAATATTTTTATTTTTCATTAAGCCACCATTAATTAATTTAAATTATAATTAAGCAATTATATATTATTTTTAAGTAACAATCTTTATATATTTTTATATTTATATTTATTATTTAAGAGGAGTCTAATAATATGTTTGATTTGATAGGTAGTACCATATTCTTTGCTTCCTATGGCAATGCGTTGGGACTTGGCAATTTGGCTATAAGTTCATTTGACATGCTGGTAGCTTATATTGTGGCCATCATAGTCTCTATTGTAGTAGCTTTGCTTTTAAGACTTCCATTATTGCCTGGCAAACCATATAGGTACTCTTTTGATGTAAGTGCTGTATATCCAACTCCGATAATAGCTATTGGTGTTCTTTCCATATTTTTTGTTTTGAATTATACTTTCATGTATAACGGTTTGGTTCTAGCTATTGTCATTGGTGTTTTATCTGCATTATTTGTGAAATATCTATTTGATTTTGTATTTCCAAAGCCTCTAAGTGAAGATAATGGGGAGGATATTGATGAATGAGGTAATTGGAATAATAATTGCTGCAATTCTTTGTTGGTTGAATTTTGTTATTGTGGATACATATTTCGGACTTCCCGAACAGCCTGGCGTTAGAGGGGCAGGTTTAGTTGGAAAAGATGTTGAAAAGAGGGGAGGAGATATTGCTGGCGGATATTTCCAAGGAAACATTTTATGTTCTCCTGATGCGTCTGCCGGTACATTGTTGGCTTCTATTGGATATCTGCTTTTAGGAATTCCTGGCGGAATAATAGCCGCGTTCTTTGTATTTATGGGAAACAGGCTATGCGCCGATCCGGGGTATGCCGGAACTTGCGGAAGTTTGACAGCAACATTGATCTTGTTCATTTGCTGTTCTTTCCTTGGTTTTAAACCTGAAATGTTCATTGTAGGAATGGTCATTGCCATATTGACAGTTCAGGGCATTGATCAGGTTAGGGCTTCTGTAATTTTAGGCAAAATCGCCGAAAAATTCAATAGGCATGCTAGAGAGTGATAATATGTATGTAGAAATAATTGGTATCATAGTCATATTCGTAGCATTGAGAGCTTTGATAACAAGAAACAGGGCTGAAAGGCTTTTGTACATAAACGTTATCGGCTTTGGAGTATCTGCCATTATAGCATTGGTGATTAACACTCCGTTTGCTCTTGTTGTTGCGGCTGCATTCTTCATTTGTTCTACAATTAGTGCAAATGCAATTGCATATACTTTGAAAAGGCTTGATGATGAAATACTGCTGGAGTGATAAGATGGAGTTTTTCGTATCAATAATTGCAATTGCTTTAATGTTAATCGGTGCATTCGGCATCATATTTCTTAGAAAGCCATTGGATAAGGTCATAATGTTTACAATACTTGATGCAGGTTTTGTTTTGGTGATTGTATTGTTCAAATACTTGGATGTGGCGATGTTCGCGGCTTTGGCTGACCCGTTATCCACATTGATATTTATCCTGGCCATTGTGAAAATTAATGAGATTAGAAGAAACAAGCTTGCAGGCGGTGATGCAAATGATTAGCGTTTCATTGTTCTTCTACTTCGGAATATTCCTTGCAATTGTAGGAAGCATTGCTACTGCATGGGGTCCTGGAGTCAATGACCCGATAATCAGGACAATCAACACTGAAGTGGCTTCAATCGGAGTTTGTTTGGTTTTATTATGCTACAATCATGTTCTGGCATTATTGACATTGCTTGCCACAACAGTAATTATCAGTTTAATTTTATTTAGAGCTATTATTCGTTTAGAAGAGATGGGGGCAGACGTATGAGAATCGGAGTTTTATGGAACAAACTGGCTGACCCGAAAAACATTCCCCGTCTTTTTGCATTCAGTTTGGGAATTATATTAATAGTAGGACTTATAGTGCCTATGGCCTTAAATCCAGATCAATTATATGTTAGACCAGCTCCTCAAGAGCAAATAGATGACGGTTTGGCCATCGCTCCTTATGACCGGGGTGGTGAAGTCCTCAAAGAGCCGGGAAATATTCATCCTCAATACCCTGAAAATGCAGCCATGCTGGGTATGATTACAGGATACATGTCTCCAATATCACAATGGGTATCCTCTATATCCCCATACTTTGGAACATCAATATATTCATCTCCTGGCGGACTTATAGATGAGATATTGTATTATACAAGAGGATTCGATACTATTCTTGAATCTTCAATATTGATGATGTCATTCATCATTGCGTCATGGCTTTCTGTAAATTATACAATGAACAGAAAAAATGATGAAAAAAGGATTAAGGATGACGTTAAAAAGGCCATATCTGACTCAACTAAAGTGGCTAATGAAGTAAAGGCCAATGATGCAAAAGCAAGGTCAAAACAGTTAAGGAGGGATAACTGATGGTGTATATACCGCTTAGTGTTCCAAGTGCATTCATAAGCATGTATCTGCCTGCGATTTACGCCGGTCTGATAGTTGGATTTATAGGAACAATGGCTATTGCACTCAAGAGGGAAGAACTTCATATTCTTATCCTGACAGACCTGGTTGGTCTTGCAATGATTTTTGTGGTATCCGCTGTAGGAACCGACTTGGCGGAAGCATTGATTTTGCCGGGTCTTGTGGTGGAGCTTGCAGAAACTTTGGCCATATCTGAAATTTTGATTACAAGAGAAATGAGAATAATAGAGAATGACCCTAGAAGGAACCTGTCCAAGTCATCTTCACTGTTCCCTCAGCCGTTCGCTTTGAACATGGAGATCATGAATACCGCTCCTAACTTTATCGCATTGGTTTTAATCGGTTACGGTATTTTCCTTACAGGATTTACCGGAGGGGCAGTAGCCGGTGGAGGAATTGTATTTTATGCATTGTCCAAAAAGGCAAAAGGTCTTCCGGTGCTTGTGTTGGATGGTATCGCAGGAGTTTCCGGAATTTCATGGTGTTTATGGATAATCGGTTTCCTGCTGTTCTTCGTAACACCCCAATACTGGTTGTTCAGTTTATTCTTAGTTGCATGTGGATTATTATTAAAAGTAGCTACCAAAGTAGGACTTATGGGGCTGCTTATGAAAGAGGACATTGACCGGGAGTAGGTGATGAGCATGGATTTTGTTACACTTGGAGGAAATTTGCTTGGAATAATTCCATTGGGAGATATTGTACTTTACCTTACTCCATTTAACCTGTTCCTTTTTGCGGTTTTACTGGGCTTTACTGTAATGATAGGATTGAGCAAGCCTGAAACCCAGATAGAAGGTACAATGTATTATTTGAATAATACTGAAGTCAAGGTCGGTCCTAAGGAATTCAAACAAAGAAGATTTTTGGCAGTGCTGTGCGGAATTGCATCTGCAGGTGCTATGATTACAGGAGATTTGTTCAACTTCACATTATTCATGGCATTGGTTGGTATTTTGAATATCGGTATAGTGTCAGCCGTAAAACAGACCAGCGTTCTTAACTCTGCATTCAACTACGGTTTGATAGCCATGATGTGCAGTTTGCCTCTCTTTGGCGGTGCAGCCATCATTCTTGCAGCGACAGGAACATTGTCACTTGCAGTATTGTCCCAAATGCCTGCAAGTCCGATGGTCGTATTCGGTGCTGCGTTGATGTTGATTGGAATTTTGGGTGAAAGCGGAGTCGCGCCGTTTTTCGCAAGCAAGGCGGAAATGTTCAGAACCGCGGGGTCCCCGTTCATTGTTATCATTCACTTGAGTTCCTTGTTTATTATTGTAAGAGCTGTTGAAATTTTATTATTGGTATTGTGGTAGTGGTAGTATGGATAGTCAAAAAAGCTTATATATAGTATTATTGGTATTGTCAACAGTAGCCATTCTTGCCTGTTTGGTCATAGACTTTGAGGCATGGATAGTTTATGCTGTAGCTATCTTCGGTATACCATTATGGATTTTGTCTTTAGGATTGTTAACAATGGCCAAGCCAAGACCTGAAGATGCGGAAGAAAGGGTGAAAGAACCGTTTACTGGATATTAGAGTGGTATTATGAATTTAATGGCAAATATTTTAATTCAAGTAATTATTGCATTTCTGGCGGGAAGCCTGCTTCTTGGTCTGCACAGAAAAGTCATGGCACGTGTTCAGAAACGTCCGGGACCTCCTATTGTCCAGCACTTGTTGCACTCCCTGAAATTCTTCTTCAAAGAGACTGCAATTCCAAAAACAGTTTCAAAAGTGTTTTATATAGGTATCGTATTTATATTGGCGCTGATTTGGGTTGTAGGTGTTATTGCAGGTCCTGTAGCTCATGATTCATTACTTATCTTGTTCGGCGTTTATGCAGTCTACAAGATTGTTGAACATAATGCAGGGTCAAGTTCAGGTTCACCATATGGTAAACTGAGCTGTGTAAGGGCGGTATTGTCTGCGGCAACCGAACTTCCGTTGTTTGCTGCAATTGTATTTGTCTATCTGGTGACAGGTTCAATGAACATTGACAAAATCATTGCTTTCCAGTCAGTTCATGGGCCACTGGCATTTTCAATTCCGCTTGCGGCTTTGATGTTCTTCATGCTGATTATTACAAAATCCCCGTATTCTCCTTTTGCAATAACAAAGGATAAGGCATTGGTTTCAGGATTCGAAACAGAGCATTTCGGATTTTTAAGAGGATTCATGCTGTTTTCAGAATCAATTGCATGGTATGTGCTGTTGTGGGTATTCCTTACAATATTCTTCGGTCCGTTGGATGCTGTAGGATATCTGATAGGAATGATTGTAATCACATTCATCACAGGATTCATTAATGCTACAACACCGATTTTAAGTCCAAATCATTCAGTCATGACTCAAATTACCATAGGGGCGATATGCTTCTTTGGAACAGTAATAATGATATTTACAGGAGTGGTAGCATGAATAGTGATAACGTAATCGTATATTTGACTTCATTGGTTGCAGTCGGCATAATTGTTGTCGCATTATTGGCTGCGGCTTTCCACTCAGCAATTGTCGTTCCGATAATCATTATCGGAATTGTGTTGGCAATATTCACATATTTTGCTAAAGGTAATTTTTCACATAAGATTGAAGTTATAGAGAAAATATGTTTTGTTATAACATTATTGGCAATTATTTGTTCATTTATATTGCTTTATAAACCAATGTAGGAGATATTATGATAGAGTATATGATTTATTTACTGGTATTCGCTGTCGGATCCATTCTCGGTTTGCTTTACAGTTATAAATTGCACGGCGAACCTTATGTTGCAGCACCCGAGTTCAACATACCTGCAGCGGTAATATCAATCATAGGATGGTGTCTGGCAATTGATTCAGGCAACGTAATTTTATCCGCAATCGGATTTCTCCTGGCAGGGTTTATAATGGGAGGAAGGCCTGGATACGGTAGAAAGGAAACCGCAGTAGGTTTGATAGTTGCAATTATTATATTTTTTATTAAACAGGGCAGTATGATGTGATTGGAATGGATGATGATGCAAAATTAAATTTAATGCAAAAAAGAATAATAAAAAGTTATGCTTGGCAAAGAGACATTATTGTTCCGCTTTCCAAGGATTTCGATTGCACTGTTGATGAAGTGGAAGATCTGTTCTTCTCTTTATTTGATTTGGGCACACTTGAAGCGCTGCACGGCACCTTTGAATCAGCAAGGGACATCTGCTTATATCAAAAGTTCAACGCAGATTTGAGGTTGTGCTGGTTCATAGGCACTTTGGAGATAATCCCCGCCGAAGAAGGCAAAAAATTAAAGATGAAGTTAGTGCAGGAAGTTAAAAACGGCAGAAGCTATGATGAAGTGCTCAAAGAGGGCAAACTAGAGTTATATGAATTGTTAAAGAAAGAAGCTAAATATTAATGTTTATTATATTATAAAAGAAAAGAGGGAGTACAATGTTAGATGCTATAAAGGACGCTGTGAGGAAGAGCTCAATTCATGTCTGCATTGTAAATTGTGGAGGATGCAACGGATGCGATGTTGAAGTTGTCGCATTATTGTCTCCGAGATACGATTTGGAGCAGTACGGAATTTATGTTCAGAACAATCCTCGTGAAGCTGATGTCCTGTTGTTGACTGGAGCAGTTACAGAGCAATGGGTTGATAATTTAAAGAGAGTTTATGATAAGGCTCCTGAACCAAAAATTGTCGTAGCTGTTGGAAACTGCCCTCAATCTGGAGATGTATTCAATCAGGAAGGTGGCCATGTCCATGCGCCCGCTTCCGATTTTATTCCAGTTGATGCGGCCATTCCGGGATGTCCACCCAGACCTAGCGAGATTTTAGAAGCTATTCTGGCTGTGGGTCCACAAGCTATTGCAGATCGTGGGAGGGAAGAGAAATGATAGTACCTATTGGTCCGATTCATCCTGCCTTGAAGGAACCGATAAGGCTCAAGCTTCAAACTGAAGGCGAACGTGTTGTTAAGGCAGAGATTGAATATGGTTATGTTCACAGAGGTATAGAAAAGATAATCGAAGGACAGACCTGGCAGAAAGGAATATATCTTTCTGAAAGGGTTTGCGGCATATGTTCATATGAGCACACACAGACTTTCGCAGAAACCATGGAACAGATTTCCGATGTAGACGTTCCGCTGAGAGCCCAATTCCTAAGGGTCATTACAAATGAGCTTGACAGAATCCAAAGCCATTTCCTGGCGAATTCAACATTCTTCAAATCAATGGACCATGAGACATTGTTCATGCATGTTCTGGAATTGAGGGAATATGCAATGGATTCCATCGAATTGTTGACAGGAAATAGGGTTAATATGGGCTGGAATGTCGTTGGTGGTGTAAAAATGGATGCCGATGAGCGCCACTTTGAACCGATACTTGAAAACCTCAAGAAAATCGAAGAAGGCTTTGAAACAACCCGCGCACTGTTTGCAGAAGGTCCTGCATTGGCATTGAGATGTAAGGGCATAGGTGTAATGACCAAGAAAGAGGCCATAAAAGGCCGTGCCGTCGGTCCTATAGGAAGGGCTTCTGATGTTAAAGAGGATTATAGGGTTGGCCATTATACTTATGACGATCATTTTGACTTTAAGGTAATCAGAAGAAAAGAAGGAGACAATTACGCAAGGACATTAACAAGATTTGATGAAATTCCAGAATCAATCAGCCTAGTCAGACAGGCCATTGAAAACATACCTGAAGGTGAAATACGTACTCCCGTTGACCTGAAATCTGGATATGCAATGCGTAGAAATGAAGCTCCCCGTGGTGAAGTTACCTATATGATTGAAACCAACGGAAGTTTAATCAAGCACATTTCCATCAGGACTCCGAGCATTTCCAATATGGATTCCTGTGCAAAGTATATGATTCGTGATGTTCCGACAGTTGCGGACGCCGTTTCAACCTACGCATCATGCGACCCTTGTGTTGCCTGCGCCGAAAGGGTGGCCATAACCGACGAACATGGAAAAACAGAATACAAAAACATTCATGAGGTGAAATAGATGTCATCTCTGATGTGGTATATTTATGATTTTGCGAGAAAGGCATGGGCTGATGCATTTGCAGATGCAAAAACAGACCCTGAAATTGTTGAAAAACCCGAAAGATTCAGGGATTTCCCAAAAGTTAACAAGGAATATTGTATCGGCTGCGGAGCCTGTACTGTTTCATGCCCATCCCCGAATGCAATCAAGATTATAAGGGAAAAGGACGATGAAACCGGTGAAGGTTTGACCTATCCGGTAATCACTCCAGGCGCATGTATCCGATGCGGCTTTTGTGCAGAGGTTTGTCCAACAGAGCCTAAAACTTTGGAATGCGGTTTGAATCATTTGATTAAACCTGAATTCAATCTTATTCCATCAAAAAGACAGTACATCGTTGACGATTATTTATGCATCAAATGTAAGAAATGCATGAAGCAGTGCCCTGTCGATGCGATTCATCTGGTGGACGGCAGGCTGGTCGTTGACCAGCTCAACTGCATTTCCTGCGGTGACTGCCTTGACATATGTCCGGTCAATGGTGCAATGAAAGGAGTCTTCGTGGATAATCTTCAGGACCAAAAGGAACTGATCCTTTTATGCGTAAATTACCTGGAGGACTATATCAATGATAAGGAAGAGGATTTGAGGTCTTTAGAAAAGAACGACCTCCTGCAATATGATGTTCCCCTTTCCGACATATGGGACGATGCATTAAAGATTATTCCTGATGAGGAAGTTGCCCTGGAAATTATTACTAATGCAGTAAACAGGCTTAAAATCAGAATCATCGATTGGGACAAGGACAGATGTGAAAAATGTCAACTGTGCATTAAGGATTGCCCTACAGGATGCATTTCATTCGATGAAAAAGAAAATACAATTGTAAGAGATAAAGATAGATGTTTGTGCTGCAGCATTTGCTACCAGACATGTCCGTTTTCAGTTATCAAATATTTCATTTCCAAGTTTTCACTGGATGACGGTGAAAACATTCATGTCACTGTAAAGGCATCTAACTTAAACGAGAATATTGTGGAGTGAGTGTTATGATTGATAGTTATACTAAAACACCAAGACCATTGAGACATGTTGATGTTGATTATGTAATTGACCAGACAAGATGTGAGGACTGCAAGGATAAGCCTTGTCTTGGCTCCTGTCCGATTGATGCGATTTACATCGACAATGAAGATGGATTTGTAAAGATTAGAAATACATGCTTTGGTTGTGTGCTGTGCCGTAATGCTTGCCCTCATGATGCCATTTCTTTGGATGTCCATATGGATCCTCCTTTAAAGGAAAACGTTCCAAACATCAATGTCAAGTTATGCAAGGCCTGTGGAGCATGTGTGCAGGCATGTAAAAACGGTTCAATACATATAGTTTCAGATGGAAAGGAGATTCCTCACAGTGAAATTGATAAGGATACCTGTGTGCGCTGCGGATACTGCTTCAGGGTATGCCCGACCGATGCAATCAAATACGGAGAATTGCTTCCTAGAACAGTTAAGGGAGGTAAGGCAATCGTCGTTAACCAGGATAATTGTATCGGATGTATGACCTGTACCAGGGTCTGTCCGTCAATGGGTGCAATAAACGTTGCAAGAACCAACAAGCTTCCCTACATTAATCCGGGATATTGCGCAAGATGTGAGGAGTGCATGCATTCCTGTCCGTCAGGAGCAATCAAATATTCATCACGTAAGAAGGCTTACAAGATGTACAGTGAAATCAAGTCCTTCGATATCGTATCGGGAATCGTTGACCACGACATGAAACTGCTGTCCCTGGATTTGATCAGCTTAAACAAGGTCTTGCAGAAGGTAGGTCGTGCAACCGCTTTGGAATTCGACGACTTGAGCTTTGAAAACTTCGTGGAACACAAGGTCAATGATGATATGGAGAAGGAATTGAGGATAAGTCTGGATTCAAACATTGAATTGGATAACTTCACCAAGCTCTTCGGTTCATATCTGATGGACAGAAACATTGAAGTCTATGAAAACAAGTGCATTGCATGTGGAGAGTGTATTAATGTCTGTCCTGTTGATGCAATTGAATTGAATGGACCTAATCCGATTAGAATCGAGGATAACTGTGTTTACTGCGGAAAATGTGTTGGCCAATGTCAGTTTGATGCAATTGGCGCATATGATGATTATTTCTACAGCAAGGATGCTGACCTGTATTACGCAAGGTCATATCTGCATGACCAAAGATTGGGGGACTTCTCGCTTTCATCCACAAAATGCCAATCATGTGCGATTTGTGTCAAGAACTGTCCTGTCGAAGCATTGACCTTGAATGGTGACGATATAGAATTCGACAGTGAAAAATGCATTTACTGCAGGGAATGTGAGGCGATATGCCCTCTTGATGCAATCAGAATAGTTAATTTCAGGTGAATCATGTTTGAAAAATCTTTCATCACAGACTGTGAAGGCCCTTTGACTTTAAATGACAATGCTTTTGAATTGTCTGCCAGTTTCATCGATAAGGGGGATGAACTCTTTAAGATACTTAGTCTATATGATGATTATCTGGCTGACATTGTTAAGAAAGAAAACTACAAGGCAGGAAATACCTTAAAGTTAATATTGCCGTTTTTTGTAGCTGAAAATCTTAAAAATGATGATCTGGTTGATTTTTCCAGAAAACATATCTATACAGTAAAGGACTCCAAATTTCTTTTAAGCTACTTGCAGGAAGCCATGAATACATACATTGTCAGCACCAGTTATGGTCAATATATTGAGGCCGTATCCAATTATATGGAAGTACCGTTTGAAAATACATTTTACACAAAGGTCAATCTAGATAACCTTGCCTTGAATGATGAGGAACTTGAAAAAATCACTGAATTCAAGGGAATGATTTTGGAAAATCCTGAAGACTACGAACTTTTCGATGACATTTTCTTCAATGAAATTGCAGAAATGGGATTTTACGAAGGAATCAGGGATGTTGATGTTGTCGGTGGAGAGGGCAAGAAGCTGGCCATCGATGAAATCATTCGAAGGGACGGAATTGATGCAAATGAAATGTTATATATCGGAGACAGCATAACCGATGTGGAGCCGCTGGAGTTTGCGCGTAAAAATGATGGGGTAAGCATATCATTCAACGGAAATGAATATCCTCTTAAGGTGGCTGAGATAGCTATCGTTTCTCCAAGTGCAATCGCAACGGCAGTAATAGCCAATATTTATGCAAATCATGATAAGAATAAAGTTTTAGAATTTATTAAAGATTATAGTGATTCAAAAGATTATGAATCTTTATTTGACGACTACAATATTGAATCTGAGATTAAGGATAGATTTTTCTCAGTTTTTGAAAATGAAGAGTATCCAATAATTCAAATTATCGCAGAAGACAACTTCGATGAAATCCTAAAGTTAAGCAAGGAAATGAGAAACAATATTCGCGGTCAGGATATAGGTGGATTAGGATAGGTGAATAAAAATGAGTTATGAAAAGGTGGTAGACACATTCTTCGAAGCTTTTGAAGGAAAGTACATTAGGGCCCTGATTACAGGACCGACAGAAAAGATTGTAAGGAGGGCAGCTTATGATTCAACTTCAACACCAAGTGCCGTAATCGGCAGGGTTGAAGGGGGTGTAGAAGGATTTCTGGATGAATCCCAAACTCCCGACGGCAGATTCGGCGCCATTGTCCAATACTGGATGGACGGAGATAATGTTGAAAAATTCGCATTTGAGCTTTCCTACAGGCTCAGGCAGGATGTGCTGGTAAAGCCGTTCACACGCATTTTTGACTATTCCGATAAGGACAGCGATGTTTCCATTGAAATGATGGATATTGTAGGTCACTGCGGTGATGGATATGAATGGATTGTAGAGGAATACGGGAGAAGAATGATTAATGTCCCGATTGCGGTTCCAGATTTCCAGATAGAAGAGAAATTCAAAATCAATGATGGAATAATGGGAGGCAATTTCTGGTATCTGTGCTCAACCCAGGATGCTGTTCTCGATGCGGGTGATGCTATAATTGATGCAATCATGGACGTCCATGGGGCTACCGCTCCGTTTGACATTTGCTCAGCTGCATCAAAGCCCGAGACAAACTATCCTGAAATCGGTCCGACCACAAATCACTTTTATTGTCCGTCCCTTAAGGAATCATTGGGCGACATTTCCAAAGTTCCCGAAGGCGTAAACTACATTCCGGAAGTTGTGATAAATGCAATAGATGAAAAATCTATGAATGAAGCCATCAGGGCAGGAATTGATGCTGCTTTGGAATTTGATGGCGTAGTTGGAATATCTGCAGGCAACTTTGAAGGAAAGCTTGGAGATAAGAATATTAATCTGTTAGATATTTTGAAGTAGGGTTTGAAATGGAAATATTGGATAACGATCTTAATGCGGAAGTAATAGGTTTTGGAGCATTAAATGTAGACAAGCTCTATTCAGTTGAAAATATCGCAGGCAAAGATGAAGAAAGCTTTATAAAAAGTAAAACTGATACTCCGGGAGGATCTGCAGCAAATACTATTATAGGATTGTCCAGATTAGGATGTTCAACATCAATCATAGGCAAGATTGCTGAAGATGAAGAAGGAGATTTGATTGAATATAATCTCGCCGTAAACGGCGTTTACAGTAATAATTTGATTTATTCAGAAACAGGTTCAACAGGCAAATGTCTGGGTTTTGTAGACTCAAATGGTGAGAGATGCTTGTATATCGATCCGGGAGTCAATGATGAGATTCAGATTGGTGAAATAAATCCCCTCAACATAATGAGATGCAAGATAATGCACTATACATCCTTTGTTGGGGATTCCTTCAAAACTCAAATAGAACTGCTGGAAAAGCTTAGCAAAGACACAATATTGAGTTTTGACCCAGGAATGCTCTACGTGCAAAAGGGATTTGATGAGCTTAAGCCAATACTTGAGCGAACAGACATACTGCTCATCAATGAACCTGAATTAAGATTATTATGTAATAATAATGATGCTTCCTTAAAGGAACTGGCTATCGGTTTCCTTGATTTGGGAATTGGAACGGTTGTTGTCAAGCAGGGCTCAAAAGGAGTATTTGCAATGGACAACTCAAATGAATGCTTCGCTGAAGCTTATGAGTGTGATGTTGTAGATACCACCGGAGCCGGAGACAGCTTCAACAGCGGATTTCTCTATTCCTATCTCAACGGTTTTGATTTGGAAAAATCCTGCCAAATAGGAAATTGGGTTGCAAGCAAATCGATTGAAGGATTCGGAATGGATAAGTTTCCTTCCTTAAAGGATTTAAAGGAGTTCTTTTAGGGAATAGATTAAAAAATTAGTTAGTTGGTATTAAAATGAATGTATCTTTTATAAAACAGATGAAGGATATGGAACGTGAAGTTCTTTTGAAGTCTGTTGAATTAGATGATGATGGCGAGGATTTCCAGTTTGAGCTGGAGGACTTCAGTTCAGAACAGGAGATAATTGCTATAGCACCAAGATGTGTTAGATGTAACACATGTGTAAGTGAATGTCCAGTTAATGCAATCGAACCAGCTAATATTTTTAGAATAGCTAAGATAACTGATAAGTGTGTTAAATGTGAGATTTGTGTTCAGACTTGTCCGGTTTCAGCAATTAAATTGATTAACAACACTGTCAGTTATGATGATGAGGATGAACGTGATGTTATTGAATATAACCTGTCAAACGTTAGAAGTCCTCACAGAGTCGTTCGTATGAACAGCATTTCAATTGATTATTCTGATGATAACAATTGGGCCGATTGTGCGAATTTATGTCCGACAAATGCATTCACTCTTCAGTTTAAAGAGTTTTTTGAGGGTATGGAGACAGGTATAGAGTTGATTGATGATGAATTGTACCCTCACATTAATGAAAAGTTGTGCATCGGATGCGGAGCTTGTGTCGAGATTTCACTAAATGACTTTGCGGTTAAATTGGATAGGTATATAGGTCCTATTATCCACAGTAGGCAAATAGATATCAATCATGATTTATGCGTAAACTGTTTCTTATGTGAAGAGAACTGTCCGACAGGAGCTATAGAATTAGTGGATGGTGAAGTTGTTTTGGACAATGATAAATGTGTCAGGTGTGTCGAATGTACTAATCATTGTCCTGTTGGAGCTCTGAAAAGAGTTGAAATTGAATAAAATGGGGTCTGTTTATGAAAGCAAAAGAATTAATGGATAAGGATTTCGTATACTTAAACGCTGATGATAGCGTAGTGGAAGTTTCAAAAGTAATGGAAGAAATTAGACGTTTCACCTGTCCGGTTGTCAATGACAATAAACAGTTGATCGGATGGGTAACTTCATTTGACATTACTAAAGGTTTAAGGGAAGGAAATGAAAAGATTTCTGAAATAATGAGCGGATATGAAGAAATTGCAACTGTTAATGAAAATGATCCTGCAAGAAAAGCGGTCATTTTAACAGCAAACAATAAGTTCGTTACCGTACCGGTTTTAAATGATGAAAAGCAGGTCATAGGAATGGTTCGTGCATGTGACATTGTTGAATTGTTGTCAGAGTTATATGACATCAAGGTTGTAAAGCTTTACAAGGCAATGCAGAACCAGCTCAACGGTGTAACCTGGGAAGAACTGATGGCAGCATCCGCTTTGGTGTCCAAAAAGACTACCGGCAAGAAGATTTCTCCTGAAGAATATGAGGCAAACATAATGAATTCCACTTTCGGAGAAGCTATCTGGGCAACAGGCGGTTTGGAAAAATTCTTCGCAGGTTTGATTTCTGTTGGAGAACTGGTTGTTGCTCGCAGAGTAGGAAAAGCGAGAAAATAAAATTCAAGTGATTTTAATGGGGGAATATAACGAATATCAAGACAAAACAATCCTCATAACTGGTGGAGCAGGCTGTGTTGGAAGTAACCTGACAAGAAAATTTGCAGATATGGGTGTTGAAAAGGTAATAATCCTGGATAATCTGTCCTCAGCATATGAATGGAACATTCCAGACAGGGAAAATATTGAATTCATCAGGGGCGATATCCTGGATGATGTCGTACTTAAAAGGGTATTCAAGCAAAAACCTGATTATGTATATCACCTTGCGGCACATTTTGCAAATCAGAACAGTGTTGAAAATCCCGAAAAGGATTTGATGGTTAACGGAATAGGGATTTTAAAAGTGCTTCAGTATGCGCAGCTCACAGGTGTCAGCAGATTTGTTTATTCCTCATCAGGATGCGGCGTTTATGGACTTGATTCAAAAATGCCGTTTGAAGAACATGATATTTCCATTTCACTTCACACCCCATATCAGGTAACGAAACTTCTAGGAGAACTCTATACTAACTACTTCCACAACTTATATGACATGAACATCGTAAATGCAAGATTCTTCAACGTATTCGGTCCGGGCGAAGTTCCTGGAAAATACAGAAACGTGATTCCTAACTTCATGTACTGGTCCAAAAACGGTCAGGCATTGCCAATAACAGGGGATGGGACAGAAACAAGAGACTGGACATTTGTAGATGATATCTGCAATGGACTGATAGCCATGGGAATTGAAGAGGAAGCAATAGGCGAAGCCATTAATTTGGGTTCAGGCAAGGATCACCGGGTAATCGACATGGCAAACAAAATCAATGCATTAACTGGAAATGAAGCCGGAATAAACTATGTTGCCCGCCGTGACTGGGATGCAAAAACAAAATTGCTCTCTTCAATTGAAAAGGCTAAAGACATTTTAGGATATTCTCCGAAGGTTTCCTTTGATGACGGCCTTAAAATGACTCATGACTGGTTCTGTGAAAATTGGGATGATATTCAGGAATCTGCTGAGTTCTAACTTTTTTTCAAAATGGATCTTATCCATTTTTCACATTTTTTTTAAATTTTCTCAATTGGCAAATATTTTATACTTTTATTCAGATATATATTAATAATTTAAAATTGTTAGGATAATATTCAAAATATTATTTTACATATTTTAGAGATTTATACATTGATTATTAAAATATTCAATAGAATTTTTTAAAATAATTAATCAATTCATGAGAAAATATAGGAAAATTTGTGATATGTATGGTTGAAGAGAATAATAATATGCTACTCGGCACTGGTGATAAGCCAACTCCATTCAGATTGGTGCTGCTAGCTATTCAGCATGTTTGTGCAATGTTTGGAGCTACAATTCTAGTTCCTATTGTTGTAAACACCACTGCAGGAGCAAACATTTTATCAATTCCGGTAGCATTGGTTTCATCTGGTTTAGGTACATTGATTTATTTGATTTGTACCCGTAATAGAAGCCCGGTATATCTGGGAAGTTCATTTGCATTCATTGCTCCCATGATTGCAGGTTATGCAATAGGGGGTACTGGAAGCGTATTTACGGCTTTAATGATTGTGGGTATTGTTTATGTTATCATTTCAATGATTATACGTATTACAGGCCCAGGTTGGATTAACAAATTGCTTCCTCCCGTTGTGGTTGGTCCGATGATTATGGTAATAGGGTTGTCCCTGGCTCCAACAGCAATTAGTGAAATCGGACTGGATTTGACTACAGTTCCTTGGCAGAATCTGTTGGTTGCATTCATATCATTTTTAATGACTGCCATAGTTGCAGTTCGAGGAAGGGGAATACAGCAGGTCATTCCATTCCTGATAGGTATTATTATTGGATATATTGTAGCGGCGGCATTGGGTATGGTCGATTTCACTCAGGTGATGGCTGCTAAAGTATTTGAAATCCCAAAATTCTATATGCCTTTCGTGAATTATAACCTGAACTTTGCAGCAGTCCTGACAATTGTTCCTATTGCCCTTGTGACAATGGTGGAGCATGTCGGAGACCATAAGGTATTGAGCGAAATAATCGGACGTGACCTGATTGAAGACCCTGGTCTTCAAAGAACATTGCTTGGTGACGGTCTTGCCACATTTTTGGCGGCATGTTTAGGGGGTCCTGCAAACACCACCTATGGTGAAAACACTTCCGTTGTGGGCATGACCCGTGTAGCATCCACCTATGTAATAGGTCTTGCTGCTTTGATTGCCATTGCTTTTGCATTTTTAGGCCACTTGACTGCATTATTGACTGCCATTCCCACACCTGTTTTAGGAGGTATTTCTGTATTGCTGTACGGATTCATCTGTGTGAACGGTCTTAAAATATTGATTCACAACCAAGTTGACTTCACCGACACAAAAAACGTTGTTGTAGCAGCCACCATGCTTGTCTTAGGTTTAGGAGGCGCATCCTTATCTCTTGTTCTTGGAGATCTGTCCATCGCAATTTCAGGAATGTCACTTTCAGCAATTGTAGGAGTATTGTTAAACTTGTTAGTGCCGGAGGAAAAACATGAATGAATTTGTCCTAAATCATCCATTAATAACTCATAAACTTGCAATCTTAAGAGACATCAATACAGGAACAAAGGAATTTCGCGAACTGGTAACCGAAATTTCAACCATTCTTGTTTATGAGGCTATGTGGGATGCAAAACTTGAAAAAGCAACAATTGAAACTCCACTTGAAAAAATGGAAACCGGAATGTTGAATGAAGACAACTATGCTGTTGTTCCAATCCTAAGGGCTGGAATGGGTATGGTTGACGGTGTTCTAAACGTAATTCCCAATGCAAAGATAGGCCACATTGGACTTTACAGAAACGAGGAAACTTTCGAACCTGTTGAATATTACTATAAGATGCCTGAAGGAATTGACAAAAGGGAAGTCCTTGTAATAGATCCTATGCTTGCAACCGGCGGAAGCGCATCTGCAACAATATCCAGACTTAAACAGGATGGAGTGACAAAAATCAAATTGCTATGCATTGTAGCGGCACCTCAAGGAATTAAGACAATTGAAGAAGACCATCCGGATGTTGAAATATTCTGTGCCGTTGTCGACAGGGAACTTAATGAAAACGCATACATCATGCCGGGGCTCGGAGATGCCGGAGACAGAGTATACGGAACAAAATAGTGAAGTTTAGCTTCACTACCTTTTCTTTTTTTTGATAACATGTGGAAACTAATCTGGCCGATTTTGGTCGTCATACTTTCAAACACCTTCTATAATATTTGCATGAAATCGATGCCGGGAGATGTTAATCCATTCGCAGCATTGATGATTACATATTTAGTTGCAACAATCATATCCGCAATTATCTTTGTGTTCATGGTCGGACCTTCAAACGTGGGCGTCGAGATTTCAAAAATCAATTGGACTTCAGTTGTTTTAGCGCTGGCAATCGTAGGCTTGGAAGTTGGATATGTATTTGTATACCGTGCAGGATGGGCAGTCAGCACAGCCAGCGTAGTTGCAAATATCGGTTTGGCCTGTGTTCTTTTGATTGTCGGATATTTCCTGTACAGGGAGAATGTCTCAATCAATCAGATTGTGGGAATAGCCGTCTGCATGTTCGGTCTGATTCTAATTAATATCTGATGTTTTTTTTTTTGATTTATTGTCCGGAGTGCGGGACATTGATTGATGAAGGTTAGGGATACTGTCATAAGTGATGATATAATATTTACTGCATTGATGAAGATTTCTCGTAAATATCCAAACTATACATATAATTTCTTTAGATAAACTAACTCCTATTTATACACATTTTATAAATTAGGGGATGTAATTACTCTGAATTTTAATAGTTAATGGTACAAATATAAGGCTCAAATATTGTCAATGGGGACCTACGGTTACTTTGCTGAATATAACACGGGTATCTACAAGCCCACAATCCGCTACGGCTGAAACAAGAAATACACAAAACAAAAACATGTTCAATAACAATCAAATAGGGATTGACATCTCTATTTTTTCTTCTTTTTTTAAATTCATTAATAGCCTAATTGTTCATAGAATGTCCTAATTTAATGGCATTCATTTCGATTTGAGAGGATGAAATCTAAATTTCAAACATTGCTCTTTTTTCTTGATATTTTTCAAGTTTAATAATAACTTATTTATTATATCTAAAACAAATTAAATATCATCTTACCTTTGGAGGATTTATATGAATAAAAGTGATTTGAAAAGAGATTATTTTATGCTTAAAGGGCCTCTGGCCAAAAAGGGATATGATTGGTGGTGGCATTCTTTAACTGCATACAACAAAAAAACAGGCGAACCAAGACCTTTTTTCATCGAATACTTTGTTTGCAATCCGGCATTGGCAGAAGAGGAACCTACTCTTGGTCAATTGCCTGAAAACAAACAGGCAGGTAAAAAACCATCCTACTGCATGGTTAAAGCAGGTACTTGGGGTAAAAATCCAAAGCAAATACATAATTTTTACTCCATGAAGTACTTCGATTGTCCTGATGATGAATTGAACATTAAAGTTGGTGACTGTAGTTTAACAGAAACCCATATGAGCGGATTTTCAAGAGTAAGTGAAGAGGAAGCTCGAGACCACCCGGAATACATGTGTGATGCCGGGGATATGATGTGGGATTTGGATATTGATAAGAAAATCACTTTTAATGTGGGTTATGGTGCTAATTCACTATTCAGAAAATTGAATTCCTTTGAAATGTTTTGGCATGCTGAAGGTATCAAAACAGAGTATAGCGGAACCATCTGGCTTGATGGTGAGGAATATGAAGTGATTCCTGAAAAGTCATACGGATATGCCGACAAGAACTGGGGAGGGGACTTCACATCTCCATGGTTATGGATTTCATCATGTAACATAACCAGTTTAATCACTGGCAAAAAATTGAACAATTCAGCATTTGAAGCCGGAGGTGGAAGGCCAAAGGCATTCGGAATTTCAATACCTCGTAAATTGCTGATCGGATTTTACTATGAAGGCACCATGTATGAATACAATTTTGCAAGATTCTGGAACATGGTAAAAATTGATTTCGACTTCGAGGAAGGTGAAGAAGTCCACACATGGCACATTAATGCAAGCAACAGAAACTCCAAAATGGAATTGGTTCTTTACTGTAAACGTGATGAAATGCTACTGATTAATTACGAAGCTCCAGACGGTCAAAAAAGACACAACTGCCTATGGAATGGTGGAAACGGTTGGGGTGAAATCAAATTATACAAAAAGGACGGAACACTAATAGACCATGTAAAGATTGAAAATGCAGGATGTGAATACGGGGAGTATGATAAGTAATGATATTCACTGACATCCTTGCGTTGATTGTTGTTTATATTTATGTAGCTGTCATTTTCGTGATAGCCGAATTGGTTTTAAAGACAAGGCCTGAAGTTTCACGTAAGTTCCTGCATATTATGGTAGGTAACATGATATTTGCCATGCCGTTTTTCTCAGACCCTTGGGTAATGGTATGGTTCTTAACACTGCCGATTACAATAGGACTGTTCTTCCTTACAGAATACTCACCAATCAAAATACAGAATAGCGTAACCGAATCAGGACATGCATTAGGGTTATTCTTCTATGCATTGATTTGGACTGCACTGATTGCAGTATTCGCCACCATTGCTCCGGCAAATGACCCTAAATTCTACATCTGGATTGTAGCATTGGCGATTGTTCCTATGGTTTACGGTGACGGTTTCGCAGCATTGATTGGTCAAAAGTTCGGTAGATTGAAATATACCGTTTTCGGCGGTCAGAAATCCGTTGAAGGATCCCTTACAATGTTTGTGATTACCTCTGTAATGAGCGTTTTCGTATGGATGGTCTTCTCATCTATCGGCTGTACAATGCCTGAATTCAATATTGTTTACATATTGATGATTTCTGCAGTTGCAACAGTCTGTGAAGCATTGAGTTATGGTGGAATTGACAACTTGACAGTTCCTGCATTAACCGCTATTTTATATTATTTGGTAGCTGTATTGTAAGCTACTTATTTTTTTTTTATTTTTCATTTGCTGATATTTGCATTTCAGCAGCTCTTTTTTGCATCTTGGAGGCATCGCCAAATAGTCATTTATATATTACTTTACTAACTAGTTATATCGAATGGTGATATTATGAATTTAAGGGAAGAGGCAGAAAAAAGAGTCGATGCGAAAATTAAGTTTCAAGAAAACCTATTTAAATATTTGATTGTAAATATTATAATAGCCGCGATTAGTTTTGTATTTTTACACAGCTTTTGGCTACTTGCAGTTGTAATGTTCTTCTGGGGAATTGAAGTTGTAGATGATTTTTTAAATGCATATTCTCTTAATAATCACAGAGAAAAAATGATTCAAAATGAACTTTCAGGAATGGGTGATTAGATGAGCGATACTTTAAGGGCAATAGCTGAGGAACGTGTTAATGCAAAGATTAAATTTTATAGAAACTTCACATCTTACATAATTGTGAATGCATTTTTGGCTGTAATAAATTTTATTTTCACTCCGGATTTCTGGTGGGTGGCATTCCCGATAGTCTTCTGGGGAATTGGAGTCTTTGTGGACTTTATAAAAGCATTTGTGGTCCATGATAAATTTGATAGCGAATCTTACAGGGAGAGCAAAATCGAAGAAGAGATGGAAAAATTAAGGAAGTAAATCATGAAGGTAAATCTTTTTGTTTCAAGGGATATTGAAGAGCCCCATGCCGATATTCACACTAATGAACTAACCGACAACATCACAAGGGCAATGTCAATTCTGGAAAGCGAGGATTCAAATGAAATGCTGGCCGTTAAGAAGGGTTCGGATATTGCGCTTTTGGAATATGATGATGTATACATGTTCAGAGTTGAGGATAAGCAAGTAAAGGTATATACTGAAAATAGCGAATATCTGGTTAAAAAGGCATTGTATCAGGTTGAGGAGAATCTGACAGGTGATTTTGTAAGGATTTCCAAAACCACAATCGTCAATTTGAGAAAAATTGAAAGGGTTGCCCCTTCACTTAGGGGGATGATGTTCATTGAACTTAAAAACGGTCTAAAGGACAATATCTCAAGGAAATATTTGCCGGAGTTTAAACAAGCATTGGATTTATAGGTGATGACATGAAGATAAAATTAATTGAGGGATTGGCATTGGGTGCATTCGTAGGATGCTTTATTGTCATGTTTGTCATGGTTTTAATTGCTCTTCAGCAAGGGCCCCAAAACGTTAGTTTCACAGGCACCGAAATAATAAACGCATTTATAGGATCAATTGTTGTAGGTTGGGGATTTTCCATAACCGGATTGATATATGACTATGAAAAAGTTCCGTTTCCGCTTCAGATAGCATTCCAAATGGGTATTGGAATGACAATATTATTCATTGTTGCAATTTATCTCCAATGGATGCCGGTCAATCTTGGAATGGGGATTATTATTGAATGGATAATAATAGCATGCATATTCGCAGCGATTTCATGGTGTGGTTTTTACATATATTATTATTTGGTAGCTCGTGATTTGAATAGGAAACTGGGTAATCAGTAAATTATTTTTACTTTTTACTTTTTCCATATAGATTTCAGAATTCCTCAGGTCTTTTTTTCAAAACAAGTTTATTCTATTTAATTTCTTATATTTTTAAATCAGTAGTTGTGCCTTTTAACTCTCAAATGATTGGTGTTATTTTAAATTTAATCAACTTTAAAACAGCACTCGCTACAGCTTTTGCCTTGGAATTTCACAACCCCTTTTATTGACGGCAGTATTGCTGCAATATCTATCTAATTTTTAATTCAAAAAAAAATGAGTTTGAGGAAAGATTATTTCCCCATATCTATTTTAACATAAATTTCTTAATGCCAATTATGCTTAGGATTATGGCTATTATATATCCTATTAAAGAAATCAGCGGCATGTCTAAGACTCTTGGTCCGAATGAAACAACTGAAGAACCGATTATAAGGGCACATATCAATGCGATTATTGAAACCTTGTCGTTAATGTCGATTTCAAGCCTTAATTGCAGTTCCTCATTTTCAATCTTGTGAATGAGTCTTGTTAGAAGTTTAGGCATTGACTGAAGCATATGCCCATACATGATTATGTTGCTTTTCTTGCCTTTTAAATAGTTTTTAGGATTCATTTTTTGTCTGGCAATTTCTGCAGCAACAGGTTTGATTGATGCGAAAACATCGATTTCAGGATCAAGATTTTTTGCAATGGATTCAATCATTGACAATCCTCTTGCCATTGTAACGACTTCATTTGGCATAATGACTCCATAGTCCTGCATAAGGCCAAGCAGTTCTTCCAATACTCCATCGAAACGATTAAGGGAAACGCCGAAATACCTTCCGAACATATCGTTCATGTCCCTTCTCAATGTTGCGGTATCGATATCATAATCCAATATGTCCATGTACATTAACTGATTTATCAATCCGTCAACGTCCTGGTCTACAAATAACAGCATTACTTCGGAAAGGTTTCGTTTGAATTCTTCATCCAAGAATCCCATCATACCTTCATCAAGATAACAAACGACATTATCGTCTAAAATCATAATGTTTCCTGGATGAGGATCTCCGTGGAAGAAACCGTCAATGAATATCTGTTGAAGATATGAATCAAGCACATTTTTTGCCAAAAGCTTTTTGTCGAATTCATCACCTGTGCTTGCATAAACGTCATTCAGTTTTGTACCTTCAATGAATTCCATTGTCAAGACTTTTGAGGAACAATATTCAGGGTATGTTTCCGGAATGTGAATTGATGGATTGTCCACAAAATTCATTTCTATGCGTTGCATATTCATGAATTCATTGTTGTAGTCAATTTCCTTATGAATTGAACGGTCGAACTCCTCCATAATTCCCGGCAGGTTTATTTTTCTTAAATCGGCGTTCCATTTATCTGCACGGTTGGCGATATATTTCATTATCCTTAAATCAAGGTCAACCTTATCAGTGATGCCTTCCTTTTGGATTTTGACTGCAACACGTTCTCCGGTGATTAGTTTCGCTTCATGGACCTGACCTATGGATGCGGTTGCCAAGTGTTCATGATGGAAATCCTCAAACAACTCATCGATATTGCCGTTGAGTTCCCTTTCAACTATTGCTTTGACCTGTTCATATGTTATTGCCGGATTGTCATCCTGCAGGTTGGCCAATTCAGTTGCAATATTCTCTCCGACAACATCAGGTCTTGTACTTAACAGCTGGCCTAATTTGATGAAAGTGGTTCCCAATTCCTGAAGCATAAGCCTTAATTTAACGGGAATCTCATCATCCAATAAAAGACTGTTTGATTCGTCATCGTCATCGCTTCTTCTTATTTTGCTTTTTGCGGTTTCGCCTAAAATCTTGTCGAAGCCGTATTTTTTAAGGGCGGCTCTGATTTCGCCCAAACGTTGTTTTGTTTCCTTATCCATATTAATCCCCTACTTAATTGCTTTCAGCAACCCCTGACGCCAGGAATAATATTCCTTCCATAATCAAACATATTCCAACGATAATTGCAACATATAAAGGTTGTGCAAGTGATGCGAAAGCAAGATAAACAGTCACTATACCCAGGATTAAAACCAGTACTGATACTATTCTGGATAATGTATCCAATGCGAAGAAAATTCCGAAAATACCAATGAATATCAATACAAATGCAATCAAGTAGAAATGATATGCAACAATGAAAGACAATGCATCTATTTTATATATGAATAGTAATCCCAGCAATATTGCACAGATTCCAAGCAGTATATCGAGCAGTGAAACATGAGCCATCATGCTCCATACTGAAAATCCGTCAATAATGGAAGCAAATCCGAATGCGATTAAACATATTCCTGCAATCCAGGACACTGCCTGTGCACTATAGATGGGGTAAACTGCAAAAATTATACCCAATATTATAAAAAAAATTCCTAATAATTTCTTAACGTCCATATTAATCACCAATATGTAATAATTATGTAAATGCCATTATATATGTTTTAACTAATTAAAAAATGGTGAACAACATTGAATATATGGTGAAATTTCCATATAACCCATATCTTACAATTTAAATAAGCACTTCAAGCTAAACTTTATGTTTGTCTTTCAGGTATTCATCAGTTTTCACACTCAAATGTCAAAAATTTAATATATCGTTAATCATAAAAGTGTTACATGAAATTCCATGATTGACAAATTTAAAAGTAACTTGAATAACGATAAAAAAATAGCAGCCGTATTGACAATTTTGTTTATATTCAATATTCTTCTTTTCATAAATCTCTTTGGATATATGACTATTGTAAAACATGTGGATGTTTCCGTATTGCATGAGTTGGGAACTATTATCTCAGCAATCATCATTTTAGGATTTATCTCAACCAGGCTTCCAAAACTCAAAGAGGCTACTGATGGATCGATTTATGAAATCGCATATCTGGTAATTATTGGTTTGCTGAGCATTACTGTTTCTTATTTTAACAAATCTACAAATGGGGAGTCATTGTGGGCTCCGTTTTTAGAGATGTTTAGGATGTTATCTGTGATATTGATTTTAACATTCGTAGCTACTAAATCCAAAAGTTTCAAGGCTACCATCAGGGGCAAGACTTCAAGAAACACCCTGATATGGCAAGTCTTTATATTTTCAATACTTGGAATTTTATCATCCTATTTCACTCTGGATGTAAATGGAATACCTGCCAATGCAAGAGGATTGGTTGTGATGATTGCATCATTATTCGCAGGAACATATGTCGGAATTCCAGTTGGATTGGTATCCGGTGTTTGGAGATACTTCCTTGGAGGGCCTACTGCGCTTCCATGTGCCGTTGCAACAATACTATGCGGTTTTGTAGGGGGAATTGTCTATAAATGGAGTGATGGCAGATTTTTAACTCCATTTAACGGAGCACTATTGATGTTTCTCTATAGTGGATTCGACATGTTTATAGTATCTATTTTGACCCCTGGAGGCCAGGGATTAGTCATCGCCAATGCACTTTATGCTCCAATGACATTTACTGCAGTACTTGGAATAATATTGTTCACCATGTTCCTAACCGAGAAAAAAGAGGAAGCCTTAACTGAAATTAAAAATGATATTTCAACCAATATGGATATTACTGATGCGCATACCGAAAGAATAATTGAATTGTCACGGGAATTGCGGGAATATAAAAACAAACTCGATGAATTGGAACAGAAAATAAAAGAAAATCAAAAATAAGTGTTTAGATACGGGAGCTATGAAAAAACAACCATAACCGAAAAGTTAATGCGCAACAGATTAATTCCAATAAGCCATATGGAAGTATGTATTTGATGATTGTTTCTCTAAACAAGAACAAATAATAACTGTGATTTTCACGATGAATCAAAATTCAATAAAGAATATTGAACAAACAACTAATGTTATCAAATTTTAATAAATTATTCTTATAAATTTTTAATTTTATTAATCAATTAAAAAATATCTTGTTTTTTTCAAATTTTTAATTGAAAATGGGTTTTTATTTTTTACGAGGATAATAATTTATTATTTTTTTTAAAAAAATGATTTAATTTCTGAACATTAGTTCTATATTTAATAATAATATTCTTCATAAATATATAAAAAATAAAAATTTCTAATCATCAATATAAAGATTTATATATTAATAGAAATAAAATGGTATTTGTAAATAATTCAATTTATTTACTAAATGATGGCTAATCTATCATTTTAGAAAAGAAAATTTAATACTATGGGGTTAAAATGAAATATAAAACATATGTATTTACAATATTGTTAATGTTTTTAATCAACTTCAAAACCGCACTCGCTACAGGTTTTGCTTTGGAATTTCACAACCCCTCCACATTCAGGGCACAACCACTTTTCACGGTCATGGCTCATCATGCGTCCAATGCCTGTAGTTTTGATTCTTTTGGCGCTGTCCAAGGTATTCAAATCATGTCTTTTCACATACTTCTTTGAGTGCTTTTTGATTTGGGGACATGGAAACTCGCTGCAGCGACCGCAATAGCTGAAATTCTTGCTGTCAAAGCAGGTTTTAATCTTGCATTTTAAACTGGCCTTTGTTTTCCCATCATCACTGATCAGACAGCCTGCACATGGATTTTGGTATTTTTCACAGCTTATGCAGTTTATGCCGCATGGCGCAAGCAGCTTTGGGTTGATTTCATCGGGCATTTTCATGTTAGCACTCCTATAGATAATTTATATATCTATTCAATAATAAATATTACCTCATGAGAATATTGCTTGTTCAGGAATCCGATTGGCTGGAGAGAAATCCGCACCAGCAGCACCATCTGATGGAGAGAATGGCCTTGAGGGGTCATGAGATAAGGGTTATCGACTATCCAATCGACTGGCCAAATGATGATGGCGGCGGTTTGATTTATCACAGGGAGATCCATGAAAACGTTTCAAAAATCAAGCCAGGAGCTAATATTGATGTTATACGGCCGGGGTTCATTAAAATCAAGGGCCTTAACTATGCAGCACTGTTTTTTACTCATAAAAATGAAATTGAACGTGAGGTTGAAGAGTTCAAGCCGGATATAATATTGGCGTTGGGCATTCTGAATTCATATAATGCATCAAGGATAGCCAAAAAAAATGGCATTCCGTTCGTATACTATTTCATTGATGTGATATACAAATTGATTCCGGAGAAGGCATTTCAGAAATTGGGAAAGCTCTTCACAGAAAGGACCATTCGCAATGCTGATCTTGTCATCACGATTAACAGAAGGCTGTCGGAATTTGCATATTCTGTTGGTGCACAGCCGGAATCCACAATCCTGATAGAAGCGGGAATTGACCTGGCAAGCTACGACCCCAATCTTGATGACTCCGTTATACGTGAAGAATATGGCATAGCCAAGGATGATATAGTGCTCTTCTTCATGGGGTGGATTTACGAATTTTCCGGAATGAAGGAACTTGCACGCGAATTGGGAAAAAATAAGGAGAAGTATCCACACTATAAGCTTTTGGTCGTCGGTGACGGGGATGCGTATGATGAGATGTGCAGGATAAGGGATGAGTATGACATATCAAATCAGCTTATCCTGACAGGAAAGCAGCCATTTGAAAGGATACCTGAATTTTTGGCTTCAGCCGATTTCTGCCTTCTTCCAGCATACATCGATGAAGAGATAATGCAGGATATAGTTCCGATTAAGCTCTATGAGTATCTGGCGATGAAAAAAGTTGTCATTGCAACTGAACTTCCTGGAATTTCAAAGGAATTCGGCTATGGCAATGGAATTGAATATGTTCAGGAAGCAAGTGAGGTTTTGGATAAGGCTGGAGAAATTTTGGCCAGCGGCAGGTATGGGGAAATTTCTTCAAAGGCAAGGGAATATGTGAAATCCAATGACTGGGAAGCCATCACAGACAAGTTTGAGGATGCAATGAAAAAATTATTATGACTGATTTTTCCCGATTTTTTCCATTTTTAACGATACTTTTATAAATGCATAAAACAAATATTTGATTACTGTTATTTTTATGGCAGTGATAATTACTTTTTTTGGGATAAGTTCCCATATGGATGTGGCCCAAGTGGCTGAACAAAAAGGTGTTATTTATGTACAAATATATAAGAGAAGCATGGAAAAACCCAGATGAGTCTTACGTACGTGAACTCATGTGGCAAAGAGCTCCTAAATGGAGAAGACAAAAAGCAGTTCAAAGAATTGACAGACCAACCAGGCTCGACAGAGCTAGAAGTTTAGGTTACAGAGCTAAAAAAGGTTTCGTTTTAGTAAGGACCAGAGTAAGACGTGGTGGAAGAAGAAAAACTCGCCGTTTCAACGGTCGTAAACCTAAAAGAATGGGTGTAAACAAAATTACCCAAGCTAAATCTATTCAAAGAATTGCTGAAGAACGTGTAGGCAAAAAATACCCTAACTTAGAAGTTTTAAACTCTTACTGGGTATGGTCTGACGGTAGATATAAATATTACGAAGTAATTTTAGTTGATCCAAACAGTCCTTCAATTATCAACGATAAAAAAATCAATTGGATTTGCTCCAAAAAACACACTAACAGAGCTCTCAGAGGCTTAACTAGTGCTGGTA
>NZ_SUTI01000002.1:0-99063 GCF_015062985.1 Methanobrevibacter sp. | reverse complement strand
CGTGGAATCAAATCTAAAGGAAAAGGCTCAGAACAAGCTAGAAGAAGAAAAATCTAATTTTTCTTCATTCCTTTTTGATAAAAATGATTCATAATATTAAATTCAGGGCTTTCGTTTATGAAAATGAAAGCGTCGATGAGATTTCTCAAGCTATTTTAAATTTACTTCCCGAAGCCGAAATCGAAGCCGAAGAGGCGGAAGGACTACTGGAAGACAGGATAATTATTTTATCAGGTGTCGTTTCCAAAAAAAGATATACAAAGACTTTTTTTAACAAACTTTTAGAATCTGTTGATTTGGATAAATTAAACAGTGATTTAGAGCGTAAAATCGATGAAAAGGGGAACTGGTTTTTAAGATTCGATAAGGAAGATGCTCTTGATGAAAAAATGACCATTCTTGATAAGGGCGATGCGATTCATTTCAAAATTAAGATTGCAGCGTTCCCTGCTAAAAAGCAAATTGCTGTTGATAAAGTCCGTGAAGCTATTTTAAGTGATTGAATGGATTTTGATGACATTATTCATGAATTGGAAGAAAATTCAAATGAGGATTTTGCCGAAAACATGAAAAGATTCGGCATCCGCTACGTTAAAAGTTATGGATTGAGACTTCCTCAGATTAGGAAAATCGCAAAGGCCTGCGGTAAAAACCATGAACTTGCATTGCAGCTTTGGAATCATGGATATCATGAGACCTACCTTTTGGCAACCCTTGTCGAAGATCCGGAAAAGGTAACGTCAAGCCAATTGGACGAGTGGGTCAATTCATTCTATTCATGGGACCTGGTGGACCAGGCATGCATCAACCTTCTGAGATTCATTCCGCAAGCCAGGGACAATATATTCATCTGGTGCAATTCAGATGAGGAATTCATAAAAAGGACTGCATTCAGCCTAATAGCCGTTCTGGCAGTTCATGAAAAGGATGCTGATTTTGACAAGTATTTTGAAATTCTCAAGGAAGGTTCCAGGGATAACCGCAACTTTGTCAAGAAATCCGTCAACTGGGCAATAAGACAAATAGGCAAGTCAAGCTTGGAAAACAACAGGAAAGCTATTGGGCTTGCAAATGAAATTCTTGAAATGGATGACAAATCAAGCAAATGGGTTGCCCGCAATGCTTTAAAGGAATTGTAAAGCGACAGGGTTCAATGCAAATTCGCTTCATCATAAGTTAAGTTTATTTTAGAAAAGGTTCAATATATTGTCAAGGGATCAATATGGAAAAACAAAGTTACTATCTAATTATTTTGCTGATTGCTCTTGTCATATGCGTGGGAGTCTTTTGGTTCCAGTTCAACAACAATGTGGCTACATTCATACTTATCAATGAAACTGAAGTTGCCGAAAACGAAACCTTTTCGGGAGTTTTGATGGATGCATACAGCTATGGTGTGGCAAATAAGACAATCACATATCACAAGCCGGGTAATGATATGGGCACTCTTGTTGATGTCGTCACTGATGAAAATGGTGAATTCACGATAGAGCATGCAGAATATGTGCCTGACGCAAAGAACGGAAATTATTATGGAAACTTTACCTTTGCCGGTGATGGAAAATATCAGGGTTGCACCTATGAGGGCAATGTAGCCGTAATTGCAGGATAATCCGTTTCTTAAGCAGGAATTTGATTAAAGATAATATTTCTGATTTAATGTTTTTAAAGCATGCAGGTTAGCTTCATGCATGAAAAGTTCATATGCTGTTCTATTTATTCTATAAGAAACCTATTAAACGATTAAACCGGGATGTGGAACCATGCATGATTTTTTTAGTTCAATGCATAATTTTTTTAATATGTTAAATCTAATACTTTTATCATGAAGAGGATTTTTAAATTTATCGAAAAATATTTTTTCATAATAATTTTTCTGGCAGTTGTTATTTCACTGGTTTATCCAAATGCATTTCAATGGGTTTTAAGTGACTATAACGGCATAAACATATTGAATCTGCTTTTAAGCATTGTTCTTTTCACAATGGGAACCACTTTGAAGGCGGATGACTTTATCAGAGTATTTAAAAATCCAAAGGAAATTTCTGTGGGACTTATAGCGCAATATGCGGTAATGCCTCTTTTGGCATTGGCGCTTGCAAAATTCTTTTCTTTAAATACTGCGTTGACTGTTGGACTTATATTGGTTGGAACTGTGCCTGGAGGAACAGCTTCCGATGTCATTACATTCCTTTCCAAGGGAGATGTGGCATTGTCCGTTTCATTAACTGCATTTTCCACTGTGATTTCACCGATATTAACTCCATTAATCACATTACTGTTAATTGGCAATCAGATTCAGTTTAATCCGGTTGACATGTTCATTTCAATAATTGAAATCGTGATTATTCCAATCGTTTTAGGTTTAATATTAAATTACAAATTCCCTGATTTCTGTGAAAGACTAAAGGATTATCTGCCTGCAATATCATCGATTGTAATTTGTTTAATTGTTGCAGGTGTAATTGGTGTCAACAAACAAGCAATATTGACATCTTCAGCAATAATAATTGTTGTCATTATTCTACAGTATTTCCTTGCCATGCTGCTTGGATTTGCAGTGGGCCATCTTGCTGGAATGGATAGAAAGCAAATTGTCACAGTAGCCATTGAGCTGGCTTTTCAAAATTCAGGTTTGTCCACAGGCCTTGCAAAGACTCATTTTCCGAGTCTGTCTCAAGCAACCGTTCCAGGTGCACTTTATTCCGTTTGGCAGAATTTTGCCGGTTCAATCCTTGCATACGTATTTAGGAGATATCTGTCCTGAAAATCTTCTGTTTGTAGGCGTTGGGAGATTATTGCACAATTGATGCCATATTTATCATTCATAATCTTCACAAAAACTTCCGTAAACTACAGGATGGCCTAAATTGCAGTAATACTCAACCATCCCGCCACTGCTAAAATCACCCTCTATTGCGCCTTCACTATCTAAAAATTCTTCGTAGCAATGTATGCAATTCAAATTGCAATAGTTTCCGCGAGTCATTTTATTCTCTTCCATTTCTGTACTGATCATTTCTTTTTCTATATTATCAGCCAGGGATTTTGATGGATGTTTATTCTGTTTTATGTCAGATTTGTCTATTTTAGTTCCGCAATTACCGCAATAATTATCTGATTCATCTATTTTAGCTCCACAGTTAGTACAAAAATTGGCCATATCATACATTCCCATAATAGTCTTATTAAGCAGATTTCTGTCAAAAAACTTATTTATATTTGGTGTATTTTTTTTCTGATTTCCACCAGAAAATTAATTTAAAGATAAAAAATAGCTATTGATCTTAAAAAATAAAAAATTTGCAAGAAAAACTTGCAAATAATTAAAACTATATGATTTAAATCAAATCAATAATTTTAATCCGGAATTAATATTCATCTTTGTCAGTTCATTCTTTTTTTTCCATTTTCTGGAATGATTTAATGATGTCTTCAATGCCTTGTCCTTCTGATGCGGCTTCAAATACATTTTTGATTAAATCCATAATGTTAATTTTTTTATCTTCAGGAGCTTCAGAAGTGGAACTGTCAATAGCTAAAGCAATATCTTCTGCTTTTACAGTTTTTCTTTTTGCATATTTTGCATAGGTAACTGCTTTTTTAGATATGTCTTCTGCGTAATCTTCTAAGAATTCAGTTAATGCGTCTACTGCATCAGCACTTACTCTCTCAGCACCAGCTTCTTGGATAATCCTTTTTACAGGAGCCTTAGGAATTGCCATATTTTTCACCTCCATTTACATTATTTGTTTAATTATATAACTAATGTAAGATTAAAGCTTTTCCATAGTTCTGCCTATAAAATTAATTAATTTTCATTAAATTAACAAATTTTAGTCTAAATGTTAAAGTGAATCCTATCAATATTGTGTCTTTTTCAAATTGGTCCTGTTAAACTAATTTCAATCAAAACTCGTTGGTGATTGAATATTTTTCTAATTTCTCATAGGTTGGTCATACATGAAGATCTCCTATTTGCCATAGTGTTATATTGAATGATGGATTGTTTTAATGTATATTTTTATTAGTTATCATCATTTTTATCAATTGGTTTTTTACATATTATTAAATATAATAATAATTAATTTTAGATTAATTTATTTTGTAGTTTATATCATTAAGTAGTTAAATAAATTATCATTATTTTAATTTAAACGATACATTTATATATGAGTTAAACACAATATATTATTAGACGCACATGTTGCTGCGATTTTTAAGAATGTGTGTTGGCCATCACCAATTGAGGTTAAATTATGTCTGAAGAAAAAAGGATTAATGAAAAAGAAAAATTGCCATTCGCTAAAAATGAAATATACCGTCTGATGAGAGAAAATCTTGACAGCGATAAAATGATTAAAGAGCAAGTAAAAGTCGAGATGAACAAATTTCTATACGGTATTTTAAAAAATGTATGTAAGCAGTTAAATGAATATCCTTACACTACCGTGGATTATGGAATGTTTAAGGAATGCATTTATCCATATCAAAATATAAAAAAAATTAACCAGGAAAAAGAAAGAATTCTAATGCATTTGGATGCCATTAAAGCTGACTGTGATGCATTAGCAATCGATGTTGAAAAAAGTTTAAGATTGAAAGATGCAGTTGAAAATGACTCAATAGCTGATTTTTCAATCCAATGAAGAAAAGGACGAATAGTCTTTTTCTCATTTTAACTTAATATGTAAAATTTTAAAGGATAATTAAATCATTCCAACACCTTCAAGCATTGCTTCAATACCTAAAATGATAATGGCAACGCCGCCGATGATTTCAATGTAGTCTGCATATTTAATGGCCATTTGAGTTCCATATGTTCCAATTAAAAGCCATATTATGACGGCAATTATGCTTAAGATGCTAAGAATGATGGGATTTACATGAGCTGTAGCGCCTTGTGATGCCAAAATCAGGTTTTCAATGTTTCCAAAAATAAGCAAAGTTGAAAATTGTGCATATTCCTTTAATTCAACCATGATTATTCACCACCTTTTGATTTGATATTTTTCACCGCTCCATAAACCGCCTGAATACCTAATAGGAATATTGCAAGTCCTCCGATAAAGTTTATGATGTTTGAATATTGCATTGCAGCATCAGTCAAAACTGTACCCAGCACCAGCCAGATTATAACAACGATTATGCTCAAACCACCTAATACTTTAGGATCCACTCCCTTAACAACGCCCTGTGATGCCAAAATCAGGTTTTCAATGTTTCCAAAAATTATTAGCCCCATAAAGGGCAAATATTCCTCTAACATACTTTTGTCACCTATTATTATTATTTCATTATTATTGTCAAATTGATTAGTTGACAAACATAATAGAAGATATGTTAACTGTACCTATGTATATTTTCCGAAAATGTTTATTAAAGGAGTATTCATTGAAAAAATTCGAAACACCGTATTTGATGTTCGGATAGGGGTTCTGCATTGAATTGCATTGTTTTTAGTATTAACAATATGTTTTATATATGATGATTTCTAAAAAAATAATTGTATAGTCCCGTAGGGTAGCGGCAATCCTTTTGGGCCCTGGACCCAAAGACAGCGGTTCGACTCCGCTCGGGACTATTTGATTATCTAATTTTTTTTAATCTTTTCATTTTTTTCAGTCCCAATCTGACATGAAGCAAATGCTCAATCTTCTATGGATTAACAATAAATTTAATGATTATGAAAATAATATTATTATTAAGGATTGTTATTCTGTACATATTTTTTTTAAAATCTATGAGGGATGAACTATGAGTGTTAATATAAGTGTTACTAAAGGGATTATGGAATAGACCTGCTTAGGGTTGTATCCATGTTGATGGTGCCTATGGTTCATATATTGGGTCAGGGAGGCGTAATTGGTGCTACTGTACCGCTTTCACTACAATATGAATCAGCATGGTTATTAGAGTCAATACTGTTGGTTGCTGTTAATTGTTTTGTTTTGATAACAGGTTATGTCTATTATGGTAAAGAGACCAGATATTATCGTTTATTAACGCTATGGGCGGAGGTTTTATTTTATTCCATAATTATTATAATCGCGCTGAAATTTATATTTCCTAATGAAATTGGTTTGGAACAATATTGGAAAGCAATTATTCCTACATTTTTTACTAAAGCTCAATTTAGTAGATATTGGTTCTTCACAGCATATGTTGGAATGTTTTTGCTTTCACCGTTTATAAACTTAGGATTGAAACATTTTACTAAAAAACAGGATTTGTCAGTATTTTTAAGTTTATTCATTATATTTTCACTGTTGCCTGTAATTTTAAATCAGGATATGGCATTTACTCTTAATCAGGGATACAGTGTTTTATGGTTTTTAGTGTTATATTACACTGGCGGCCTTATACATAAATATGAAATATTTAAAATGTTTAAAAATTACAAATGGCTTTTGATTTATGTTGCATGTTTTTTAATATCCTGGATATTGAGGTATGTGCTTGATGTATCCGGTTTAATAGAACCTGGATTTAACATATATTCATTTAATTGTTATTTATCTCCATTATATTTCATTGGAGGTATTGCATTATTCTGTTTCTTTAAAAAAATGAATATTACTAAATCAGCCGTCATATCTGTTATAGAATTCTTTACTCCGGTCTGTTTTGCAGTCTATCTTATACACAATAACATGTCACTTGCACATTTCTTCTTTGATAAAAAATTTGAATTTATAGCTCACATGGATCCAATTTCATTGTTTATAAGTGTCATTCTTATTGGAGCAGGAATATTTGTTGTTTGTGGTTTAGTTGATTGGATAAGAGAGTTATTATTCAGAAAATTAAAAGTTAAAAAGAGATTTGCACAATTTGAAGAGAATATATACTTGAAATTTGATAAGTATTTAAATTCAAATAGTTAAATGATGCAAATCATCATTTTTTTTATTTTTTTTCGGATTTATCATTATCATATGATTAAAAAAATATGATGATAAAAGGAATGATTTGAATTTTCATTTGATTGTGATGCATTCGTTGGGACATATGTCTACACAGGTTTCACAGTAGCTGCATTCCTCAGGTTCATTGATGGTTAGTTTACCGTCTTTAAGAATCAGAACTTCCATAGGGCAGATGTCTGAGCAGTCTCCGCAATCATCACATTTGTCGGTGTTTATTATAATATCAGCCATTTTTTTTAACCTCCAAAATAATAAAATGAGAGTATGTTTTTTAGCATACTCTGTGTCCACAGCATTTTTCAGGGTCATGTGGGATATTAGGGTCATGGTGATCAGGATACGGTTTTCCACATGTCAGCGGACCTCTTCCACGGGCGGATCCGCAGCATCCTCCCATCCTTTTGTTGTGATTCAATATTGAATCGATATCCAAGCCTTCCACTTCCCCGATATAGTCTATTGTTTTGCTGTGGCATTTCGGACACATTTCATGTTCGCCGTTTAATGTTATCCAATTGAATCCGCATTCTTTGCAGATATATTCCAGATTGTCAGCCATTATAATCATCTCTTATTTAAATATTGCATAATCCTCTTCCCTGTAGTGGTGAACCGCATTCAGGGCAGATTTTTGTTCTGCATGGGACGCCTCTAATTTTTGGTTCACTGTAACCGCAATTAGGGCAGCTGCATGTGTCATTTGACATTTGATTTCTTCTATTGTTTGTGTTTAATTTGCGAATGTTTGTTGATTTGCAATCAGGACATTCTTCGTATTCCTTTTCTGGATTTGACCATTGAAAACCACAGTCTTCGCATAAGTATTTGTTCGGATCAATCATTGTATCACCTTTTACAACAACTATTGGTCGGCCTTCAATTAAAGATGTGGCCAGTTTATGTCTTGCGGAATTTAGGATTCTGTGGAAAGTTGACTGTGAAATTCCCATGAATTCAGCAGCCTCAGTTTGCTTTATATCATGATAGTCTTTAAATCGGATGGCTTCAAACTCATCTACTGATAATTCAACAGGGTCCTGATTCCTGTTCAACTCATGTTTGTGACATGTAACTACTCTTCTTCTTCTTTTAGGCCTTACCATATTATTCTCCCCAAATTTATCTTCAGGTATTATGAATATATATTCATAACTACTATATAAATGTTGTTGCCATATGATTGCAGAATCATGGGGTATGGTGATGCATCTATCTCCTCCTATGATTATTGGTGTTGGTTGTGATTTAAATCAAAAGTAAGTTCAAAGGTACAGTTTAATGAAACCTTTCTAGTATTAAAAGCATTGATATTATAAATCAATTGTTTTTTCAGTTGTACATACACATTTCTTAAGCTGGAAAAGAAAAATGGGTAGTAATTATATATAACTTGAAATTTAAATCATTAATTAATTAGAATTATTTTGGAAAGAGTTGTATGAAAACTCATGTGATAGTTGTATAACTTTTGTTCTCTCTACACTACTTTTTTTAGAATTCATGATAATTGAATATTTTCATCTATGCTGGATAAAATGTATCGGCTGGAACGCCAAATCATGTACCATAACTTGAGCCAAAGATATTAATGCAACTATTGTTCTGTTATTGGAAAAGTTGCAGTGTAAGATACTAAAATTATTACAAACAATCGATGAAAAGCAATTATTGTCACGCCAATGTCGATATGAAATTACTTTAAAAGTTGTCTGATATTCGAATATTCTTCTAGTTTAATAATATTGATTTTATTTCAAACAAAAACTATATAAATTGATTAATTTAATATATATCTGAAGAATTAGTATTTAATTAAGAATTAAGTTAAAATACATTTATTCAAATATTTGAATAATTTTTTATAAATAACTATTTAAATATTTGAATAATTATTTATATATGTTAATTCAAATATTTGAATATAATAATGAGGATGTTGCTATGATTGAAAAGGAAGAATTAATCGCAAATTTCATTAAAGATGAATTGACTGATGTTCCCAATATCTTAAATAAAGAGTTATCTAACAATAATATGAAATTCAACTCCCGAGAAGAATTGGATGAGATAAAAGGATACTTGGATACTTTTTTAAAAGAAGATACTTCAAATAAGATTATAGTTTTGCCAGGTCTTAGGGGTGTTGGCAAAACAACATTGATTCTACAGGTATATGAATATCTCTTAAAAGAAAAGAATATTCCTCCCAATAATGTGTTATACATTTCCTTTGATGATTTAAATGATTTGGTTGAATGCAATATAAGACAGATGGTTGAAGTATACCTGAAAAACATATTTCATGCAAACTTGAGAAATTTAGATGAAAAGGTTTTCATATTCGTTGATGAATCACAAATCGATAAAAAATGGGCTTCCTCTGGAAAAGTAATATACGATAAATCATATAATATTTTCATGATATTTACAGGTTCTTCGGCTCTTCATTTGGAACGCAGTGATGATCTTGCAAGAAGAATGCGTAAAAAATCCATAACTCCTCTAAACTACACACAGCATTTAAAATTAAAATATGGTATTGACGTAAGTTGTTTGTCTGCTGATTTAAGAGATTTGATATTCGTTGGAGATATTAATAATGTTTTATCATCAGAATTTAAAGCAAATAACTTATTGACCAATTGCTTGGATTACTCTTCTACAGATTGGGAGGAATATTTTAAATTCGGTGGTTTTCCAATATTGTTTGACAAAAAGTCTCATAGGGAAATATGTGAGGATTTGGTTGAAATTACACAAAGGGTCATTACAAAAGACATGCCGCAAATAAAAGAGCTTTCATCTGAAAACCAATCCAATGCAAAGCGTATTTTAAGATATTTTGCTCTCCAACAGCCTGGAGAATTAACACAAGCGAATTTGGCAAATTACTTGAAAACATCAACTGCAAATGTAAATAAGATATTGGATTTGCTTGAAAAGACCCATCTGATTTTCCATTGTGAGCCGTATGGTGGTTCAGCCAAAAGGGTTAAAAAATCATGGAAATATTATTTTGCAACACCCAGCATCAGACATGCCCTGTCAACCAAAGTGGGAAACCCATTGCTTGGAAGTGATGATTATGAAGGGTTCCTTCTTGAAAACCTAGTTGCATCAAATTTGTTTAACTTATCCAATAATCAATTCACAAATTTCACTATCTATTATGATGCCGACAAAAAAAGAAATGTTGATTTTCTGATTCAAAAAGATTGCGAAAACATCATTCCAATCGAGGTAGGTCGTGGAAAGAAAAAGAAACTACAGATTAAACATGCCATCAACAAATATAATTGTCAATATGGTATAGTGGTTGCAAATAACTACTCTTCTGTAAAAAAGGAGGATGACGTAATTTATATACCTCCAAAAACATTTTCATTTTTATGAAATAGCTATTAATTATATATAACTTAAAAATTAAATCATTAATTAGTTAAAATTATTTTGGAGAGGAGTTATATGAAAACTCATGTGATAGTTGTATAACTTTTGTTCTCTCTACACTACTTTTTGAAATTTAAAATAATTAAATATTTCATTCACTTGTTAATTGTGCGTTTGAATTAAAAAGAGTATTATGTTTCCAAAGAGTTTTTGGATTATAGTATATATTTGGATTTCTAATGTTTTTCATAATCTTTTGTGGAAGTAATTATATATTATTAAAAGATAAATATACATAACAAGTTTAGCTGGGATATTTTTAGAGTTTCTTTAATTTAAATCAAATATTTGTTTCAAATATGTTCAATGAATTATAGTTTACTCATGTTTATTATTATAGAACTTTAAATGATTTCATGTTTATAAAAGTTATAATCGGTGGTTTTATTATGATTTACACTCTCGATGAAATAAAGGAAAAAACTATACCTATTGCAGAAAAATATGGTGTTTCTAGAATGAGTCTGTTTGGATCTTATGCACGGGGTGAAGCAACTGATGAATCAGATGTTGATTTATTAATAAACAAAGGTGAAATCAAAGGTTTAATAGATTTCGTTGATTTTATTCATGATTTGGAACAATCTTTAAAATGTAATGTTGATGTTGTAACAACAAGTTCACATAACAAAAAATTTTTAGAAAAAATATGCAAAGATGAGGTTTTAATTTATGGGAAATAGGGATTTAGAATATCTTGATAACATTATTGATTATTGTGATAAAGTTGAAAAAATTCTTAATGAATTTGATTCCAATTATGATGAATTCATTGTAAATGATATCTTTCAATTATCTTGCAGTATGTGCATTATCCAGATTGGGGAAAATGTTGATAGGTTATCTGATGATTTTAAAGAAAATTATAATCATATTCCTTGGCGTAGTATTAAGGATATGCGTAATATCATGACTCATAAATATGAATCCGCAGAATTTGATGTTATGTGGTATGCATTGACAGTTGAAGTTCCTGAATTAAAAGAAGAGTTAGTTAAGTTGAAAAATATCAATTTGTAACAATCCATTTACTTTTTTCAGGTTTTTTTGGATTTGTATTATATGTTTCCGATTATAATCGAATTATGGATTACTTTTGTTTATTAATCTTTTATAATTTCGTTTCCTTTTTTTAGTAATAATTATATGTGCTGAAATAAATATTATTCATTTTATCGAAATTCAAATTAATAAATGTGATGTGCTTGCTTGAAGAATTAATTAAAAATATTAGTAATGTTTGGTCCACTTTAGATAAAAATGAATTGAAATCTTATATGATTTCAGGATCTATTTTTTTAGAACTAATTGGACTTGTTATATCATTAGTGTTATTCTTAATCGTAGATTTGCCTGCCTCATTTGTATTTAATATTATCATCGGTTTTACAATACTTACATTATTATCAGCAATAATAGTTTATAATCGTGATTATCTTGATGGAAAATATGGATTATTTTATGAAGAATATAAAGGCCTATCTTATCAGGGGGGGGGTAGTTTTATTTTTCATTCCTGCAAGTATTGCATTTGCTTTTATTATTTATCCAATTGCTTCACGTCAAGGAGGGATATATTCTGCCATTGGATTTTGTTTAGCAGCATTATACCCTGCATTTTTCATGTTTTTAAGAATTAATGTTTATAAAAATGAGAACAGTCGCAAATTAGTAACTAAAGATAAAAATGGGAATATGATTATAGAATATGTTATAGGATATCATCCTGCTATTTATTATATTTTTGGAAGTCTTATAAGTTGCCATCTAATTGGATTTTCATTAATGAAAGTTATATCAAGCATTGCAGAAAGTAACTTAGACATATGTTACTTAATCTACTTCATTTGCTCATTACTAATCGTTTCATTTATATTGTCTCCAGACATAGCAAATAAAATTCTACCATTCGAATTAAAAGAAAAGAATGGTTTAACAAAATTTTTAATAATTGGAATAATACTCATGGCAATAATGGGTTCATTATTTGTAAGTTGGTAAACTAAAATTTTAGATTAATTATTGGTTGTGTATATGATATTTCAATCAAATTGTTTCCAACAATGACTTGTGTTATTGCATTGCTTAAGTATTGTAGATGGGGGTATAGCTATTAATTATATATAACTTAAAAATTAAATCATTATTTAATTAAAATTATTTGAGGAGAGTTATATGAAAGGCGATGTATATTACGGAAAAGGTATCCGAGAATTGGAAGATGAATATCCTGATTTATATGATTTGGTTTCTAACATCAACGAAACTGTGTGGGATGGCAAAGTCTTGGATTATAAAACTCAAAAATTAATTGCAATTGGAATTACCGCTTCCCGTGCAGACCCTAGGGCTACAAAAAAACAAATCCGAAGTGCAATTGAAGTATTGGGGATTACTAAAGAGGAAATTGTGGATGTTTTAAGGGTTGTTCTATTGACTTCAGGCATGCCCGCATTTTCCAAATCACTTCAAATACTGAACAGTGTTACTGCAGCTATTGAAGAAGGAAGAGGAGACGACTAATCTTCTTTCACTTTTTTTTAACCCATAAATGTAACCGAGATTATTATGAGTAGGGTGAATCCGATATAGCAGACCATTCCATAGTTAAGGAATACTGTTTTCATTGGATTTTCCAGTTCCACTTCTGTTTTTACATTATTTAATTCTGCTTTTTTATAGTTGAGCAGTCCAAGCAATCCGAAAAACAATGATATGAGGATAATTGACATATAAATGGCCAGGATGCTTAGGTTGAATGGGGTAAATGAGCCCTGCATGAGGGCGTCTGCGCTTTCAGCCACAATCAAACTCAATACGGATCCAATCAGATTCAGGAAGATATGTATCATGATTGTATAGATAACCTTTCCGGTTTTCATATAGACGTAGGCGAAAAATCCGCCAAGCAGAAATGCGTAGAAGAACTGATTCAGATTTCCATGCATCAGCCCGAACAATGTCGCGGAAAGTATTATTGATATTCTGGCTCCATATTTAACGGTTCTGTCAATTAAAAGCTTTCTGAAAATCAGTTCCTCAAAAATAGGTCCCATAATGCTTATTATTAGGAGATTCAGCATTATGTCAGAGGAATTTATTAAATTCTGTATTGGATTTGAAATATCGCTTTGAGTTGCAGTTCCTATGATGGAGGTAATTGCAAGCCCCATGATGTTTCCGATTATCATCAGGGTAAAGCTTATGCAGAAGTACAGCAAGAATTTTTTGATGCTTAAGGACTCCTTTTCTATACTTTTGCTGTCCAGTTTCCTCATTAAAAATAAAAGGATTGGAAACGGCAGTATATAATTGCAGATTGCTGTCAGTATAACATGCACATTGAAATTGTTGCCCCGTCCTATATTTCCAATCAGGTTAAGTATGACCAGTGCAAATATTAAGCTGCATATGAGATATATCAGGTAGTTAAATCCTATTTTTGAAAAGAATTTTTTATTCAGGTTCAATATTTCACCGCTTTTTTTGTATGTCTTTATTTTTAGAGTTAATATATTTAAGTGTTTGTGAATAATTTTTCACTATAACTTCATGTTAATGAATTATCGTCTTGGCAGGAGTTTTTTCTGTTTGTGTTTTGAACTGTAGAATTTCATCGTTTTGTTTGCATTTACGCCATCTTCTGGTTCAGATTTCATTTTTTTCATTCAGGTGTAAATTAGTTTTGGCATGCCTAAAATTTATATATTGCTTTTCATAAATAGTATAATTGTAATTGAAATTTTTTAGGTTTTCCTAAAATTTTTTAATTGATAGGATATTTAAGGATTGTATTAAAATGAGACGTGAAGAATTTTTTGATAAATGTATTGAACACAAACACGCGTTACTTTTTGCAGCAGGAATAGCTACTGCAATTGTAGGTAAAAAAGTATTGGAATCAAAAACTGCAAAAGATGCAGCAACAAAAGGCATGGCAAGTGTTATGTCTATTAGAAGAGATGCAGAAGAATGCTTTGAAGACATGAAACAAAATGCTGAAGATATTGTTGTGGATGCTAATGCAGAAACCAAAAAGGAAATATACGTAGAGTCTAAAGAATAGTTATTTTTTAAGGTTAAAAAATGAAATATCAAGTGATGTATGACAGGGGGTCTCGCTTAAGGCTTCGTTCCGGTCAGTGTGCTTTCACTAAAAGGGAAGGCTACGGCATCGCTTCATTACTTTTAAATCAAGGCTTCATACATGAGGTATATACCTCACATAGGAATGGAAGCATTCTAATATACTATGATGAGGGCATTGAAAATAAACAGAAAATATTGGATATTGTCGATGGAATTACAATCGATGATCTCTTTGAAGCCGAACCAACACAGGTTCAGGATTCAAATGAGATAACCGGTAATTTCTATTTAAAATTAGCTAAAATGCTTTTGCACAGGGGAGTTTATAAAATATTCCTGCCAATCCCTCTTAGAAATGCTTTAACCATTTATCATTCTGCAAAATATATCTGGGATGCTATTGACAGTTTGACCAGATTCGACATTGATGTTGCTTTGCTGGATGGTGCTGCAGTTGCAGGAGCGTTGCTGCATCACCAATACAAACCGGCCAGTTCAATGATGTTCTTATTGTCAATCTCCGATGCATTGGAAGACTACACAGTACAAAAAGCCAAAAGCACTTTAAAAGATAGTTTGGCTTTAAATATTGATACTGTATGGGTAGTAGGAGATGACGGTGAAGAAAAACAGTGTCCTGCTGTCGATATTGATAAAGGGGATAAGATTAAAATCCATATGGGTGATGTCATTCCTGTTGATGGTAAAGTAATCGATGGTGAAGCTATGGTTAATGAAGCTTCAATGACTGGAGAGCCATTAGCCGTTCATAAAAGACCTGGAAAAACAGTGCATGCTGGAACTGTAATTGAAGAGGGCAACCTGATTGTTGAAGTTTATTCGATGAATAAGGAAACAAGATTGAACAAAATCATTGACCTGATTGAAAATTCAGAAGAGCTTAAGGCCGATACCCAAAGCAAGGCCGAAAAGCTAGCCGATTCAATTGTTCCATACAGTTTCATCGCCACAGCCCTAACTTATCTGATTACAAGAAATCCGACAAAGGCATTGTCTGTGCTGATGGTTGACTTTTCATGTGCAATCAAATTAACTACACCGCTGTCCATTATCTCAGCAATGAGGGAAGCGTCCGATAATAGGATGATGGTCAAGGGCGGTAAATTCTTGGAAAATTATGCAAATGCCGATACTATAGTATTTGATAAGACAGGAACATTAACCAATGCTACTCCAAAGGTTGTTGATGTAATTCCAATGTCTAGAAGATACAAAAGGGATGATATTTTAAGAATGGCCGCATGCATTGAAGAGCACTTTGCACACAGCATTGCTACAGCTATAGTAAAACAAGCTAAAGAAGAAGGTCTTAAACATGAAGAGGACCACAGTGAAGTTGAATATATTGTAGCTCATGGTATTGTAACGGAATATGAAGGCAAACGCGCAGTAATAGGCTCAAAACACTTCCTTTTCGATGATGAAAACGTTAAGGTCACAAAGACACAGGAGAAAAAGATTGCAAAAAATGCAGCCGAACACTCTGTAGTCTATTTGGCTATCGACGGAAAACTCGAAGGCATAATCTGCATTGACGATCCGGTACGTGAGGAAGCTAAATACGTTATTGAAGAGCTTAAGCAGTTGGGCATTGAAAATATTATAATGCTTACTGGAGACAGCGAAAGTGGAGCTCGTGCTGGTGCTAATGCATTGGGCATTACCGAATACCGTTCTCAGGTTCTTCCGGAAGATAAATCAAGAATAATTGAAGAACTTAAAGCGGAAGGAAAAACAGTCATTATGGTAGGGGACGGTATCAATGATTCACCTGCTTTGGCAGCTGCAGATGTATCCGTTTCAATGAAAAATTCATCCGATATTGCCCGTGAAGTTGCAGACATATCACTGCTTTCCGATGATTTGCATGACCTTGTAACACTTAGAAGATTAAGTGTCGGAATGCTTGATAAAATCAATAAGAATTACCAAAATATTGTCGCGGTAAATGGAACTCTTCTTGCTTTAGGAGTATTCGGTGCTATTTCCCCATCCACTTCTTCGATGGTGCATAATCTTTCTACAATGCTCTTTGGAGCTTTGAGTACCCGTTCTGTCTTAGGTAATGACGATTTCAAGAAAGAAATAGAAGTTGAAGCTATTGAAGTAGCTGATGCTTCTTAATTTTATTTTTTTTTCAATTTTTTTTTAAAAGTTTTTATAGTATAATTGGCATAATTAATAGTGTATAAAAATTTAAGCTAGTGATTAAATGTTTGAAAATTATAAGAATAAATTCATTCCGTTGATTTTACCGATTGTTTTAATATTGATTTGGTATGGTATAACTGATGGTTTAGAATTGTTTTCTTCATATATACTGCCAAGCCCTATTGATGTGGTTAATTCTGCATTGAATGTAATAAATAACGGCAGACTATTGACAAATACTATTGACACATTATATAAAGTATTTTTAGGTTTGATTTTAGCATCTGTTGTCGCTATTCCTGCAGGAATAATACTTGGATGGTATAAGACTTTAGAAGATTTATGTACCTTTGTTATCAGTGTTTTAAGGCCGATTCCACCGGTTGCATGGATTCCATTTTCAATTCTATGGTTTGGAATAGGAACATTCCCCGCAGTATTCATCATTTTCATGGGTTGTGTATTCCCTATTCTGGTCTATACAATCGACGGTGTTAAAAGGACAGACAAGGTTCTTGTCGAATCAGCTCAAACACTTGGAGCCAATGATTGGAATGTATTGAAACGTGTGGTAGTGCCGTCAACTGTTCCGTATATTGTTTCCGGATTGAAAGTGGGTATTGGAATTGCTCTAATGTGTACCATTTCAGCAGAAATGATTGGATCAAGCAGTGGTTTAGGATATATGATTTTAACTGCAACAAACCTTTTCGATACAGGTACAACTGTTGTTGGTATGATTGTAATTGGATTAATCGGACTTGTATTTGACTTTGTATTCAGCAAAGCTCAAGATAGGATATTCTGGTAGGTGTTTCACATGTCTATTGAAGTTAAAAATATTTACAAAACTTTTAAAAGCAAAAAAACTGACAAGTTGTCCGTTTTAGAAAATATTAATTTAACTATTAATGATGGTGAACTGGTCTGTCTTTTAGGTCCGTCCGGCTGCGGCAAAACAACTCTTTTAAGATTGATTGCAGGCCTTGAACAACCGACTTCAGGCGAAATTGTTGCAAATGGCGAAGTTGTCAAGAAGCCGTCCGGAGACAGGGCAGTTATTTTCCAACAGTATTCCCTATTCCCATGGCTGACAGTACTTCAGAATGTGACTTTCGGTTTGGAAATGACAAAAGGTACTTCAAAGGAAGAAAATATTGCTGCCGCTGAAAGATACCTTACAAGTGTAGGATTAATTGACTTTAAGGATAGCTATCCTCATGAACTTTCAGGTGGTATGAAACAGAGGGTTGCAATTATCAGATCATTGCTTAATCATTCACCTATTCTGCTCATGGATGAACCGTTTTCTGCAGTGGATATGCAAAATAGGCACAGTCTTCAGGAACAGCTGATTGGGGTTTGGAAAAGATTTAAAAATACAATAGTTTTTGTAACTCACGATGTTGATGAAGCAGTCTATTTGGCAGATAAAATTGTCATCCTAGATAAAAAACCAGGCAGAATTGCCAAAATTATTGAAGTGGATATTGAAAGGCCAAGAAAAAGAGAATCACCTGAATTTATGGCTCTTCAAGAATCTATTGTTGAACAGTTGAATATGGAAGAATAATAGTTAAATTTTTGCTATTAATGTTCCATAATTTCCATTTTTTATTCCTTCATACACATAATCCAGAGCCTTTAGGATTGATGTGTGAAGGTCATTGTTTTTTGCAAGATAAGCAACGATTGCAGCTGAGAGATTGCATCCGGTGCCATGAAGATTGTCTGTTTTTATCAGTTCCTGTTTTTTGATTGTTATTTCACCGTCAATGTTTATGGTGTTAATTCCATCCAGATGTCCTCCGGTGATGAGATTATTGCATATTATCTTTTCAGAAGCTTTTATGGCATCCTCTTTAGTTTTAATTTCAATGCCTGTCAGTTTTTCAGCTTCAGATATGTTCGGTGTAGTCAATATTGATTTTGGAAGCAGATATTTGTTTAAAGCTTCAGCAAGATCTTCTTTAGTCAAATCACCGCCTGATGTAGCAACCATTACCGGGTCAACAACTGCCTTTAAATTGTACTCTTTAACTTTTTTTGAAACCAGTTTGATAATTTCTGGGGAGTATAACATTCCTGTCTTGATGAATTCGACTTCATATGAATCTAAAACGGCATCAATCTGCTCAGAAATGTAATTTTCATTAACAGGCAATGTTGAGAAGAATTTATAAGGGTTTTGTGCTGTTAGTGCAGTGACAATCCCTGTTCCGTAAACTCCAATTGCCTGAAATGTTTTCAAATCGGCAAAGACTCCGGCGCCTCCTGACGGGTCGACACCTGCAATGGACATTACAATCATTCAATCATCCCGGGTAACTTTTAATCTTTCAGACCCACGGAAGGACTCGACATTCACTTTAAGTTCTTTTAAGTATTGTCGGGTATGTGTTTTTTCACCATGAATCATTATTTCACCTAAATCTTCAGTAGTATTGACATCCAATGCCATGAAAAATGAATCATGTACCTGAGGGTTTAGTTTTTTCCTTTCAGCGGTCTGCACATGCTTCTTGTAGCTGAATCCTTCAAATTTTGTGTGGATGGCCATAGGTTTCATTATAATCATATTTGTCCCGCCACCTTTGGATGGAACAATAATGAAGTCCAGGCTTTTTCCAGCATCAATCAGCATTTTAATATTTGTTTTTCCAATCAGGGGAATGTCTGATGGGACAATAATGATTTTTTTAGTTTTTCCTTTGCATAATTTCATTGCCTGTGTCAATGCTTTGTTTAAATTGGAATTGTCATTTTCCAAAATGGGATTCACATTTAAACTTTCCGCATAATCTAACACATCCTGGTCACGGCTGATAATGAAAATTTTATCCACATGCTTCTTTAAGGTATCAGTCACATCTCGAAGCATTACTTTTAAGAGCTTTTCCCTCTCTTCCTCTGATAAGAATGGGGAGAGTCTGGTTTTTGCGTTTTTGAATTTAGTAACGGGAATTATTGCGTATATGTCATCCATTCAAATCACTTAATAAGTTTTAGCTATTAAAGCAAGGTATTTTGCATCGTCACCGGTTGCTATGCATTTTCCTTCATTGACTTCTTCCTGAATTCCTAAAATGTCATAGCCTGTTTTTTCCTCAATGTCCTTGCCTGTTTGCTCATCTCCGTTCCAGTAGAATTTGACCACATTGCCTGATTCGACAAGTTCTGCAATTTCTTCTATGTCCTCTGCAAATTTGACATGGCTTTCCTGGAAGTCCAAGGCTATTTTTGACATGTTTTCGCTTGTTTTTTCAAGCAGTTCAATTACCCTGTCAGCCAAAGTGTCATCTAATGGGAGTTCGATTTTTTCTCCTTCGTCCCTTCTCATGGCTACTGTAATGTTGTTTTCCAAATCCCGTGGTCCCAATTCAAGTTTCAATGGAGTTCCTTTCAGTTCCCAGTCATTGAATTTCTTGCCGGGCCTGATGTCCCTGTCATCAATGTTGACTCTCAATCCGGCATTTTCCAGTTGGGTTCTGATTTCACTGCATTTTGCCAAAACTTCCTCTTTTCCTTTTTTGAACAGAATCGGAATTATTGTGATTTGGTTAGGTGATACTTTTGGAGGAAGGCGAAGTCCCTTTTCATCCCCATGAATTCCGATGACTGAAGCAATTACCCTGTCGGATACTCCTGCACAGGTCTGATAAACGTATTTATGTTCTCCGTCTTTGTCTTCAAATGTGATTTCAAAGGTTTTTGCGAAAGTTTGGCCAAGATTGTGGATTGTACCGATTTGCAGGGTTTTTCCATTTGGCATAATCACATCGAAAGCCATTGTGTAGTCTGCCCCTGGGAACTTGTCCCATTCAGGCCTTTTGGATATTAGGTATGGGATATTCAGGTCATCAAAAAATTCCTTATACATTCCGATAAAGTCCTCGACCTGTTCATCGGATTCCTCTTTTGTTGCATGGGCGGTATGGGCTTCTTTAAATGTTGTAATTTCCCTTACGCGTATCAGAGGTCTGGTGTGTTTAGTCTCATATCTGAAGGTATTTACAATCTGATACATTTTGATTGGAAGGTCAATGTGTGTTCTGATCCATAATGAATACATTGGATAGATTGCGGTTTCACTGGTTGGTCTTAAGGCCAGCTGTTCGTTCAATTCCCTTTGGCCGCCTTTTGTTACCCAGTACACTTCATCCTCAAAACCTTTTACATGGATTCCCTCTTTTGCAAGTTCGCTTTCAGGCACAAGCATTGGGAACAGGACTTCATCATGGTCTTTGTCTAATAAGTTCTTTATTATGTTCATTGAATGTTTTCTTATTTGAAAACCGTATGGCCTCCAAACTGCCATTCCTTTAATAGGATATCTTGAATCAGTAATATCTGCATTTTCTAAAATATCATGAAACCATTCGTCAAAATTTTCCACCAATATCACCTAAAATAATTTTTATAATATTAAATAATCTGTTTTTAATTAATATTAAAGTTATTTAATTTTTCTTAAAGATTGTGTTGTCTGTGAAAAAGTAGAAGATGTTAATTAAAATAAGTCTCTGCACATCTAATTCGCAATTTAATATTTTTGGTGTTTATATTTGAAGTAATTGTAAAATTAATTTCATGACAGTGATTTAGAAAATTATTTTAATATTAATTTAGATATTATTAATTATAGTTTACTTTGTGTTGCTAGGGGTTTTTTTCAATGAAACTGTATAAGTTTTGTATTTTCTAGCTGATGCTGATGGGATTTTTGATAATCCTAATCATGTTGATTGGGCATTTTATTTTTTAGATGCAGGTTTAGCTATTGCAACACCCTTTTTGGGTGGTGGTTTAAAAATAGGTACTCAAACTTTAAAAGTTTTTGTTGAAAAAAGTGTTGTTTACTTTAAGTGTTATTTTGTTGAAAAAATTGGTGTTAAAGTCAGTCTTGAAACAACTGAATGGGGTCTGGGAAAAATAATCATTAATAATCTGCATGAAAAGCCTATTAAAGAACAATTAAAAGATTTTATTAAAGAAGATTTTGTTTTATCTATTTTACAATTGTTTTTTTCAGGGGGATATGATTATCTTTTTAGGGAGGAGGTAAATTAATGAGTTGGGATATTGATACTAAAGAAAGACGTAGGAAATCAGCTTTAAGAACTTTGCTTTCAGCTATTTTGTGTACACCAATTGTCCTTATAACTCTTTATATTTGTGTTAGAGACATTAATAAATGTCTTTTTCTTTTATTGGGAATTATTGCAGCAACAATTTATTATGCTATTATGATATATAAAGGAGATTGGATTGATAGAAAGATAGGTGTTTATGATGATGATTTTTATGGTGTATCATATCAAAGTGTAAGTGTTGTAATGTTTTCATTATGGATAGGTTTATCAATTTGTTATTTTGGGTTTGGTTTGATTGAAAGCGGCATTACTTCTGCTATCAGTTTTTGTTTTGCTAGCCTTTTTGTAGGTTTTTTGACATTATTGAGAACAGATGTATTTAATAATAACAGTCGTCTTTTATTAGTGGAGGATGAATTTGGAAATAGGTATTATAAGGAGGTGTTAGGTTATCATCCTGGTTTCTTTTGGGTTCCTCTTATGGCAACTGCTACTTTGTTGGGTATGTGTTTACATAATCTTTTGGATAGTATTTTTTTCAGTAGTGGATCATTGTTGATAAATATGTTTTGTGTTTTTTTATCACTTTTTGTTTGTTATTTGGCTGTTTCACCACATATTGTGAATAAATTTCTGCCTTTTGAAAATAGAACCCCTGAAGGGCTTTTTAAGTTTTTCATGATAATTCTATTCATTACATTTATTTCGGGGTTATTTGTCATCGATGTAAAAGGCTTTTAAAAGGTTAGTTTAAATTATGTTCACTTGGTAGTGTTATTCATCAAGTTTAAAATGCAAAATTAAATTTCAGGACATATTAATTATCATTTGATAAGATGAGAATATAAAAAAACTAAAAATATTATGATTGATAGACAATGTGAAAAGGTTTTTATCTTTGTGAATAATATCTTGGATATGAGTTATCCGGATTTTTAGAAAAAAATATCTGGTGGTGTTTTAAAAATGAAACCAAAAACTAAAGTAATTTTAGGATTTGCAATATTTTTTATTGCAGCTGCTTCAGTAATAGGATACGGTTATTATGCTGAGCTTAGAGAACCGCATGATTTCGGTGAATTTACTGTTGAAGTACCTTTGGGGAGTGAATTTGAAGATATAAGCTCAAAATATGATACTGGAGGTTATAATTTCGTCAAATCATATAGATGTAAGGATAAGGATTTGACTATCAGTATTTTTGACAAAAACTACATTGAAAATACCTTTGAAACTAATACCGGTGATGAAATAGATTTTGGAAAAACAGTGTTGGAACATTTTCTTGGCATGAAAAACGCTGATATCAACAAAACTTCAGAAAACATAAGCATCTGTACCGTAAATCAGAGGATTGGAGGATCAATAGATACTGATGTTGCTGGAATATATAATGATGATAAACATTTCATCATTGTCGAAGGAGGAGACTCAGACTTCATTCAAAACATTACAAACTCAATTAAAATCAAAAATTCCTAACATATTCCAAAATTTTAACTTGATTATGGGAAACTAATTAAAATTAGATAATGTCATGGCAGGTCATTTGAATTAATGAAAATATGGTGCTCCATGACATTTATTAATCAAGAGTAATTTTCATTTCTTTTAAAAATTTTCCATTGCATCTCTAAAAGAAAGTTTTTTAAATTATTTTTTTAATATATATTAATGTATAATTTGTAATGGGAGATATTATGACCAATAGAAAAATACAGATGCCCCGTGAAGTTTACATTGATCCGGGCATTATTCACAATACTGCCGAAATATGTAAATCTTTACATTTCGATAAGAAGTTTTTAATTGTCACAGGTACCCATACATATGATGTAGGTGCAAAGCCTGTTATTGAAAGCTTGGAAAAGAATAATTTGGATTATGATGTGATTAAAGTAGATAATGCTTCTGAAGAGTCAATTTCTGAAGTTGAAGAATTAATCACTACTGATACCACTGTCTTGGGTATCGGCGGAGGAAAAGTTATTGATGTGGCCAAATTATCATCATTCAATCAGAATGTTTACTTCATTTCCATGCCGACAACAGCTTCACATGACGGCATTGTATCTCCTATGGCATCAATAAAGAATCCCAATACATCAATATCAGTTACCGCTCACTCACCGATAGCTGTTATTGCAGATTCAGAAATCCTTGCACAATCTCCATTCAGATTGCTTGCAGCAGGATGTGCCGATTTAATGGCCAATTTTACAGCAATTAAAGATTGGGAATTGGCGCATCGTTTAAAAAATGAATCTTTCAGCGAATCGGCAGCGGCATTGTCAATAATGTCTGCCCATCTGATTACTGATAATATTGCCAATATCAAACCTAATCTCGAACCGAGTGCTCGCATTGTCATGAAGTCACTGTTCAGCGGAGGAATGGCAATCAGCATTGCAGGCTCATCACGTCCGGCAAGCGGTTCGGAACATCTGTTCTCACATGCTTTGGACAAAATTCTTGATAAACCTGCCTTGCATGGTGAACAGTGTGGTATAGGTACAATAATGATGATGTATCTTCATGGCGGAGATTGGAGGGCAATTCAAGGAGCTTTGAAGGCAGTACAGGCTCCAACAAGTGCTGCTGAAGTTGGCATTAGTGATGATGATATTATTGAAGCGCTTATGATGGCTCATGAAATAAGGCCTGAAAGATACACTATTTTAGGCGACAACGGAATATCCAAGGAAGCCGCTTATGAATTGGCTTATAAAACAGAGGTGATTTAATGATAACATTGATTGGTAAAGATTTGGCTGTTGAAGGCAAGGAATTCGTTTTTCTAGGACCTGCTGAAGACTGTGAAAACTGCAGATTTAAATCATCATGCATAGGCAATTTGGAAGAGAACAGAAAGTATGTTGTCGTTAACGTAAAGGATAATGAACAGAAATGTCCGATTCACTCCGAAGGAGCTGTTGTTCCTGTTGAAGTTGACAGGGCTGAAATAACATTATTGACAGATTCAAAAAACATTTTTGAAGGATCAACATTCACATATAATGCTCCTGACTGTGATGAAAATTGTGATTTCCATGATGAATGTTTCCCTGAAGGTTTGCAGGAAAATGACAAGTGCATTGTCCTTAAAAATGAAGGAAAACATAAGGAAAAATGTAAAAAAGATTTAAAGCTAAATAAACTTACTTTAGGGTTTGTGGTATAATGAAAAATGCAAGCAGTAATGATTCTAGTAAAAAGAATGCAGGCTATAAGGCTGCTGAATATGTAAAGGATGGAATGGTTTTAGGACTTGGAACAGGTTCTACAACACATTATTTCATTGAAAAGGTAGGTATGAGAATTAAAGAGGAAGGAATCAATGTCAAAGGCATTCCGACTTCATTCCAGTCATTATTGATTGCTAAAGAGTGGAATATCCCAATCACTACTTTAGAAGAGCATGACATCGACCTGTCTGTCGACGGTGCTGACGAAGTGGATGGGGAATTCAACCTGATTAAAGGTGGAGGAGCCGCCCACACCAAAGAAAAAATTGTCGATTATGCCGCAAAAGAGTTCATTGTCATTGTGGATGAATCAAAATGCGTGGAAGAACTGGGCAATTTCCCGGTTCCTGTTGAAGTCCTACCTGATGCGTCCCGTATGGTTATAAAGGAACTGGAAGACATGGGAGCCACATGTGAAATAAGGATGGCCCAAAGAAAGGACGGTCCTGTAATAACAGACAACGGAAACTTCGTAATCGATGCCAAATTCGACAAGATTGAATCACCGCAACACCTGGAGATTGATTTGAACACCATTCCTGGAGTTGTCGAAAACGGAATATTCTCACAGATGGTTGATAAGGTCATTGTCGGAACCCCTGAAGGAACCAAAGAGCTGTAGGTGATAATTTGCCGATTCCGAATGGCATGCCTTTCTATGATTTAAAGGATTTAGGCTACAAGATAGCCATTATTTTTGGAGTTATCATTGTTATTTACGGTGTTTTATGGTTGCTTGCAGAATTGGGTCTGATTCCGGTTATTGCATTTGCAATATTTCCACAGATAGTGTTGATTCTAATTGGATTATTCATCATTTATGTGGCCTATGACCGTAAAAAGAAATATTACTGATTTTTTTAAAAAAAAGAAATTAAAAGAGATTTTTGAAATCTCTTTATTTTGTTATTTTTATTGTGGCAGTTGCATTTGTTGCCGCAAAGTATTTGCTTCCAGCATATGTTAAAGTTGCTGTGTAGGTTCCAGCCTGTGTTAATGAATTCAGTTCAAAAGTAGCAACACCTTTGGTGTCAGCTACAGCACTGTAAGTTTTACCATTGACAGTCATTTTAATGGTTGTTTTACCAAGAGCTTTTCCTGAACTGGATTTTAAAGTAACACTGTATGTTTTAGGTGTTTCTGCAACAGCATAGGTTTTTTCAGGAGCGGTAAGTACAGATGCCTCTTGGGTGATTGTAATATTGGTGACTTTGGTAACTGTCTTATATTCATCATCACCGGCATAGGTAATTGTCACCTGTTTTGTTCCAGTTGTTTTTGAAGTTAATTTAACTGTTGCAGCTCCGGTTGCACTTGTGGTAACAGTATAATCTACACCATCGAAGTTAACTGTAACTTCCTTATTGGCTAAAGGATTATTTTTGATGTCCCTTAGGATTAAATTGTAGTTTAAGCCGCCAGCAATTTTTTGCAAGTACACTGTTTTGTCGACAGAAACAATTTTGGTTTCGGTTTTGTCGGAGTAGATTCTTTTGACATTGTCTGCGGACTGATATTTCTGTTCAGCTTTTGCAAGATATGTTACGAATGTTGGTGGGAATGGTAAGAAGTCTAAACTATAGCTGTTTGGACCTATGGTTACATTATAGTAGTTTCCTCCAAGCAAAATACCTATTCTGCTTCCTGCAATTGTGTTGTTGAAGATAGCTTCGTTTCCAGAACCGTATGCTGTTATTCCGCTGATTTTACAATCAAGAATTGTGTTGTTGTATGCAAGGTGTCCTTTGGAGTGCATTAGGTAGATTCCTTCTTTTGCTCCGGAAATTGTGTTGTTGAAGATAACTGCATTTGGTCCGGTTCCGTGCCTTACATCAATACCATGGTTTAAAGCATTGGTAATTGTGTTTTCGGTAATAAGTGCATTAGCAGAACCGAAGTTCATAATTCCGCTGGTGTAAATGTCATGAATATTGTTTCTGCTGAGGATGCTGTCCTTTGAGGATTGCTGGAAAATACCCCATGATGCACCTGAGATGTCACAGCCTGTTATTATTAGATTGCTGTTTGATCCGGCATATATTCCGGTAGTCTTGTATTCATTAGTCATTGCACCTACAGTGTTAGGATTGTAGGATGGATACTGTGCCTTAATATTGAATCCGCTGATTACGGCTGAATTGGTATTCATTACATATAAAACGGAGTTATAAGCTACTGCATATCCTCCATCAGCTGTTGAATTTTTAATTTTTTCAGGAACATTTGCCAAATAAGCGGAATTGTTTGAAAAATCAATGTTTTTGCATCCGATTATGGTTGCATTGTTTCCGAAAACCTTGATGTTTTTGTCAATGTAAAGACAGATGTCGGTAAATACTGCATTTTTGGAGAATGTGATTGAGTCACCGTCTTCCATTGAATTAATTAAGTTTTGGATTTGTTCGTTGGTCCATCCTTTGTAGACTGCATATTTGTTTCCTGTTTTCTTTAGGATTTGGTTGTAGTTTATATTTATTTCTTCAGGGGTTTCAATTCCTTGATATTCAACATAATTCGGGGAATTGGAAGAGCTGTCGCTGTGAGTACCCATGATGTCTTCTGCACTTTGATAATCGCTTTTTGCTTCTGCAACATAGTATACAAATGTTGGTGGGAATGGTAAGTTATCTAAATCGTAAGTATTTTCTTTAACGTTGATGTTTGAGTATCCTCCGCCAAGGAAAACACCAATTCTGGATTTTTTCATGTAATTTTTGTATAATCTTATGTCGGAAGATCCGTAACAGCTGATTGCGCTTATGCTACAGTTGACTATGGTGTTATAGGATGCGGTGTGTCCTTTTGAATGCATTAAATAGATTCCTTCTTTGGAACCGATTACAGTATTTTTAATGATTCTTACATTTGGTCCGGTTCCGTGTCTTACGTCAATACCGTGATTTTTAGCGTTCATTACTTTATTTTCTTTTATGTAGGTATTTGCAGAACCGAAGTTTAAAAGACCTGTCACTGCTTGGTCTCTAATTGTATTTTTTGTTATGCTCCCATTTGCACAGCCTTGCAGGTATAATCCCCAGGAAGATCCTCTGATTACACAGTTGGTTATGTTTAAGTTATTGGCATTCATTGCGTAAACTACAGCATTGGAATAAGCCGGTCCTGCAGTTTCGCTGCCGCTGTGTGCACCGCCAACAATATTCAGTCCGTTGATTGTAACCCCATCAGCCTTTACAATATAAAGTGTAGCGAGGTTACCTATTGCATATCCACCTTCGCTTGTTGGCTTGTAGATAATTTCAGGAGTTGTATCTCTGGATGGAGTATCATAACCGACTATTGTTGCTCCATTTCCGTTTATTGTAATGCTTTTGTTAACATAAATACATACATTTCTATATTTTCCGTTTTCGAAGTTTAATGTATCGCCATCTGATAAACCGTCAATTACCGCTTGGATTTCATCGCTTGTTGATCCAACGGTAATGGTCTGTTGTGATAATAATTCATCATCGTTAGTTTGACTTATTTCTGCTATGTTATCATCTTGCTGTAGTTGGTCATCAAATGCAGTATCTTCAGCAAAAACTGCACTTGAGCTTACTATTACAACAAAAACTAATAAAATAGCTATTATTAAGCTTTTTTTATTCATTTTGTCACTCTCTTTTTAAATTTAAAATAACCTATTTTTAAGTATATTCCTATGAAATTATCGATAGGCAATATAGTTTATATTGTATTTTTCATCATATTTAAATTAAAATGTCTTGTTTTTTCCATATAACACTGTTATTAATAGTATTGGGCTAATTTAAAAAAGGAAATTGTTTTATTCATGATATATATTAATAAACTTTATATATTGATTCAAATCAAATATTATTGTATAATCAATATTACTGTTAGGTCATTTCGATATGAAAAAAGTGGAATTTTTTGTGAAATAATCAATAAAATTTCATCAATGTTTGCTTAATTTCACATTGCGATTTCAGGATATTGATTATAATGCATTTCGGAGAGATGATATGGATAAAAAAATCATTAACATTTTGTTCATATGTTTAATTGGTTTGCTTCTAGTTTCCACAGTTAGTGCAGCAGATGATTCTACCACTTATCAAATAACCTCTGATTTGACAAATGATAATGTTCAGTTCATGTTTGATAATGCAGTTGATGGGGATACCTTCGAGTTTACTGACAAAAAATATGAAGAAATCTCCTTAGTTGTAGATAAAAGGTTAAATATTGTCTCTAAACAGAATCCTGCAGTGTATACATCTGGTCAATTAACTGACAGGGCTAAAAGTCTAGGAATAACCGATACCTTCGGATTTTACTTCACTTCAAATAGTGGAGGAAGCACACTATCAGGTTTTAAAATCATTGCTTCAAATAGCGATTATGGAATCATTGTCGATTCATCAGACAATACCACCATAAAAAACAACATCATTAATGGTGGAGGCAACTGTATTTTGGTTAAAAACGCTGATGGAATTGTACTTTCCAGAAATAATGTATCCGGTGCGGATGTTAATGGAATACAATTGCATGATGTAAGAAATACATTAATATCAGAAAATGAGGTTTTCAATACTGGCAGGTCAGGAATTGAAACTTCCAACATCTATTGCTGTAATATAACAAACAATACGGTTCATCACAATAAGTTTAATGGAATTTCATTGTTTAATGTATCACAGGGAAATATTATAAAGTTCAATCAGGCCTTTGAAAATCCTAATGGAATTTACATCAACTCAATATCAACAGATGATGTAATAAATGCAAATACATTTAATTATAATCGCCGTTACACAGATTATGAACTGGGAGCATTTGAATCAGGCAATGGATTGTTATTTGGTGAGAACTTTAAAACGGCTAAGGAAGGAAACCCTTCAAGGCTAGAAGTTAAATATAATGTATTGGCACATAATGAAGGTTATCAGGCTAAAAATAATCCTGAATTGCCTGTATTTAAACTTGGTGACAATTGGTTCGATTCAACCGATGATGAGAATACATTTGTCTGCCCTATGCTTCTTGCAGGAATCATGAAAATGGGAACATTTTCCGTCAAGAACGGTATTGGCCTTCAGATGTATGATACAAATGGAAAACCTGTAAAAGAATTCGGAACCTTCGACACTACAGTCAATGTCAATGGAAATAGCTATGCTGCAAAATTTGTAAACGGAAAAGCCACTATCGATGCTAATCTTGATGATGATACTGAATATGACATTGAAGTGATGGTTGGTGGACAACCGGTCAAATACGCATATAAAACAGCATCAGGTGAAAAAGGTACAAATCAGGACTCACAAACTTCTGTTGTGCCTCAAGGTGAAGAGGGCAATTCCGGATCTGATGAAGTCGAAACATCAGATTCCAACAATAATGCAACATCAAAGGGTGATGTAATTTCACAAAATGGAACTTCCACCAGCGCCCATTTTGCAAACTCAAATAGTTCTAGGGTTTATGGTAAAAATGCTTCTGGAGTCTTTCAGGACTCATCAGACAATGGTGAAAGTGCATTGACTAATGGAAATGTTAACGCTGGCGATTCAAGTGCAGGTGAAGTGTCCGAGGAAGGAAAATCATATGAAGTCGTTCCCAAAAGCAAAATTTCAAAAGAAATTAATGATACCTCTGGTCTTGTAGTGCTGAGTATTGCCGCAATCATGGCAATGTTGATTTATGGATACTGGAACAGAAGGGACAAATACTGAATTTTAATTTCTTTTTTTTTCTTTTATTTTATTAAGAAGTTTTTACAAATCTACTATTTGATGACAATTAAAACTCATTCTTTAAAAATCAATACCAATAAGAATTTTGAAATAATGGACATCACATCCCAAATCAATGAACTAATCGATATTGAAGAGGGCATCATATCTATTTTCTCAAAGCATTCCACTTCAGCTATTGTTGTCAATGAAAATGAAAGCGGACTGTTATCAGATTTGGAATTCATGTTGGATAATTTGGTTTCAGATAAATTCAGCTATAGTCATGACAGGATTGATGACAATGCAAGGTCACACTTGAAATCATTCCTGCTTTCATCAAGCGAATGTCTGCCTGTTAAAAATGGAAAATTGGATTTGGGCACATGGCAATCAGTTTTTTTCATAGAATTAGATGGACCAAGACGTGCAAGAACAGTAACTTTGACAATGGTTGGTGAATAATTGAGAAGATGGACAATAATTCTGATAGCTATCATAATCTTTTTATTAATTCTGATACTGATTTTCTATAATTATGATGCTCCACCCCAATTGAGCAATCAGGCCCAAATGGAAATACAAATGAGAAAATTATGGTATTAAAAAAATAGTTATGAGTTTAATTATTATTAAACTCGATTTCAAATGCAATTACAGGATATTCCAAAGTAAAGTTTGTAATCACTTCAGGTGACACTTCACCGAAGAATCCATTAACTGTACCGTTTTGAGCTTCACCGACAACATCGGCGCAGCGGCCTTCAATGAAAGTCTTGTTTTTGCTGTCGGATATTTCCATTGAATAGCCTAAGTTTGATAAGACGCTGCTTACGACAGACTTGATTTCAGTGAAGTTTGCAGTTGAATGGCAGATTAAAGCCGCCAATTTTTTGGAAGCAACGGTTTTGTTTTCTTTGGTTTCATCCAAGTATAAAACGTCTCCGATTTCAAATATCTTTTGAGGCAGGTCTTCGTGCTTGTTGTCTTCTAAAAATTCCATTAAAGAATTAATAAGACTGGTTCTGATCATGGTCCTGTCGATTGTAATTGGTCTTGCGACCTGAACATGAGGCTCTTCAGGCTGATTCATTTTGGTGTAATGTGCCTCTTCGTTTGTAAGCATCAGGCTCATTACTTCCTGAAAACCAAGTGCAACCATTACTTCGCGGATGGTGCTTTCGGCTTTAAACCAGTTGTTTTCATATGCCACGGTATTGATGTCCGGCAATTCGGCAACAACATCATTGATGTGGTACTGAACAGCAATATTTTCAACGATGTCTACTTCGTGCAGTATGTCTACTCTGTAAGCCGGAATGATGGCTTTAACTTCATTGTCATCAATTATTTCAGCATCAAAACGTGCCTTTAACAGTAATCCTTTAATGTCTTCTGCAGTAAGTGATGTTCCTCCAATCAGTTCATTTGCGGTATCTACATGAACATTCATTTCCTGCGGAGTTAAATCAGGAGTCTTGATAGTTTTGTCCTCGTATCTGACTTCCATGGATTTGATTTGACCTCCAACTTCTGCAAATGATGAGCAAATAATATTTAATGCCTGGTTGACTGCCCTTTCATCGGTACCGGTCACGTCAACGATTATGTTTTTGGTATCTTCCTTAAGTTTGGTCAGCTCTCCGTTAATGATTGGAGGCATGGATAATATGTTGTCGTCACAATCCAAAATTAACGGGTACTTGTCGAAGTCCTCGATTAAGTGGGCGTAATCCTTACCCTTTTCATGTTCTTTAAGGATTTCATCTGGAGTCATTTCCACGTCTTTTTCCAAAGGAACAAAAGCATTTGCATCTTTTGGTGTTGCAATGTATTTGAACGGCCCGTTAACAACATCTGCATTGTGTATACCGATAGCCACTTTTTTCCTGTCCCTTCCGATTACCCAGTGGAGGTTTTCTTGGAAATCCATAACATATTTTAGTTTATCGCCAGTAAAATCAACATTATCAATCTTTGCAAAGCCAATATATGGTCTGATGTTGGCCACATCCTTGTCAACAGTAACATATTCTCCGGATTCTTCAACTTTATAGTCTGGAAAACCGATTTCCTGACCGATGAACCCTTTAAAAGATCTGGCTACCCCTTCAACAGATAGGTTGTCAGGTCTGTTGGGGAAGAATTCTACTTTGATTTCCTCATCGTCAAAGTCCTCGATATCGCTGGACATCATTGGAAGTGTGTCTATAAGTTCATCTTTTTCCATATCTATTCCTAAATCTTTTAAATCTTGATATTTGAATGTTATAACTGGCATTTAATAACTCCATTAATTATTTTAGAATCCAAAAAGTATAATGAAAAATAGAGATTCAACAACAAAATGAAGAGCTCTATGTTCTAATACGCCCATATCACGTATGAAAACTGTATGGGTTACATCTATTACAAAATGAATTAGGGCTGCTAGAATTCCCACGGTAGGGGATAGGAACACTATTGATAATATTACAAAATGAAATGCGGCTTCCATTATCTCATGTATTACCCATGTCTGCCAGGTTGAATGTGTAGTCTGGTCAATTAAACCTCCAAGCAATATGTAAAAGTTGTTGAAGACTTTCCACATTAAGGTGGTGTGCAATACATCACTTATAGCCAATAGAATAGCAACATAAAACCATAGTAAGTGCATATTTAACAGTCCTTTTTTATTTGATAATATTAATAATATAATTTTTTTATATAATATAGTTAACTATCTACTTAATATTTTTAAATAATAAGATACATATCTAATAATATTATTTTTATCTATACTATATTAGGAGAAAATATATGTCAAACGAAGAGATTCCTAAAGACTATGACTTTAAAAAAGAGAAGGAATGGGAGAAAAAATGGGAAGATGAAAACATCTACAAATACATTGGAGATGGATCCCGTCCAAGATATGTAATCGACACTCCCCCACCATACCCGACAGGAGCAATTCATTTAGGCCATGTTCTTAATTGGGTTTACATTGATATGAACGCAAGATACAGGAGACAGAAAGGATTTGATGTCCTCTTCCCACAGGGATGGGACTGCCATGGTCTTCCAACTGAAGTAAAAGTTGAAGAAACTCATGGAATCAAGAAAAATGATGTTTCAAGAGCACAATTCAGACAATACTGTATTGATTTGACCACCAAAAACATTGCAAGCATGAAAGCGGACATGAGGGCAATGGGTTATTCACAGGATTGGACTCGCGAATTTGTAACAATGAATCCGGAGTACATGAGAAGAACCCAATATTCATTTTTGAAAATGTATGAAGACGGACTAATCTATCAGGGAAAACACCCTGTAAACTGGTGTCCTCGTTGTCAGACAGCTATTGCCTTTGCAGAAGTGGAATATTCAGACAATACAACCTTTTTAAATTATGTCAACTTCCCTCCTGCTGTTGAAGACTCATACGGCGATATCGCATCTTCACAGGAATCCGGCAAGCAGGCCGACCCGAAAACCGAAGGAATCCTCATTGCAACAACCCGTCCTGAACTGATGTCTGCATGTGTCGCAGTTGTTATTCACCCTGAAGATGAAAGATACACTCACCTTTTAGGAAAATATGTTGAAGTACCTTTATCACATCAAAAAGTAAAAATAATTGCAGATGAAGAGGTAGACCCTGAATTCGGTACAGGTGCGGTAATGATTTGTACTTTCGGGGATAAGACTGACGTAAGCTGGGTTCAAAAATATGGTTTGGAAGTCATTGATGTTATGGATGATGCAGGTACATTAACAGCTGCAGCTGGAAGATATGAGGGCATGGACCTGCAAAGCTGTAAAAAACAGACCATTGAAGACCTGGACAGTGAAGGTTACCTTTTAAAACAGGAAGAGGTTGACCAGAATGTCGGTCAGTGCTGGAGATGCAAGACCCCTGTTGAAATTCTTCTTAAGGAACAGTGGTTTGTAGCGGTAAGCGACTTAATCGAAAAGACCAAAACCGCAGCAGATGAGATGAAATGGGTACCTGAACACATGAAATCCCGTATGGTTAACTGGGCTGATTCCATGGAATGGGACTGGTGTATATCAAGACAAAGAATATTTGCGACCCCAATTCCGGTATGGTACTGTAAAGACTGCGGAAAAGTTATCCTGCCTGATGTGGAAGACTTGCCGATTGATCCAACTGTAGATAAACCGAAACATGCATGTGAATGCGGATGTGAAGAGTTCATTCCTGAAGTGGATGTCCTGGACACCTGGATGGATTCATCTATTTCACCTTTATCCATTGCAGGATGGCCTGATGAAGATTATGTTAATCATTTCCCATCAAACATCCGTCCTCAAGGACACGACATTATCCGTACATGGGCATTCTACACAACCCTCAGATGTTTGGCATTAACAGGTCAAAAGCCATTTGACGACATTGTAATCAACGGTATGGTATTCGGTGAAGACGGAAACAAGATGAGCAAATCAAGGCCGGAATTCGTTGTGGGACCTGAAGAGGTCATCGAACAGTATGGTGCAGATTCCCTAAGGACTTGGGCAGCTAACAGTGTGCCTGGATCTGATGTAATATTTGACTGGAAAGACATCAAGCATGGATACAGGTTCCTGAGGAAATTCTGGAACGCATTCAGATTCATAAGCATGCAGATTTTTGATGAAGAGGTATCCTATGAAGAAGTCAAGGACAATCTCGGACCTATTGACTTATGGATCTTATCCAAACTCAACAACCTGAATATCACTGTAGATAAAGCCTTTGAGGATTACAACTTTGCAGAAACAATCACATCTATTGAAAGGTTCTTCTGGCATGATTTCTGTGATGAATATATTGAAGCAGTAAAATACAGATTATACACAGACGTATCAGACGAATCAAGAAAGGCTGCAAAATACACCTTAAGGACAGTCGTTGAAACTTCACTTAAATTATTGGCTCCGATTGCACCGTTCTTCACAGAAGAGGTCTATCAGTATTTCTCAGACGAATCAATCCATACAACATTATGGCCTGAAGTTCATGAGGAACTTATCAGTGAAGACATGGAAGCTAAAGGAGAAACCACAGTTGAGTTAATCGATGAAGTAAGAAGATTCAAATCAGCTTCAAAAATCCCATTGAATGCGGAACTTGCTGAAGTGAATGTATACACTTCCGATGATTCATTGGTTGAAGTCTTCAATGAATTTGGCGATGATATCAAAGGCACATTAAAGATTAAAGATTTAACAATTAGCCAAGGAAAACCTGAAGTTCATGAAAAGATTATTGAAGTTGAACCGGACATGTCCCAGATAGGACCGACATTCAAAAAGGATGCCGGTAAAATTATCGGTTACTTGAAATCAACCGATATTGAAGAAATAGGTTCTGTTTTAGAAGAAAGCCATGAACTTTCAATTGGCGAAATAGTTGTGCCTGAAGATATGTTGAATATCAAAAAGGAGATTGTCGGAGCATCCGGTAAAAAAGTGGACATTCTGCAATCTGAAAACTTAGATATGATTGTTGAAGTAATCAGATGATTACTTCCCAAATTTTCTTTTTTTTTAAATTTAAAAGCTATTAATCTGGATTTTCACATTCAGTTTATGGTGTTAATGTTTACTGCATTCATTTTTATTTCATCTTTAGACTTGTCGTATCCCTCTTCAAGATAAAAGCTGACGCTTGTCCTTTCATGGAATTCATCTTCAGATCCTTTGAATTCATATTTTTTAAAGTAATAGGATTTCCCATCTTCAGTTTGGATAAAACCTGCTTTTCCATGAGGCAATATCCTGCTTATTATCCCATATTGAACTTCCTGATTTTTGTATTTCAGTTCATTCCAAAAGCCCTTCAGTTCCTTTTCGATTTTCCAGTATTGGGTATTTTCTGTGTCAAGGCTTGCCTTTTCTATTTCTTCTTCTAGCCGGTCATCAATTTTCCATTCCTTGTTGAGTCTGATGCTGTATTCCAGATATCTGTGTTTAAGCGCCTCTTCAGGATATTCCTCTTCAATCAAATCAGCAATCAGGGAATAAACATTTACTTTGCTTTCACTTGGAGCTGGAGTTAAAACGGCGTCGATGGCATAGTTAAGTGAATTTTCAAAGTCCCCTTTGAAATAGTAGCTGTTGGCTATTTCAGCTTTCATATACCAGTCCGGCTTTTTTGCAATCATTTTTTCAAGGCATTCAATAGCTTCATCGTATTCCCCTAGTTCATTGGCACATTTGGATAATCTCCAATTAAACCAGGTATCATCAGTCAACTCTTCCAATCCAAGAGCCTCTTTTGATAATTCATAACAGTTGTCAATGTCATCAAGTTTCAAAAGGGCTTTTGTCAGCTGGCTGTAGTACTTTTCTTTGTTTGAAGGATATTTCCTTCCATTGAAGTCACTTGCCTTTGCGCTTAGATAATCGGGATTGATTTTTTCAGCCCACATCACGACCTCTTCAAAGTCATTATTTTTATTTAAGTTTTCGAGAACCTTTAAGATGGTCAATGTATAAGGGCATGGGTATTTACTGTCCTGTGATTGGTTTTGCTGTTTTTTAACTTCAGTAATCAGTTCTGCATTTTCAAGAATCTCATCAAGGTCTTCATTATTTTTAATGTATTTGTTGTAGAGAATCCAGCTGAAGGTGGTCTTGTCAAATTCAGAAAATCCCTCTGGAGATTTTTCCCAAAATTCCCTGTAGATTTCCTCTGCTTCATCAATTTTGTTTTCTTTTTTGAATTTTTGTGCTAGTTTTAATTTTTCTTTGGTAACGGCATCCATAGTAACACAACCTAATTAATATATAATTTGTTGTTATGTTATTTATACGTCATTTTCAATTTCTTTTACTACACGTGCTGGAACGCCGACTGCAAGTGAATTATCTGGAATGTCCTTTGTAACAACGGCCCCGGCACCGATAACGACATTATCACCAATTGTAACTCCCGGCAAAATAGTAACGTTGGCCCCTATCCACACATCATTTCCGATTCTGATTTCACTTCCCTGCCCTAAATGTTCGCGTCTTTTTTTAGGGGATAAAGGGTGACCGACTGCCGTTATGGTAGTGTTCGGACCGATCATAACATTATCTCCAATATATACCTCTTTAATGTCGAGGATTGTCAGATTGAAGTTTCCTGTAAAATTGTTTCCGATATGGATGTTTTTTCCATTATCAAAGCAGAATCGTTTTGCAATCCAGACCTTTTCACCTACTGAACCTAAAATCTCGGATAGCACTTCATGCTGTTTGTCCAAATCATCTTCTGCAAGCGAATTAAATATGTTTGCATTTTCAATGGCGTGCAGTTTCATCATTGATATATCTTCATCATCGTAGCAATATTCAAGTCCTGCCTGCATTTTTTCAATTTCTTTCATGGGTAATTATTTATTTGGATTTATTAAAAAACATTACCTGCAGATTATTATTGCATAATTCTGATTTTAATTGAATTTTTCATTTAGTTCCTGTTAGTGAATCAGAACATTAAATCGTTTAGGGGCAATATAAAAAGTTTATTTGCATTATTTTTATAAATAAATAATTATTCATTCTTTTTTCATCATTTTAAGATGCAAGTGAGTGCTTGCATTCGAAAAACTTTATATATGGTCTTTTTCATATAATTATTTGTGTAAATGGAGTTGGTTTCTTTAAAACCGGCTTGTTTAAATTGATTATTATTACGGTGATTATAGTTATGGATTTAATTAAAAAATTTTTCGTACTAATAGCAATATTCTGTGTTATTGGTTCAGCATCTGCAGTTTGCGCTACAAATGTGAGTGATGATTTTGCTGCTCTGGGTGAAAGCCAATACCAGGATGATGGCGCTTTAGCAAGCAGCAAATACCAAGATGAAGATGGTTGGGCAGGCAGTCAATACAATGAAACAGGAAATAATGTAGATAATGCTGTTGATACTGCTAATACAACTGTTAATGTGACCAATGATACTGCAAATGAAAGTGTTCCAGAAATTGCAGAAAATGCTGGAAATACAACTGTTCCTCACGCAATGTTTGCAACTGGTCATCCAATCTTAGCATTACTCGGTGTATCTGCTCTTTTAGGAGGATACACTATTTTAAGAAAAAAAGATTAAATTGATCATTAACCTTAATATTAAGCAGGATTTCAAATCCTGCTTAAACTCCCTTTTCACATTCATCATACATTATCTCAAGGATTTCTGAAGATTTAATTTGTAAAATGAACAAAAGAATAACATGGCTTTATGAAAAGTTGAATTTCAGTGATATCTATGGCGGACAAATCATTTATTGCACGTATTGAAGAAAAAATATTGAAATATACCAAACCGAAGTATATGGATTCAAAAGATGAAATAGATGATTTTATAAAGGAAAAATCAAAATCCCCAGTTAAAATCCCAAAAGCTATTTTTAAAAGCACCAGTTTAAATGGTATGCAGGTGTTCACATTTGGAGATGAAAATGCCAAAAACACAATTTTATACATACATGGCGGAGCATACATTAATGAAATAAACTATCAACATTTGTTATATTGCTTTTTGCTTTCACGAAAATTAAATGCATTCGTACTAGCGCCTGTTTACCCGCTCGCTCCTTTGCATAATGCGAGTGAAACTTTTGAGATGATAATGCCTATCTATGAAGGTTTAATTAACAGAACTAATTTGACTGTAATGGGCGATTCGGCAGGAGGAGGATTTGCATTATCATTCTGCCAATATTTAAAAGAAATTAATTTGCCGCAGCCGGATAGGATAATAGCCTTTTCTCCATGGGTTGACATTTCAATGTCTGATACTCCCTATGACAGTGAAAATGATCCTATTCTGGGAGAGATTGGTTTAAAAGAGATAGGAAAATTATGGTCCGGAGATTTTGATACAAAGGATTATAGGGTAAGTCCGCTATATGGAGACAATAAGGGACTTCCGAAAACCATAATCTTTGCAGGCACCAATGAGATTTTTTACAAGGACATTAAAAGATATGCTGATAATCTCAACGATGACGGCGTTGATGTTAAGTTTATAACCGGAGAAGGTTTATTCCATATTTACCCGTTATTCCCTTCACCTGAAGCAGGACAGGCATTAAAAGAAGTAAAAAAAGAGATAATGAACTACATATAAAGTATATATCTTCCGATTTTTGGGATTCTATAGATAATTACTCAGCGATGTAGCTTAATATAATTAGTAAAATCCAAAGAATTATTGCTTTTACAGGTTCTGAGTATGGTAGGTCAACAACAACAGGCAGTAACGCTAATCTAAATAGGTTATGAACTAAAAATACTGCAAATGAGTATTTTGATAAAAAGCTTACTAATGAAAATGCCCTGACTTTTTCTATTCTGGAGCATAACTCAAACAATGTAAAAGATCCTATTAAAACAAATGGGAATTCATACCATAGGACAAAATTGTATCCTTTGATGAATGCATAGTATTGGAATAATACGCATATTATAAATGATACTACTGCAAGCAATCCGAGGTTTCTTGATTTATATTTTTTAAACCTGCCCTTCTTGACCAGATATCCGAGAATTATGTAAATTCCATAAACCCCACCACTAAATCCGAGGCAGTACTGAATATTAACGTTTTGAATGCCGTGCATTTCCAATACAATTGTTATGAATGGCAGTAGGAATGCCAGCAATGAAAATACGATTGTTGCCTGGTTGATGGTTTCTGTATCAAAGTGTTTCAATGCGCTTGCTACAAATGGAATTGAAATGTACATTCCGATAATCATAGGCATATACCACATATGGCTAAAGAAAAGATTTCCTGCCTCAGCAAAATTAACTTGGCTGTTTTCAAGGGTTATTACCTGCAAACTAAGCGCATAAATTATTGACCAAAGCACTGTAACGATGATTAATCCTTTACAATTTTTAGTCCAGAACTTGCAGACACGCTCATCATCATAGGATCTGTCCAATAACAAGTAACCTGTAATCATTAAAAAGAATGGAACACCGATACGTCCTATAAAAAGAGAAGCAAAATTAAATATTCTTGAATAAATTGTATAATTCATTATTGCATCTGAGATATTATAAAAATGCCGTCAGTTGCATGAATGTATAAAACTGTCAAGATTGCAATTGCACGTACAAAATCAATCCATTCAACTCTATTGTTACTCATTGATTTTTTTCTCCGTTTTTGGTTGTTACTATTATATATTTTTTAAGACAATATATAATTTTTCAAGAACTGGAGATTATGGGAATATTTTTTTAAAACATTTTGGGGCGATGCATGGTTAAAAATAAAGAAAATAATGAAAGTTAATTTTTTTTAACTTTCAATTGTTTAGGTTTTAAATTGCCACCAAATCCCTGACAACCTCAATCGTTGTTGCGCTTTCTTGTGAGTTTACCGGATTTTCCACAACAAAAGTATGGTTTCCAACGGTTAAATCAGTCATGTTAATAGATATTGTTCCGTTTTCAATAGGTTCAGTGTATTTTTCACCATCCAGATAGAAGGTAACGTTTGTGTCTGATAGCTTGAAACTGTCCTCATCTACAAATTCAATTTCAAGGGTGGTCTGAGCATCTTCTCCTGTTATTATTGCATCACCAAGGTCAATAGCACTTATTATTTCAAAGCTTTCTATGATTTTTTCACTGTCTTCAGATTGGACAATGATGCTGTAGGTTCCAGGTTCCAAGTCCAAATCAAATATTGCTTCACCGTTTATTACAACTGCAGTAGCAATCACTTTATTGTTTTTCACAATGGAGATTTTTGCACCGTTTGCATTTGATTTTACTATAATTTTACCGTTTTTAAGGTAAGCACCATTATATTTAAAATTGGTTCCTGTTTTAAGTTTTTTATCTACACTCTGTTTGAGGGTAATTTTTGCATTGTATGTTTTGGTGTTGAAGTTGGATGTTACTTTTTTAGTGATAACTGGGGTTTTTCCTTCTGGATATGATTTAACGGTACTTTTTGCGGGGTTTACGCCAGATGTCACTTTGACAGTGTTTTTGATGATTTGGCCTGCATATGTAGCGGTTAATGTGTAAGTTCCACTCTTAAGGCTGTCAGGTATTGTTAGAACAGCATAGCCGTCACTGTCTGTTTTTACATCATAAGTTTTTCCATTCAGTCTGATGGATACGGTCTCGTCTGCACCTACTGGATTTCCGTCATCCCCATGCACGAGAACTTTAAAGCTTGACCCGTCGCCTTGGCGCATGTTCACATCTGAATTTTCGCTAAATCTTGAAACTACGTTAATTATGATGAATGTTTCTTCAAGGGTATCCGGATTTTCTAAAAATAGAGCATGCTCTCCGATGGATAAATCTGACAGGTCAAGGGAGAGGATTCCTTTGTTGTCAGTAGTTCCAGAGAAAGATTCTCCATCAAGTTCATATATTACGGTAGTGTTGGATAATTCATCCTCAAACATGTCAAGGAATTCAGCTTCAATAGGGGTTTGCACATTAAATCCTATTGTAATGTAGTCATCAAGTTCAATGGAATCCAATATTTCAAACCATTCCAGAATGTCGTCATCATCGTCATATGGAGTATCAACGCTGTAGGTTCCGGGTTCCAAATCCAAATCGAATATTGCTTCACCATTAGTTACGGTTGCACTGCCAAGTATTTTATTGTCCTTGACAATTGAAATTATTTTTCCGTTGGCATTTGATTTGACGGTCACTTTGTTGTTTTTTGTATTATAGTGTGCTTTTGTTTTTCCAGGATTTGGGTTTGTAAAGGTGTATGCCTTAATACATGCTGTGATGCCTGAAGGTCCCAAATCTTCATAGCCGCCGTCGATATAGTAGGCAACACTTTTTTCTTTTTCGAAATGAATTCTGGTGTCTTCAAGTAATGGCATGGCCTTTGCTTTTATTTCCACTGAAAATTCATGGTCTTGGTTAACCGCAATCTGCTTGTTCAGGTCGATTGTTGAAAATCCTCCATGTGTGGATTTTCCGCTTTGGCTGTAAACTGTTTTTCCGTCAACATAAATAGTTATCTTGTATTTTTCATTGGCTTTTTCAAAGTAGGTTCCTATGGCTGATATAATTTCGTTGTCAATTGCAGTATAGGTATTGACGAAGCGGATATCATCGCCAGTTTTTTCCGCATAGTAGCGTGTCATTCTGCCAATGTCATATTGATATGCTCTCTCATATGATTCGGTGTTGTTGATTATATAACCCACGGAGGTGGTTTTCATCGCAAAAGTGGTATCGTAGTAGGATACATAGAAGTATCCGTCTTCACCCCATTCGCTTCCCCAGCTGTTTTTACAAATCCATGCACCGTTTCCCTTAGGAGTTATGATGAAATTCTTTTTAGAATAATTGTCATCCCAGCCCACTAATGTAACAAAGTGGTTTCCTGGACTTTTGCCGTTATAATATTGTGCATGTGTGTTCTCATTATAATACTCATTATTCGCTGATGCTCCATAGAGATGAACAGTCAGTCCGCCATATTTTATCAGCGCATCTTTTAATTTTGCATTGTCAAGAGCATTTGCACGTTCAGGTATTATGATGGTATCCTGGATGTGATAGGAATCCTCTGCGAAAGCGGTTAATGTTATTTTACCAAGCTCATCATAAGTGTCATAATTTACAGGCAGGGTTCCTAACCAGGCCAGGAAAAGGCCCATTGCAGAAGTTGAATATCCTGATTCGAAAATACTGTCAGTACCGAAGGTTCCATAGTGTAATGCTGAATTCTGAATGTTGTTTTCTGAGATATCCAGCAGGATTCCTGTTGCTTTTAGGAATGCGGATTCAAGTGCTCCGGTTGCGGCAAATGCCCAGCATGATCCGTCGAAGCCCTGATCTTTTACAACTCCGGCCAAATTATATTTACGCAAATCAAATTTGGAACTTTTTGCAGTTTCTTTAACTTTTACAGGGTCTAAAATGATTTTTTCACCGGCATAGTCAACTACTGAGGTGTATTCAACCTGATTTAATAATGTTTTTCCTCCGTTCATTTCATTATTTTTTAAGGATGATCCCTTTCTGTCAAAATAACTCACAATAACATTATAATTGTTCTTTGCAAAATTTGAGTTTTTGATTTCATATTGACTGGAATAGAGGTAAACTCCGCTTCCTTCGGTTCCTACAATATTGTTGAGAACATCACAGGAAGCAATTATGACTTTACTGTCATCAATGTATGCTGCCCCTCCATAAAATTGATTTGCCTTATTTCTGTTAAGTTCTGCATTGCTGATTGTTGCGGTTGTATTTGAAAGGTATATGGCTCCTCCGGAATATTCGGCCACATTCTTTTTAAAATTAGTATCAATAATTTTTAACTGTCCTCCTAACTGAACGTATGCTCCGCCAAATTCGGAAGAGCATTTTTCAAACAGGGAATTTTTCACAGTCACGCCATATTTATAATTAACGTTATCCTCGTTAATGTCGGCATAAACTGCACCTCCGTTTTTACCTGAGGAAACATTAACGAATCTGCAGCCATCAATATTTACTGAAAGAGTGCTTTTAACTCCGATAGCTCCTGCGGTGTTTTTTGCAAATAGATTAATGAATCTGGAGTTTAAAACGTTAAGTTTGTTTTCTTGACAGAATATTGCAGTGGCATATTTTGAGGTCATGTTTGCAAAAACGGTATTTTTCACTGTTGTAATGGAATTTTTTGTATAAATTAAACCCCATTGGAGTTCTTTAGCATTGACAAATGTGGAACGGTCAATTTCAACTATACTGTTTTGGCCAAATATTGATGCTCCCATTTTAGCGTCATTGTTGATGAATTTGTCTTTTGTGCTGTAGTAATTGCTGCCGTATGAATATACTGCAGCACCTCCTTCTGAATCATAATTGTTTTCAAATGTCACATTCTTTGTGTATAATATGCAGTTGTTTAAAATTATTGAAGAGCGGTCAGCGTTAATCAGTTTAAGGTTGTTGATATAGACAGTCCCGTTGGTAAATTTAAAAATGCCTGCCTGATTGTTTGCATTGATTACATGATTGTGTCCTTCGATTATATATTCCGAATTGTCCTCAACGGTTAAAGATATTCCATTCTTTAAATTTTCATCCTTAGTAGGGTTGAATTTATAGTCTGATTGGACGTTGAACCCTGTTTCGGGTGATTTTGAAATATCATTTAACAGACCGGTATATGATTTGACTGTGCCGGCAGAGAGGATATCCGAATCAGAAATTTCCAAATTATCTTCTGTCTGATTAATTTCTTCAGCATGCACTGCACTGATACCTATTATTAAAAATAGCAGTACAGTAATTGCAAATATTTTCTTGTTCAAAACTTTTTCCTCCAATTTCTATAACAATAATAATTCTTTTTTTAATTATTATTAAAGTATATCATTTTTTACATAGGGAAGATTAATCATCATCAGTACATATTAGTCTTGATATTAAAAGGAGATAAATCGTTGCTCTGATTAACTTTCATTGAATATCTTAATATACAATTAACTTAAATATAATTATTAATAACAAAAATGAGGTATTTAACATGAAAAAATTTTTAAGCATTAATGATATTGAAATTTGCGTGGATGATACAGAACATGGTGAAAATTCATTATTATTGATTCATGGGCTGACCGGAGATAAATCAACAATGTATCCAATAAGAGACATGTTTAAAGATGAGTATCGTGTAATTACAGTTGATACAAGAGGGCATGGTGAATCAACACGTCCTGAAAATTATACTCTTGACGATCATGCAATTGATATACATGGAATCATTCAGGAACTGAATCTGGAAAAGGCTGACATTCTCGGATATTCCATGGGCTCATACATTGCCCTTAGGGCGGCTGAAGTTAAATGTGATGATATTAACAATCTTATTTTGGTCTGCACAAAGCCGAATGGCAAAACTTCATCAGTTGCAAGGATTCTAAAGGAGGCAAATCTTGACATAACCCAGGTAACACAGGAGGAAATGATGGGAGTTATATTAAAAGCCAGCGTTGCCCCTCAATCATTTGAAAAGATAGTCAGTGGTGAACTGGATGTTGAGGGATTGCTAAAAGGGGATGGTCAGGAATTAAGTGAAGAGGAAAAGGCTGCAGAAGATGCATCCCTTGCCAACTTTGACAATTCAAAAGATTATGATAATGTGGCCTGTTCCACATTGGTTATAGGCGCGGAATATGATGGCATTAATCCGCCGGAATTGGGCCGTGAAGTGGCTGATGGGATAAAAGATGCTAAATTTGAATTGATTAAAGATGCGGGACATCTGGCAGTTATAGAGAAGCCTGATGAATTTCAAAATATTGTCAGAGACTTCTTAAATGATTGATCGAGTTAAAAAATCTCAGCTATTTGATTTAAAACAAAAAAAGCAATTTTGAACTTCACTTGGACATTGGGGCGTATTGTCAATTTCTAAATATTTTTGATTTCGATGAGCCCCACATATTACTCAAAGCATCCTCTCTTCTAAAAACTTTATATCGCAGTTCTTTCGAAAACGGTATTCTGTGTCCCGTTCTTTAAGTGAAATAGCACAGAACGTGCAAATCTGTGCTTCTTTATTTTTTTCTTTTAAACTTTACAACATGGGGGCAATGCTTTTTCCATTTTAGCCATACGCCCTATAATCTTTGCTTAATTCCATATTATCCAAATCAATGTCATATACTGCAGTCTTACCATCGCCCATATCAAAACGAGCAATAACAGATATTTCATCATTAAATATGAAATCAAATCTGTTGGCGTCTAATTGCGCTCCGTAGCCTCCATCACATTCTTTAAATGTAAATCCGGTTTGGTTTTCTGTGTCTTTAATTAATTTTTTGAATGATTCATTCATAAGCAATTTATCATGGTTGTGTGTTATTCCAAAATCTTCAAAGATTCTTGCAGAACCCAGAACATACTCACAGATATATCTTGTTTTAAAGTATTTGTGTTCTTTTTCAAATATGAAATCAATACCGTAAGTGCTTTCATTAATTTCAACTAATCTGCAATCGTTTGATTCCATTAATAATATTGATCTATAAACTAATTTATCTATTTCAGATTCATCGTAAATTTTATTGCTTAAAAAATTGGAGAGTTCTTCTGCGAGTTCATCTGCTGATTTGCGGGCAGGTTCCGTTAATGGATTTCCACATTTGATGCAGCAATTATAATCAGTAGGATATACGCAATCGCAATCCTCGCATATTTTTACTGAATAGCTGTTGTTTATGATAAATTGAGTGGCTTCCTGATAATATTTGCCATGGTTGTTTATTAGCTTACAGCATAGCTCAGTAATCCAGTTCTGATTAAATGGATTGTTCCTTACTTGTGATTTTTCAAAATTATTCATCTTTCCATAAATCCTGAAAGAGGAATCAAGAAAAGGGAATGCAGTTTCATAGTTGTTCATATTATAAAAGTCCCGTGCATTGTTTATGTTGTATTTGAAATCATCAACAATATCTTCTTGGGATGATTCGTCATCATCTTTTAAATAATCCATATAGGGGATATCCGGAACACCAATATCATTTCCGTCCCCAACCGGGTCGCCTACTTGCCATTCCCTCATGTCATTTGCCTTCTTTTACATCTGATTTTTTTTTGATTAAATGTTTGTAGTAACAGGTTTATCTAATTAATGCAGAAATGCCCGGAATTCAACTAGTCAGGTTGAATTGCACAAAAATGTGAATTCCAAAAAATTAATTAAGTATTCAAAATATATTAACATTATAGAAAAAGTTGAGGGTATATCGATAAGAATATTATCTTTTCGGTAGGATAAAATGATTCTTAAGGTAAAAAATATTTCAGACATAGGCGGTGAGGTAAAAGCACCTCCTTCTAAAAGCTATTCGCACAGAGCCATTATTTTAGCCAGTTTAGCTAGGGGAACTTCCAAATTATATGACATGCTGTATTCAGAGGATACCTTGGCATCAATAAGGGTTTGTGAATCTTTAGGTGCTCAAATCAATAGGGATGATGATTATCTGGAGGTTATTGGAACTGGTGGAAAGCTCCATAATTCATGTGAAAATCCGATTGATTTGGCTAATTCCGGAACTACCTTGAGACTGATGACATCAGTTTCTGCTTTAAGCGATAATGAGGTTATTTTAACCGGTGATGAATCATTGCAGACCAGGCCTATGGGCTTATTGATGGATGCCTTAAAGCCTTTGGGCATTGAAACGGAATCATTAAATGACAATGAAAAGGCACCGATATTAATCCGGCCGGGTTATGTTGGTGGCGAAACCAATATCTACGGCAATGTCAGTTCACAATTCATTTCATCAATTGTGTTGTCTTCACCTCTATCCGAAAGGGGCGTTACATTGTATGTATTGCCGGAATTCAAGTCAAAACCTTATGTTAACATGACCTTGGACATTATGAGGAAATTCGGAGTCAAGGTTTTAAAAGGATATTATTTGAAGCATGAAACCTGCAATCAGGAACATCAAAGTTGCAGAATTGATGAGTTTAAAGTGAAAAAACAGGATTATATTGCTTGTGATTATACTGTTGAAGGGGATTATTCATCAGCATCTTATCTGCTGGCACTGATAGCCATTAATGGCGGTAAAGCCAAAATTAAAAATTTATTCAGAGATTCAAAGCAGGGTGACAAATTTATTCTGGATATACTCCAGAAAATGGGAGCGACTATTGTCAGGGGTGAAGATTATGTTGAGATTGCTTCGGAAGGTAAACTTACAGCTATTGATGTTGATTTATCCAACGCTCCTGATTTACTGATTACTGTTGCGGTTTTGGCCGCAATGGCTGAAGGAACAACAAATATTTCAGGAGTCGCCCATGCAAGGGTAAAGGAAACTGACAGGATTGATACAACCTGTCGTGAACTTGAAAAATTAGGATGCAAGCTGACTGAAAGGGAAGACGGAATGAGCATAACTGGTGGTGTCACATCAGGCGTTGTTGATTCTCATGGAGACCACAGACTTGCAATGGCATTTTCACTGATTGGCCTAAAACATGATATTGAAATAACAAATGGGGAGGTCTTTGACGTATCGTTCCCGAATTTCATTGAAGCTATGGCAGAACTTGGATTTGAATTGGAGTTGGTATGATGGATAAGGAAGAAAGAGTCATTGAATTGATAAATCAGCTGGAAAACACTTTTGAGATAAGGACATTTCTCGACCATGATCCATACAAGGTACTGGTTAGAACAATTTTATCTCAAAGGACTCGTGATGAAAATACTGACCAGGCCACTGATAATCTATTTGCCAAATATAAGGACATATATGAAGTTGTTGATGCTCCGATTGATGATGTAAAGGAACTGATTAAGCCTGCAGGCTTTTATAATGTCAAGGCGGCCAGGATTCAGGAAGTTTCACAGATTTTAATAGACCAATATGGTGGTGAAGTTCCGGATACTGTTGAAGAGCTTGTCAAGCTTCCGGGTGTTGGTCGTAAGACTGCCAATTGCGTAATGGTTTTTGCTTTTGAGCTTCCGGCAATTCCGGTTGATACTCATGTGCACAGGATTTCAAATAGGTTGGGTTTGGTTGATACCAAAGACCCTGAAGATACTGAGGTTGAATTGTGCAAAATCGCTCCAGAGGAGTTATGGATTAAATTAAATGATTTGATGGTTCAATTCGGTCAGAATATCTGCAAACCGATTTCTCCTCAATGTGAAATTTGTCCATGCACTGAGATTTGCGACTATTTTAGGGGTAATGTTTAATTTTTAGTTATACCAAAACATTTATAAGCTAAAACATTGTTATATAACAATAGTTATAATAACACATGTTATAACTTTAAAAATAATTTTTAATATCAAAATAGAAATATAATTTAGGAGATAAAAATATGGCAAATATACCAGAATTAAAAAGAGGGGTATTGGACAGCATTACAGATGCTATAGGAAATACTCCGATTGTAAGATTAAATAATTTAACAGAAGGACTAGAAGCTGAAGTTGATGTAAAAATAGAATCATTCAATCCTACTGGCAGTGTAAAAGACCGTGTTGCAGTAGCAATGATTGAAGATGCGGAAGAAAAGGGTTTGTTAAAGCCGGGCGCAACCATCATTGAACCAACAAGTGGAAACACAGGAATCGGTCTTGCATTTGCGGCTGCCGCTAAAGGTTATAAATTAATTTTAACCATGCCTGACACCATGTCTATTGAAAGAAGAAAGTTCTTAAGTGTTCTTGGTGCGGAATTGGTATTGACTCCGGGAGCTAACGGAATGGGCGGAGCTATTGCAAAAGCCAAAGAGCTTAATGAAGAAACTCCAGGATCCATTATTTTAGGTCAGTTTGATAACCCTGCCAATGTGGAGATTCATGCCAAAACCACTGCTCAGGAAATTTTAAGAGACACTGAAGGCAATGTTGACATTGTTATTGCAGGTGTCGGAACAGGGGGAACTATTACCGGAATAGGTAAAGTCCTAAAAGAGGAAGTTCCAGGTGTTAAAATTGTGGCGGTAGAGCCAAAAGACTCCCAGACTTTAGGTAAAGGTGAAAAAGGACCTCATAAAATCCAAGGTATTGGTGCAGGTTTTGTTCCGTCAATATATGATGATAGTGTAATCGATGAAATTGTTCCGGTAGAAAATGAGGATGCTGGAAAGACTTTAATCGCACTTGCTAAAAAAGAAGGTATCTTTTCAGGCATTTCATCAGGAGCAGCAACTTGGGCAGCATTAGAATTTGCTAAAAAAGAAGAAAACAAAGGTAAAAGAATAATTGCTATCTTACCTGATAATGGTGAAAGATATCTCTCCGTAGAATGGTTATTTGATTAAGATAAACTATTTATACTATATGTTATATTATATTAATGTATAGTAACCTTGGAGATTTTAAATGTTTGATAGTTTGAAAAGTGAGATTAACACTTTTAAAGAAAAAGACCCTGCGATGCGTTCATCTATTGAGATATTCCTTTGCTATCCGGGGTTTTATGCATTGGTTTTCCATAGAATCAGTCACTGGTTTTGGAATCATTCTTTAAAATTGTTAGCTCGTATTTTATCAACTATCTCTCGTTTTCTCACAGGTATTGAAATCCACCCTGGTGCACAGTTTGGTAAGAGAGTTTTTATAGATCACGGAATGGGAATTGTTGTTGGTGAAACAACTATTGTCGGGGATGATGTATTGATTTATCAGGGTGTTGTGCTTGGTGGTACTACAACCAGTAAGGGTAAAAGGCACCCAACTATTGAAAATGGTGTTATCATTGGTGCTGGTGCAAAAGTGATGGGTAACATTACTATCGGGGAATACGCCAAAATTGGTACAGGTGCTGTAGTTCTTAAAGATGTTCCTCCGGAATCAACCTGTGTCGGTGTTCCTGGCAGAATAGTCAAATGTAGAAACACTAGTCATGTTGTTGATTTGGAACATAATAAATTGCCGGACCCTGTTGCAGCAGCAATAAGATCATTAGAAAAGCAAATTGAAGAAAATGAGAAGCTTATTCAAATTTTACTGGATAAGAATGGAATTTGCTTGACAGATGAAAAATCCAATGATAAAATCGAATTTGGAGACTTATTTAAAGAGAATAGTGATTAAAATGAAACCCCCTTGTGAAATCGTTGTATGGTATGTAATACCAGCTATTAGGTCTGAATTGGCTAAAGAACTTTTAAATCTAGGTATGAAGCAGAAAGATGTTTCTGAACTTATGGATATCACTCAACCAGCCGTATCCCAGTACATTACCGATAAACGTGGTAGCGGCATTAAGCTTGACGATGATGTTCGAGAAGGAATTAAAGAATTTGCCCGTGAGTTGTCCGATGGTAAAGCAACCAAGGCGGATTTAATTTCAAGAACATGCAAGATTTGCCATAATGTGGAGATATCTGATGTGCTGGAACAACTCAACATTGATAAGTCTGAACTTGGTGATGATTGTCAATCTTGTTTAGGTTCTGAAGCAAATTAATGAAATATTGGAAATAATAGTAAAGTATTTAAACTATCAATAACCAATATTTTATTATACTTTAATATTAAGTGGCAAGTTTACCGAGTGGCTTAGGTGTGTGGCTGCAGACCATAATACGGGGGTTCAAATCCCTCACTTGCCTTTTAAATTACTATTTTTCTGAGGTTATTTTTATGGACGTCTATTCAACTTTAACTCGCAGTAAAGAGAATTTTGTGACTATTAATAAAAATAGAGTTAACTTATTTGTTTGCGGTCCAACTGTTTATGATGATGCTCATATTGGACATGGAAGGACTTACATCTCTTTTGATACAATAAAAAGATATTTGGAATTCAAGGGATATGCTGTATTTTATATCCAAAATATCACTGACATTGATGACAAGATTATTAACCGATCAAAAGAGAGTGGAATTCCTGCAGGAGAGTTAGCTCGCAAGTTTGAGAAAAGATATATTGAAGACATGAATAAATTAAATGTTAATGGAGTTAACTTATTTGCAAGAGCAACTGATCATGTTGATGAAATTTTAGACCAGATTCAAAGATTGATTGATAAGGGTTTTGCTTATGAAACCGAGGATGGGGTTTACTTTGAAATAGATAAATTCCCTGAATTCGGTAAATTGTCCAACAGAAATGTTGAAGAACTGGAATCTCATAGGGATTTGGCTGATACAACCAAGAAAAATCCGCAGGACTTTGCCTTATGGAAAAAACGTGAAGGCGTTGATGAACCAACATGGCCATCCCCATGGGGAGACGGAAGACCTGGCTGGCACATTGAGGATACTGCAATTACAGAATACTACTTCGGCCCGCAATATGACGCTCACGGAGGAGGTCTTGATTTGATTTTCCCACACCACGAAGCGGAAATCACTCAAATGGAAGCTGTAAGTGGAAAGGCTCCAATGGTAAAATTCTGGTTGCACACTGGATTTTTAAACGTTAATGGAGAGAAAATGTCAAAATCCTTAAATAACTTTATCACAATCCGTGATTTGCTTAAGGATTATGAGGCAGAAACTTTCAGGTTCTTTGTTTTGTCAACCCACTACAGAAGTCCGATTGACTTTTCCAAGGATTCACTTCACCAGTCCGCTAAAAGTTTAGACAGAATCAGAAAGTACTATGAACTTTTAGATGTTGAAGTTACAGAAGAATTTGAATCTGACTATGAAGTGTTGGATAAATGGAAGAAGGAATTCTTTGACAGTATGGATGATGACTTCAACACTCCAAAGGCTATTGCAGCTATTTTTGGATTAATTAATGATTCCAAAAATGAATTGGATAATTTAAGTGCTGAAGATAAGATAGCTATTAAAGCATTCCTTGATGATGCTGCTCATATATTCGGCGTTAGCTTTGAAGTTGAAGAGGTCAATGCAGGTTCTGATGATTTACTTGACTTGATTTCTGAAGTAAGATCTGAACTTAGAGCTAACAAACAGTATGATTTGTCAGATAAGATTCGAGATAACCTGCAAGCTTTAGGTTACGAAATTAATGATTAGGGAGATTTCCCTCTTTTCTTTTTTTTTTACTTTCTTTTTAATTTTTGAATTTTAAATTTTGCTTTGTGTTTTTGATATTTGTGTGTTTTTCAATAGAGGATAGTTTAATACTTTGGCATATTATTAATTAGATGATTATTTATACTAAATAAATTTGATTAAGATTTCGAGTAATAAGGTTGGATAAGTTTAGTAAGAAAAGAAAGAACCTCTATTTTATAAAATAGAAAGTTATTTAAATATTAGTTTAGATATTGTTAAATAAATTTTACTTTGTATTGCTGGAGGTTTTTTTTTCAATGGATGCATATAAGTTTTCTGTTCTTGTAGCGTTTTTATTTTTTTTAGTTTTAGGTTCTGTTTCTGCAGCTGATGATAACTCTAGTTTTGAACCTTTAAATGATAGTTTTCTCAATAATGAGTTTGAAGTTATAGATGAATATTCATCTAATTTTAATAATATTTCAGACGATGACTTTAATTATTCTGCAGAAGATTTAAAAAATGATAGTGAGTATTTGAATTCATCATTGGATGACAGGGGAGGGGGTGATTCTCCATTATCCCTTATCCAAACTACTATTACTGCTTTTGATTTGGAAATGTATTATCGTGATGGTTCTGTTGTATATGCTACTTTAAAAGATAGCAACGATAATCCCTTAGTTAATAAGACTGTGATTTATATTTTTGCTGGTCAAAATTATATTCGCATTACGAATGGTATTGGTCGTGTTGCAATGGGAATTTATGCAAGACCAGGCAATTATACAGTTAACATCACATTCCAGGAAACAGGATATGCTTCTTCAAGTAAAACGGTGTATGTAACGGTTAATGAGATGCCTACTGGTTTGTTTGCTAGTGATTTGGTTATGTTTTATCGTGATGGTTCTGCTTTGGCGGTTGATTTGAGGGATGTGTATAATAGTCCTTTGGTTAATAAGACTATTGTTTTTAATTTGGTTGGGCATGATTATACTCGTGTTTCTAATAGTAATGGTCGTGTGGGTTTTGGTATTTTTGCAAGGCCTGGTAATTATACGATTTATATTACATTTGAGGGTATTGGTTATGTTTCTTCAAGTAAAACGGTGTATGTAACGGTTAATGAGATGCCTACTGGTTTGTTTGCTAGTGATTTGGTTATGTTTTATCGTGATGGTTCTGCTTTGGCGGTTGATTTGAGGGATGTGTATAATAGTCCTTTGGTTAATAAGACTATTGTTTTTAATTTGGTTGGGCATGATTATACTCGTGTTTCTAATAGTAATGGTCGTGTGGGTTTTGGTATTTTTGCAAGGCCTGGTAATTATACGATTTATATTACATTTGAGGGTATTGGTTATGTTTCTTCAAGTAAAACGGTTTTTGTTGTGGTTAATGAGATGCCTACTACCATTGTTGCAAGCAACCTTATTATGGAATATGGAGATAACTTTGGGTTATATGCTTACTTAAAAGACATAAACGATAATCCTTTAGTTAATAAAACCATGGATTTCAACATTAACGGACAAAATTGTTCTCGAATTAGTAATGGTGATGGTAGTGCAAATGTTGAAATCAACCTTTGGCCGGGTTTATATAATGCAACAATATCATTCACACAAATAGGATACATTCCATCAGTTGAAACGGTACAAATAACTGTAACTATAAATGGAATTTTACCGCCTACTATTAATCTTTTTAGTGGTTTTTATGATAGTGATTATTTATTAGTTAATTTTAGTGGGTATGCACAGGATTATATTATTTATTATAGTTTTGATGGGGGTATTCATTGGGCTTATGATAATAATTATGTTTGCTTTAACTTAACAAGTGGAAATTGGTCTATCAAATATTTTTCTTCTTATCAAAATCAAAATAGTAGTATATTAACTGTTAACTATTTAATTGATGGGTCTGCTCCGATATGTTGGGCGAGTCATGGATCAGGAATATACTCAGAAGATATAACTGTGAATTTAACAAGTGTTGATTTTTTCGATGAAAATCCTATGATATATTACACAACTGATGGGGAGAATCCTACATTAAATAGTGAAATTTATCAAAATCCAATTTTCATTCAGGATAACACTAATCTGCGTTTTTTTGCTAGAGATTCTTTTAATCATATTAGTGAAGTAATTAGCATTTATTATTTCATTGGTGAAAATGTTTGTAATTTAAATAATGGTAAAACATATTCTAGGATATCTGATGCAATTAGTGATCCTTTAACGATACAGGATGATGTAATTGAAGTTTCAGATGGGGTTTTTGAGGAAAATTTGACAATAAACAAGACTATCACATTGATTGGAAACAATAACTCACAGATTAAAGGTAATATATTTGTTTTAGAAAATAATGTTTCTATTTATAGCTGTAATCTAAATTCCATATTAGTGATTGTTGGGGATAATTTCAATTTGATTAATTCAAATTTAACTGCATTAAATGGTTCAATCTTGAATATTGCTGGAAGTAACTCTGTAATAACATGGTGCAATTTAAGAAATACTGGGGGTTCTGTATTTCATATAACCAATACAGCAGGTATTCTTTTTTCAGATTGTATGATTAATTCAACATCAGGTAATTATTTGTTTAATTCTACTAATTGTGTATTTTTGAATAATAGTTTTTTAAAGAATAATTATACTATCAGAGGTGAAAATAAGTTTTATCTCATTGATAGTTTTAATAATACTTTTTATGGAAATAATATTAGTTGCGGTTTGGTTTTAAATAATTCTGGTGATAATCTATTTTATAGTAATTGGATTAGTGATAATCTAAATTTTTATTTAGTTTATATTGATTCTCCTTACTTATCTAATACTTTTTATTTGAATTATATTTATAATGGTGTTTGGAAGAATAATAAACTTCAAGGTGTTTTTGTATCTAGATATAGTCATGTTGATTTATCTAATAATTGGTGGGGTTCTAGAGTTCCTAGGATTAACATTATGTATACGAGACAGTTGGATATTGTTTTAGAAGGTTTCATCACTATTAACACTTATATTGGTTCTTATCATGTGGAAAACGGTATTATCTATTCAGTTGAAGTTATTGCTGATTTGACATGTAATATACGTGGTGAAGATTTGTCTAATATTGGTTTTGTGCCTGATGGGATTTCAGTGAATTTTTACAGTGATTTTGAAAGTTTTAATTCAACAATTGTTAATGGTAAATCAAAATACATGATGAGTGTGAATTTGGATGAGAATTGCACAACCTTTTTCACCCGTTTTGCTTTGGACAGCAATAGTGTACGTGTGAATAAGATTGCTGAGGTTAATTTGCATGTTGTGAGCACTGCTTTGTGTAATGGCAGTGGTTTAGACTTTAGTTATAATTTTCCTTTAAATGGGTCTGTTAGTTGGTTTAGTTTAATTTATCGGTCATTAGATAATTTCACTTCACAAATAAACTTAGTTGTTGATGGGGAGATTGTGAAGCGGTTTGAAGTTATGAGTTCATATTATGTTTATTGTAAAAAAAGTGGTGTTTGTGATAATGTTTTAAATGCGGTTCATATGTATAATGATTGTTTGTATAATGAGTATTCTAAGATTCGTTCTGATATTGATGTGTGTAATGCGTTGGATTTTGATATTTTTGATTTGGATCAGCTTCATAGTCAGTTTAGTGAGGGTATTTATGTTCCTATGGTTTTTAGTCATGTTTTGGATTATTTTAATGTTAGTAAAGAGGATGTTTTGCTTGAGTTAATTGGTAATTATTTTAATTTGTCTATGGGTGAGTTGAATTTTGTTAGAGATTGTCATGATTTGTTTCAAGATATGTTGATGCTTAATTTTGATTATCCTGGTGATGTTGCCAAACGTTATAATGTTGATGATTTTGAACTGGAATTCATGGGAAATAACATTTATGCTTATACAGATATAACTTATATCAATGGAGCTTATACTCATTTAGATGAAACTGTTTCAAACTATAATGTTACTTGTTTCCAATATGCTCAGAATAATATCACTTATGCTGATGGATTTAATAGGGGACATCTTGTTAATTCCGATTATGACGGTTTTTTAACATTCACTTTCGTTTGTGATAAATTAAGTGATGAAGATTTAGTTTATTGGTTAAATGAAAAAAATAAAACATATACTAATGGAAGTTTGGTTTATGATGGTTTTATGAAGGCTTGTTATGGTAGTTTTTTAAATGGTTTTTTAACTTATTATTGTATTGATAAAGTTGCGGATATTTCTGCTGATAAGTTTAATGTTAGCTGGGATAGGTCAAGCCCTATTTGTGTTAGTGTTTATGATAATTGTAATGTTACTGTTTTAAGTGGTAGGTCTGATTTTCGTTTTGGTATGGATGTTTATGGTGATGATGTGGATGTTCGTGCTTTTAGGTTTGTTGTGACTTCAATGTTTTCTCAAATTGAATATTGGGTGATGAAATCTTTATTCCCAGATAATAGTCCTTATGGTTCTGTTACTATGGGTTTGGCTAATCTTTTGTTAGATGGTCCTGGGTTAGAGTTCTTTTTAGAGGATAATTTGTTGGTTATTCGGGAAAATGGTACTAATAGAAGAGTGTTAGTGTTTGAGTTGGATACTGGTATTTTTAGTGATCTTATGTTTAATGTGGGGCAAGGTTCTTATTGTTATTATGATCAGCAAACAGAATGGGCTTATTCATTAGGCTTATTTTTAGGGGTTTTTGATGATTGTTTTAATATGTTTTTTGAGGAATTTATGGAAAGTTTTGTTGATTTTTTAAATGGTAGTTCAAATTTTATTGATAGTATTGAGGATGGTATTAATAGAGGTCTTAATGATACTTTTGGTTTTTTAGATGGTGTTGATGATTTTAGTTTAGGTTTGATTGGTAGTACTGCTGTTACTGTTGGTGTGGGTTTGTTATTAGTTTCTAATCCTATAGGGTGGGGGATAGGAATTGGTGCTGGATTGTTAATAGGTGCTGGAATTGTTACTACTTATTTTGCTGATGATTTAAACAGAGGTTGGAACTATAACCGAGCGGCTCATTTTACATTTGATGTAGTGACTTCTATGATTCCTGCTGCAGGCCCTGCATCTTTCTTGGATAAAACTGCTGGAAGATTGGGTAAAATTATGTTGTATGATGGGAGTACAACATTTATTACTAAAAAATCTGTGAATGAAGGTTTTGGTAAATTTTTATTAGATTATGCAGAATATCAAGGTGGTGTTGTCCGTCAGGGTTCAAAGGCCATAGTAAAATTCGGAACCATTGAATCTATAATAAATACTATGTATTATGGAACTGGAAGCGAATCTGTATGGTTTCTTTTGAGTTTTTTTGAGGACATATACTTTGATATTATTATTAATCATATTTTTCCAAACTAATTTTTAGGGTAATGATATAATGACTTTTAAAGATAAGAGAAATAATTTAATGAAAAAGGCATTTATTGGATATTTTTTAATTTTTGCTATAATTTTTTGCATATCTTTAGTTTTAAGACAATTTGGACTTTTAATTTGCATTCTTTTAGGTTTTTATTTCTATACGGACTTCCTTATAAGTGTATATAGGAAATATTGTGATGAATATCATAAAGAATGGGTATGGTATGGATCTGTGAGTATTAAATTTATTGTACTCCTACTGTCCTTTTTCATAATTGAATCTTGCAGGGTATTTTTTTAATAGGTAGTGTTACTATAAATATTATATGTTTAAGCAGGCAATAAATAATTAAGTTTAAACGAATGATTTTTGATGAATAATTCAAAACTAGAATCTATTAGGGAGAATAAACTTCATTTATGGGTGATATGTAAATGAATTTTAAAGAAAGAATTAATCGTTTAATAATTATTTCATTCATAATTTATATTGCAATATTTATCATTTGCCTGTTAATTATCCATATATTGCAATACAAATAAATATTTAGATTTTTTTCCATTTTTTATAATGTTTGTTTTTACGTGTATATGCCTAGAATTTGATAGTTTATATTTAGAATATAACACTAGGTTGGTTACGTTTTCATATTTTTCTATAATCATTTTCCCAACCTTGATTTCGTTTATCGTCTCTGAAATTTGTTTAAGGATATTATTTAATTCAGATTTATCAATTCTTTCAATTCTTTGGGATATATTTTCAACAAATAATGCTGGGATTAAATACATAATACTAAGTTTCATTGCAATATTAATATGGTATGTGATGGGATTATCTAAAAGAAAGATAATAAATAGATTGAGCTACTTTAATCTTAGGATTTAGAATTCTTACTTCAACTGTGGATGTTAACACATACAGGAGACCATGCTATCCTACCAGTCCATGAGTGCATTAAATTTCCACCATAGACTCGGTTTGGAGTGAATGTTTTCATGGAAATATTCAAAACATGTTAACGGAGAGAAAATGTCAAAATCCTTAAATAACTTTATCACAATCCGTGATTTGCTTAATGATTATGAGGCAGAAACTTTCAGGTTCTTTGTTTTGTCAACCCACTACAGAAGTCCGATTGACTTTTCTAAAGATTCACTTCACCAGTCCGCTAAAAGTTTAGACAGAATCAGAAAGTACTATGAACTTTTAGATGTTGAAGTTACAGAAGAATTTGAATCTGACTATGAAGTGTTGGATAAATGGAAGAAGGAATTCTTTGACAGTATGGATGATGACTTCAACACTCCAAAGGCTATTGCAGCTATTTTTGGATTAATTAATGATTCCAAAAATGAATTGGATAATTTAAGTGCTGAAGATAAGATAGCTATTAAGGCATTCCTTGATGATGCTTCCCATATATTCGGCGTTAGCTTTGAAGTTGAAGAGGTCAATGCAGGTTCTGATGATTTACTCAATTTGATTTCTGAAGTAAGATCTGAACTTAGAGCTAACAAACAGTATGATTTGTCAGATAAGATTCGAGATAACCTACAAGCTTTAGGTTATGAGATAAACGATTAGGAGATCTTTTCTCCTCTTTTTTTTTAATTTTTTTCAATGAGGAATAATAATCTTTATATACTATGATAACATATGTTATAATTGTATAACGTAAGTTATAATCTATTTTTTACACAATATTTAGGCATACCAAAACCTTTATATATTAATAATAACTATTGTTATATAGTAAATATAACACGTGATATATTTTACTAAAATTCAATTATAAAGGTGATATTTAATGACAAATAAAAATTATGGATTAGCAACATTAGGTGTACGAGCAGGACAAACTCCCGACCCCGCGACAGGGGCACAAGCGGTTCCTATTTATCAAACTACTTCATATGTATTTAAAGACTCTGACGAGGCTGCAAGAAGATTCGCCCTTCAAGAATTTGGACAAATTTACTCCAGATTAACTAACCCTACCAGTGATGTATTTGAAGCAAGGATTGCTGCTATCGAAGGCGGTAACTCCGGTATTTCAACATCAAGTGGTCTTGCAGCAATTTCATATGCAATCTTGAATGTAACCGAACCTGGAGACAACATCGTTTCAGCAGACAACCTTTACGGTGGAACTTACCAATTATTCAATTACACTTTTAAAGATCTGGCTCGTGAAGTCAAGTTCGTTGACTCTCAGGACTTGGAAGCTTTTGAAAATGCTATTGACGAAAAGACCAAGGCAATCTATGTGGAGTCCATCGGAAACCCTAAACTTGACGTGCCTGACTTTGAAGCATTGGCGGAAATAGCACACTCCCATGACATTCCATTGATTGTGGACAACACTGTGGGTGTAGGATTGGTAAGGCCATTGGAACATGGCGCTGATGTAATTGCGGCATCCGCAACAAAATATGTCGGTGGTCACGGTACTGCAGTCGGAGGATACATTGTCGATTCAGGTAAATTCAACTGGGGAAACGGCAAGTTTGCAAACTTCACCAAACCTGATCCAAGTTACCATGGTATAGTATTCTGGGATTCATTCGGTGATGTTCCTGAACTTGGAAATCTTGCATTTACCGTAAGAATAAGGGCAAGACTTTTAAGGGACCTTGGAGCAACATTGGCTCCTGTGCACAGTTTCCTTTTCTTGCAAGGACTTGAAAGCTTGGATGTTCGTGTAAAAAGACACTCCGAAAACGCTTTGAAAGTAGCCAAATTTTTGGAATCACATCCTAAAGTAAAATGGGTAAACTATCCTGGATTGGAGTCACACCCGACTTACGAAATCAATAAAAAATACCTCAAGGACAACTTTGCAGGCATTTTAGGATTTGGTGTAGAAGGCGGAGAGGAAGCCGGAAGAAAAGTAATCGAAAAATTGGAATTGTTCTCAATTCTTGCAAATATCGGTGATGCAAAAAGCCTCGCAATCCACCCGGCAAGCACAACCCACCAACAGTTGACTCCGGAAGAGCAGGAAGCTACCGGTGTAACACCTGACTTCATCAGGCTTTCTATTGGTCTTGAGGATGTTAATGATTTAATTGATGATTTAAGTCAAGCTTTAGACAGTATCTGAGTAAAGTAACCCTTTACTCACTAAAATTATTTTGTATAATAAATTAAAAGACAATTGGGGGATAAAGAATGTATTTAGATAACTCAGCAACAACACAAGTTAGCGAGGAAGTTTTTGAAGAGATGAAACCATATTTCACAGAAGTGTTTGGAAATCCATCCACTCTTTATAAATTTGGTCGCGAATCAAAAAATGCATTAAATCAGGCTCGTCAAAGAGTAGCTGATGCAATTAATGCAAAGCCTGAAGAAATTATTTTTACAGGCGGGGGATCAGAATCTGATAATCTTGCCATTAAAGGAATTGCCTTTAAATTCCTTAATCAAGGAAAACATATAATCACAACAGAATTCGAGCACCCCGCCGTAAATGAAACTTTAAAGTTTTTGGAATCATTGGACTTTAAGGTTACCTATTTGCCAGTTTATGAAAACGGTATTATCAAGGTTGAAGATTTAATAGAAGCAATTACTCCCGACACAATTTTGATTACTATAATGCACGGTAATAACGAAATTGGCACTATTCAGCCGATTGAGGAAATTGGTAAAATCGCACGTGAAAAAGGCATTAAATTCCACACTGATGCCGTTCAGACTTTCGGTAAAATCCCTGTTGATGTTGAAAAGTTGAATGTGGACATGCTTTCTTTATCATCCCATAAAATTAATGGTCCTAAAGGTGTTGGAGCATTATACATTAAAAAAGGAACCCGCCTTGTTCCGCTTATACATGGTGGAGGTCAGGAAAGAGGCATCAGGGCAGGTACTGAAAACGTTGCAGGAATTGTCGGATTTGGAAAAGCATGCGAATTGGCTTACAGTCAACTTGATGAGCATTATGAAAAATTATCATCAATAAGGGATGAGCTAATTGAAAAGGTATTGAATACCATTCCGGCAGCTTATGTAAATGGTGATATGGAGCAGAGACTTCCAAATCTCGTTAACTTTAGATTCAAGGCAATTGAAGGTGAATCATTGATTCTTTTACTTGATGCTAAAGGTTATCAGGCTTCAACCGGTTCAGCATGTTCATCCAATAAGCTGGAAGCGTCTCCGGTTCTAACAGCATTAGGCCTTGACCCTGTTGATGTGCATGGTTCCTTAAGAATTTCACTTGCTCCGGAAAGTGATAAATTTGATGTTGATGAATTTGTAGAAACTCTTTCAAATGCAGTTTCAAGATTAAGAGAAATGTCTCCTCTTTGGAATCAAGAACTTGATTATGAAGGAGTAATGTGTAATAAGCATGGTGATGATTGTAGGATGTGTTAATTATGGATTATTCAGAAAAGGTAATGGATCATTTTGCAAACCCAAGAAACTGTAGAATGATGGAAGATGCAAACGGTGTCGGAACAGTCGGAAACCCGACTTGCGGTGATTTGATGACAATCTACATAAAAGTTGAGGATGACGTAATTCAGGACATCTCATTTCAGACATTCGGATGTGGGGCAGCTATTGCAACAAGCAGTATGATTACTGAAATTGCAGTAGGCAAAACATTGGAGGAAGCTTTACAAATTTCCAGAAATGATGTTGCAGAAGAATTGGATGGTCTTCCACCAATTAAAATGCACTGTTCAAATCTTGCAGCCGACGGGCTTCAAGCTGCCATTGAAAATTATTATGAAACAAATCAATAGTAATAAATACTTTGAAGGTTAATATATTTATTACCTAAAAAAGGAGATGTATTTTTATGGCAAAAATATTAAAATGCGACGATTGCGCAAGTGTTATTCAAGTGTTGGCTGATGGAGATGAAAAAGTATGCTCCGACCACATGTTTGAATTCCCACAACAAACTGAAGGTGAAAAATCACCTAAACACAAACCTGTAGTTGAAATCGATGGTGACAAAGTAACCGTAAAAGTCGGTGAAGCAGCACACCCAATGGATGATGACCACTACATCCAATTTGTTATTGTTGAAGCTGGAAATGAACAATACGCTAAATGTTTCAAACCAGGTGATGTTGCAGAAGCAACTTTCACTGTAAACGCAGCTGATGATGTAAAAGCATTAGCATTCTGTAACTTACATGGCCTTTGGTCCAGCGAATAAGTTTAAAAGTAATTTTTAAACTTCTTTTTTTTATTTATTTTTTTGTTCATGAAAAATTTTAATAACATCTTTTTACACAAATATTATCGTGTCTAGCTATAGCAAATTAATAATTTTTATAATTGTTCTGATTTTTATTTCAGCAGCTATTGTACTGATTGATAGCTCTGTAGATAGTATGAACAAAACCATGCCGGAAATCAGTGATTTGATTGTCAGTGGTGACAAGGATTATAATGATGCCGTTGATCTTGTAAATGAAAGGAAATTCAATGAGGCAATGGCCAAAGCAAATTCGGCAGGGGATAGTTTCAATAATAGTTTGAATAAATTGAGGGATATTAAAGGCAATTATTCATCGGATATAAATGATGTTCAAACTAAGTATATTGATACTGTAATTAATGAATTGCATCTCAAACTTAGAGCTGTTGATAAGTTAAAAGAAGCAATTGAATGTTTTAAAGTTAATTCAAATTCAACAGGAACATCTTATGCTGGTGAAGCTAATGAACTGATTTATGAGGCCCTTCAGTATCAAAATCAAAGAGATTCTATAGTTAATGATAATCCGAAATTATTCAAGCAAGATTCATTCATATAAACAAGAGGTTTTAAATTTGAAGACTAAATGTCCAAAATGTAATGGTATTGGTTCAGTAGTTGTGGACTATAAGGAATGCGACGCCTGTGGAGGAACAGGCTTTGAAGAGGATGCATTTGATATCAGTAATCATTTTAAAGGTGTTAACAGCAATGCAAGAGCAAAATTTGATTTGGGTGGAGAAGAGGATATTCCATGCGAAGTATGTAACGGTAAGGGGCAGGTGGAAGTTTTTGAAGAATGCCCTCATTGCCATGGAACAGGTCAAATCAATGTATGCAGAGATTGCGGAAAATTAATTGACGAAAAATTAGATGTTTGTGAAGATTGTGAAGAAAAGAGAAAGGTTGAGAAAATGAAATATGATGAATTTGAAGCTCGCCAAAAATCTGCAAGAGATGTTTATGTTTTAGATTCCTTATGTCAGATGAAGGACATGGATAAAAACAAGTTATATAAAGGTAAAATTACAAGAATTGAAAGATATGGTGCTTTTGTTTCTCTAAACAATAATGTTTGGGGATTGATGAGGGGTGACATGTCAGAATATCATGTCGGTGAAGAGGTAATAGTATTCATCACATCAATCAAATCCAGAGAAGGCAAAATTGATTTCGCCCCAGCTTATGTTGAATCATATAACCTTAAAAGATTAACCAAATCACTTCCAAGAACTTTAATCGATCAGCTTGAGAAAAACAAGGGAAAGATTGTCAGAATCGATGGTGAAGTCCAGCAGATTCAACAGACTTCAGGACCTACAATATTCATAATCAGCGATGAGACAGGAACTACTGAAATTGCCGCATTTGATAAGGCAGGTGAGAGGTCCTATCCTGAAATTGAACTTGGCGATGCAGTCCAGGTTTTAGGTGAAGTGAACGAACATGGTGGAAAAACACAGATTGAGTCATCATCAATGATGAAACTTGGTGAAGAAAATACTCGCAAGCTACATAAATTGATAGATGATGCATTAAACAAAAAGGCTGAACCTCAACATGTCGATTTCTTGGTCAAAAGTGATGTTTTAAATAGGCTTAAACCTAAGATGAGGGAAGCCGCCAAAAAGATAAGAAGGGCAATCCTTGACGGCAGGACAATTTTAATCAGACATCACAATGATGCGGATGGAATCTGTTCGGGAGTTGCAATGGAAAAGGCTATTATTCCATTGATAGAAAAGGTTAACCCAAGCAATGACGCTCAATATTATTATTTTAAAAGGTCTCCAAGTAAAGCTCCATTTTATGAGCTTGAAGATGTAGTTAAGGATTTATCCTTTGCTCTTGAAGACCAGGAAAGGCACGGTCAAAAGCTGCCCCTTATTGTTCTTTTGGACAACGGATCAACCGAAGAGGACATTGTTGCCCTGATGCAGGCCAAGATTTATGACATTGAAGTCGTTGTGATTGACCATCACTACCCTGGTGAATTGATTACCAAGGACGAAAGGGATGGCGAAATATATGGCGCAACAGTCGCAGTTGATGAATACGTGGATACTCATGTAAATCCTTATCTGGTAGGTGGAGATTCACAATTGACCGCTGGAGCTTTGGCCAGTGAAGTTGCACATCTCATAAATCCGAACATTAAGGAATTGATTATGCATTTGCCGGCAGTTGCAGCATTAGGTGACCGCGCCGAATGCGGTGAAGTTTACCAGTACCTTGAATTGGCATCTGAAAAAGGATTTGCAAAAGAGCATTTGGCAAAAATAGCTGAATGCGTTGATTTTGAAGCATACTTTTTAAGATTTATGAACGGAAGAGGAATAATGGACACCATCCTTGCTGTAGATAACTTGGACAAGCATGAAAAAATGATAGATGCATTATATAAGGAATATCAAAAAAGAGTGGATACACAGCTCAAGGCAGCTCTTCCAAACATCAAAAAGACCCAACTGAGCAACGGTATCTATTTCAATCTAATTGATGTTGAAAAATACGCACATAAATTCACATTCCCAGCACCGGGCAAAACTTGCGGATTTGTTCATGATAGGATAATTAAGGAGTTGGGGGAAGAAAAGCCTATTGTAACATTAGGTCATGGTCCTGATTTCGGTGTATTTAGAGCAACTGATGCGGTAAATGAGCAGTACGGATTTAATGTTAATGATATTGTGGCCATAATCTCTCAAAAAGTTCCTCAGGCAGGTGTTGACGGTGGAGGCCATGAATGCGCAGGTTCCATTAAATATATTGAGGGATTGGGCAGTGAAGTATTATATAAAGTTGTTGAAGAGATACAATCATTGTCTAAAGAGTTTTAAGAGATATGCTTTCTGAGAATTATTGCAGGAAATGTGGTCATAGAATACTTCCGAATGAGCCTTACTGTGGCAATTGCGGATGCAAAACAGGATATGTTTCAAATGATGATGTTCATATTTTCACATTTCCAATACACAATATAGGATTTTTTAATTTTGACATTGACTTTTCACCGTATATAGAAAGTAAAAGAAATGATTTCAAATATGAAATCTGCTCCTGCGGATATTTGAATGATGCAAATAATGAATATTGTTATATGTGCGGTGCTAAACGAACTGAAAGCAAATTGGCCCGTATTTTGAAAAATAAATCCAAACCAGTATTTTCAATGGACAATGTATTATGCGAATGCGGCGCAGTTAATTCTAGAGAAAATGCATTTTGTGAAATGTGCGGCAAGCAACTCCATGAAGAGGTGCAGAATACAAATGATAATTACAGCAATTTCAGTTTGGAATTCAAGGATCCTATTTTCTGCATATGCGGCGCTGAAAACGAAAAGCTTTCCCAATACTGTAAAAACTGTGGGCGTCCGCTGTATAACTATGGCTTTTTAAGGGAAGTATCAATATTATGCACATGCGCCACCATAAATGAAATTTCCTCCAGTTTTTGCATAGAATGTGGAGAAAGCTTAAAGAAAGAGAATTTTTTGATTGCATGCGTTTGCGGACATAAAAATCCGATTGATTCTAAATTTTGTCAGAATTGTCGAAGGCCATTGAATCCTCAAAGAGTAGTAAAATCAAGAATACTCTGTTCCTGTGGTGAAATTCTTGATTGGGATACTGATTTTTGTCACAAGTGCGGTAAAAATATCAAGAATACAATTTTGCTAAAAAATTCATTTAACAGTACTATAAAAAATATTAAAGGCATGTTCAGGTAGTGGTTTTGTTGAAATTATGCGATATCTGTGGAACTTACAATCTTAAAGAAAATAATTATTGCATTCATTGCGGAAATAGGATGATAACTGTACATTTCTGCCCGCACTGCAATGAAATCAATTCTGATTACGCTACATACTGCATAAAATGCGGGAAACAAATTAATCCCATATCCATTGATGATTTTGATGATTTATTCACAGAATACAATCAAAATCTGTTGTTAAATGCCACTATCAGCAATGAAGAGTATAATAAATTATTGCAGGAAGTGTTTTTGAGGGCAGAATATTTTGATATGCGTGGAGATACAATAAAAGATAAGATTTTAAATTTTGCAAGCATATTTACACATTGTTATCCCAAATCAAGAGGATATGAAAGGGGATTCATATTTTTGGGAAATTCCATTCATTACGATGACCGGTTGGATGATTCAGTTCAGATAGCCACAATCATTCACGAATTGGCTCATTATCTTCTGTTTAATATAATAGAATTGTGGTTATGCAAGATATTTGATGTTGAAACTTCATCCACTCTACAAAGTTTCGTATGGTACTTTTTAACATTGCCTGAATTTGAAATAATGAATGAATACTGTGCACACACTGTTGAAGGGAGATTTATTCCATATGGCTATCAGAATTACGGGTCTTTCAAAATCCTGGTTGAAAATGCCAAAATGGATGAGGAATCCATTTATACCATGAAGAAGTACGGAAACACATTTGCAAATGAGTTGGTCGTCTATTTGGAAAAGTATATTGATGAAGACCTCCGGGAGGAAATCAAAGTACAGTATAAAATAGATTTAAAAGATCCTAATTATGATTCAATATTTATAGAAACAGATGATTGTTTTCCTTTGAGTTTTAAAAATAGTACAATATTAAGGGTTTTGCAGGATGTTTTTATTGAAGCATCCAGTTTTGAAGTTCGCCAGGAATTAGAAATTATTAAAGAAGGTATAGAAATAGATTAGTTACTTTCCTTCTCCTCTTTGTCTTTAATAGTTTCTAACACATCTTTTCCTGTGTCGGTCAAACGGTAAAGCCTTCCTTTACGGGCTTCCTCGTTAATGCATTCTACAATGTCTTTGCTTTTTAGTTCACTTAGAACTTTTGAAATATGATTAGTTCTGATACCACTGTCCTTCGCAATATTAGTAGGTATTTTAACTTCATCACCAATTGATTTCAATGTTTTTTCTCGGTATTTAGAAATTTGAACATAGGATGTTAGTTTCAAAAGTTCATCGTTTTCTTTTACCATAATTAACTATTATATAATTTATACTATAAAATGTTTTATAACATCTTATTATTTAGATACACTTATTTTAGACACTTTTTTGGTTTGTATAAATTTACCAATAATTTATTATGCATGTTTACACATAATATAACATAACTATTCATTTAGGCATGAGTTTTTATGAAATGTGAAAAATGTGGTTTTGAAAATAAAGATGAGGCAAAATTTTGCACTAAATGTGGAAGTTCATTGAATGTTGTAGTTAACGACAATACATCCCAAAATTCAAATAGCATGAAATATATTATTATTGCGTTAATTATAATCATCTTGCTTTTGGTCGGAATCCTGGCTTATTCCTCACTGGCAACCAATTCTAGTGATGATAAGGTCGAACAGAAAAACGCTACCTCTGAAGTCGATTCTTCACAGGAATCCAGTGGTGAGTCATCCTCAACAAAAACTGTTTCATCCCAGTCATCCCCATCCAAGTCATGGGTAGCCATAGGCAGTTATTCAGGTTCAGGTTCTGGTTCACAGGTAATTGAAGTTCCTGCAGGTGAAATAAGAGTGGATCTTTCAGCATTTCCAATAAAGAACTATGCTACAAATCATTTGTATGTTACAGGTTCAAATGGAAAGTCCGGTGGTGTCGATTGGGGTTCATCAAGTGCTGTTGAAACAAGATCTGATTCATTCTCATACACTTCTTCGTCACCTCAAACATTTACAATTGAATATTATGAAACTGTAAGTTGGGAAGTTACTTTTTACAGATACCAATAATTTCCCATTTTTTTTTTTAAAAAATTATTAATATGTAAAATAATAAAGTATCTACTATGTTTTTTGATTTAAACATTAAAGGAAGCGGCTTGGAAAACAATATTAAAATAGCTGACGAAGCTGCTAAATATGGTTGGAGCCATATTAATTTTTCATACAATCAAAATGATTTCTCACATGCGCTTGATTTTAAAGATGAATTGGAAAACAGCCTGGAAAATGTGATTTCTTTTGATTATACATTGGAAATTGATTCAACAAACATTAATGAAATAAGAAAGGTTTCCAATAAATTCAGAAAAAAATCTTCATGCATAAGTGTTGTCGGCGGGGACTTGAAGGTTAATCGTGCGGTTTTGGAAAATATCAGAATTGATGTTTTGTCAAGGCCTTATTTGAGAAGATATGACAGTGGATTGAACCATGTTCTTGCAAAAGAGGCGTTAAAGAATAATGTTGCAATAGAATTATGCTTTAAAGACATTTTAAGAAGCTATTTGTCCCCCAGGGCAAAAGTGCTCTCTAATTTTAAGGATATCTATACATTATACAGAAAATTTGATTTTCCATTGGTTTTATCGTCAAGAGCAGAATCCGTTTTTGACATCAGGACAACCCAGGATTTCACCAGTTTTTTCAGACAGACTGGCTTGAGTGATGCTGAAATTTCAAGGTCCTTTGAAACCGCAGGAGAGATTCTGGAATTCAATGAAAACAGGCATCAGATGATATTTAAGGGAGTTCGGAGGGTTGATGATGAAGCTTAAGGTATTGCCTCCTACACTCAGGAAAAACTACAGGTATCTGACTGTTGAAATCAAAAGCGAATCAATAATCTCCAAGGATAATCTTGTTACAATCATGTGGGATGCATGCATCCGTTTCCAGGGAGAACTTAAAACCGCTGATTTTGATTTATGGGTTATGAAATTTTTTGAAATGGAAAACGAGGATGATTATTATAGTTATAAGGCAATCGTAAGATGTCAAAGAGGTTTTGTTGATGAGGTCAGGACATCATTTGCATTGTCAAACATGTATAATGGCGGCAGGATTTCCATGACCACAATCGGCCTTTCAGGTACCATCAAGGCATCAGAAAAATTCATTTAATTACTTTTTGTTATTATAAAATAGAAAACTTTATAAATAATATATTAATATAAATATCAATTGGATTTATGGAAAAAAGAATAAAAAATCATTTTAATTTCTAAGATTTAGTAATTAAAATTTAAATTTGCCTTTTCATGGAGATTTGGTTTTATTTTTTTACGCAGTCGAATTTGAAATTTATAAATTAGTTATTAAAATGTGAGGTATTATTATGCAACCTTTACAAAATGCTGGATATGATAGGGCAATTACTGTATTTAGCCCAGATGGAAGACTTTTCCAAGTAGAATATGCAAGAGAAGCTGTTAAAAGAGGAACTACATCTATTGGTGTAAAAAGTTCCGAAGGTATTGTTTTAGCTGTTGACAAAAGAACTACTTCTAGTTTAGTTGAAGCATCATCTATTGAAAAAATATTCAAGATAGATGAACATATCGGGGCCGCTACTTCAGGTCTCGTTGCTGATGCAAGAGCATTGGTAGAAAGGGCAAGAGTTGAAGCACAGATAAATAAAATAACTTATAGTGAACCAATTCGTGTTACTAGTCTATCAAAAAAACTATGTGACATGCTGCAGTTATACACTCAAAATGGTGGTGTAAGGCCGTTCGGTTCTGCATTGATTATCGGTGGAGTATACAATGGCAAATGCAAATTATTCGAAACTGACCCAAGTGGTGCATTAATTGAATACAAAGCAACTGCTATCGGTTCAGGAAGGTCTGCTGCTATGGAAATTTTTGAAGAAAACTATAAGGATGACTTGACTTTAGAAGATGCCATCGGTTTGGCTTTAACTGCCATTAATGGTGCAACAGATCATGAAACCACTTCAAAAAATGTTGAAATTGCAGTAATCAAAATTGAAGATGAAAAATATGAAAAACTCCCTCAAGATGAAGTTCAAAAATATATTGATGAAGTGCTTGTCGAAGAGGAAGAGGAAGAATCTGAAGAGGATTCTGAAGAAGAGTTTGATGAATAATTCTTCTCAAATTATTAGTTAGGGGATGTTTCAATGGTAAATGTTGATGAAGCTATCATCGCTAAATATGAATATTCTGGTGAACACTTTGAAATATTGGTTGATCCTGATTTAGCAGCTGATTATAGGAATCCTGATGGTCCAGATGTTGCCATTGAAGATCTTTTAGCTGTTGAAGAAATTTTTAAAGATTCTAAAAAAGGAGATAAGGCTTCTGATGAATCTATGAATAAAATTTTTGAAACTACTGATCCTATCGAAGTTTCTAAGATTATACTTGAAAAGGGAACTGTTCAATTAACTGCAGACCAAAAAAGAAAAATGCAGGAGGACAAACGAAAATTGGTTATTAATAAAATTGCTAAAGAAGCGATTAATCCTCAAAATGGTTTGCCTCATCCAGTTCAAAGAATTGAAAATGCATGCGATGAAGCAAAGGTTAAGTTTGACCCTTTCACATCAGTTGATCAGCAAGCACAATCCGCGTTAAAAGCCATCAAACCGTTAATTCCTATCCGGTTTGAGAAAGTTAAGATAGCTGTAAGACTCCCTGGAGCGGCTGCTGGAAGTGCTTATTCTGTTATTCATGGTTTTGGTGAAATTATAAATGAAGAATGGCAGCAAGACGGTTCCTGGATTGGTATTATAGAGATGCCTGGTGGTCTTCAAAATTCTTTCAATGCTAAAATGGCTGATATTTCAAGTGGAGAAGCGGAAACTAGGATTATTAAATAATTTAAGTTTATGGGATTATTATGATATATGTGGAAAATAAAGATTTAGTTATTCCTGGTCAGATTTTGGCTGACGATGAATACTATTCAGGAAGAGGTACCTTTAAAGAGAATGGTAAAGTATGCTCCTCTTTAATGGGACTTGTTTCTTTGAGGAATAAGAAACTTAGAGTTATTCCTCTTAAAAGCAAATACGTTCCTAAAAAAGGAGATGTTGTAATAGGTAAGATTAATGATGTCAGATTCTCAATGTGGGATGTAGACATTAATTCACCTTACTCCGGTATTTTACCTGCTTTTGAAGTGTTTGGTCGTGAGAAAAAAGAACTCAATAAAGTTTATGATATTGGGGATGTTCTATTTTTAAGAGTTGTCGATGTTGATGAAATCAAGAAGGCAAAACTCGGTTTGAAAGGAAGAGGAATGGGTAAATTCAAAGGAGGAATCATAGTAGATATCGCTCCAACCAAAGTTCCTAGATTAATCGGTAAAAAAGGTTCTATGATCAACATGATTAAAGACAAAACCAATTGTAAAATCGTTGTTGGTCAAAATGGTCTCGTATGGGTTAAAGGTGACGAGGACATGGAACAACTTACCAAGAACATAATTCATTTAATTGAAGCTGAAGCTCATACTTCTGGGTTAACTAATAAAATTAAAAACAAATTGTATTTAGCTATTGATGGTGAATTACCTCCTGAAGAAGTTAAAGAAGAGGAGGAAGAATTTGTTTTAGAAAAACCTAAACTTCAAAATTTTAAAGAAGAATTAGAAGAAGAGGAAAAGGAAGAAGAAGAGAAAAAAGAAAAGCAAGATAAACCCAATATAGCTAAAGTTATTGAAGAATTAAAAAGAAAAAATAAAACCAAAAAAGACGGTTCATTATCTTATGGTGAAAACTCAAATAATTCTTTTATATTAAATAATAAATAATTCTTCGCAGATTAAGAGGTTGATATGATGTCAGAATTTATTAGAAAGGATGGTAGGAAATTTGATGAGTTACGTCCTATTAAAATAGAAGCTGGAGTACTTGAACGTGCAGATGGTTCAGCTTACTTAGAAGTTGGTGGAAATAAAATTTTAGTTGCTGTTTATGGTCCTAGGGAATCATATATTAGAAGATTACTCGAACCTAATTCAGGTGTAATCAGATGCAGATACAATATGGCACCATTTTCAGTAGATGACAGGAAAAGGCCAGGACCTGACAGAAGGTCTTCTGAAATTTCTAAAATTACAGCTGATGCTTTAAGACCGGCTTTAATGTTGGAAAATTACCCTCGTTCAATGATTGATATTTATATAGAAGTAATAGAAGCTGAAGGTGGAACTCGTTGTGCTGGTATTACAGCAGCTTCTGTTGCACTTGTTGATGCAGGAATTCCTATGAAAGATATTGTTGTAGGATGTGCTGCAGGTAAAGTTAATGATGAAATTGTTCTTGACTTGTCAGAATATGAGGATAAGGAAGGACAAGCTGATGTTCCAATAGCTATGATGCCAAGAACCGGCGAAATTACATTATTGCAAAGTGACGGTAATTTAACCGAAGAGGAATTTGAAAAGGCAATCAATTTAGCTATGGAAGGATGTCTTAAAGTTAGTGAACTTCAAAAAGAAGCTTTAATGAAAAAGTATTCTACAGAATAGTGAGTGGATAATATGGATATAGTACCAGAAATTACAAGACAAAGTATTGTTAACCTTGTCAAAAACGATAAAAGAGAAGATGGCAGGGGTTTAACTGAGTATAGAGATGTTACCATTGAAACTAATGTTATTTCTAAAGCTGAAGGTTCTGCTCGCGTAAAACTTGGTGGAACTCAAGTTATGGTAGGTATCAAACCACAATTAGGAACTCCATTCCCAGACACTCCTGATTTAGGTGTATTAATGACCAATTGTGAAATGTTACCAATGGCTGATCCTAATTTCGAACCGGGACCACCTAGTGATGATTCCATTGAACTTGCACGTGTTGTTGACAGAGGTATTCGTGAAAGTGAATTGGTGGAATTGGATAAGTTATGTGTTGAGGAAGGAAAACACGTTTGGATGTTATTCATTGACTTGCACATTATCGACAACTGTGGAAACCTTTTCGATGCATGTGAATTAGCAGTTATGGCTGCACTCAAATCCACTAAATTGCCTGTTGCAGAAATTGTGGATGAAGAAGTAGTCATCAGTGAAGAAGAAACCTTTGATTTACCAATCAACAACGAATTGGCATTATGTACTTTCGTTAAAATTGGTGATAAAATGATTATTGACCCAACATTGGATGAAGAAAGAGTAGCTAGTGCTCGTTTGAATGTTGGTGTTACAAAAGATGGTCACATCTGCTCCATGCAAAAAGGTGGAAGAGAACCATTAACTAAAGATGAAATTCTCTACTGTGTAAATACTGCAGTAGTAAAAGTAAAAGAGTTAATTGAAAATCTTTAAATGTCCTCTGGACGATTAAGATTTTTAAATTCTTTTTTTTCTATTTTTTTATTATCAATCAAAACAAATTTTGCATCTATTTTTTCTATCAGTCCCTTGATATGCAAAACATCTTCATTGACCAACTCTTCAATAATCGGTATTATGCTCTTATTATAAATGGAATGTAGCGGTTCTGATGTTTTCAACTTGTCGTTAGGGTCATGATATGGTACAATTGCCTGGTAATCGTCGCTTAATTCTTCAAAAATTGATTTGACATATTTCTCGGAAACATAAGGGCTGTCGCATGGCAAAATCAGGGCATAGTCGCTGCTGATTTTTGAAAGACCTGTCATTATTCCGGGCATGGGACCTTTATTTTTTATATTATCTTCTAGAAATGTGATGGTGTATGTGTAATCATGAGGATTGATGAACTCGTTATATCTGTCAATCCTTTTTTGGTCATTTAAAACAATTAAAACTTCGTCAATTTGATGGTTTAAAGTAGAAAGAATGTGTTTTATCATAGGTTTATCTTGAATAATCATAGATCCTTTATCACGACCCATTCTTCTACTCTGTCCTCCACATAGAATAATGCAAGATTTAATATTTTCATCATTTTCAGCTGCACTACTCATATTAAATCTCCCAATGTCTATTTCACATATACGTCTGCATCTTCGTCAAAAGGATTTGTACGAATGATCAATGCAATCATGTACGGATAATGTTTGTCAAGGTATTTTAGATAGTATACCCATTCATAGACCAGCTTATCGTATACCCTTTGCATATCTCCATTCAAATGTCCAAAATCACTGTCATTGACTAAAGCTAAGTCTGTTCTGTGTTCTAATTCTTCATCCAAGTGGAGAATTGAATTTATCAATGCGGTAAATTCCTCTTTTTCAAGCAAATTAGGGTTGTTTATTAAATTAATAATGAATTCCCTTTTGGATACGAGCAATGACCTTAGGTTTTCCAGGAATTCCTCCCTTTGTTCCGGTGCAATGTCTGCGGTGAAATCAATGCTTGCATCTTTGAGTTCAGCCAGTTTGTTTTCGTAATCCTTTTGATTCCAGTTTTTAATTGATTTTAAATTTTCAGTGTTTGTTTTATATTTGTTCACTGCACTTAATTGGCTAATCAACTCATTGCCCACTTCTGAAAAGAATGTGCTCATAAGCATGTCCAATTTTTCAAGCATGGCTTCTTTTTCTTTTCTTTCGATAATTTCATCGAGTAAGAATGCCACTACAAGGATATCCACTGGGATAAATCCTAAATGGGTCCAGATATATGAAATGATATGCTCCGCATCACCTAATACAAGGTAATTTGACCCATAGATAATGATTATTAGAATAACCATCAGAATTGAAAATTTAATTTTCCAACGTTTGTGTTCATCCATTTTCTAATCTCCAGTTTTTTTTATCTTTTTTTAGCAGTTATTATGGCTATAGGGTTTTCACTCATCATTAGGATTCCACGGTCAAGAACACGTCCGTTAGAAACGTTAACTTCCATGAGTTTAGGATTGTATCCCAACTCCTTAAGCTTGTTTACTGCTTCTACTTTGGTGTCGACAAGTATAGCCGTAATGATTATTCTGCCTTTTGAATTTAATTTATCATGAACAATGTCTAAAATATTTTCAAGCTGTCTGCCGCTGCCCCCAACAACGGCAATGTCAATATTGTCAATATTTTTTATAGCATTTGCTCCGTCATCGTTAATCAATGTGACATTGTCTCCAAGACCAAATTTTTCAAGGTTTTTAGAAGTTATCTCAATAGCTTCAGGGTTTGTATCAATTGAAATTACTTCACGAGCCCTCTGGGAAAATTCGCAGGTTATTCCTCCGGTTCCACATCCGCAGTCAACAACTATGTCATCGGATGTAACATCGGATTTATAGAGGATTATGGCTCTTATAGCTTCTTTTGTAGGTCCTGGCACATCACAGGATTTGATAAAATCCTTATCTTCTAACATTTACTCCCACCTTTTAAATAGATTGTTTTCAATTTTCAATGAGTCCAGAATTTTGCCGACAATAAAGTTGATTTGGTCATCAACGCTGTCATGTGTTGAATAGAAACCGGGCATTGCAGGTAAAATTATAGCTCCTTCTTGTGATAATGTTAGCATGTTTTGCAGATGAACGCTCCTAAGAGGTGTTTCGCGAGGGACAATTACTGTAGGTCTCCTTTCCTTCAAACTCACATCGGCCACTCGTGTAATTGTATTTGATCCATATCCATTAGCTATTGATGACAAGGTTTTCATTGAACATGGTACAATTGCCAATGCATCTGCTTTAAATGAACCGCTGTTTATTGAAGCGGTCAGGTCATTGAATTCATAATAAGCGTCTGCCAATTGAATAACATCTTCGACTGAATAGTCTGTTTCGGATTCAATGACGATTTTTCCGGCATCGCTTATTACTAAGGAATTCTCAATTTTCAAATCTTTCAGAGCTTCAAGGAGTCTTATTCCATATATTACTCCGCTTGCTCCTGTAATTGCAACTACTATCATTTTATCTCCTAAAATAGTTTTATTTGGTCATAGTGAATTCCATGGAATTTTTCTCTGTCTATTTCCGGTAAGTCAAGGTAATTTTCAAGCTTGAATTTCTGGAATTTGGACTTTTCACTTTCATCAACATAAACGCTGATGTCTGGTATGTTAAATCGGGCCTTACTCAATGCGCCGATAATGTTTGAAATTTCGGTCAACGGATATAATTTTCCATCCACGTTAACTTGAGTTTTCATTTCATCAAAACGAGGATATTCAGCAATATTAATGAACACATAATCCTTATCGATTTTGTAATCTTCTGCAATCTCTTCTTCTGCTTTTCTCAATGTTTTCGCTTCAATCTTATACATTTTTTCAGGATATTTGAAATTGTCCAGTCTTATTGTCTTAACCCTTTTCATGACGTTTCTGTTATCCAGTCTGGACATGATGTCGTTTGCGAATTCATTGTCGCAGTGCCTGAATATGCCTATAATGTCTGCATCGTCATATTTGTAGATGTCCTTTTCTTTTATTATGCCTTCATCAAATACCTTTTTGAGGGCTCTTCTGAACATGGAATTGACGATTCTTGTGGTATGATGCTGGTATACGCTTGGGTACATGAAATATCTTGAAACGAGAGCCCCTTCAGCAGCTTGAACGCCTTTGATATCCAATATCAATCCATCCTCAAGTGTTAAGTTGGATATTATTCTTTCATAATCGATGATTCCATAAGCAACACCTGTATTATGTGAATCCCTTAGAAGATAATCCATTCTGTCCACATCAAGCTCTCCTGAAACGACAGGTCCCAGATAACCTCTTCCATTAATTATGTCAACAATCTCATTGACATCAAATTTTTCTTCAAGCAGGTCTCTCATTGATGTTTCGGTTATTACAAATTTGGTCAGTTCCTCATGGGGAAAGGACAGGACTCCTTCTGAGACATGTGAAAATGGACCATGTCCGATATCATGCACCAATGCGGAAGCTCTGATTAGTTCAATATCATCATTTTCCAGGCCAAGCTCTTCGGCAAGTTTGGATCCGAGGTTCATGGTTCCAATAGAATGTTCAAATCTGGTGTGTGTAGCGCCGGGATATATTAAACTTATCAAACCCAACTGTTTGATTCTTCTTAAACGCTGGAATTGGGGCATATCCATTACTCTTACTTCAAAATCATTTAAGCTTATGTCTCCATAGACACTGTCCCTGATAAACTTTTTCTTCTCAGTCATTTAATCAAACTCCATTAGTATTCCAGGTCACTCCAATCTCTGTAAGTGTAGTTTATGTACTCTATAGTGTGGTTATCAGTAGTATTCTTGGTTATATTCGTATAATTGGTTTCAATTTTTGGAAGTATTGTTGGAACTTCATCAATGTATTTCGGTTCAAATGAATCATTTTGAATAGGTATCAATTTATATGAGTCATTTTCTTCTGTAATGGTTAGACTAGCAAATGCACAGCTAATGCAGAATGAAACCACTGCAATTATTAAAAATATCATTAAATTGGCTTTTACTGAGTCTTTCATAATAACACTTATTTTTATTTTGTTTAATAGATTAAACTATACTATTATTATTTTTTTTAAAAGCTAATATTTAATATTTTCTTAAAAAATTGATTTTAAGGTCATTTTGTATATTTTTTATGGGATTTTTTTTCACTTCATTAATTCTTTCATGTAGGTGGATTATTTTTTTTACAAAAAGGTTTATATATGATATGGTTCAACTTTATTATATCGGAAGAATACTTCCGACATATTACTTCCGATAGGATTTTAATATATAAGTTATTTTAAGGTTTAGATAAAATGGATGTTTTTAGTGCTGGCGACACAGCTTGGATTCTTGTTTGTACATTACTGGTACTTTTAATGAGTATTCCGGCAGTCGCATTTTTTTATGGAGGATTAAGTAAACGTAAAAATGTTTTAAATACAATTTTTTTAACTTTCATCGCATTTTCAATTATCAGTATAATCTGGGTTATATTCGGTTACCAATTTGCGTTTGGAAGTGATGTAAACGGATTGATTGGTGCTCCTACCAATTTCTTTTTACAGGGCATAGGTCTGGATAATTTAAATGGAACAATTCCAACCTTGCTGTTTGTAATGTTTCAATGTGCATTTGCAGGGCTTACATGTGCAATCATGTCAGGTGCTCTTGTAGGTAGGATGAAAACCAGAGCATGGGTTATATTTGTTCCAATTTGGGCATGTTTAGTCTACGTCCCTATCGCCCACTGGGTATGGGGAGGAGGATGGCTGATGCAGATGGGTGCACTTGATTTTGCGGGAGGTGCAGTAGTTCACATTAACTCAGGTATTTCCGCATTGGCTGTCGCATTGGTGTTAGGTAAAAGAAAAGAAGCAAGCTTAATTCCGCATAATTTAGGATACGCAGTTTTAGGCGCTGCTCTTTTATGGTTTGGATGGATGGGATTCAATGGAGGATCCGGTCTTGCTGCAGATGGACTCGCGGCAAATGCAATCATAGTGTCAAATGTTGCAGCGGCTGTAGGGCTTGTTGTCTGGACAATCCTGGATACATATGTAGTTGGAAAACCAACTGTTTTAGGTGCAATATCCGGTGCAATTGCAGGATTGGTCGGTATCACTCCGGCAGCAGGTTTTGTTGATGTTTTTGGCGCTTTAATGATAGGTATGGTGGCTCCGATTATCTCATACTTTGCAATTTATTATTTAAAACCTAAACTTGGTTATGATGATGCTTTGGATGTATGGGGTATCCACGGAATGTCCGGTGTATGGGGAGCTATTGCAACAGGAATCTTCGCTGTACCTGCAATCGGAGGAGCAACAGGATTGCTATATGGAAATCCAGAACAGCTTGTTATACAGATTATCAGCGTAATAGCCACTATGATATATGCATTCACAATCAGCTACATATTGGCTAAAATATTAAGTAAGGCAATGAACGGAATAAGAGTTGACGAGCATGAGGAAATAGGCGGTCTGGACACACATATCCACGAGGAGTCTGCATACAACTTTAGCTAGGTGATAAAATGAAAAGTATTATTGCTATTATAAGACAGGAGAAGTTTAATGAAGTTAAAAATGCCCTTTTGGAAGTAGGTTGTGAAGGGATGAACGTTTCTGAGGTCAAAGGAAGAGGAAGCCAGAGAGGAATTCGCGAATCCTATAGAGGTTCCAGTTTCTGCATTGACCTAATTCCGAAAACCCGTGTTGAAATTGTTGTAAAGGATGAGGATGTCGATTCAATTGTCGATGCAATCAGAAATAGCGCATACACAGGAAATATCGGTGACGGAAAAATATTCATTTTCCCTGTTGAAAATGTAATCAGAATCAGAACAGGCGAAGAAGGAGATTCCGCCATTTAGATAAAAAGAATATCTGGAAATAATTCTCATTATTTCCTTTTTTTTTAATATTGAATAACCACACCATTGATGTCTGAAACATCAACCCATGTAGTGATGCCTTTAACTTCATATAAGACATTGTTAATGTATTCATAGGAAACGTTTTTATTATCACTGACTAAATAGACTTCATTGCCGTTGATGTCTGCGACCCTTTTTATTATTCCACCGTATTCATCAGAATCTGCAACAACGATGTCCCCAACGCGGATGTCATGGCTTTTGTTTATAAGAACTTTCTGCCCATCCTGCAGTGTTGGAAGCATTGAGGTGCCGTCAACATTAACAATGACAGGTATTTGGTCAGGTCCGATAGTTGAATCAACTGTGATTTTTGGGTTTTCCAATCCGTATCTATCACAGATATTTTTTATTTCGCCTTTGAGTGTATCTGCATCGGAAGTGGTGTCATTCATGATTCGTACAGTGCTGTTACAAATTTCACTGTTAAGGCCAGCGGTGTCGATGTTTGAAAATGTGTGGGTATTAACGGTTACATTTTCCCCATCAAGATAAACGTCTACTGTGTTTTGGCCTAAAAACGTAAAAGCAAAAGCTCCAACTATTAAAATAAGTATTAATAAAGCTAAAATTATTTTTTTAGCCATTTAAATCACTAATCCATTATGTTTAAATTCATATTAAGCAGTGCCTTCATAGTTTCGATATCTATTTGGCCGGGCGCTGTGGCGTCTCGTCCTGCAGCAAAAGTAATCGGTGAGTCGAATTTTGATGCCATGACTCTGGTATAACTGCCCAGATCACCCATTGAAATTGCAATTGTATCCTTGCAGTGTGAAAGAACAGCCAATATTGTCAGGGTGTCCTCCAAATTCTGTGGCATGAATGCTACTTTTGCAATGTCTCCAAGCTCATGTTCTTTTTCGACAATGTACATTATTTCATTTAAATCAGGGGTCTTTTCAAAGTCATGATAGGAAACGATTGTTGTGACACCGGTTTCTTTTATTTTGTTTATGTATTCATCATTGCTTTGAAGCTCAATATCCACATAGTCCACCAAATCACAGCATTCGTATAAAATATTGATTCTTTCCTCTTCGCTTCCGTTAAATGATCCGCCTTCGGTATTGATTCTGTTTGTAGCTATTATTGGAAAATTAATTTCTTCAATGGTTTGTCTTATCTCGCGAATATCGGGCTCTTTCAGTGCATCTATTCGAAACTCTAGAATATCGGCTCCTTTTTCAATACAGTCTTGAGCTACTTCAATTACATCTTTACAATTTTCCTGAAAAATTGGAATTGCAATTTTGGTCTGTGAATACATTATTTAGTATTTAAGTTTCTTTTTATTAATTAAATTTTCTTAAAAACTCCTAATATTTATATAAATTAAATAACAAATAATATATCAATAAAATACAATATTTTATTTATTTATAAATCAATTATTAAAGGTGTTAATTTGAAAATTACAGCTATAGGTGCAGACATATCAAGAAATGATGTGTCATGCAGTACTATGCTAGTAGAAAATATAGAACGAAACCTTTATAGGGTAAAAGAGTTAGGCGCAAAAGATGTGGCTTTAACAAATGTCACTGGTGATGATGTTGTTGTAAGTGCATTTGTTGAGGATAATCTGCTCGAATCCGTTAATGAAGGTATAGTTAATATTTTAAAGGAGAGTGCAGAAAACTTCGGAGATTTGTCTGGAATTTCACAGACTCCCGAAGGTGCTGGTGAAGGAATTTCATATGCTGAAGCAAGCATTAGGCCTGACAGGTATCCTGATGCTATTGTTTTGGGTTTTGACACCTATGGTGGAGAGCCATTTGTTGGAGATGTTGCAAATTCAGCTATTGATGCTGCAAAGGGCATGAAAAACCTGACTGATATTTCAGGTTATATAGAACCTAAAATAAGAAAGATACCTGGTGTAGGTTATGTTTCACCGGAAACGGATGATCCTGTTGTTGTCGCCACAATTGAAGATATAGAATCCGTTGGAGTAATTGCTTGTGCAATGATTGGCGCTGCACTTGGAAATAAAAATGTTTATTTAGTTAAAAGAGGAACAACTTGTAATGTATTGCCGGGTAGCGTAATATTCTCCGCTACTGCTTTTATGAATGGAAATGTAATAGATTTAGCTGTTCCGTTTGAAAATAAAACTAGAATATTGAGATAGGAGAATTAATTATGATTTTGTTAAATGAAGATACAAAATGTTTAGTTCAAGGAATAACCGGTAAACAAGGTTCATTCCACACAGAACAAATGTTAAACTATGATACAAATATTGTTGCAGGAATCACCCCTGGAAAAGGAGGACAAAAATTTTTAGACAAAGTTCCTATTTTTAATTCCATTGAAGAAGCAAAAGAAGAGGTGGACATTAACTCTTCAATTATTTTTGTTCCTGCAAAATTTGCAAAAGATGCAGCTTTTGAAGCAATAAGACACTTAGATTTGGTTGTTATTATTTCAGAGCATATTCCGGTTCATGACAGTATGCAGATTATGGCATATGCTAAAGAGATGAATACCACAATAATTGGTCCGAACACTCCTGGAATTATCTCTCCGGGCGTAGGTAAATTAGGTATCATGCCTACCCACATTTTCGCTGAAGGTAATGTCGGTGTGATTTCTAGAAGCGGTACATTAACTTATGAAATTGCAAGTGAACTTACCAATGCAGGAATAGGTCAAAGTACTGCCGTAGGTATCGGTGGAGACCCAGTAACCGGAGATAATTATGTTGATATCCTAAAAAGATTCGACAAGGATGATGACACTGATGCAGTTGTTTTGATTGGTGAAATAGGCGGAACTGCAGAGGAAAGGGCTGGTAAATATATAGCTGAAGAAATGTCAAAGCCTGTAGTTTCATATATTGCAGGAAGAACTGCACCTCCGGGCAAAAGAATGGGACATGCTGGTGCAATCATTCAAGGAAATTCCGGTACTGTTGAAAGTAAAACAAAAGCTTTGAATGAAGCTGGTGTTGAGGTGGCTATTAAACCATCTGAAATTGTAGATTTACTTAAAAAGGTTATGTAATGACAAATCAAGAAATTATTGATAAACTGCTAAATGGCGAAATGAAACTCTATCAGGTTGACAAAGAGGTTTCAGCCAAGGAAGCGACTGATATCAGAAGGGAATTTTTAGAACAGAAATTAGGCATCGAGTTAAATAACATGTCTAATTACACTCTTGACATGGAAAGGGCATCAGCCAGGAACATTGAAAATTCAATTGGCGTTCTGCAGCTTCCAATGGGTATCGCAGGCCCTTTAAAAGTTAATGGTGAATATTGTAAAAGGGAAGTCTTGGTTCCTCTTGCAACATCAGAGGGAGCATTGGTTGCATCCATAAATAGAGGTGCATCTACCATTACCGCATCAGGAGGGGCAAATGCAAGGGTGGTGTCTGACATCATGACTCGAGCACCTGCCATTAAGTGTGAAGGAGTTGGCGATGCATTAAAGATTAAACAATGGTTTATCGATAATTTTGATGAGTTAAAAGAAATTGCGGAAAGCACAACCTCCCACGGTAAATTAATTAAAATTGATCCTATCTTAATTGTTGGAAGCTATGTTTATCCTCGTTTTGTTTTCTCAACAGGTGACAGTATGGGGATGAATATGGTGACAATAGCTTCAGAAAAAATATTGAATAAGTTAGCACAGGAAACTACAGCAACACACATTGCATTAAGCGGTAACGTTTGTGTTGATAAGAAACCTGCTGCTATAAACATTGTTGAAGGAAGAGGAAAAAGCGTTATAGCAGACATTATAATTCCAAAAGACATTGTAGCCAAAAAACTCAAGACTACTGCTGAAGCAATTGTTGAGGTCAATACCGCCAAGAACTTAATAGGTTCTGCCGCTTCAGGCAGCATGGCATTCAACGCTCATTATGCCAATATGATTGCAGCAATATTCTTGGCAACAGGTCAGGACGCAGCTCATGTCGTTGAAGGATCCCTTGGTATTACTACTGCAGAGAACAGAAACGGAGACTTATATTTTTCAGTCAACTTACCTGATTTGCCTGTAGCTACAGTAGGTGGAGGAACCAGTCTTGAAGTAGCTCAAGAGGGACTGAACATTTTAGGTGTTGCAGGTTCAGGAAAAGCACGGGAATTTGCAGAAATTGTAGCATGTACCGTTTTGGCAGGTGAATTATCACTTGTAGGTGCATTGGCTGCAGGGCATTTGGCAAGAGCCCACCAGGAACTTGGTAGAGGATAACATGGATGATTTTTTAGAAAATCTCTACCCTGAAATAACCCTCGAGACTGATGATATCATAATGACTATTGCTTTGAAGAAGGATTATTCTCAAATTAAAGATTTGGATAAACGAAAAGAAGAATTTATGAAAGATTTAAGAGACTTTTTAGATGAATTCGAGCAGACTCCCGAATCTTTGGAATTTATGAGATATTATGATGATTAGTTTTTGGAATCAATTTTTTCAAAAACTTTTTTGACATTTACTTTTGTTTCAAAGCAGCCTGTTTTTTCAAGCAGAACTCCTTGCGGACAAAAATCGGAGAGCAACATCATCATCTGATTTAAATCCTCATGGCAGGCCACGCCAATGACGGCCTGGAATTTATTTTCCATAACTATTTTTTTGACAAAACTTGATCCCGGCACAATATACAGCTTGTAACCCAAAGGTTCAGCTTTTTTCTTTATAACACCTATAGAGCATAATCCACATTCAGTGCAGTTCAAACCTTCCTTTTGAAGTGTTGCGGGACAATCCTTATGTCTAAGGCAATGAGGAAGGAATATTAAAGTTTTATCGGCAGGGATTTCCCTGAATTTTTCCTTGTTGATGTCATCCCTAACCCTTATTGCAATATTGTCGATTAGATGTTCGTCAAGTTTCAATAGCTGGGCTATTGTCTTGAAGGGGGAATAGAGCGAATCGACTACAAACAATACAAATCTAGGGAATTTTATCTTATTTTTTTTAGCAAATAAAAGGCCCAATATCAAAACTACAATGAATAGTATGACAATGAGAATTACTAAAAATACTACTAACTGCCCTAAAAATGTATAAAATGATTCTAGAAACATTTTTTCAACCTAAAATTTTTCGATAGTAAAATTATCAAAATCCCTGTTTAATCTAACACCAGTGGATGTTTTAATTATTTCAAGCCCGGAAAGGCTGTCGCATGAACAGAGTACGTTCTGTTCGGGATGTGTTCCAGGGGTGATGTTGCAGTTCAGGTTTACTTCATCTCCAATTGATATTACTGTTTCTAAACGTTTTGTTGATGGATGGTCTTTATTTAAGATTACTAATGGGGATGACTCTTCACGACTTAAGTAAGCTTGTGACCTTATTGCCCTTTTGTCTTTCTTGAAATTTGACACTGCTATTATGTCGTCTGATTCCAAAAATTGCACTATTTCCTCATTGTCTTGTGTGGCTATGAACAACATCTTATCTTCGTAGGCTACTTTCACGATGCCCACCATTCCTGTTTCACCTTCAAGAAAGAGAATCTCATCATTATTGAAATCAATATTCATCAAAATCACTAAAAAATAAAAAAAGAGTAAAGGTTAAGTTTACTCTGCAAGTTCAACGTTGTCACTTTGGCAAGATGGACAAACTACTTTTTTTCCAAGACCTTTAAAGGTATTGCCACAGTCTTTACAATGGTATTTTTTTGTTTTTAATTTTTTCAAATCGATATCGGCCATTGGCCCTCCACTAGAACACATTTAAAATCACCTTTGTTATTATAATATATAATATATTATATTATTTAATATTATATTATTCTTTGAATATTTTCCATTTTTTCAAGAACCGCCCTGTCATTTGTCAAATCAAAAAGCAGTTCATAGAAATATAATGCCTGATGGAATAGATGTTCGCTGTCATATTGGTCTGCTAGTTTTGTCAATGTTTCTATAATGAATGGATTTGCATCAATTTGGATGTTTTTGCTTGTTAATATGGAGATGCATTCTTCTCTAGTCAAATCAATGTCCTGGCCTTTGGATTTGATATATTGAAGCTCCTTATACGCAAGGGGACTTAATTCATATTTCATGCTATAGTTAAAGAGTCCTGCGGCGGTTTTCAATTCGTTCTCTTCAATATAAAAATAGCCCAGATTCCTGTAGCATCTTGCAATGTCATGAGGATAGTAGGCATATTCAAGGGCTTGTGTGGTATACATGAAGAACTTGTTGAAGTCTGGAGTTTTGATTTTGTAGATTTCACATAACTCCAACAGTATTCTTGAAGAAACAGGATTGATCTTCAATGCCTTCTTGAGATTTGCTTCACTTTCAGCCAATTTGTTTGACTCTAAAAGTAAAAATCCATAAGCATAATACAAATCAAGCAAAGGTTGGTTGTCTGGTATATATCTAACTACCTTTTTTGCACCAATATATTTATTAAAAATCTCTTCCTCAAGGGGGTTGGTGAAATAGTGGTACTCACTCACCTTATCATCTTCAAACATCGGTGTGAAGGTATTCATGAATTTAGTGAGAATTTCCAGTGCATGTTCATATTCTCCATTTTCAATAAAGGGATAGCTTTCCTCCAACACATCAATTATGGGAGTTTCGTTTTCAGAAATCTCAATGAATTGCGCTTTTTCTTCTTCACTTAAACAATCCCACATCATACGTGAGATTTCCTTGATAATCTCCTCGTTATATGGGTGGTCCTTGTACTTTTCAATCTGTGTTGACAGATATTTCCTGTTCAGCTCGTTGTTTTCCCCTAAATTCAGTTTAATCTCTTTAATTATTTCCTCATACATTAAAACACCAAAAGTTAGTTTAATAAGTAATCTTTTTATATAACCTCTAACTCATATTATATATGTATAAAAACTTAGTTTTATATTATTTTATTAAAAAAATTTAAAGGTGATTATTAAATGGCAAATCAACCAATTTTTATTCTTCCTGAAGGAACAGAAAGATATTCAAAAAGAGATGCTTTAAGAATGAATATCACTGCAGCAAAAGTTTTATCAGGTATTGTTAGAACTACTTTAGGTCCTAAAGGTATGGATAAAATGTTAGTTAATTCTTTAGGAGATGTAACAGTAACCAATGACGGTGCAACCATCATGAGTGAAATGGATATTGCACAGCCTGCAGCTAGAATGCTTGTGGAAACAGCTAAAAAACAAGAAGATATTGTTGGAGACGGAACCACTTCCGTAGTTGTTATTGCAGGAGAGTTATTGGCAAAAGCTGAAGAATTATTAGAAGACGGTATCGCAACCTCTGTTGTTGTAAAAGGATATAGAAATGCAACCGAAAAAGCAGTTGAACTCTTAAACGGAATAGCTATTGATGCTGATGATAAGGAAACTCTTAAAAAAGTAGCCGTCACTGCGATGAGCGGTAAAGGATCTGATTATGCAAAAGAACACTTAGCAGATCTTGTTGTTGAAGCTGCATTAAGAATTAAAGAGGACGGAAAATCTGATATCGACAATATTAACATTCAAAGAGTATCCGGAGATTCTGTTGAAGATTCATTCTTGGCTGAAGGAATTGTTATTGATAAAGCTCCAGTATCCAAAAACATGCCTAAAGATGTTAAAGATGCTAAAATTGCTATCATGAAATATCCTATTGAATTAAAAGATATGAATACCTCTTCCAAAATTGATATTACAAGTCCTGAACAATTTGAATTATTCTTAAATAATGAAGAACAAATGATTAAGGATTTAGTTCAAAAAGTCATTGATTCCGGTGCAAATGTATTATTCTGTCAAAAAGGTGTCGACGACATGGCAGAACATTACTTGAAAAAAGCAGGACTCATGGTTTATAAAAGAGTTAAAAAATCAGATATGGAAAGAATCGAAAAAGCTACCGGCGCAAAACTTGTAACAGACATTGAAGATTTAACCCCAGATAAGTTAGGTACCGCTGGTCACGTATATCTTGATAAAATATTCGACCATGAATTGACATTTATCGAAGAATGTGAAAACCCTAAAGCTTCTTCCATCGTATTAAGGGGAAGTACCCGTTATGTAACTGAACAAATCTCCAGAGCTATTGACGATGCTTTAGGTGTTGTTGCAGCCACTATTGAAGAAGGCAAAGTTCTTATTGGTGGTGGAGCTTGTGAAATCGATTTAGTAAAACAGTTAAGAGAATATGGTGAATCTGTAAGTGGAAGAGAGCAATTAGCTATTTTGAAATATGCTGAAGCTTTAGAAGTTATTCCAAGAACTTTAATTGAAAATGCAGGTTTAGACACTATTAACTTGATTGCTGATCTTAAGGCTGCTCACGAAAAATCCGGTCTAATTGGAATCAATGTGTTCACTGGTGAAGTTGAAGACATGAAGGAAGCTGGAGTAATTGAGCCTTTAAGAGTAAAAATCCAAGCTTTACAATCTGCAGGTGCTGCAAGTGAAATGATTTTAAGAATCGATGACATGATTGCAGCAAGAAATGCATTAAACTCAACCGGACCTGATGAGTCTGGTAATGATGATAGTGGTATGCCTCCAATGCCTGGAATGGGTGGGGGAATGCCTCCAATGATGTAAAATTGAAAAATTTTACTTCTTTTCTTTTTTTTATTTTTTCTATATAAATTGTATTAAACTTGTATATGTGTTATTATATTTACGCCAATCTGTTTAAGTTAACTTTTTCGCAGGAGGATAATTTTTTAATCTATTTTCGTTTTTCTATTATAATTGTTTATTTTCACTGATTTCGTGTTAAATGAATTGTTTTTTAGTCTAACTTTATACTAACCTATGTTTTTTAATTAAATAGCTTATAATTATATGTTATTTCATATGATAAGCATTTCAATTACTGTTTACATTTTAATAAAATTAAGTAACTTTAAATATTGTTTCATATAGTATTATTCTGTTAAAAGCTAATTCAAGTATATTTTTACTTAATATCTTATTTTCATAAAGTTTAAGCCTTATTTTTAAAAATTAAACTTATTTAAAGCTATTTAGCAAATAAAAAGGTTTATATAAGATATTTTAAATAAATATTGGTGAAGTGAGAAAATTTGCTCATGGATTTTTAAAAAATTGTTATGGAGGTAAAATATTTTGAACAAACAATTATTACTCGCTTTGCTCTTGTTATTCACTGTCTTGTTTTCAGTTAGTGCAATTTCAGCAAGTGAAGTAAGTGTTACAGATTCGCATACTGCTAGCTTAGTAGATGACACCACAGATGTCTCAGTCCCAATGGAGAAAACCGCTGATTCATCAGTACTTTCTGTATCAAGTGATTCAAATGTTGATAATGATTCATCTAAAGTTTCTCTATCAAGTGAAGAAGTTTTAGGATCTGAAAATTCAAATACTTTATCAACTAACTCGGATAGTAATTCTTTAAGCGCTACTGATGGGGTCACTACTGGTGCATCCAGTGAAAGTGATGTTTCTTCTACAGCAAACAGTATCGTATCAAAAGATATTACTAAATATTATAAGGGAAGCACTCCTTACAGCGCAACATTCTATGATGACAACGGTAATGTTTTAGCGGGTAGGAATGTTAAAATTACTGTCAATGATATTGCTTATACAGTAAAAACAAACTCAAAAGGGGTTGCTTCATTAGGAATACATGAAAAACCAGGAACATTTACTATTGTTTCAACCAATCCTGTTACTGGTTTTAAGAAAACAAACACATTTAAGATATTATCTACAATCAATGCTGAGGACATATCTAAAGTTGCTGCTGATAAAAAGAAATTCAATGCAACATTTTTAGATAGCAATGGTAAACCTCTCGCTAATCAGAAAATTTCATTTTCTATTGACGATGGTGCTGTATACAATAGGATTACCGATAGTAATGGTGTAGCTTATGTAGCTTTATCCGATCTTGAAGGCGGTTACCATAAGATTACTTTATATAATGCTGATGGTTTGACCAAAAAATATACTATTAAGGTATATAATAAAGTTGAAACCAAATTCATTACCCGTCTACACGTATTATATATTGGTGATTCCCAAGTACTCAAAACAAGGTTACTTAATGCATTTGACTATGCTCCTCCAGCAGGAAAAACTATTACTTTAACTATTAATGGAAAAACTTATACTGCAACAACTGATAGCGATGGATATGCAACATTCAAATTATCCGGTTTAACTGCAGGTACATACACAGCATCTTATAAATTTGCCGGAGGTACTCATTATAAAGCATCAACCGGTTCTAATAAGGTTTATGTTCTTCCAAGTAAAGATTTATCACTTACCGTGAAAAGTACAAAAACTTTCGGTATAGGATCAGGTTCTTCATTTAAAGTTGCTTTAACTTCAGGTGATGTTCCTTTATCAAATAAAAAGATTACTTTTACAGTTAATGGTAAATCACAAATTGTAACTACCGACAGTAATGGTATTGCATCTTTACCAATCAAATTGGCTAGCGGATCATATACCATTAAATATGCATTTAATGGTGCCACTAACTTGGCTGCTGTCAGCGGTTCAACCAAGATTACTGTAAAAGAAAGATCAGAAACCAGAATTCTTTGGAAAAGTGTAACCAAATTTACTGAAGGTACTTTAACCTTTAAAGTTGCATTAAAAACTCCAACTGGAACTCCTATTGCTAAAAAGGTTATTTCTTTAACTGTTAACGGCAAATCATATACTGCAACTACAAACGCAGATGGTCTTGCCACATTCTCTGTAAGCCTTACCCCTGGAACTTATACAGTTACTTACAAGTTTAACAGTACCGGCGATGAGAATTATGCTGGACGTACAGGTACAACACAGGTAACTGTCTCTAAAAAGTCAACTTTAACTAACGGATACGGTTATTGGCTTTTCGGTGGAGATATGAAAAGTGTTAGCTTAAGCAGTTTAGCTTCACAAGGCACAACAGATATTTTCTTGAACTTCTATGCAATTACTAAACATGGACAGTCAGCTGTCGAGTCATGGATTGCTAGTGCAAATAAATTAGGAATTAGGGTTCACATATGGATGCAGGCATTTTATGATGGATCATGGATTAATCCGGTTTCCGGTGGATCTCCGAATACTGCATATTTCACTAAAGTAATCAATGAAGCTAAGTCCTATGCAAAAATTAAAGGTGTTGCTGGAATTCACTTTGATTATTTAAGATATCCTGGTACTGCTTATAAAACTTCAGGTGGTACTGCAGCTATTACACAGTTTGTAAAACAGGCTACCAGTGCCCTTCATGGGGTCAATTCAGATCTTATAGTTTCTTGCGCTATAATGCCGGAAACAACCAGTAATGTTTACTATTATGGTCAGGACTTTGCCCAAATTAGTAAATATATGGACTTGGTTGTTCCTATGATATATAAAGGAAACTATGGTAAATCTTCCTCATGGATTACATCAACTTCAAAATGGTTTGCTGATAATTCAAATGGAGCTAAAGTATGGGCAGGATTACAAGGATACGTATCTGATGATGATGTAACAAAGTTATCACAATCTGCTATGAAAACTGATGCTCAAGCAGCATTAAGCGGTAAAGCAACCGGTGTTATAATATTCAGATGGGGTTTAACCAGTTACATTGATTTCAAATCATTATCCTCATCATCCTCTTCAAGTAGTTCTTCATCCGGTGTAACTATTGCACAAGTTGCTGCTGCAGCAAATTCATTAGTTTCATCACTCAAGTCTGTGGATTCAATTCCATCTACAGTCAGTGTTGGAGGTACCAGTTACTCTGCTCCTAGGTTCTTATATTTGATGACAAAAGCTGTCGAATATATTGATGCAGGCAAATCATCTTCTACTAAGATTTCACCTGTTTCAGCTAACGGTGCTGAAAATCCTTCCGGAATTTCAGGTACAGCTTCATTGTCTAAAGCAAATTATTTGGACGTTGCAAAAAGAGTTAGCAATTTCATTGTTTCATATGGTCAAGCACCTAATTATGCTGGTTCCACTGTAGGAAATATTAAATACCAAGCATTAGTCGCTGGTTTCGCAAGTGTTTTAGCATCTTATAATGTTAATGGCAAATTGCCTAGTACAATGACTGTTAATTCAGTTGTTAAACCTAGCCAATCTGCTTCTGAACCATCAACTCCTCAACAAGAGGAAAGTTCATCAGAAAGCAGTTCTAATGTTAAATCACTTTCTTTTAAGAATATTATTGCTGGTGCCAATACTGTTAAAACCTATTATGCAAGCAACGGTAAATTGCCTGCCTCAGTTACATTGGCTGGAATAGAATTCTCAATGCCTGAATTCTTTTACTTGATGAGTAAAGCTATCAACAATCTTGAAAACTCCAGTGCTTCAGCTGTTGCCATTATCTATGGTGTTAAAGAACCAACTTCTCCATCCGGAGATAATATTGGATCAGCTGATTTAGATAAGGATGGGTATTTCAGACTTGCAAGACTTGCAGCACATTATGTTGAAGTTAAAAATAGGCCGCCTGACTATATTTCAACAACTTTTGGAAATGTTATTTATTCAGAATTAGCTGATGCATTTTCACGTATCTTGGTATTCTATAATTCAAATGATAATTATTTACCTAACTATGTAACTCTTCGTTATTCAGACGGAACTACTCCTGTCGATCCGATTTATGTTACTGGCTCAGGTTTAAATGAGAAAAATAGAGTTACCGATTTAACTCCGTATTTGCAATCTTCAACAAATTGTCAAGTAAATAATAGTAAAATCAAGGCAGTTGTCAATACATTAACTGCTGGTTTGACCACTGATTATGATAAAGCTGTTGCTATTTATAATTATGTAAGGGATCAAATCTCATATAGTTTCTATTATGATACTAGATACGGTTCAGTTGGAACATTAGATGCTAAGACTGGTAACTGTGTTGACCAAGCACATTTAGTCATTGCTATGTACAGGACTGCAGGTTTAGCAGCCAGATATGTTCATGGAACTTGTTACTTTAGTAGTGGAAGCACATATGGACATGTATGGGCTCAAGTATTGATTGATGACATGTGGGTTGTTACAGATCCGACAAGCTCTAGAAATTCATTTGGAAAAGTAGTTAATTGGAATACTAATTCATTTAGTATACACAGTATCACTTCTGGTATTTCATTCTAATTATTCTACTTCTTATTTTATTTTTTTCATTAATTTATGTTCATTTTTAATCGCTATTTAGGTATACCAAAACTTTTTTATACTTTAATAATTAAATATTAATGTAATGAATTGATAGGTGAACATATGTCTGAGGATAAGATTAGTGATAATATTGAGGAATATTTGGAAGTTCTCTATCGTAACGGAAGTAATGGGGAACAGGTTTCAACTACTCAATTATCAAAAGATTTGGAAATTGCACCGGGCAGTGTAACTCAAATGCTAAAAAAATTAGAAAGTTTGGGTTATATTGGTTATACACCATACAAAGGAGCTACTTTAACTGAAGAAGGTATGAAAATAGCTCAAAAAATTACAAGAAAACATAGGATTTTGGAAAAGTTTTTAACTGATATTCTAAAGATTAAAGAGGAAAATGTTCACGAACAAGCTTGTGAGATGGAACACACTTTATCTGACGAAGCTGAAAGAGCATTATGTACTATGTTGAGTAATCCAGATTTATGTCCGAACAATAATATAATTCCTGCATGCGATTTTGATTTTGATAGTTGCAAGCAATGCTATTCCCAGAACGATTTCGACCAGATTATCAATAGAAAATTCAATTTGCTGTCTATTTCCGAGTTAAATTCAGATGCTGAGGGTACTATTTCATTCATTCGCGGCAGCAATGAGCTTTTGGATGACATTTCAGCTAAAGGCATTAAAGTTGGTTCAACTTTAAAGTATGAATTTAATGATAATAACGCAAGCAACTATTTTTTAGTTTCAATTGATAATAAAGAGTTAAATATTCCATTAGAAATGGCTAATAATATTTTTATTAGATTTTAACTTCTTTTTTCTTATTTTTAAAAAAATTTATATAATATTTGCTTCAAAATTATTAGCATTAAATATAATTTATTTCTTTTTGCGGTGTTTTAATGCGAGGAAAGTTATCTGAGGGTATTGTATCAATTAAGATTGAAGAAGGAAGCAAAAGACCAATAGCTCTGCATGAAAAAAGCAAGTTTGGTAAAATTGAAGCTGATTCATTAAACATTTCTTTAATTGAAGCCTGTTATTTATTGGAAAAGGGTCGTCTGGATATTTATGAGGATGATGTTGAATGCAGCATAGGTTATATTATTGACCTTTTGAAAGAGCAAGAGGCTTATGGAAAATATGTTGTATATCGTGATTTAAAAGACCGCGGATATGTAATTAAGACTGGTTTTAAATATGGATCTGATTTTAGATTGTATAATCGTGGAAAAGGTCCTGGAGAGGTTCATTCCAATTTTCTGGTTAAGGTAATATTTGAAAATTATGACATTGATGCGCTTGATTTTGCAAGCTATGTGAGAGTTTCACACGGTGTTAATAAAAAACTTCTTTTGGCAATTGTTGATGATGACTTTGACATTACCTACTATAATATTGAGTGGACAAGACCTTAATTAAAATTAAAGGAATCCATTATATTTTTATAAGATAGTTTAATTATTATAATAATGTTTAATCATAAAGTTAATTAAAAGAGATTGTTGGTGATAATGTGGCAGATTTAATAGATCCATGGGCATCATTTACCCTAGATTATGACAAGTTGGTCAATCAGTTTGGTATTGGAAAGATTTCAGATATAATAGACGACATTAAGAATCCTCAAAAGCTGATGAAGAGAGGAGTAATTTTTGGACATAGGGAATTCAATGAAATCAATAACTTAATCAATCAGAATAAGGATTTTGCGGTTGTAACAGGTATGATGCCAAGCGGTCAGATGCACATCGGCCATAAGATGGTCGTCGACCAGTTGAAATGGTATCAGGAGAAAGGTGCAATGCTGTCACTTCCTATTGCAGATTTGGAATCATATGCCGCCAGGGGAATGAGCTTCGAACAAGGCCGCCAAATTGCAGTGGACGAGTACTTAACCAATTGGATTGCATTAGGCCTTGACCTTGAAAAGGATAATGTCAACGTATATCTGCAATCTCAAAATAAGCAATTGCAAGATTTGGCTTTTATGGCTTCAAGCAAAACAAACTTCAATCAACTCAAAGCAATCTATGGATTCACTCCATCAACTAATATAGCTCATGTTCAGGCGCCTCTGGTTCAGGTTGCTGACATTTTGCTTCCTCAAATCGAAGAGTTCGGAGGTCCGAAAAAGGTTGTCGTTCCTGTTGGCATAGACCAGGACCCTCATTTAAGATTAACAAGGGACATCGCTCAGAAACTTCATGAAGATTTAGGCTTCCTGACTCCCGCATCAACTTACCACAGGTTTTTGACAGGATTAACAGGAGATAAGATGAGCAGTTCCAAGCCATCTACAGCGATTTATCTTAATGACGATACAAAAGATGCAGTCAAAAAGGTTAAATCCGCAAAGACTGGTGGAAGAGAGTCATTAAAAGAGCAGCAGGAATTGGGTGGAGAAGTTGACAAATGCGTAATCTATGAAATGCTTTTATATCACTTCATAGATGACGATGAGGAACTTGAAAAAATAAGGCAGGATTGCTTAAACGGTACTTTGCGTTGCGGCGATTGTAAAGTAAGAACTGCCGAGCTGATGGAAGAATTCATGGAAGATTTAAAGGCAAAACAGGTTGAAGCTAAAGAAATTGCACAAACATTGATATAATGTTGAATGAAGTCAAATTAGCATTCCAGGAAAATAAGCTGGCCATATGTATTTCAGCTGCTATTCTTATCATTTCCATGATTTTGGGATATCTGCTTGAGCCTTATGCATATGGTTACATGAATCCTGTCATTGAAAATTTGGCAAGGAAAGTGGAATCGGGCGCTATCCAGCTGACATTCGGAGATATATTTTTCAATAACCTTAGAATCATCTTTATGATGTTTATTTTCGGTGTGATATTTTTCTTTTCCACTGTGCTTTTAGCATTCAACGGATTTTTTGTAGGATATTATGTTGCCGCTTCTCGAAATATTCACGTGTTGCTCTATATTATACCTCATGGGATATTTGAGCTTTCTTCATGTGTTCTGGCATGTTCAAGCGGCTTTATTTTATTCAATTTTATCTATAGATTCTTCAAGACATTGCTGCATCAGGAAAACAAACCGTTTTCAGATAAACTGACAGATTCGTTTGAATCAAGCTATGATAAATTAATACAGGCTTGCATAATATTTTTAGTTTCAATAGTTTTGATGGCGATATCCGGTTTTATTGAAGCCTATCTGACAATCCCAATTGCCAAATTTGTAATATCAATTTTAAGTTAAATTTTTATAATATACGATAAAAAAATATTAAATGTGATTATATGATAAGATGTGTTTCTTGTGGAGAAGAATATGACGATGATGAAGTAATCTACACTTGCCAAAAGTGTGGATCTGTACTTGAACTCGTTAATGAAATTGATGTTTCTAAAGACATTTTTGACGGTAGAAGAGATAATTTATGGAAATTTAAAGAATGCATTCCTGTTGATGAAACAAAAATAGTTTCCCTTGATGAAGGGGGAACCCCATTCTGCAAATGTGACAAGTTAGGTGACGAGCTTGGAGTAAACCTGTATGTTAAGGTGGAAGGTTCTAATCCTACCGGAAGTTTCAAGGACAGGGGAATGACAGTTGGAATGACTAAGGCAATGGAACTTGGTGTTGACACTGTTGGTTGTGCTTCAACTGGAAATACTTCCGCATCATTATCCGCTTATGCGGCACGTGCCGGTTTAAGGTGTATCGTATTCTTGCCTTCCGGAAAAGTTGCTTTAGGAAAATTGGCTCAGGCAATGTTCCATGGGGCTGAAGTAATGTCAATCAATGGAAACTTTGATGAAGCATTAGAGGCAATGACTGCCCTTGCATTAGAAAAACATCTTTACTTATTAAATTCCATTAACCCATATAGGCTTGAAGGACAAAAAACCATAGGTTATGAAATTGTTCGTGATTTGGGATGGCAAGCTCCGGACAGGATCATTTTGCCTGTAGGAAATGCGGGAAATATTTCAGCTATCTGGAAAGGTGTTAAAGAATTCCACGATGCCGGTTTCATTAAGGATTTGCCGATGATGACAGGTATTCAAGCTGAAGGGGCATGCCCTGTAACCAACGCATTCAAAAAAGGTGATAGAAGAGTGGTTCCTGTTGAAAATCCGGAAACCATTGCAACTGCTATCCGTATTGGTGCACCTGTAAGTGATATTAAGGCATTAAATGCAATTTATGATTCCAATGGTTATTCTGAAACCGTAACCGACGAGGAAATTTTGGATGCTCAAAAATTGCTTGCAAGAACAGAAGGTATAGGTGTCGAGCCAGCTTCAGCAGCTTCAATTGCAGGACTTAAAAAACTTGTAGGCGAAGGTGTCATTGATAAAGGCGAAACAATAACATGTGTTGTTACTGGACACTTGTTGAAAGACCCTAACACTGCTATTGATGCATGTACCCAACCTACTGAGGTTGATGCTGATATAGACACTTTAAGAAAGATTCTTATGAACAAGTAGATTTAACTTAGTTAAATCTCTCTTTTTTACTTTTTTGCTTTTTAATTTTGGTTTTTTTTGATAAAATTTACACTTTTTTTATTTAACCTAACCTATGAAAAACATTTTTAAATATAGTGGTACCGGTTTTTATGTTTTAACAGTTTGCTTTTTTATGCTGAAATTTTTAAAAATCAGCTTTAATAAACCAATATATTTATATATAAGCAAATAAAAAACTATTATTACAAAATAAATGAGGTGTATAATTATGAGTGAATTACCAATTGCTCCTGTAGGAAGAATATTAAAAAATGCTGGTGCACAAAGAGTTAGTGATGACGCAAAAGTTGCTTTAACCGAAGCAATCGAAGATTACGGAAATGAAATCGCAGCTAAAGCTGTAGGCTTTGCTCGTCACGCTGGTAGAAAAACTGTAAAAGCTGATGATGTAAAATTAGCAATTAAATAGATTTGCAATTGATCATTTAGATAGTAATTTTTTACTATCTCTTTTACACTTTTATTAAAGTGTTTTTCTATTTCTTTATTTCGAAATTTATTTTTTAACTTCAAAAATTACTTATTTTGGTCTTTTTTTAAAAACATTTATATACTATACGAACCAATTTAATATTGTCTAGTTCTCTAGAATTATTTCATTAATTACTAAATTTTTATTTTTAGTTTTGCTAAAAA
>NZ_SUTI01000015.1 GCF_015062985.1 Methanobrevibacter sp. | reverse complement strand
AAACTGTCATTAACTACAGACTTAGTGTAATTAGCAACAGACAATTCATCAACAGTGTAAACAATCGCTTTACCATCACTGTAAACAGGTAAATTAGTGAAACTACCTGACCAAACATTACCAGAACCGCTTAAAACAACTTGATCAACAGGAGTACCATCAGCAAGCAACACAAAGGTCACATTATCAGGTCTGAAACCATCATGATCATCACTATCATTCCAAACTTTAGTAACATTCACACTAGTGAAATTAACCACATAAGTGTTCATGATAGTATAGTTTGCAAAACTGTCATTAACTACAGACTTAGTGTAATTAGCAACAGACAATTCATCAACAGTGTAAACAATCGCTTTACCATCACTGTAAACAGGTAAATTAGTGAAACTACCTGACCAAACATTACCAGAACCGCTTAAAACAACTTGATCAACAGGAGTACCATCAGCAAGCAACACAAAGGTCACATTATCAGGTCTGAAACCATCATGATCATCACTATCATTCCAAACTTTAGTAACATTGATTTCAATAGGTTTTAACACTACTGTAGTATTATTTGAAGACTTGTTTTCAGTTTCGTTTGATGTCGCATTTACCCTATTTATCCAAGTTCCATTTCCAATTGCTGTAAAAGTTATATTTAAACTAGTTGATTGATTAGGTTCTAAAGTTCCAATGTAAACGAATTCATTTTTCTTATTATACCAGTTTTCACCTTCAAACTTACCATCGAAACGTAAACCTTGAGGAACTTCTTCAAATATTCTGATATTTGTTAATCTGTAGTCCCCATTGTTTTTTACAACAATTGTGAATGTAGTTTCATTTCCAATGTAAACTGTTTTATTTAATGTAATTTTTTCAACAGTCATATTAGGACGGTAAACTGTAAAGTTTACAGTATCATTTCCAAATGTATGGTTTGAAAGACCAACAGAAACGTTGTTTGTCATTTTTCCTGAATCTGTTACATTGAAAGTTAATATGATATAAGCTGACTTTTTAACCTCTAAAATTTCATTTAATATCCAGAGTTTAGTTTCATTATCATATGTCCAGTTATATGGAGAACTGAATGAAACATATTTTAAAGCATTGCTGAAACCTGTTTCATTAATCCAAACCTCAGATAAATTACATTCTCCAGTGTTAGTTACTGTAATATTGAAATCAACTTGTTTATCTACAAATACAGGGTTAGTTATAACCTCTTTTTCAACTGTCACATTTGGATTGTAGGTAATATTAAATGCGAATACATTCTGGGTAGATGACGGAGTAATGATTTCTTTGAAATTAAATACTGCTACAGTTCCATTATCATAAAATCTTAATGCATTAACTGTAGGAACCCTGAATCCTGAATCATACAAAGCTATGACTTGTTTAACAGTTTCATTATCACTATTTCTATAATCATGATCAGTAAATATATTTACCAATTTTTGAAGATTTGCATGTTGTGTTTCATCATTCCAAAATTTAAAAATTAAAATTTTGAGATATTCACCAATATTTTCTTCTGTTAATGAATTTTGATCATATCTTAGATTTTCCCATAATACACCATACTGAGGATAATCAGAATATTCTTCTGAACAATAAGCATAATATCCGTCCATTATTGCTATTTCCTTATCTGTATCATATTCCATTGTTAAATATTGTGTATGATTCATTGAAAGCGCAACTTGGCCGGGATGAGTATTATTTGATTCAATCAATTTTGTAGCAGCAAGTACGACCCAATTATCATCAGCAACATTGTCATAGAATTCAGAGTTAGAGACATTTGCAATAATTGTACAGATTGCAGCTCCGTGATCCCCATGATTGTTAATGAATACTGAATTTGTAATTGTTGGATAATCGGCACTTACAGCTCCACCATAACCTTGGGCAAAATTATCTTTAAAAGTACAATTGTTTATAGTATCTCCAAAACGGGCGCTTGAAATAGCTCCTCCACCATATCTGACTGCTCTATTACCTATGAATGTGTTATTTTCCAAATAATTATGACCATTTTCATATAATATGGCACCACCACTGATAGCCTGATTATTGTTAAAGTTAGAGTTTGTTACATGAGTGTCGACACCCAATGAATAAATTGCTCCTCCTTTTGTTCCCAAATTAGGTTCTCCATCCATAGTAGTAATTACACCGTTTTCATTAAATGTACAGTTATTGATTGTTGCGTTTGCAATTTCATGACCTGAAACAACTTTAGCAATATAAATTGCTCCACCTCTTCCAGCCCAATTTTTATCAAATGTACAATTTTCAACTAGATTGTCATTGTTTCTAATGCAGATTGCTCCACCATTATCTCTGACTGCATTATCATAGAATTTGGAATTTGTAATCTCAGTACCTTGACCTTGAGAGTAAATCGCTCCTCCCCAATTTGTATTGGAGTTGGAATCAAAAATCTGATTGGAATTAAAGCTACAGTTATCTATTTTAGTATTCGGATTAACTGTGATAATTGCTCCGCCATAGGTTCTAGCATGATTGTTATTAAATGTACAGTTTTTAATATTGTTATATCCGGCACGTGCATAAATTCCACCACCATAAGCAGAACCTGAACCATAGTTTGCATGATTTCTTGTAAATGTATTGCCTTCGATTGTTGCATAACCATAATTATAAATATTGATTGCCGCACCCTGTGTTCCATAATTGTTATTAAAAGTGTTATTTACAATGCTGGCATAAGGTCCATCAATGGCTATTGCACCCCCAAAACTTGCAGTACAATCTTCAAAGTAACTGTTTTTAATTTCAGTATGTTTTCCTTTAGTGTAAATTCCACCACCATAACCAACAGGGTCATTGCTTTTAATAGTACAATTATCAATGACAAGATTGTCACCGGAGTTGAAAACCGCTCCACCGCACCATGCACTCGAACCTGATGCAGTTGGAGCATAATTACCTCCACCATTAATAAAGGTCAATCCTTTAAGGACTACCCCATTTTGTGAAATCTTAAATATGGATTCTTGATTTCTTGCATTGAATATTGGATTTGCTCCATTATAAGCCATGACAGTGGTGTTTTCCTTTAAAGAAATACCATAATTATTTGAACCAGTGTATGTGCCATCCATTATAAAGATTGTATCGTTTTCTTTATAGTTAGCATTATTAATGACTGCTTTCAGATTTCCATAAGGATTACCTTCTGACCCGTCACCACCGGTTGCACCGGCTTTTACATACCAGCTATTCCCAGTATTCCCCTCACCTAAGCTATCACCAACTGAAGCTTTTAAAGGGTTACCATGATCAACTACTAAATCTCCATTATCCATTCCAACCACAGCATTATTATTTGAATTGCTTGCAGCTGAAACAGTGCCTATAACTACGAATAATACTAAAAGTATTAATAAAATTTTCATTAGTTTATTAAATTTCATTTTTTTCCCTCATAGGGAGTCAAATCAAATAACCAACTAATCAAATAATATAAATTAAATTTATTTCAAGTTAATTTAAACCCATAAATAATAGAATCAACTATTTTTATACAAATAACAACAAAAATCAACTAATTGAATTAATTAAAATTATCATTATAAGTACTAAGCCGAATAATACCATAATATCAGTTAAATTAAACATTAACATTTGATTTTTTATTTAAAGATTTGATTTAACTCAATAAATCTTAAATTATATTATTAAAATGTTTTAATTTGAATAAAACATCTTCTAAGTAAATAATTTATTACAGAATGTTAAAAAAACATTACTGCAGAATATATATTACTTCATTTGAATATTTAAATATTTTTAAAAAAAATAAATAAAATAATATAAAAAAAATTGAATAAATAAGCAGAATAATAAAAAAAGTATCTTTTTTTAATAAATTTAAAAATACTTACGCCATTTAATAATTTAAGAAATTAGTTAAATATAATTTAAAATTTTTATATAACTATGAATAATTACCAATCAAAATAAAATTTAATGACTAAACCATAATAATATCCAAATCTAAGTTGTTTATAATACGAACAAAATATATTAATTTTATTGAACTAAATGAAAAATTATTAAAAATTGATTGGAGCAATTTTTTAGGATTTATCAAAACTAAAAAAAAAAACAGAATCTGCAAACGATTTCCACAATCAGACATTAATCTAAAAAAGAACATATTTTTTGAACCGAATAATTTCTTCCAACATGAAATCAATGTGAAACCTGCATATCCTATATTTTTCATTTCCCACAGACCATGAAAAATGTTAAAAAAAAATTACATAAGACCCATAGTTTAAATGTTGTTTTTTGCAACAAAAATTCTACAATAGATTTTTTCAAAAAAGACAAATCACCTGACAATTTTAAAAATTACACCATTAAAAGTGATTTCCTGACAAAAATCAATTCTTACTGCAAACTTTTTATAATTCATGAAATTTCAAAAATAAAACAATGCAAATATGGTTGAATATTTGAAATTGAACCCAACAAAACCCAAAGTTTCAAAATGATAACAATTAAAGGGATTTAAAATAATATTAAAAAAATCTACAATATAAAAATAATAAAAAAAAGAAGAATAATAATAAAATTATTCTTTAATGGAACGAGCTAATTCAGCACCTTTTTCAAATGCTTCAGCTAAAACATCCTCATCAGGTACAAATAAAACATCTAAAGTATCAGTTACAGTAAAGCCTGCTTCTTCCAAATCTCTTTGTAGTTTAGCAATAGCTCCTCCACCCCATCCTTTGGATGAGAAGATTAATGCGTTTTTCTCACTGCCAGTTCCTTTGAAGTTAACACAATCCAACCAGTACATCATGTTACCAATTCTTGGGAACGGTTTGTTCATCATTGTAGGAGCACCTAATGCAATAGCTTTAGAGTCAAGAATATCTGTTATTACATCATCAGGACCATCTTCCTGCATGAAATACATTGCTACTTCAACATCTTCACTCATAATACCTTCAGCGATTTGGTAAGCGAGTTTTTCAGTTGAATGGTGCATAGTATCAAAGATAACAGTAATCTTATCTTTGCAGACCCCAGATCCCCATTCAACGTATTTTTCAACGATTGGACCGGGATTTTTCCAGATTTGACCGTGACATGGTGCAATCATTTTGATTTGTTCCAAAAGGCCATTGTTGGTCAATTCATCCAATTTCATTCTAAGCATTGGGGAACCTAAAGTTACAAGGTTTGCATAGTATTTCTGTGCTTCCCTGATCAAATATTCAGTATCATAGTATTCATCGAATCTTTTGGAGTGAGCCACATGCTGACCGAATGCATCATTTGAGAATAAGATTCCTTCTTCCGCCAGGAATGTGAACATGCTGTCAGGCCAGTGAAGCATAGGTGCGGATACGAATTTTAAAGTTCTTCCACCGATATCCAATTCATCACCGGTAGCTACGGCATTGATTTCCAAATCTGAGAAATTATGGTATTGTGCTTCTAAGAAATTAATACAGTTTTGTGATGCATATATCTCTGCATCCGGGTTGTATTTAGCAATAGTTTCTCTTAAAAATGTTGAATGATCCATTTCAGAGTGGTTTTGAACAAATACGTCAATCTTGAAGTCTTTTCCTTCTTGTTCAAATGCATCCTTTACTCTTGCATCGAACTGTTCAAACATTCCTCTGTAAACATTATCAATTAATACGGTTTTTTCTTCACCAAATACTAAATAAGCATTGTAAGTAGTACCTGGGATTCCATATCCATGGAAAGTTCTACTGTGCCAGTGGATTACTCCAACCCAGTAAACACCATCAGCCATTTTTACTGCTTTTGCTTTCATATTTATAACCTCAAAATATTTAAGTTATATAAATTTATATTCTATGTATTATATAAAATATTATATTTAATATAAAGAGGTTATATTTTGAACAAAAGAATTGATTTACATATGCACAGCTTATTTAGTGACGGCGAATTGCTGCCATCAGAACTTGCAAGAAGAGCCTTAAAATTAAATCATGAAGTAATAGCCATAACAGATCATGTAGATTGGTCAAATGTCGATACAATTCCCGCCATTCAAGATGCGATTGACGACATCAATGCCAATTGGGACATAACTGTTGTCTTGGGTGCTGAAGTTACACACGCTCCAATCGAATCCATTGACGGAATAGCTGCAAGAGCCAAAGATTTAGGCGCTAAAATTGTCGTGGTCCACGGTGAAACATTGAACGAACCTGTAACTCCTGGAACAAACAGAGCTGCAGTTGAATCAGAGTATGTTGACATTTTAGGCCATCCTGGTTTGATTACTGTTGAAGAAGCCGAAATTGCAAAGGAAAATGATATTTATCTTGAAATTTCAGCACGTAAAGGGCATTGCCTTGGAAACGGCCATGTTGCAAACGTCGCCCGTGAAGTTGGAAACAAGCTCCTTGTTGATACAGACACACATGCACCTAGCGATTTGATAACCTTTGAAAAATCATATGAAATAGGATTAGGGGCCGGATTAACTCATGATGAAGTTATGAAAGCAATTGTTGATAATCCTCGTGAACTTCTGAAAAGCAGAGGAATCCTATGAAAGCATCCAAACTTTTAAATATTATTCGTGAAGATTTAAAGGATTATCCTATAGAATATTTGAGAAATAAGGTTACTGATGATAGATATAAGGACCCTTTAACTAAAAAGCTAGCAAAATATAACTCCGGCGTATATGATGAGATTTACAGCACTGAAATTTCAGAGGATTTTGAGATTAAGGATGCTGTTATCAAGAATATGCGTGCAGATATCGGATTTTATTTCGACACATATGCCGGCGGTGATGAGGAAACCAAAAGATTTACAGAAAGCATTTCTCTCTACTTGGCTCTAATAGCTAAAGAACCGCTTCATCCATATTCTGAAGACAAAAAAGAAGATGTATTTTATTTGAATGGGGAATACTACTGCAGAGGACGTGCAAAATATATCCATGATAAGCGTTCGCTATGCAGATATTGCGTAAGCAAAAATGTCCCGTTCAATATGATGTTTTAATGATTCATTTTAAAACATTATATTTTAAAATTAAGTCTTTATCTAAAGAGAATGAATCGACCAACTCCAATTTTACCGCTTCATCCATAGTGTCAAAGCCATCCCCATCAAAGAATGTTTTTGCATTCGCTCCCCCAACAACCATAGGAGCTACACAAATGCTGATCTCATCAATAAGACCTGCTTTAATCATTGAAAAGTTCAAGGTCGAACCTCCTTCAAGCATTAACTTGCCAATCCCCTCCTCATGAAGATAGCTCATCAATGCCACAAGGTCAACCCTTTCATCGCCTGAAAAGAAAAACTTAACCCCTCTGCTTTTAAAGATTTCATACTTTTCAGACTGCTTTAACTCATCCTTATATTCATTGGCGACAGCTATTATTGTTTTTGCATCTGAATTTGTAATTCTGGCATCGATTGGAGTTCTGCACTTACTGTCAACAACCACCCTTATCGGATTATCTTCAGGATTTGCATCAATCTTATGGACTGTAAGTCTTGGATCATCCGCCAGAACAGTTCCTATTCCAACCATTATTCCATCACATTCCTTTCTGATTTCATGAACCCTTTCCAAATCCTTCTTTCCTGAGATATTTGAAGAACCTGTGGCTGTTGCAATTTTACCATCCAATGTCATTGCAGCATTTAATATTACGTATGGCTTCATTTTTTCACCTAAATATGATAGAACATTTCCTTGATATGCAGGAAGTTTGCAAGTGTTTGGTTTTCAAGCATTCCCGGCATAATTAATGCAACTAAGATACCGAGTAATCCAAAAGCAATACCGATTGCCCAGATTATCTTGACCGCATCCTTTTCTGCAATAGGTTTCCTTAAAACCAATCTAATCAATGATTTAAAACCGACATCCGGACGCACTAATTTACCTTCATCGTTCAATTGAGTAGGTTTTTGCTGAGAACGATTCATAACGCCCGCTGAATAGAACTTTAAGGCAGCATCAATTATGTTTGGCATTAAAACTATGAATGCAATTAATTTTACCCTTCCAATAAATGCAATACATACGATAGCTGCACCGATAATGAGTGTACCTGTATCCCCAGGGAAAATCTTTGCAGGATATCTGTTGTAATATAAGAATGCGATTAATGCACCAAGCATACTCATGGAAATGATTGTTACATCATATTTTCCCAAAATTATACATGCAATGGTTAAGGATGTCATTGAAATAACGCCCAAACCTGATTCTATTCCGTTTAAACCTGCAAGCATATTTGTCAGGTTAGAACCGATTGACAATGCAATAGGTATTATAATCAGGTATAATACTCCTACATTAGGAGGTGCTGCCCAAATCAATGGAAGACCTGCTAAAAAGAGTAAGAAAAACTTTTCTTTTGATGAAAGTGCAAGCAAATCATCAACAATTCCAATAATTCCCACCAATAGAATAACTATCAGAACAATACATAGCTTAGCGGTCAATATGTCGTGCATGTAGATTCCGGAAAACATTCCCATTACAAAACCGAACAATATTCCGAATCCACCCATTTCAGCAACAACCGGCCTCCATGATTTATGGATGTCCTTTCCAACAATATCTGCCGCTTCAAGTTTTCTAATTATTTTAGGCATGGATAATCTGGTTATAAAAAAAGAAAGCAAACCACAGATTATAGCAATAACATATAAAGGAAGTTGTGGTAAAATCATCATAATTAAGTATATGACATTCATTATTAAAATAAGTAATTATTTTTTATTTAAAATATAGTAAACACTTCTAAGAGGAATATCTAATTTCTCAGATATTTTCTTAGCGGATAACCCCTCATCTTTAAGGAGTTTAACCAGATTATGGTCATGTTTTCTTTTTGTGTTATCAAAATCAGCACCACTTTTTTTTAGCAGATAATAAACCCTGTTAAGTGTTATATCAAGCTCCTGAGAAATTTCCTTTGCAGATAAACCTTCGTCTGACAGCCTCAATACTTCAAATTCAGCACCATTTGTTTTTGACTTGGCTCCCCAGTCATATTTCTTTGTTACTTGGATATCGAGTTTTTCCAATGCATCAATATATGTTGAAGATGTTCTCTCATATACGCTGGGAGCGCAAGTAATTTCAACCAAGTCCGGATATTCATTTATCAAATCCACAATCATTGAAGCAGTTAATGCCTTTGTTATATGAACTGTTGTTACGGGTTCATCCATATAATCACTATCTTTTAATCAATTTTAGGAATTCCTTGGACTTGTCGCTTTTCGGATTTTTAATGTTATCTATATTCTTTATTTCTTTTTTGATTCTGGATTCGTTGATATTGAATGCATTGCTGATGTTTTCAAGTGAAATATCGGAATTTTGGGAAATCAAAGCTGCACCAAGGGCTACATGGTTGAATTTAATGTTTGAATTTCTGATTTGCTTTTCGAATTTGAATTTTTCATATAAAAGCAGGTCCATTTCAGGAACTGGGATGATTTTAATATCTGTGAAATTATTCAATGTTTCTATTACATTGGAATAGCCGTCCTGAAAAACTTTCCTTTGTTCCCTGTCCAATTCAACGCGTATATATGGGAAAGGTCCGTTATTTATTCTGCGGGAGTTGTTTGAGGTTGTCAGGTAATATCTGAATATGTCCCAGATTATTAAGGTTGATGCAATGTTTACGAAGATATTCCTGTAGATATTATCCCTTATTTTCAAATCACGTCTAAGGGATCTTTTCATCTTTCCATACCTGTCAAAATATCCTAATTTGATGAATTCCTCTTCTATCTTTGATTCTCTCCACTGGTCAATTGCATTCAAATCATATCTGTCAATGAAATCAGGATTTTGATTTTCATATTCGGAAATGACATCATAATACTTATTAAGCCTTTTAAAATCCGTCAATCTTCTTTTTAATATATCATCTTTGATGCTATCTATAATCTCTTCGGCATATCTGACATAAGCAAGGGCCAAAGCTGTTCTTGCATGCTTGTCATCAATGATGGCGGGTTTGGTCCTATGGAATGCCAAACCTTCTATCCTAACATTCCTTCCGTATATCCTTCTGACTTCCTCTTCATAATTGTTTACAAATTCAGAACCTAAAGTTATTTTTTTCCTAATCAGACGATTATTCTTATCTTTAAATCTTATGCGCAGAGATACTGTCTTTACAACACCTTTACGTTCTTGTTTAAGTATGTTTAAAACTTTTTTAAGGGATTCTCTTCCATAGCCGCAGAGTTCACTCCTCAAAACCATATAATTTCCTGATAACGGCAGGTATGGGATGATGTTAATCCTATGTGCTGCTTCTTTTCTTATCTTAAAGGTAAATCCTTGGCATCCGCAGCTGCATTTGGCATCCATCTGCTTATATTCGCTGATTGAATATTGCTTATAACATGAATTGCATTTGACATAACCGAACTGTTCAAGGTTTCCGATTGCAATCTTATGGGAATCTATTGCGGATTTAACCCTTTCCAGAATGTTTTTCTTGGCATTTGCACGTGTAATGAATATCTGGTTATGGCGGCTGTTTTCACCGATTTCCTCAATCGCCACATCTTTGGTGGATTTCGGTCCGTATTTATTTATGGGTGTGAAAGGGGTGGTGTAACCCTGGTCATCCATATCCTCTTTCAGTTTCTGCAAATATTTTAGTCTGTCATCTAGCTTAAAATAAAGATTCTTGAAATTTTCAAAATCTTCAATATCATCTATATTGATAGAATCTTTTGAAATTTCTTTTAAATAGTTCTCAGCTTTGTTTACTAGGACAGACTCTTGCATTTTAATCTAATTATTGAATTCTTTCGCCGACTTTTCCATTTTCATCTGGGGATAATAATGCGCCGGATTCACCGGTTGCAAGAATCATTCCTTCAGATAGAGTTCCGAATAATTTTGCTGGTTGCAAGTTAGCTACAACACAGACTTTTCTGTCAACCAATTCTTCAGAGGAATAGAATTTTGCAAGACCTGCTACGATTTGTCTTGGTTTTTCCTCTCCGATGTCGACCTGCAATTTCAATAATTTGTCGGATTTTTCAATTTTTTCCGCTTCTAAAACTTGTCCTATTTTAATTACTACTTCATCAAAATCATCAATACTGATTAAATCACTCATGCTTTCATCCTCACTGCTTTCTTTTAAGTTTTCTTGTAATTTGGCCTTTTCGGCTTCAATCACTTCATCATCAATCTTTTTGAATAAAGGTTTTGCCTTATTTATTTCATATCCGCTTGGAAGGGCTACTGCCGCATCTTTCCATTGGGACAAATCATCGATATTCATTATTCCTGCAATCTTATCAGCTTTGCTTGGCAAGTATGGTTTCAATGTGTAAGCCAATGTTTTTGCAAGTTGATTAGATAAATAAAGGCAATTAGCTGCTTTTTGCATATCCTCTTTTACAGCTTTCCAAGGTTCCTGATCGTTGAAATACTTATTTCCCTTTTTGGCAACCTTAAATATTTCAAGCAATCCTTCCCTGAACTCGAAGTTGGAGATATATTCTCCGGCTTTTTCAGGCAACTCTTCAATAGCTTTCCTGAATTCCTCGTCTTCCTCGGAAGGATTGACATATTCAGGGATTTTATTGTCAAAATACTTACGGGTAAATGTGAATGTCCTGTGCAAAAAGTTTCCGATTACATCAGCCAGCTCATCATTGTTCCTTCTCTGGAAGTCATCCCATGAGAAGTCTGAATCCTTATTTAAAGGAGCGTTGATTGTCAAGTAATATCTTAAAAGGTCAGGTTCATAATCTTTTACAAAATCAGCAATCCAAATAACCCAGTTTTTACTTGTAGACATCTTTTCCCCTTCAAGGGACAGGAATTCTCCAGCGTAAATCATGTCGGGCAATTTGCATCCGTATGCCTTTAATAATCCTGGCCAGAATATTGAATGGTGGTAGATGATATCCTTTCCGATGAAATGAACTACAAAGTCATTCCAATACTCTTCCCATTTAATGCCAGATTGCTCTGACCATTGGCTTGCTGATGAGATGTAACCCAAGAATGCTTCAATCCAAACGTATAATACTTTGCCCTTGGCCTCTTCAAGCGGCACTGGAATACCCCAATCCATATCTCTTGTCAAAATCCAGTCATTCAATCCATCATTCAGCCAGTTGGATGCATAGTTTCTGACGTTTGCCGGAAAGTTTTCATTGTTTTGGATGTATTCCTTTAAGTCATCCTCCAGTTCGGATAGCTTGAATGCATATTGGAAGGTGTCTTTGATTATTGGAGTGGTGCCGCAGGTAATGCAGTGCGGTTCATCGAGTTCTGTTGGATCCAATGCTCTTCCACATTTTTCACAGTGATCTCCTCTTGCTTCAGACCCGCAGACCGGACATAATCCTTCCACATATCTATCAGGCAGGAACTTATTACAGTTCGGACAATATAACTGTTGAATATCTTCCCTATAGATAAATCCCTTATCATATAAGTCCTTAAAGAAATTCTTAGCAATCTCATAATGCTTTTCATCAGTGGTCCTGGTAAAGTTATCCAATGATATGTTCATTGATTCTACATCTTTTACAATCATATCATGGTATCTTTTTGAAATTTCAATCGGTTTTTTATTTTCCTTATCCGCCTTTACTGCAATTGGAGTTCCATGCTCATCGGTTGCGCAGACGAGCAGCACATCATTGCCGACCATCCTGTTGTACCTGGCGTAGATATCCGCCGGCAAATAGGTTGAACGGATGTGTCCCAAATGACATGGTCCATTTGCATAAGGAAGTGCACATGAAATAAAAATTTTTGACATTTATCTAATCCCCTTATCTATTTTAAACATGATATAATTATGTTACTCATATTTAATATAATTAATATTTTTACACTGTTATAATATTATAAATTGGAATAAAAAGTGATTTTAAAAATAGGATAGCTATTTAATATAGGAAATAAAAAGTTAAAAACATGGCTGAAGTTTCTTATATTAACCCATTATCCGATGAGGGAAGAGGAATCATAAGAGGTTACGGGGATTTAAATCAAATATTCGATGAAGATGAGACACTAATCGATATCATAACCCGCACTACCAATCAGAAGATATCAGATGATTCAATAATTCCCAAATCATACCATGATCTTGCTTTAAAGCGTATACAATGGGCGATTGAGAAAAAGAACAACAAGAATTTTACCCAATCAGAATTCGAATACATGACCAACAGCGAACTCTATGCTCAGGATGTAGTGACATTCCACATTTTGTGTCAAGCCATTGCAGTTCAGTTCAACTTAGGTTCCCGTGAAAGCAGACTGTTCATTGAATCACAGGGCACCCTTATTTTAGAAAGGCTGGCCAAAATACCTCCAATGGTCAGGGCAGAAATAATCGATGAAGTTCTTGATGAAGTAAAAACCGACGGGTCCATCAACTGGAAATCCCTAAAGGAAGTCATTTCAACAAAAAAACTGAAATTGACTGACCTTTTAATCGACAATGGGGACATCATTCTCCAACAGGACGATTTTCTGGACAGATTTGCTGACAAGTTCCATGACAGAAGCCCTGACAGGATGTATGGAATATTGATTGGTGACAGCGTTAAGGAGCAAATCCTATCAAGACTGATAATGCAAAAGACTGAAGAGTATATCCAAAGAATCAAGGACATGTCATCCAGAGTTGAATTCCATCCGGCAATTATAAAAATCGGTGAAGAATTAAAAGAATTCATTCCGGAAGAAACAAGCAAATATAATCAGTATTATGCAGGAAGCGGAGGAATATACGGCAGTGTTGAAGCCGGAAAATTAAATCCTGAAGCGTTTCCTCCATGCATAAAAGCTACAGTCGAAGGAGTATCATCCGGTGGACGTAACGATGCAATAGTTCTTCTTTTAACATCATTTGCATCATATGCAAGGTTATATCCAAGAATATTCGCTTCCGATGAGACAATCAAAGTTTCGGATGTGGATCCAGACTTATCAATTACAGAAAATGAAATCCTGCCACTGATTTTTGATGCCGCAGACAACTGTACACCACCCCTGTTTGAAGACCAGCCGCAGGAAAAAATCAACATCATCTCAAAACTGGGCTTCGGAATGCACGAAACACTTAACATCAATCATGAGGGTGAAACCAAATGGTACACTCCAATGAGCTGCGAAAAAATTAAAATACATCTTCCAAATCTATGCCATCCCGACAAATCCTGCAAAGGCATAAACAATCCCCTATCCTGCTACGGACGTAAAAAATACCAGTTGGATAACCAGGCAAAAGAAGAATAATCACATGCTGCTTTGAGAAAATTGGAATGGATTATGGTTTTCATGAATTGCATCATAATATTTATTTAATATTTTTGATTCCCACATGTTATAATTGGCCTGCTCGTTCTTTTCAAAATTATATGCCAGAATGCCAATTTTCCTTTCATATTCATCGATGTCCTTTAATTCACAGAATTCTGTTATGATATCCGGAATGTACTCACAGGGATCATCGCTGCTGAATTCCAAAAATTCCTCATATTCACTTTTTGAAAAGAATTCCTCTTCAGAAATAGGGTCTTCATGTGATTTAATCGTGAACAATTCAATATAAATATTATCTGCCAAAGGAAGTTGGTTCAATTCTATTCCAAGACCATATACTTTACCGTTTTCAAGGTTCAATACAGTATGTCCTGTTTTAATGCCCACCATCCAATTGTCAAAAGCGGGCTTAACAATGTCTTCTGGCGTTAATCCTGACAGAATGGTTTTTAAATGTTCAACGCCAATTACTTCAACAATCTCTTCCATGAATTTATATTTTCAAATAATATTTAATAAAACTTATTGAATGAAGCCTGGACGACAAACAACTTTTATGTCCATGTGCCAAAGACACTTAAATGAAAATGCACGCTTACCTAATAAATAAATACTTTAAAAAAGTAATTTATAATCATGTTTTCTAAAGCTACACTTAAAGAGCGAAGGCAATATTACCGCGAAGAGTGGGACATCAAAGACCTTCCGGACTTCATAGCTAAAGATTTGAAAAAAAGGGAGTTCGGTTTTGACCATAACGGCAGAGGTCCTAACGATAGATATAAGGTATTCGGCGGAACTGAGTCATTAAGGAAGTTCTTAAGATACAAAGCTCCCTTTGCAGCATACATCTCTGTAGCTTTTTACAACAATCCAAGAAGAAGAGAGGACTGGCTGAAAGCCGAATACATTTTTGATGTGGATGCAAAGGATATTCCTATCAGGTCCTGTCAATGCGATGGAGTTTGTGAAACTTGTCTTGGCGAAGCTTTGGAAATCGTAAATTCCCTAATTGACACATTGGAATCTGATTTAGGGCTTAAAAATATCCATTTAGTTTATTCCGGCAGAGGATATCATATCAGGATACTTGATGAGGAAATGATGACAGCGAACAGCGAGCTTAGGTCTGAAGTCCTGAAGTATGTCGCAGGCGCTGAAGTTCCCAAATCCCAGTTCATGAATTCTGAAGTTTCAAATCAGAGCTTTAACTTCGAACACTTCACAATTCCTATTGGCTATTCCAAAATATTCACAGATAAGGTTAAGTTCAATGTAGAACATCTCGTAGGTAACGAAAAAATAGACGGAATCAACCCAAAGCTGATGAAAGACATCATGGCTTCAAGACATCACTTGGAAAACGATGATTGGGGTTATTTCAAACGGGATATAGGTCCAAGACGTTATAAAAATTTCGTGGAAGCGATGGCACGCGTAAATCTTGCAACAATTGATGCCAAGGTAACAATTGATTTGAAAAGAATATTAAGGCTTCCTTCTTCACTCCACTCAAAGGTAAGCATGAAGTGTATGGAAGTGAAAAACAGGGAAAGCTTTGATCCGTTCGATAAAGCAGTTCCTAAATTTGTATATGAAAGGAAAGGTGTTTGATATGGATTCCATTTTAAGAGACATTTTGAGAAAAAACCAGTACTTTGAAGAAATCAACGAAAACAGGTTTGTTCCACAATTTTTAGGACTGATTGTGAATAATGTTGTAGTCTATCATGTTAATTGGATTGATATCGTTGAAAGGGAAATAATCTTCATGCACAAGGACATACAAACTCATCCGATAGCCTCAATTGTCATTGACAATCTCACTTCATTGATGATTATCACAAACGAAGGAATAAAAGAAGTTTTATAGCAGTTCCTTCATTTTGAGATATTTTCCTGTCAAGCTATTTTTAGAATTAATGATTTCTTCCAAACTTCCGCTGGCCAATATTTCTCCTGCAGTGAAGTCTTCACCTATTCCAATATCAATGATATAATCCGCATTAGCTATCAAGTCCAAGTCATGTTCAATTACAATAACAGTAGCGCCTTTTTCTATTAAATTATCGAATACATCGATTAGAACTTTAACATCTAATGGATGAAGACCTATTGTCGGCTCATCAAAGATGAATATTGAATTTTTTTGTGATTTTCCAATTTCGGATGCTAATTTTAATCTTTGAGCTTCTCCACCGGATAAGCTTGGAGTCGCCTCCCCCAATGTAAGATAGCCCAAACCCAAATCAGATAGCTTCTGCAATTTTGATGTGACCTTTTTAAGTTCAAACAATTCCTCCAATGCCTCATCAATAGTTAAGCTCATGACATCCGCAATCGACAAAGCATTAAAAGTTATTTCATCAACTTTCTTATCATATCTGAGACCGTCGCAATCTGGACATGTCATTTCAACATCAGGCAAGAACTGCACATCCATTGAAACATGCCCTGTCCCGTTACATGTTTCGCATCTCAGTTTTCCAGTATTATATGAAAAGTCAGCCATTTTGTATTCATCAGTTAATTTGGCGAATTCACGCCTTAAATCATCCAGGACTTTTGAGTAAGTTGCAACGGTGCTCCTTACATTTTTGCCGATTGGGACACTGTCAATCAGGTCTATCTTTTTAATGTCTCCGCAATCCACATCACGGACCCCTTCAGGCAAGTCTTCATCGTTAATGTATGCTTTAACAGCCGGATATAATGCTTCCAGAAGCAGTGTTGTTTTACCACTTCCAGATACTCCTGTTACGGCAGTCAATTTGCCTTTGGGAATTTTAATGTCCATTTCCTGCACATTGTGAATTTTGGAAGTTTTTATTTCTATTTCCCCATTTTCAAAGATGTTTGGTGATTTATCCCTTATTATAATCTTTTCAGAGTTTGATAAGAATGGTGCAATTTGTGAAGATGGATTATCCTTAATCTCATCCAAAGTTCCTTTTGCAATAATATTACCTCCATCTGCACCGGCTTCAGGCCCCATTTCAATCATGTAATCTGCAATTCCCAATATTTTTGTATCATGGTCAACCAGAATAATGGAATTTCCATCTTCAACCAATCGTTTTATTACACTGATTAAACCGTCGACGTTATTAGGATGAAGGCCGATTGAAGGTTCATCCAGCACATACAGAACACCTGTTGTGCGATTCCTTAATGTTTTTGCAATTTGGACCCTTTGAAGCTCTCCGGTGGACAATGTATTTGAAGGCCTGTCAAGTGAAATATAACTTAAGCCCAAATCCAAAAGGATTTTCGCATTATCCATAAACTCTTCAGAGATATCCAAGGCCATCTCCTTAACACCTTCAGGTAATTTATCGATGACTTCAGGAATCCAGGATGTCAGTTCCTTCAGATTCATTTTACAGGCATCAGATATGCTGATTCCACCAAAAAGAGTTTCGCGAGCTTTTGAATTTAATCTGGTTCCTCCGCAATCGCCACATATCCTAGTCGTTAAAAATTTATTAATCTTAGTTAATCCCTTTTCTGTTTTTGCGTTTTTTAAAGCTTCTTCAATAGCTTTATGGGCGTTTCTATACTCAGCATTCAATTCAAACAGTTTACCATTTTTGGAAGGAATGTTAATGTATCTTTTAACTGCAGGACCTTCATAAACAATTTCCTTTTCCTCATCGGTCAAATCCTTAAATGGAACATCCAGTCTGACGCCAAGCTCTCCGGCCACATGATACATCCAGGAAATACCAAACTGATTCCATGCATCGACCGCACCTTCTTCAATGGTTTTTGTTTCATCGGAAACTAATTTTGAGTCGTCAACGTCCCTTATATAACCTGTTCCACTGCACGTAGGGCATGCACCGTCTGAGTTGAATGCATATTCCTCAGCACCTAAACCCCAGAATTCTACACCACATTCAGGACATTTTATAGGAATTTCACGGGCAACATTTAATGTAGGCTCCTGGATATGCCCGTTGGGGCAGGTGTAATTGCCGCATCTTGAATATAATAGCCTTAAAGAGTTTAAAAGTTCAGTTGAAGTTCCGAATGTTGACCTGATGCTTGGAATATTCGGCCTTTGATGCAATGCCAAGGCTGCAGGAACATACTGAACCAAATCAACATGTGCCTTTTGGGATTGTGAAATCCTACGGCGAGTATAGGTTGATAAAGCATCCAAGTATCTACGAGATCCTTCAGAATACAATACCCCCAAAGCTAGTGAGGATTTGCCGCTTCCAGAAACTCCTGAAACTGCCACAATTTTTCCAAGAGGAATGTCCACATCAATATTTTTTAAATTGTGGACTTTTGCTCCTCGGATAATTATCATGTCCTGGTACATACTTTATTATTTTAAAATGAGATTTAATAAAATTTGTCAATTAATTTACCATCGTGGCTGAATTGCAATAAAAAGATAATTAAAAAAAGTAAAAATTTATTCGATAGCTTTTTTATCTGATTCAAGGCATATGTTTATGATTTTTTCTGAAATCACTTCCGGAGATCCGTCAGCAGGAATGACATTCCACTCATATGTGGCGACTTTTGTTTTGGAACGTGCTTCCCTTAGTGCATCAATGTTTTCAAACATTTCTTCGGCTTCATTACGGGATTTTATTCTCCTTAAGGATTCTTCCGGTGTAACATCCAAAAAGAACATGCAGTCAGATTTCGGAAGGACAAATGAAACAATTTTATAGACAATTGTATTGACTACATTCGGAAGGTATGCCACAGCCAGAGTATACCTTGAAAATATCAGGACATCAGTGTCCTTGTTATAATAATACATATGAACAGATCTGATAGCATCGAGACCATAATAGAGAGTGGCCTTGATATGATTGATTTTACCTGTTTTTAAAAGGGCTTGTTTAGATTTTTGACCAAATTTATTGTCTGAACATGGATGTGAACGTATAACAACCTCACGTCCATTATCTTCATACATTTCAGCCAATAAGTTAACCTGAGTATCCTTTCCGCAACCGTCTAATCCGTCAATTACAATAAATTTATTCATAACGCACCCATAACCTACTCAATCGGATAAAATTCAGAGTATGTGGAATTTCTCTCAATAGGATTTCTGCCCAAATCTTTAATCATTCTACTTAATGTAGAAATTGATGCATCAACACCATCAGGTGCTCCTGAAGCTTCGGACAATTCATCTCCACCCAATGTTCCTCCCAAATCATTAGCTCCGGCAGTAAGTGATACTTGAGCAAATCTGAAACCCATTTTCACCCATGATACCTGGATGTTTGGAATTAAATCCCTGAGCATTAGTCTTGAAACTGCATATAATTTTAAATCCTGGGTTCCTGTAGCTCCCAAATCGCTTTGGCCTTCCAAAAAGATTGGAGAGTATTCGTGCATGAATGTCATTGGAATGAATTCTGTAAATCCATTAGTGTCCTCCTGGATTTTTCTAATAATGTCTATATGTTCTACCCTTTCCTCTAAAGTTTCCACATGCCCATACATGATTGTTGCTGAACCTGGAATTCCAACTTCCTGAGCAGTCTTGACAATGTCAATCCATTCAGCCACGCTTACCTTTTGAGGACAGATTATCTCCCTTGTCCTGTCGGTCAAAATTTCTGCGGCTGTTCCAGGCAATGTGTCAAGACCTGCATTTTTAAGCATTTCAAAACCTTCTGCAATGTCTATTCCTGATACCAAACATGCATCACGAACCATTGTCGGTGAAAATCCATGTATTGCAACATCAGGATAACTGTCTTTCAATAAAGTAAGCAGATGCACATAATAATCAATGTCTGCATCCTTAAGAACTCCACCCATCAATGTGAATTCACGGGCGCCGTTTTCAACAGCTCCCCTGGCCTTTTCCATAATTTGCTCATCGTTTAAAAGATAAGCTTCAGGGTCGTCTGCATCCTTTCCAAATGCACAGAAACCACATCTGACTGTACAGATATTGGTAAAATTAATATTGCAGTTATTAATGAATGTTACATTGTCGCCAACGATTTTTTGTCTTAGAAAATCAGCAGTTGCCAGTAAAGGGTACAAATCAGCCCCTTTAATATTCATCAAATGATTTGCTTCTTCAACAGTTATTGGTTCATCCAAGGATTTGGTTAAAATCCTTTCTGTTTTAGAAGAGATAGGTAGTTTGTCAAACATGATTTTATATTATTTTTAAGTTAAATAAAAAGGTTACTATTAATTTAAATTAATGTATGCAAAAGGTACATTAATAAAATTGAATTAGATGGATTTAAATATATTTTTATAATAAATAAGATAAATAAAATAATTATTAATCAAGATGTGATAATATGGATAGTAGTGAAGCTATTTTTGATGGGCTTAAGGATGCTGGAATAGACTTTATCGTAAGTGTTCCATGCGTCAACTTATCAAAATTATTAGATATGATAAATGAAGATGAAGAAATCATCCATGTTCCAGTAACACGTGAAGAAGAGGGAATTGGAATCTGTGCGGGAGCTTATCTTGGAGGTAAAAAGCCTGCCATCCTAATGCAGAATTCAGGGCTTGGAAACTCTGTTAATGCATTGAAATCATTGACTGAACTTTATGAAATGCCTTTACTTATGATTATGAGCCATAGGGGAACTGAAGGTGAAAACATATGTGGACAGGTGCCGATGGGCCAGTCAACACCTAGGATACTTGAAGCTATGGATTTCAAATTTTTCAAACCTGGAAATCCTGAAGGGGCATATGAGGATTTGAAGGAAGCATGGGATTTGTCCGTTGAAGAGGGAAAGCCTGTGAGCTTACTTCTGGAAATTAAATACTGGTGATAACATGGCAAGAAGAGAAGCTATTGAAGACATAATGAAATGCATTGATGATGAATTGGTAGTCTGCAATATTGGATTTCCATCAAGAGAACTCTATGATATTGAAGACAGGGATGAAAACTTCTACATGATTGGATCAATGGGTCTTGCCTCATCAATCGGACTCGGATTGGCGCTGGCCAGACCGGATAAGGACATTGTCGTCATTGACGGTGACGGTTCACTGTTAATGAACATGGGTTCACTTGTAACAGTTTTTGCAAATAATCCCCACAACCTAACTTGGATTGTAATAGATAATGGCGCATATGGTTCAACCGGAAATCAGGATACCTATGCTCAGGTCCTGGATTTGGTTTCTGTTGCAAAAGGTGTGGGTTTTGTAAACAGCTATAACTTCAAGGATATAAATTTAAAGGATTTTATTAAAAGTGACGACACTAGCTTTATCGTATACACTACAGAACCTGGAAATTCAAAGGCTCCTATAATCGACTTGGATCCTGTTTCAATCAAAAACAGATTTATGAATATCCTCTGAATCTTTCCTAATAAATGAATGTCTTTTAAAATAGTAATAAATTATTATTAAAAACATGCAAAAAAATGTAAATGATATATAAAGATTTGTTATTCAAATTAGACAATTATTAATATGGATGAAAATGAAACTTACAGATTACTTGGCTACATTAAGATTTCCCCATATAGAACCGAAACATTAAGGGCAATTGGCAATGAAATAAAAATGCCTTCTGAAATTGCAAGAGAAATAAACGTTAAGACAAGTCAAGTTTCAGCTGCCCTTTCCGATTTAAAAGAAAAGGATTTGGTAATCTGCTTAAATGAAGAAGTGAGAAAAGGCAGATTATACAAATGTACAGATTTGGGATTGGAGATAATCAAAAAACTGTAGCCACATATTTGAAATTTAAAAAAAATTCATCCCTTTCCATATTTTCTTATTTTTTTAAATATTAACTGAAAAAGCGTATTGCTATATAGACCACTCCTTTTAAAAATCAGATTATCTAACAAACATTTCAGATATTGGAAAGTAGCACCTATAAAAATTAAAGTTTCTAGCAAGCAGTCATTTTAAACATGGGTAAAGTTAATCAAACATGAATCATATCATTGATTAAAAAAAATAATATTTGAAGACATGGTTATGCCTTCATCAAAGTTAATATCAAGCAATCTTATTTAGCATCATCCAACTGGGCAATCTTCTTATCAAATTCTATGAATTTACGGGCAAGCCCTGAGAAGTATGGAATATAAACTTTTGAAAATGTTACCCTTTCCGGATCTTCACCCAACTCAAAGATTCTATCCTTTACCCTTTGGATTTTGCGTTCCACTTCATCATACATCAAATCACCAGGGAATTCACCAATGAATACTCCATCAGCGCCGTTATCCAGGGCATATCTTATGTGTCTTGGACGAACCCTATTTACAGAGATGACCTTGATGATGTGTATTGATTCCGGATATGACAATCTGTTAACTCCAATATTGTCGGCGGCAGTGTATCCGATATTATCCAGGAATACCAGAATCATGCGTTGGCCTTCCTCTTTTTTAGAAAGTACTCCTTTGATTGTTGACATGATCTTTTCATCAATGTTACCATTGACGGTAATGGCTCTTTGATTACATCCCACAAGGCATTTTCCGCATCCTGTACAGCTCATCGGATCTATATAGATTTCATCTTTAATTATGCTCATTGACTTGTATTTGCATCTGGATATGCATTCGCCGCAAAGTATGCATCTTTCGTTGTCAATTTCTGCAATGAACGGTTCGATTTCAACACCACCATGATTGTATTCGCTTACTTTGGCGGCAGCTGCTGTTGCCTGCATGATTGAATCAGTGATGTCCTTTGGATCCTGCGCTGTTCCGCAAACGAAAATTCCTTGAACATCAGTAGCTACAGGCTTGATTTTAGGATGTGATTCCTTGATGAAACCATCTTCGGTTGTTCCAACATTCAGGATTTCTGCAATCTCCTTTGTACCTTCAGAAGGTTCCATTGCAGTTGAAAGAACAACCATATCAGCTTCGATTTCAACAAATTCCCCTTTAAGAGTGTCTTCTGTTCTGACAATGAAATTATCTCCTTTTTTAACCACTTCACCTGGACGGCCCCTTAAGAAACGAACCTCGTTTTCCTGGGTGTGCTTATAGTATTTTTCAAACATTCCTGGAGTTCTGACATCTGTATAACATATTAGGACATCAGTTTCAGGATATTTGTGCTTGATAATGTTTGCATTTTTAAGTGCAACAGTACAGCATATTTTTGAGCAGTATCTATGTCCATCCGGCTTTTCATCCCTTGAACCTACGCACTGTATCATCACAACACGCTTAGGAACTTCTCCATTAGCTTTGAGAAGCTTTCCTTTTGTTGGTCCGTTTACACCTGTAATACGACCCAGTTCTGACTGTGTTATCACATCATCGTAGCGTGTGTATCCGTATTCGGGTCTTTTTTCCATGTCAAACAGCTTATGGCCTGTTGCAACAATGATTGAACCTACCTGCAGAAGAATCTTTTCACTTTTTCCTCTAAGCTTAATTGCCTTCATGCTGCATGCCTTGACACAATTGCTGCACTTATCACAGTTATCCATATCAATTACGTAAGCTTCAGGATATGACTGTCCGAACGGCCTGTAAATTGCCTTGCGCATGGATAGATTATCGTTCCAGTCATTCGGAACCTCAACTTCACATGCTTCAGCACACTTTCCGCATGCAATGCATTTTTCAGTATCAACATATCTTGGAGATTTTTCAACAATTAAATTATATGTTCCTGCCCTTCTTTCCGCTTCAATCACTCTGGCATTGGTTATAACTTCAATATTTTCATTCCAGACCAGTTCATTTAAAATTGGGTTTAAAAGACACATTCCACATTCTTCGGCAATTTTAACAGGCGAGAAAACCTTACCTATCTTTGCCATGTGCCCACCAATTGAAGGGGACTGCTCTATAAGGGTCACTTTTATTCCCTGCTTTGCAAGGGATAATGCAGCATTCATTCCTGCTATTCCACCTCCAATGACAGCAACTTCATCTGGAGTCTGGCAATATATAGGGTCTACTGCATCAGATTGCTTTACCTTTTCAATTGATGCATTAATGAGAGTGATTGCCTTGTGTGTGGCTTTTTCCTTGTCCGAATGTACCCAGGAACATTGTTCCCTGATGTTTGCCATGTCCATCAGATACGGATTGAGAGGTTTTACATAGTCTTGGAATGTTTTTTCATGGCTTATTGGAGAGCATGCCGCAACGACAACCCTATCCAAATCATGGTCAAATACAGCATCTCTGATTAACTTACGGCCATTTAGGGAACATAAGTTTTCGAACTGTCCTATAAACTCCACATCAAGTGAAGATTTTACCTCATCCAAATCAACTACATCTGCAATGTTTCCACCGCATTCGCATAAAAAAACGCCAACTTTCAAATCCTCTCTCATTGTTCAACCTCCTTTAGCTCCTTAATAACAGAATCAATCGGTACTGTGTGAGCTTTAACACCAATGACCTTATCGAAGTCCCCTCCCATGGCCATTGCAATAAACTGTGCAATGTTCAGGTGTATTGCTCTGAATTTTCTGCCTTCACGTTCACCAATCAAATGCTGATACCTGTCAAACTGAATATGGCAATTCGGACATAAATGAACCAGAATATCAACATCCTCATCTGCAATCGCATTCATCTTATCGGCGGTTGCTGTAAAGGACAGTTCAGGATTGGAATATCTCTGTCTAAAACCTGTTCCGCATGTAGCGCGTTTGTGGTCATACCATCCAATTGTTTTGCATCCGCATTCCTCGATGAGTTCATCCATGATATTCGGATCCCTCACTCCGCCGATAGTGTCTTCATAGTGCACTTTACAGTAATGGCAGCCATGGTGAGTGGCTATCGTATAATCGCTTAAATCATACTTGATATGATTTTTGATTTCATCTTTCTTTCCGTATAATATGTCTACGACATGGAAAATGTTTTCTGTTGGTTTAAGGTCATCCTTTTCGTATTTGAGATGGCCCAAATCATTATCATCGAATAATTGGTTAATGTGATTTCTCAAATTATCTTTTTTGTTCAGTAGCTTCACTGACTTCTTATTGATTGCATAACATGTCGCACACATCATGACCATATTTGGACGACCCATATCACGTGCAATTTTGAAATTGCGGGCACCAATAGCTGTTGTGTCAATCTGGTCGAAAACATCTGAATAATGGCCTAATCCTGTGCAGCATGTTTGTTTTTCTGAAATTGCATAATCAATTCCCAATTTGTCAAAAACATATTTTGTTGAAGCTTCAACTCCAGGATACTCTACGCTTACAAGACAACTTCTAAATAAAAGTATATCCTTATCAGGAACATTTTTCATTCTTTTCCCTCCTGGGTTTGCCTTATCTTTTCGATTTTATCCTTGAATCCTGTAACTGTCAATATCTTGCTTACTTCATCTATGACTTCCTCTGAAGGCATTAATGGAGGGTCCAGTTCCAATTCGTTCCTGATTTCATCAAGATGCTGCCTGAAATCCCACCAGCCTGGAACGTCACGGTCAATGTCTGTAAAAAATATTTCTGGAATTGCTCCGATTGCTGCAGTAAAATAAGAATCTGCAAAACCCAGATATTCATAGAGCTTGTCATAACCGATCTTGTTTTTTATTGCAAACTGCTTTAGAATCTGGTTAACTTCGCATACGCTGTTTCCTACAGGACATACGCTGTGGCAAGTATAGCAATAAAAGCAGTTCCAAATGCAATCGTCTTGCAATATTGAAGTATCACCATCCAAAACCCTTTCAATGATATCCCTCGGGTTATAGTCACTGTGTCTTGCAGCAGGACATGTTGATGTGCACATTCCGCATTGGACACATTTCAAAACGCCATCATCCTTTGAGTTTTTAACATCCTCAATGATTTGCTCAGCAAAATCTATTGGTGAATCTGTAATCTTTTGCATACACTCACCTACAATTCAAACTCTTTGTTTTCAATCATTTTCTTCAATTTTAAGGATAGCTTGTTTGCTCTGAGCCTGTCTGACTGCCTGCAGATAATCGGTATTGAAACATCATCATCATTAATGTTTAAATCAACGCTTCCGGTATTCATGTTGAATGCCTCATGGCGGCAGTAATTGGCACACATTCCGCATCCAAAGCAATATGTGAGGTTCAATCTTCCCCTTGAAAATGCATTTGTCGGACAAATGTCTTCCACAAGACATTTATCGCAAGTTAAACATTTTGAATCATCATATCTTGGCCTTAAATCATATTCTGCCCATAATTTTGAGTAATCTGTTTCAGCTAAAGGCAAATGACGTCCCTTGATGTCTGCCACTGGAATATTTACCATAGCATCAGTTACAAGCAGATTATTATAGATTTCCTCTGTCAAAACAGGTATTGGAATAGCTACTGTATCATAAACTTCACCGCCCTGGCCTGTTTTGAAACCTCCCAGATAATACGGATCCATTTTTGTCAGGTCCGCGGACAGCATTAAATTAGGTTTTTCATCGCTTGACCGGGTTCCGTTGCCCAGGATATATCCTTGAGCGCCATTTAAAAGGACCTTGGTTCCTTCCCTTATCACATTTTGAGGTACATCATTCTGCAATGGATTTAAATCGCCGCATCCTGAAAATGTAAGTCCCCTAAGGTTTCCCTCAAGAGGTGTTGCCGCAAATATTGAGGAGACTTGTTCACTGTTCGGATTTGTGAAGGCAGTATAGTTTTTAAATGCCATTCTCGCACCAATGATTTGAGCCCTTGTAATGTCTTTAAGGGTTATCTTATTCTCTATGGTTTTTCCTTCAGCACTTTCAATCCTGACATCAATTTCCTTGCCTTCGAGTATGTCCTTGAGTAAGAATCCTCCGCCATAACTGGCATCATTAATTGAATGGGCTGTTCCATGAAGTATTACGTCAACTGAACCAAGCCATTCATTTGGACAAGGCCCTGCATATGCCGGAACTCCATTCAGATATACCTCATTTGCCCTTATGAATTCACCGGGTTCTGAGATTATGAAATTCAGAATGGCTGCCGTTCCGCTCATTACACCACATGTTCCCGTGGTGACTACATCAACTTCATCAAAACTTGGAGCATCCCCCTTTCTGATGAGCTTTTTGAATTCTTCTGCAGTATATATATTGGCTTCGCCCTTATCAATTTTTTCATTGATCTGGGCGATACTTCTATTATTAGTCATTTTCTTACCTTCTCTCAATGATACGCCAAAAATATGATTAGTTAATTAAATTTTTCCTAAGGTATCTCCTCTCAAGCCCCTTCTTAATGTTTCAAGTGATGTAATGTCGTCTGTGGAAACATTTCCCAAATTGACGGCATTGCCCAATTTCAATATGAAAAAGACCTGCTGGTCTTTGTTTGGAGCTTCCCAAAGGATTTTTTCATTATCAACATTTGCCAAAATATAATCTATTTCATCTTCCTTTGCATTTCCTGACTTGTCAAAAATACCTATGTTCTTTCCTCCTTCACGGGCTTCGACAATTATCAGGGAGGAACCTGCATTCAGTTCATCATCCATCTGTTTTATTCTCTCGTCCAATGTCAATTCCCTGTCAAGGTTAGGGTCTTTTTTGCCGACTTCAGACAGGACTGTGAATCCGTCATCCTTTGCTTTTTCAATGCATTCCAATTTCCTTTCATGAGCAATGCTGGTTGAACCGTCGGATATTTCAATTGCCGGAAAACCCAGGTTATGGGCTTCAGCGAAAAATTCATCAAGCTTATCCTTCATATATGCCAATTCAAACAGTGTTCCTCCGGTATATGGAACAATGTCATGGGACTTGTACATTTCAACTTTGGATTTTATAATGTCCTGTTCATGGACTATTGATGTTCCCCATCCGAATTTCAGATAATCAACATATTCTCCTGAAATGTTCATCAGGCTTTCTGCAGTTTCAAGGCCTAAACCCTTGTCCAAAACCATTGTAAGGCCTTGTGTTCTAGGTTTTTCTTCTCTGGGAATAGATAAAAATTCAAATGACTTCAAAAATATCACTCATATTAAATTCAATAATTAATTAATAGTGATGTATGATTGTATATAAACCTTTTTAAAAGATTTGGTGTTTATAAAAAAAAGAGTAAAAAAAATTAGAAATTAATCCGCTCTCATTTCATTTTCAGATCTTGTAACTAAATCTGAAAGTGAATTGCGGACATTCTCAGGGATTGAATTGTCTTCCTTATCAGCAATAACCTGAGCAATAATCTTACATAAAACGAAAATCGCATGTTTATGTTCAGCTTTAGTTTTATGGATATGGTGAGGACTTATTTTAAGGGTGATGTATTCGCTGCAATCGTTTGTAATTTGGTCATCTTCTGCTAAATATTTCAAAACATATACTAAAAATTGATGTAATTGTATCATTTCGTCTTTATACATAGATATCTAACCCTAAATTAACTAATTTTAGCTATTTATAACATAACTCGCTTTTTCTTTATACACTAATATTACTAATTAATCATATTTAAATATTGCATTCAAAAATATATTACACTTTAACAATCTAAGGGATTGTACAATGAGAATATAATTCAAATTAAAGCACATTTGAATTTTTTAAAATCAAATGTTAAATCCTGACATTGAACTCACTGGTCTCTACAATTTCCGGCAATTTGCCTATTGTAGCCACGCTATTATCTGAAATGATTAAAACCCCTTCAAAAAATTCCCTGAAATTTTCACAGCACTCAAGCGCATTGTAAACTTTTTCTTCCGAATCCTCGCCCCTAACTTCATTGGCTATTTTTGTTGCAAGCCCGTCGGCAACTGAAGATGATTCGGAAATTACACTTACGCAGTCCGCTTCACCAAAGCTGATTGAATGACCAATCCTGCCTGATGATGTGCAGATTCCAAGAGGGCTTTTTCTTGCTTTGATTTCAAATGCAATATTGTTGTCCAAAATCTGATTGTTCGAATATATTCCGCATAGAATCTTTTTATCGTTTATCAGTGCGATATCCCCTCCGTTTTCTACAATGGAATATTTTGAATCCAGATTGATTAGATAATCGAGAGACATTTCGGAAATTGTACCTGCAACACAGGCCATGGGACCTATTTCTGCAATATTTGATGCCCTAATCATCTGTTTAACAATCTGTGGTGCCTCTTCATCCTCGTAGATGGCCTCCAGTGATAATAAAAAATCAGGATTTCGGGAAATGTATGCCTTCAAATCCCTCCTTAAGGAATAGATATGGCCCTTCAGATTATGCTTGTCCAAATCACTGGTCAGCCTGATATGTGTTTCGTCAATATCGATTTGAGAAAAATTCATATTTAATTATTGAACTTGATTATCTTATAAATATTATTAAATCCATAGTAATTAACATGAAATCCCTGAATAAAATGCTCTGTTTGGTTGATGGTGAACATTATCTTCCAGTCACTCAAGAAGCAATCGATACATTAAACAACCTGGAACACATTGATATCGCCGGTGCTGTTTTTATTGGAGGAACTGAAAAATTAAGAGATGATTCGGAAGAATCCTACTCCGAAAAGCTAGGTGTTCCCGTTCAATTTGCAAAAGACAAGGAAATTCCTTATGATATCATAGTGGAAATGATTAGGAAATACGATATTGACACAGTAATGGATTTAAGTGACGAACCTATCCTGGATTATCCGAAAAGATTCAAGATTGCCTGTCGCGTTTTAAACGAAGGAATCTCCTATGAAGGTCCTGATTTCAAATTTGAACCGATATCACAATACGAGATAATGGAAAAGCCTTCAATAACAATACTTGGAACGGGCAAACGTATCGGAAAAACTGCAGTTTCCGGATTCGTTTCAAGATTGCTTGATAAAAAGGGTTATGAACCATGCGTTATAGCAATGGGAAGGGGCGGACCTGAAGAGCCTGAAATAGTGCATGGCGAAAAATTGGAAATATCTGCTGAATTTCTGCTTGAACAGTCTGAAAGGGGAGTTCATGCGGCTAGTGATCATTGGGAAGATGCACTTATGAGCAGAATATTGACCATAGGCTGTAGACGCTGTGGCGGTGGAATGGCAGGCGAAGTATTCATGACAAATATGAAAAAAGGAGCAAAACTCGCCAATGAAGTTGATGCCAAATTTGCAATATTTGAAGGAAGCGGCGCTGCAATACCTCCAATCAGGACCGACAAAAAAATCGCATTAGTCGGAGCTAATCAGCCTATTGAAAACCTGACAACATATTTCGGACCATACAGAGTCGGACTTGGGGATCTGGTAATCCTGACAATGTGTGAAGAACCAATGTGTTCAGATGAAAAAATTGCTGAAATCGAAGAGTTTGTAGCTGAAATCAATCCTGACGCTACCGTCATATCAACAGTATTCAGGCCAAAACCATTGGATGACATCACCGGCAAAAATGTATTGTTCGCTACAACAGCACCTGAAGATGTCAAGGATAAACTGGTGGAATATCTTGAAAGTAACTTCAAATGCAAAATCATTGGAACAACTGCACATTTATCCAATAGGCCTCTTTTACGCGAGGATATGGAAAAATACATGGAAAAGGCCGATGTTATGCTTACAGAACTTAAGGCGGCTGCAGTTGACGTTGCAACTAAGGATGCAATAGCTGCAGGTCTTGAAGTCGTCTATTGTGATAACATTCCTATTCCTATAAACGATTCATATCCTTATTTGGCAGATTCAATAATCAAATTGGTGGAATCTGCAATCGAAAACTTCAACTCTGAAAATTAAAATAAGACAATATTCTTATTTTAACACTTCTTTTTTTTAATTCCAATTGGATTATTCAAAAATTTCTATAAAATACAATAATTAATTTATATATGAAAATACAAATTAGTAACTAATGAAAACAATAGCTATTGGTGTTGGAGAAAATGAAAATATAATACAAGCTTGTCATATTTTTAAAGAAAAACACCCAAAAACAAATTTAAAACTAATATATAGTGATGAAGACCTGGTCAAAGCGGTTTTAGATGAAAAAATTCATGGAGTAGTTAGAGGATCACTTCCCGCTTCCAATATCATGAAAGATCTTAGAAGAAAATATCCGGATATTTCAAGGGCAACCTATGTCAACGGTGATGAACATGAATTCCTATTGACCCCTGTCGGAATAGATGAGGGCGAAAGCGTTGAAGATAGATTCAAAATAGTTGAAGAATGCATTAGCTTTTTCAAAAGACTCGGAAAAACTCCAAAAATTGCAGTTCTTGCTGAAGGAAGGGAAGACGATTTCGGAAGAGGTCATGAAGTTTCAAAATCAATTACTGAAAGCAAAAAATTGACAAAAATGATTGAAAACAAAACTTCAGAAGAAGTGAAAAATTACTATATTCTCGTTGAAAAAGCAATTAACGATGACTGTAATATTATCGTCGCTCCAAACGGCAGGGTCGGAAATATTATTTTTAGAACATTGGTGCTGCTTAATTCCTGGCCAAGTTATGGGGCAATAACCTTTGGAATGAACAAAGTGTACATTGATACCAGCAGAGACCAAAGCATTGATGGTTATGTTCGTAGCTTAATTTTAGCTGAAAGTTTAGACAATTTTTAAAAGTGATTTAAAATGGCAGAGAATATACTTTACAAAATATATGAATGGTATATATCACGAGATTTAGTTCCAGAGAAAATGCCGAAGCATGTAGCCATAATTATGGATGGAAACAGAAGATTTTCAAAAATCCAAGGAAACATTGATGTTTTAAAGGGACATGAAGTCGGAGTGGATACCCTTGAAAAGGTTCTTGACTGGAGTATTGAACTTGGAATAGAGATTATCACTGCCTATGCTTTTTCTACAGAAAATTTCAACAGATCAAAACATGAAGTCGAAGGACTGATGAACCTGTTCTTCATAAACTTCAAAAGATTAGTCAACGATGAAAGAATACACAAAAACGAAGTGAGAGTAAAAGTCGTCGGCAGAACCGAATTACTGCCTGAAAACGTTAAGGAAGCAATAAGAGAAGCTGAAGAAGCAACAGCAAACTATAATAAAAGGTTTTTAAATTTAGCTATTGGATATGATGGGCGTTTGGAAATTATAGACTCATTTAAAAAGATCATCAAAGACGTTCAGGACGGAAAACTTACAATTGACGACGTGGACGAGGACCTTGTAAGCAAAAACCTATACACAGCAGGAGTTGACGATCCTAATTTAATTATCAGAACCAGCGGTGAAGAGCGCTTAAGCGGATTCCTTCTTTGGCAATCCTCATATTCAGAATTATACTTCTGCGAAACATTATGGCCGGAACTTAGAAAAGTTGATTTTATAAGAGCCATCCGTTCATATCAAGCTAGAGACAGAAGATTCGGAGTATAATATGATAGATACACATTGCCATATTGATTTTGAAGACTTTGATGACGACCGCGAAGATGTCATCAAAAGGGCAGAGGATAAATTGAATAACGTTATTGTTTCAGGATTCAGCAATGACAGCAATATGAAAGTATTGCAACTTTCAAAGGATTATGAAGGATTTATTTTTCCAACATTCGGTTTTCACCCAGTAAGCTCACAGAATGCCACAGAAGAAGAGATTGAAATAGCTCACAACAATGTCAGAAAATATATAAATGAAATTGTGGCCATCGGCGAAGTCGGAATGGATTACTATTACGTGACTGATAAGGTCTTGCGTGAAAGGCAAAAAGAAATATTTACCGGATTTTTAGAACTTGCCGATGAATATAAAGTTCCAATCGTTATGCATGTAAGGGATTGTGAGAAAAAAGTTGTTAACATCATCCCCGAATATGAAGACATCCCATATTTTGTTTTTCATTGCTATGGAGGTAGTTTAAAGACTGCCAAAAGGATAATGAACATGGATAATGCATTTATGAGTTTTTCTACAATGCTTTGCTATTCAAAACATCACCAAGACCTGATTGAAAAAATTGATTTGGACTATATTCTAACAGAAACAGACAGTCCTTATCTGGCTATGAGAAAAGAAGAAAGAAATGAACCTGCAAATGTCGTGAATGCAGTTTATAAAATAGCTGAAATCAAAAATATGGACGTTGCAACAGTTGATGAAATTACAACCGGCAATGCCCGCAAAATTTTTAAAATCTAATAGTGTAGGGTGAAATTCAAATCAATCAACACATCCTTATTTTCTTTTACGGCTTCTATTTCCAGTTCAAAATCAGTTAAATCATCCATTACCAATTTGATTAAGTGCCAATCCAATAATGAATCATTCAAATATATTGTAAATTGATTTCTGTCGATTTTTACTTTTTTTCTGCAGAATAGCTTGAATGCATAGAAATATAACTCTATTCTGAAAATCAAATCCTCCTTATCGCCGTTGCCGTTGATGAAGTATTCCTTCAAATCTTCCTGCAGTACCTTTCCTTCATCGCCCACATCAGCCTTGAAAGTTTCCATTTCCTTTAAATCATCCATCAGTTGCTTTTTTTCTTCTTCACTATACATCTAATCACACAGTTTAAATCTTAATTTTATTATATTATAATCATTCGGCTCAAATGAAATTTCAAATTTATCAAATGCGTCATCCAAATATCTTAACAGCTTAAACTCCAAATCATCAGGAATAATATATAGAATGAATGAATCTTCACGGATTTCAACACCCAAATCTTCCAGAAGGGGCACCTTTAACTCGCTGATGAAAAGGTATTTGTACATTATCAGCTGATAATCATTAACCTCAAGATTGCATTCAATAATGTCTGCAAGCTCCTCCTGCAATTTGGAAGCCATCATTATAAAATTATCTTCAGAAATTTTAATCCCCTTCAGTCAGTAAACCTTTTTCAATGAAAACTTCTTTTGCAGCCACTATTCCATTAATGGACTTTGGAAAGCCCACATATGCACTCATCTGCATTATGATTTCAACGATTTCCGTTGGACTGTTGCCCACATTTAAGGCCGCTCCAATATGGTCTTTAAGTTGAGGAACTGTTCCCAAAGCAGTTAATGCAGCCACGGTACACAATTCACGTGTTTTCAAATCAACTTCTGGGCGTGTGTATATCTCAGAGTATGGAAATTCAACAACGAATCTTGCCATATCCGGTGCAACATCATCAATGGCGCCAAATATTTCATCCAAAGACCTTTCCTGAATGCCTTCCAAAACTTCTTTTCCTTTTTCATACCTAGACATGATTTTAAATATAACACTAAACCCATTTAACATTAGCGGTTGTGTAAACATAATGCGGGGAAAATGTCGGATTGTATAATCCATTAGTTGCCTGAGTCGTATTGAAACTTAATGCTATTGATTTTCTTAAATTATAATTAATTCTGTCCCCAATTGAGGTCAGCTCATCATTATCAAATCTGTCGGAGGTCTTGGCATAAACCTTAAACTGTATTCTTTTTTTGTCATAATTGCTGTCATAGCCCAATTCAGTGTATGAAATGTTTACTATTTCAACGGAATACGGATAGAGCAAAGTTCTTTTTGAGTTTGAATACTCATTATATGTCTCAATCGGATAAACAGCACTTGATGAAGTGGCCAATCCTTCAATTATTCCTGATTTTGCAGCGCTCATCGCCATATTCAATTCCTGCTCCTCATAAATGAAGACAACTGAAATCATCAAAATTATTATTAAAGTTCCAAATAGGAACAGCAGCTCTGCAGATATCTGTGCCTTATTATCCATCATGTTATCACTATCTTTCCGTCTTCTGTTTTTGAGATCAGATAACCTTTGCCGCTGATTAATTTATAATCCTTGTCAATATTTAAAAGAGGAATCAATGTTTCTGCTTTCTTTCCAAGGTATTCCATAATCAATTTATCCTTTTTAAGCGTTATTTCAAAATATCCCTTATCAGATGGCAGGTTGATATATTTTGAATATCCATCGCCATTTGAATTGACCTGACTTATCTCACTTGCAACATCATCCAGAATCAGCCTATGAACAACAGCATCTTCAATATCAAAACTCGAAGAAATGCCTGATGATGAATAAAATAACAATCCACAAGCTATTATTAAAATTATAAATAATGAAAACAGATATTCTGCTGAAATGAAACCTTTATTATCCATATTTCTTAATTATTTTCAAAATTAATAAAGTTTTCTTAGATTAAGGCTCAATTTTAATACAAAATTATTAAATAATATTTGAACAAAAAGATTATATCATGAAAGGAAAAGTTATATTCGTTGGTGCAGGACCTGGTGATCCAGACTTAATTACTGTTAAAGGAAGAAACGTTATTGAAAAAGCGGATGTCATCATCTATGCAGGTTCACTTGTTAATAAAAATGTGTTATGCCCTGCTAAGGAAGACTGCGTTATTCACAACAGCGCATATTTAAATTTAGATGAAACTGATGCAATCATCACAGAAGCTGTAAATGAAGGAAAATTGGTTGCTCGTGTTCATACTGGTGATCCTTCAATTTATGGAGCGATTGCAGAGCAGATTCGTGAACTCAAAAAGCATGACATTGAATACGAGATTATTCCTGGTGTAAGCTCACTTTTCGGTACTGCAAGTGTTCTTGAAGCTGAACTTACATTGCCTGAGATTTCACAAAGCGTTATCATTACACGTCCTGAAGGCAGAACTCCTAAACCTCAAGGCGAAAGCATAGCCAGTTTTTCAAAGCATCACGCTACAATGTGTATCTTTTTGGGAATAGGTATGATTGACAAGGTTGTCGAAGAATTGCTTGTTGGTTATGAAGAGACTACTCCTGTGGCAGTGGTGAAAAAGGCAACTTGGCCAGACCAGCAAATAATTAGAGGAACCCTCAAGGATATTGCAGAAAAAGTTAAAGATGCTGAAATTACAAAGACTGCAATGATTGTAGTGGGAGATGTCTTAGACCCTGGCGACTTTAACGCATCCAAGCTATATGACAAAAACTTTAAACATGAATATCGATGATTATAAGGTGATAGAATGTTGGAAAATAGGCCAAGGGGGAGACAATTAGCAAAAAGGATAGGATATGTATATTTAATAATTGCAATATTAATGATTGTATTTCTATTCGTAATACCGCCATACGCAGAACTAATTGGAATCAATTTTGCATTTTACTTGATAATGTTTTTAGTCCTGTATTACATTACGACAAAATATGAAAATGATTCAGTTGCCTGGATTATAATTGCAATAATCGGTTTTCTTGTAATGATATGGACTTTTAATCTATTAGGAGTGCTTTTATTCATATTTTCATTAGTTGCAGCTAATGACATTAGAAAAGAACTTAACTAACTCTTTTTTTCTTTTTTTAAATTTTATTTTATTTTATAATTTTTTCAGCACAAAAGATCCGATGTCTACAGAAAGGCTTTTGGAAATCGGATTGCACTTGCTGCACAGCAATGAGAACACATCCTTTTCTTCAAGATTTATCTCTGTCAGTCCTTCGTAGTTTGCCATCCCCTTAGAAATGATAAAGTTACTTTTATCGAAGACACTTCTGAAATCATCAGAAAACATTTCCTCCACAATTCCGCCAGAATCACTGCCGACAGAGACAATTTCAGCCAATTCTCCCAAACCAGCATCAATAGCCTCTTTCATACAGGCATCATTGACAATTGGACTATCCTTTACAGCAACAGTTACATCAACCTCGTATTCCTTAATTTTTTCAATAAGCAGTTTGTCAAAAACAATCTCTCCGGCATTATCCACCAGGTACAGTGCATCGCTGTGAAAATCCATTGCCTTTTCAAATTCTTCAATATCATTAATGCTGAGGCTCTTGTTTAGATTGGTCCTGATTAAACTTTTAAAATCAGTATTTACCCCATAAGCTCCAAAATCGAGGATATTTCCTACAATAGCCAATTTAACATGAGTTTCCAGACTGTCATCATTTTTCAGAATATCCCTCACTTTCGGCATTAATGACAAGGCTATTTCGTTGCTCATCTCTTTCTGCATTAGATAGGCATCGGCACAATTCGTCTTTTGCTTAATGTATTGGTTAACTTCAGTCGCTATCTTGTTTGGCTGTGAATCCTCATTGAAGTTATCTGCCATGTGCATCATGCAGTTCTGCATTAGTTCAAATTTTAAGCTTTCCTCATTGCATGACAAATCAATGACTTCCTTGACTTGCCTCAATATGCACGGTCCGCACTCATAATATGCTTTAATAATATCACAACCGATTATTCTTTTAGTCCTAATACCTCATTTCTATGATTAAAGTGAATTCCAACATGTCCGATTCCCAAAATTACTGCAGATATCACTATAAAAATATTGTTTGCATAAATTCCCAAAAGCAAAACTGCTAAAACTGGCAGTGTCGCACCGGGAAGAGGAATAGCTAAAAAACTTGAGTACATGTCTTCCATTGTATGACCTCCTTTGAAATATCTGAGCCAATACAGCTCATAGATTATCATCAAAAGAAATGCAATTCCCAAAATTAATGACCAGCTGAATTCGATGGAGGTAAACAAAAGTAAACATGTTACCAAAACCTCTCCAATTCGCTCTAAAACCAGCAATGTTTTATTTTCATTTTTGCAATATTTCCCATATCCCGCAGGCTGATACCTTGACCAGATAATGTTTGGAACAAAAAGCATGACTAAAAATAACAAACCGACAAATGAAAATCCAAAATTCATAATATCTATGAGTATTTATCCTTAATCTGATTCATCAATCTTAGTTTTTCAAATGCAACATCTTTCGGAGCTCTTCTTAATCCGCAATCCGGATCCAAAAGCAGATTATCCTTTCCAACTATTTCAATTGCTTTGGTGACCAATCCCTCAACGTCATCAACATCATCCACTTCATTGACTGATGAATCAACGCATCCGAAACCTACCTTTTTATCTTTAAGAAGATATGCATTTTCCTCAAGAACTCCAAGATTTACATTGTTTCCTGCAAATTCCATGTCTAGAATATCAATGTCAAAAGTTGCCAAATCCTTGAACGCATCATTCAAAAGACCGCATACATGCATTGCCAAAGGAACTTCCAACCCATCCTTAAGTATGCCTATGGCTTCTCGGGCGGTTTTCATATCCACCATGCCAGTAGAGAGAAACGGCTCATCCACTTGAATGTAGGCAGGCTGCACCTTCTTGGCTATTGCGTCAACTTCATATTTCAGGCTATGTGCCAGGTCTATGATGGCATCTTCCTTGTTTTTATAAAAAAATCGGATTCTGGATGAATGAACAATTGTATTCGGGCCGGTTATTATTCCTTTCACGCCTTTTCCTTCAGGAATTTTACCGCTGAAATACTCTTCCATTACCTTTTTGGCATATTGCAAATCCTTGACAGAGATTTCCTGAGTAGGCCTTACAATTTTACCTACAATAAATGTATTTCCCTCTTCAATTTTCATTCCGGGAATATATTTTGTAAAAATGGAAACCATATCTCCCCTTACCTGACCGTCGGAGACAATATCTACTCCTGCATCAAGTTGGGCAATGACACTATCTTTAATTGCATCCTTAAATGGATCATATAAACCGAAAGATTTCAATAATTTATCTTTAAAATTAGATGGAGCGCTTTCGCTAGCTGGAAAACTACCTACAACAGTTGATTTCATTTTTTATTACCGGTGTCTAACTTTCTGATGTTTTCAACTTCTTCTTCACTTATTGGCAATTCAACCACTGAAGTTCCATGGCAAGGTTTTGTATAAGGCAATAAAACTGTACCCTTCTCATGGTTAAAACCTATTGGAATCGGTGGAATACCAATTACTCTAACACCTAAAACCTGATCTCCAGGCTTTATGTAAACAAGATCTTCTGCCTTAAATCTGATAATCATTGCACAGTCTTTAAAACCTGCCTTTGAAGCGTGAATTTCATAGTTATCAGATTGTTGAAGGTATGTATCTAAACAGAATGACATTTATTCTAACTCCTTAATAGCTTTATCAAACTTAACCTTGATTGGTGAAGGATTATGGAATGCTCTTACAGCTGCAATTTTAGCATTGCTTCCACTTTCTTCAATCATATTTATGAATTCGGCCACTTCATCAGCATCTCTTGAAAATACCAATGCAAGAGACTTGGTTTGCAGAATCTGGTCGAATGTTACGAAAAATGATGCAGCCGCATCTTTGTGAACAAAACCAACCAATAAATCATAATCGCCTTCATTAATTTCGCCCAAACTTCTTTCCAAATCAACTAACTTGAGATTATATAAACCTTCAGGGTCTGATATTCTGACTAATTTAGAAGCCGCAGGGTTAGCGGCAATTGTAGTTTCATAACCCATCTTAGTAAGTTTATTAAAAACATAAACTGCCATAGGAGTTTGGGATGGAGTTTCAGGACATCCTAATAATACCAACGCTTTCATATAACTACACCTCATGATCTTGATTTTAATGTAACAACATTAGCTAAAATCAGTGTGCCTAAGAATAAGAATGTTAATAATGCCATACCATTGATGGTTCTGTTAAACACGAATAAACCGATTAATGCCTGTGCTGAAAATGCTGCTAAAGCACCTGTTAAGAGTACTTCTCTTCCCAAGTATTTCTTATTGTTTTTCTCCCTTCTTTCCCTGTACATGGTCAATATTTTAAATCCTATTAACAATGTGCCTAGCACGAATCCGACCAAACAGACTAAACCGAAAATTCCGAAGTCAAAACCATAACCGAAAATTCCCGGAAGCATATAATCTATTGTATCCTTTTGGTTAACCAGTACACCGAAAAACATAGGGAATGGCAATCCGAAGAATAAAACTAATTGCATCGGCAGGGTAATGTATCCCTCAGCAAAGGCCGTTCCTTCCGCACCCCAATAGGATGCATTTGCATTATGTCCAATGAGTTGCAGGTTATTCAACACAGTTTTAATACTTGCTAATGAATATTGCTCAATCCTACCTAACCTTAAAAGTGGTGAGAAAATTGTCATTCCTGTTACACGTGAAATTGCCTCTAAAAGAACAAAACCTACACCAGCTGCACCCAAGAATAATAAAATTCTTCTAAGTGTGAATACTGATTTTTCTCTGAAAGATTTTGAAATGATGAGATATCCTATGAATAAACCTAATAACCATAAGATTAAAAATGATCTGTGCATCAATCCTCCGAATACAGTGATTCCAACAATGAATAATATGACAAATCTTCTTAAAGGTCGTATATCCACACCCGACTCTTTCATCACCTTCAGAGAAGCTAATGCAGTAACGGCACCCAACAAAGCAATTGGTCCGAATGGGTGAGTAAACTCTGCTTGGCTTGCAGATATTACAAGAAGTGCAATATCAGCTCCAAAAAGTAATGTGAAACCTCCGATTAAAAATAATGATAAGAAGGTTACTACACTAAGAGACAGTGGTATTAAGTTAAGACAAAATACTAATGTAACAAATAGCATTAATGCAACTTCCACAATTAATTGAAAATGATTTTGAGCAATTAACAACATATTATAATCACTATTCTGTTTTTATTTTAAAATTTATAAATGGACTGACCGGGATTTGAACCCGGGGCCTCCGCCATGCCAAGGCGACGATCTACCATCTGAGCTACCAGCCCATAAAAAAATTAATATTTAATTACCAATAAGATATATGGTTATTTTAATATAAAAAACTATTTACCATTTTTGGCCAAATCATATAAATTATCAATAATTATCTGGAACAAATCATCTGTTTTCACTTCAACTTTTTCATGAGGATTGACAATGAAATCAAGAGCCTTGTTAATCACATCATCTGTATTGTTTGAACGATACATCAAACCTTTATTGATGTAATACTGATCAACTGATAAGGTTTCACCAGGATAGCATGAAATTACAGGAGTCTGCAATATTGCGGCTTCCCTATTCATTGTACCTCCGGCACCAATCACCAAATCACATTTTTTAATCAAACTTGAAGTATCGACAGGAGGCTTTAAGATATGGACATTTTCAATTCCTTCGAATATGTCAGATTGCTCCTTGAATCTAGGCAAAATTAAAATGTTTGCCACATTTTTCAACTCATCTACGATAGGAGATAACACAGATTTTCTGCAGTCAGCATCGAGATAAGAAGCAAGTGAAGGTTCAGGCCTCATCAGTATTGTTTTTTGATGTTTCAAGTCAAGATTTAAATCATTGAAAACAGCATCATTATATTTGAAACTTTTAAAATGCATCAATTCGGAAGTTCCGTCATATGAAATGATAGTGTTTGGGTCTGCCCCAAATTTCATTAATTTCCACATGTCAATTATTTTCGGTGTAATGATTCTATCGCATAATGGTAGTGTCAATTTGTTGGCTGCCAATGCATGTTCGTTGTCTAAAACGTACAAACTAGGAATTCCTAAACCAAATGAGATTCTAGGAAGTTCTATAGAATGCTTGCTAAGGGCAACATCCACCTTTTCATCATGTATCACATCTACAAGATTATAAACTCTTGAAGTGCTTTCTTTCAGCTTATCATAGAGACTTACACCATGCTTTCCAACGGATATGAAATCAATATCATACATTTCCATTAACTTATGGATATCACCAAATTGCCTTGCTGTAACGATTACATCCTCGCCTTCGGCTTCCAAATATTTGATTACATCCTTAAAAAACCTTACATGAGGTGCATTTGAAATATCTACCCACACTTTCATAAAACCACCGAATTCAAAGTAAAATTAATTATTCATTGCTTCTTCTATAGCTGCAATAATCTCATCCAATCCTAAACCTTGTTTTAAGCTGGATTTAATAACTTTAACATTAGGATTTAATTTTCTAGCATCACAAACCATCTTGTCAGCATCTGCACCAACAGCATCAGCAAGATCCACCTTGTTAATGACAACCACATCTGAAGTTTGGAAGATTATCGGGTGTTTTTCTACAGTATCATCACCTTCAGTAACACTTACAACAACGATTCTTAAATGAGAACCGAGTTCGAAGTCAACCGGACAAATAAGGTTTCCCACATTTTCGATAATTACCATGTCAAGGTCTTCCAATGGTAAATCCGCAAGTCCATGGCCTACCAAGTGTGCATCCAAATGACATTCTTTACCAGTGTTTAAACCTACTACCGGAACATCATGCTTTTCTATACGTCCTGCATCAAATTTGGATATGACATCTCCAGCCAAAACGCCTATCTTATAATCTGTATTGTCAATAATCTCTTCTACTAATGTTGTTTTACCGGAACCGATTGCTCCTACAAAGTCAACACAGAATATTCCATTATCTTCTAATTTATGTAAATTCTTATGGGCTAACTTTTTATTAGCATCCATGATATTCTTTTCTACTTCCACATCTGCAATCATATGCATTTTTTCATCTCCTCACATTTTATGTATCATCAGGTTTTTCTATAACAATATTTTTAACTACAATATCCTTACCATTTAAAGTTTCTACGCTAAGACTATCGCACTTTGGGCATTTAACCATAGGAGCATAATGGTCTTTATCATCTAAAATAGCCTCACCTTTAAAATCACAATCATAACATTGGATTTCTGCAGGAATCTCTTCAAATTTTATCTCTGCATCTTCCATAATAGTATTTTCAACCAATACTCCCAATATGAATTGTAATTGTTCTGGATTAATCATAGCTAGCCTACCGACTTCAACGGTAACTTCATTAACCTCAGTTGCATTATTTGCTTGTGCAGTCTCTAAAACTGCATTAATAATGCCCTGAGCCATAGATAACTCGTGCATTTTACTACTCCTCTTATAAATATTAATATTATAATTATTGTTTTGTTAATTTATAAAAGTATTTAATAATATATAAAATGAGAAGTATTACATCAGAAAATGAAAAAATAAAAAAAGTAAATATTGGTAGAATTTTAACCAATATCAAATTTATAAATCAGTAGCTTCAGCATCGAAAACATTTATTTCGAGGTCGCCTGCAAGAAGTCCGTCAATATTTTCTCCGAACTTGATGAAATGTGGGGTTTGCAAATGTTTTCCTAAAATTTCTTTGGATTCCCATTGTTCAACAAACATTAATGAACCGTCTGCAGTATTTTCAAATAAATTATAATCAACGTTTCCGTCTTCTTCTTTAGAATTTTTAATCAAGTCTTGTGCAAAGTCAATTACTTTCGCTTTTGCATCATCATCATTTGGAATAGCTTTTGCTAAAACAATAATCATGTTCTCACCTATATTTCAATTTTTCACATCTATCAAGAATAGATATTATTGAATTTAATCATAGAATTATTAAATGTTTCTATTTATCCATCATAATCAATAAATCAGATTAGCATTTACCAGTGCATGAATTCCTGTAATTCTTAAACCACCGTAATGGGATTTTGATGAATTTCACCTTAAAAAAAGAGAAAAAATATGTAATGATTGGAATCATTACATAAAACGTGTTTAGTCGAGATCTAACATTA
>NZ_SUTI01000041.1 GCF_015062985.1 Methanobrevibacter sp. | reverse complement strand
CCTGCATGTGGTATGGCTGATATTATGATTGCTGAAGCAGCAAAAGATATCGGTACCGAACCTGTAGAAGACCACCCTATTAACAACTTATTATAGATATAAGGGTCCCGATTAGATGAGTTATTCATCTAATCATTTTTTTCTATTTTTTTAACTATTTTTATTTGCATTTTTTTCAAAAATTTTTAATAAAATTTATATTATTATAAATAGATATTTATAACCAAGTTTAATTGAGGTTATAAAATGTCTTTTCTAAGTAAAATTTTTAATAAAGGTCCTAAACCTATCATTGCTCATTCTCATGAAGGCAATTTAGCTACTTTAAAAGCTCAAAAGGCAGGACCAGCGAGTCCAGGTGTTGTAAAAAAACCTGATGTATTTTATGTAACCGCTTCTGTTGAATTGGGTAACACTACCACCAAATGTATTGTAACTGCAACAAATTTAAACACAAGCGAATGTTATCTTTTGAATAAAACTGTTAAAATGACAAGAGATATCAGACCACCTAAACCTACCGAAGAGGTCTTCGGTAAAACTGTTTGGGGTATTGAGCTTTCTAAAGAAGCTGTAGCTGATTTGATTAAAGATACTGTTCTTGAATCTCTTAGAAAATGTCATGTTGATAAAGATGAAGATTTGGATTTCGTTGTACGTTCCACCGGGGTTACTGCAGGTTTTGCTACTGCTGAAGAAGCAGGTCAATTGGTTATTGCTTTAGCGGATGGTTGTTTGAATGCAGACATCCCTCCACGTAAGATGTCTCCTGCAATGAGTTCATCACAGCTTCCTGAAAGATTACAAAAATACACTCTTTTAGATAATGTAATGTTCGATGGTGCTGTTGTAAGTGTTATACCTCCACAAGGTAAAGAAACTGTTGCGAATGAAATGGAAGGTGAACTTGTTACTGCTGGTATCAAATTAGGCGCTAAATGGACTGATGTGGACTACAGAAACCCTTGTGTTTCTCTTGACTTTGGTTCTACATTAGCTGGACGTATTGTAAATGACAATGAACCTTATGCGAATACCGTAGGTAACTTCTTAGGTTTGGCAGGTGTTGTTTCTGATGCTATTGCAAGGGGATCAGGTGAAATTGACATGAAAAATGGTGCTGCTTTGGATTTATATTCAGATAAAGCGCTTAAAAAAGCCAATACCAAAAAGGCTCAAGCAAATGCTGATGAGGCTCATGAATTGATTAACATTTGTAAAGTTCCTATGGATGTTAACAGGTTCGGTACTGTGCCATTAGACCCAGTAGCTGCTGACAATGCTGGAACCACTTTGATTGGTTGTGATGTTGGTGTCAATGGGGATAAGTTAGGTGAATTAACTAAATTAGGTGAAAAATTCTATAAAGAAGATGGTTTAGGTACTTTGCTGTCCACAATGGATTATGTCAGTGCTAAAATCGTGACTCGTCTTTTAGATGTTGCATTTGAAGAGGATGTTATCACTCCGGGTTCCGCTTTGGGTGTTACCGGAAGAGCAGGTATCACAGGTAAAAAACCTGAACTTATCTTAGAAGCTGTTCAAGACAGATTTGATCAAGTTGTGTTTGTTGAAGACGGTTTAGCTCTTGGATCTGCAATTATGGCTCGTTGTATGAATTCAATGGGTACTCAAAAATCACCAATCGGTGGTCGCCAAGGAGACAGATGTATTCTTGGTAAGAGAATGAAGATGCAAGGAAGCAAATACGCTTAAGCACTTGTGGTTTATCATGATTTATGCAATTTTGATGGCAGGAGGTAAGGGGACCCGACTTAAGGTTCCTGAAGAAAAACCTCTTTTCAAATTACGTGATAAACCTTTAATCAATTTTGTGCTTGAAAATTTAAAGGCATCCAGTTTAATCGATGAAATATTTGTTGCCGTTAGTCCAAATACTATTGAAACTACGGAATATTTAAAAGGTGTTAATGGAGATTATACAATTTTGGACACCTCAGGGGATGATTATTTAACTGATTTATCTTATATATTGGATTATTTTGAAAAAAGGTCCAAGGAAGATATTTTATTATTTATTAATGCTGATTTGCCGTTCATATCCACTAAAACTATAGATTATGTTTTGGATTATTATTTCAAATCCCCCAAGGATGCATTATCTGTTCTAGTTCCTGTAGAGATATTTGAAAATTTAGGCCTCGATTATTCTTATGAATTTGACGGTAATGTTCCTTCCGGATTGAATATATTGAAAAGCGTTAATGTTGTTCAGGATGAGGATCAGCTAATCTGTCCAAAGGTGGAATTGGCATTAAATATTAATACGATTCCGGATAGTGAAGTAGCTGAAAAATTGTATAATGAATATTATGTTTAAATATGATGAAGTTAAATATTTATATAATTAAATATAATTTTTATCAGGTGATTTAATGGAAAATAGACAAATTCCAAAAAGAGAAGAAAAGTTATGGAGCGAAATTAAAAACTATCAAGTTGCTACCAACAATGCACGTATTTTAGGCGTATTAGATGAATTAATTATTAATGAAAAAACTGGTAAAATTGTGGATATCGCAATTAGAGTTGAAAGTGACCGTAATATCCATGTTAAAGGCGCTAAAAGGAATGGTGACTTATTATTAGTTCCTTTCGCTAAAGTAGAAAAAGTTGGCGAATTCATTATTGTAACTGAATAATTTCAGTTATTCTCTTTTTTTTATTTAACTTTTTGTTAACTATTTATATTTAGTGTAATATAATTAGTATAGTATAACAAATTCATATTTATTTATAAAGGTGATTATATGTTGCTCGAAATTGAAAATTTGGCTGTGGAAGTAGCCGGAAAAAGAGTTTTAAAGGATGTGAATCTTTCAATTGCAGAAGGTGAAACTCACGTTCTTTTAGGGCCAAATGGTGCTGGTAAAAGTACTTTATTTTTAACTATTTTGGGTTTTCCACAATATGATGTAGTTCAAGGTTCTATTAAATTCAAAGGTCAGGACATTACTGATTTAACTACTGCCGAAAGGGTTAAGTTAGGTCTTGGTGTAAGTTTCCAGACACCTCCTGCAATTAGGGGTGTTTCTGTAAGGGACTTGTTAAAGATTGAATCTCATCAGGATATGGATGAAGATTTGAATCCTAGGATGCAGGATTTAGCAAAACAACTTAAATTCAGCGATGAATTTTTAGACAGGGATGTTAATTTAGGATTTTCTGGGGGAGAAGTAAAACGTTCTGAAATTTTGCAATTGTTGGCTCAAATGCCTGATTTTACAATGTTTGACGAACCGGATTCAGGTGTGGATATTGAAAACGTAGAGTTATTAGCTTCTGAAATAGGTAACTTATTGGATAAAGATAAACCACAAGGTTCTAGAAAAAGAAGTGGGCTTTTAATTACTCACTTAGGTTATATTTTAAACTTTGTTAGTGCAGATAAAGCACATGTTTTAATAGATGGAGTAATTTCCTGTTCCGGAAATCCTACTGAAATTTTAGAAGATATTAGGAAAAATGGTTTTAATGGATGTGTTGAGTGTGCGCAATGTTTATGAATCTGCTGAAAAAGCAATAAATAAGAAAGCTGCAATTGGTGCAGATGTCACAATTGAAAACTTTACTGATGAAACTGTAAACGCTTTGGATATGATTGATGATTTGGATGATTTGAATAAACAGACCAAAGAAGATCTTTTAAAAGTTGGAGTCGATACTGAAGAGACTAACAGATCAGGTTCATTTTTACAGGTAGACCAAAGTAATATTTTTACAAATAACTCCATTTCCAATTCTATTGAAGTAATGAATATGCAAATTGCATTGGAAAAATACAATTGGTTGGATGATTATCTTTGGAATGTTGTCAAGCCTGATGCTGATAAATATACTGCAAAAACCGCATTAAGAGAAAAGGAAAATGAATTCGTAAGCGGTTATTTTGTAAGGTCCCTTCCTGGAACAAAAGAGGTAATGCCTGTTCAAGCATGCATGTTCATCAGTGATGAGGATGTTATGCAAACAGCTCACAATGTCATAATTGCTGAGGAAAACTCCGAGTTACACTTGATTACAGGATGTGCAACCGGTGATGACGTAGGTTCAGCAATGCACGTTGGAGTATCTGAAATGTATCTAAAACCTGGTTCAAAAATAACCTTTACTATGGTTCACAATTGGGCAGAACAAGTTGAAGTTCGTCCAAGAACTGGTATTAAATTATGTGATGACACCACTTATATCAATAATTATATCTTAACCAGTCCTGTCAGCACAATTCAATCTTTCCCAACTGCTTATTGTGATGGTAAAAATTCAAGAGCCATTTTTCAAAGTATTCAAGGCGGTAAAAAAGATTCAATCATTGATGTCGGATCAAGAGTCTTGTTAAATGCAGAAGGTGCAAGGGGAGAGGTTATTTCCAGAGCTGTTGCACAGGATGAATCAAAAATTTATGCCAGAGGACATTTGGCTGGTACAGTGCCTACTGTTAAAGGCCACTTGGAATGTCATGGTCTGGTATTGTCTGATGATAGTTTTATCTATGCGGTTCCTGAACTTGAGGCCAGTTCAGCTAACCTCGAAATGTCTCACGAAGCTGCTGTCGGTAAAATATCTGAAGATGAAATCAACTATTTGACTGCTCGTGGAATCAGTGAAGAAGATGCGGAATCCATGATTGTAAGAGGATTTTTAAATATGGATATCACTGGTCTTCCTGACGAATTAGCTGAGCAAACTCAAAGAATGATTGATATGAGTCTTGATGGAATGTAATTCCATCTAATTTTTCTTTTTTTATCTATTAACTGTGAATTATTTATTTTCTGAAAATCTTGTTTTATAGTATATAAACTTTTTGGCTTTAGTTTCTAAGTAACCTTTATATTAATTATTAATGAAATATATTAATCAGTACATAATGTAATGCTGAGCTAGCTCATTACGTACAGAAAT
>NZ_SUTI01000040.1 GCF_015062985.1 Methanobrevibacter sp. | reverse complement strand
ATTTCATGGTATTCATCCTTTTTGTAGTGTCTTGTTAAAAGAAACACCAGAACGGTTGTGATGCCCACTGCCGGAAGCCCTCCGAAGTTGGTAAAAACAGGCATGACGGCGTCAAGGACGGGATTTGCCAGGCTGTGATTTATAAAATTGAATATCTCTACATTAATGTTCATGCTATCAGTTCTGTTTTCATTACTGATAATATTTACCCATGAGAAGTGACAAAATATTTAAATATTGTCAAAATATATTCATAAATAATCAATTTAGGAGGATAATTATCATGGCTGATAAAAAATCTCCTGCAGACGGCTGGCCGGTAATCAGTGGAGATTACATTGTTGGCGATCCGGAAAGTCCTGTTGCAGTTACAACTCTTGCTTCCCACATTGAAGCGGAACTTTCAGGTGCGGCCATTGCAGGACCATGCAAAACAGAAAACCTTGGTATCGAAAAGGTTGTTGCAAATATCATATCAAATCCGAACATAAGATTCCTTATTCTGGCAGGCGCTGAAGTGCAGGGCCACATTACAGGTCAAAGTTTTAAAGCTTTACACGAAAACGGCGCTGATCCTGACAAAAAGAAAATCATCGGTGCTACAGGAGCAATTCCTTTTGTTGAAAACGTTCCTCTTGACGGAGTTGAAAGGTTTCAGCAGCAACTGGAAATCGTTGATTTAATCGATACAGAAGACATCGGTGCAATCCAGTCCAAGATCAATGAATGCGTTGAAAAGGACCCTGGTGCACTTGAAGCAGAGCCAATTATCATGGAAGTCGATGAAGAAAACGAAAAAATGGTAATTGTCGATAAAAAGAAAACTAAAAAAGACCAAAAGGCTGAAGCTTAACCGGCCTTTTTTTCACTATTTTTTTTTAACATTTTAAGGATGTGGCACAGTCACAATTTTTTTAATTTTATTTTGCTTATTTTTCTTTAATTTTATATACTATGAAGTATGACCTTTTATTATAGATATTAATAATCATGGTTGTTTTATTTGTGGTTTTAAAAGATGATAATATTAATCGGAGTATGTTGCTCTTGGATTTGAGAAATTTGATTCCTAAAGATCATTCACGTTATTTTATTAAAAATGTGGTTGATTTAATTGATTGTTCGAAAGAAATTCGATGAGATAAAAAAATTACTTTAATACTTTTTTATGACAGCTTTTTGCCATAAAACATTACTCTTCTTGCAAAGAAGTTCCAGAACATTACTATTGCTGCAGCGATTATTTTTGAAATCAGATAATAAAGGTTGCAAACATCTGTAAATAGCCATAGGAGTATTTCTGTAAAAATCAGGCCCAATGTACTTATTGCCAAAAAGAGGTTGAACTCTAGAACCTTATTTTCAATGTTGTCCTGATTGAAAACCCATATTGTACTCATCCAATAGTTGACTAAAACGGATATTATGAATGAAAAGATTCCTGAAATTAGATAATGGATTCCGCAGATGTCACTGAAGAAATATAAAAGGAAGAAATCCACAATGAATGCAGTTCCACCTACAAAAACGTATCGAAACATCTGGATGAATATGTTGTCTGTGGGCTGGAGGAATAACTTGTCAATCAATTTCATTCCTCTTTAAGTTCATTCAGTAAAATCAGGTGATGTTCGAGTTCGTCCCTATGTTGTCTTTTTAAAACATGCAGGATTACTCCTGTAAAGAAAATGACTGTTGCAATGATGACGACGGTTGATATCACAATCAGTGTCGGGATTTTCAGTACATATCCTGTTGAGAAGTATTTAAAAAGTATTGGGAAGAAGTATGCTCCTGCAATCGCAAGCAATATTAGTGAAATCGCCGAGAAAAACAAAAGTGGCCTCTCATCTCGAATTAAGGTCGTAATCATTATTAGTACCTTATAACCGTCTTTAAAGGTGTTCAGTTTGGAGTCGCTTCCTTCAATTCTGTCCCGGTAGTTAACTGGAATTTCGCGGATTTTAAAGTTGTTGATTAGTGCAAAAACGCTCATTTCGGTTTCAATCTCAAAGCCCTTGGATTGGATTGGAAATGATTTTACAAAATTGTAGTTGAACCCTCGCATTCCGGTCATGATGTCCTTCAAATCACTTTTGAAAAATAGGTTGATGAATTTTCGAACAATTCTGTTCCCTGTGTTGTGGAATCGCCTGTTATTTTCCTTGAAATAGGTTGATGAAAGTCGGTCTCTGATGACCATGTCTGCCTCACAGTTTAAAATCAGCCTTTCAATTTCAGGAGCATCCTCTGCAGGGTATGTGTCGTCACCGTCAACCATGATATAGCAGTCCGCATTGATATGGCGAAACATTGACCTTACGACATTGCCTTTTCCCTGTCTGTATTCATAGCGAACAATGGCTCCAGCATCCTTTGCAATTCGGTCTGTGCCATCAGTGGAGTTGTTGTCATAGACATAGATGTCGGCATGAGGCATGACCCTTTTAAAATCACTCACTACCTTTTCGATAGTTTTTGATTCATTGTAGCAGGGGATTAGAATTGCTGTTTTCATATTAAACACGATTTAAAAATTAACTAATATAATATATTTCTATAATCTTATTTATGTATTGTGAAAATAATGTATCAAAAAATAATCCAAAAGTGATTAATAAGTATCTTAAACACTACATATTTTTATACATATGTTAATATACTAATTATATGAAAAAGACATTTTTAAATTTAATTTTAACATTTACAATAATTGTGATTTTGGGATTTTCATTGATTGTTGTGGGTTTTGCAACATCCAACGACACAGCTCATGACATCGTATTTTCAAACGCAGATCAATTTTCAAACCATGCCATCCACAATACGATTCGTAATTATTCAACAACAAAACTAGACGTATATACTGATTCGAAAATTCTGTGTGAGGTATCCTACTACAATAAAAGTATGTCCCTTTTGGACAATTCGATGATTGTTTATACCATTGGAATGCACAATTTCACAAAATACATAGATGATGATGAAAATACTCTACGAGAATATCCTCGCTATTGGCACGGATATCTGGCAATATACAAGCCTTTATTTACATTCCTGGATTACAATGGTATTAGGGTCCTGGAGCTATTTTTTGAAATGGCTATGATTGCATGCATTGTTAAACTGATGTTTGAAAACAATCTTAAGAGTTATGTTATTCCATTCTTATTGTCAATGTTTCTAATTCACCCCGAAGTTATCGGAATGTGTTTACAATTTGCCCCCGTTTTCAATATCACATTGATTTCGATATTTATCATGATTAAGTTCAAGGACAAGTTATTTGAAAGACGCAGATTGCTTTGCTATTTCTTAGCAATAGGTATGATAACAAACTATTTTGACTTGCTTACTTACCCTTTAATCACTTTTGGAATACCTGCTATATTTTACTTGCTTCTAAATGAAAAAACCACAGTTAAAAAAAATGTGGTTTCACTATTGATATTTGCATGCATATGGTCTGTAGGATTTGCAGGAATGTGGTTAAGCAAATGGATTATATCATCTTTAATCCTGCACCAGAACATTGTTTTGGACGGATTCAATAGATTCCTCTGGAGATCATCTACATCAAATTTCACAAGAATTGATGCGGTGGTAAGAAACGTGTTTATTTATGGAAAAAGAGCATATCTTGTAATTTTTGCAGCAATAGCAATTTATTATGTTAAAAAAATAATCCCTAACAGGAAAAATGTCACAACAGATAAATTGAAAAATATCATTCCATTCATATTGCTGGCAATAACTCCTTTTTTATGGTATTTTATTGCAAGCAACCATTCATACATCCACTTTTGGTTCACATATAGGTTGCTGTTTATATTATTCTTTGCAGTAATGTGTGGAATTGAATATGTCCTAAAAAAGGATGATTCCACTACATCCCATATAAACATTAAGAAAATCCCTGACAAACATAATAACATGTGAATTAATGGATTTAATAACTGCAAAGTTCAACGAAAAATGCATGGATGATGAGTAAAAAAGAAAATATTTGGCAACATATCTGTAAGGCACTTCAAAAAAGAGTTAAAGTTTTAAATAAGGCTAAGTCCTTATTTTATCTTTTTTTTTAATAAATGGGGGTTGTTGGAAATTTAGGGTTTGAATGAATACCTTGTGATATCTTGATTTTTATTATTTTTTTGAAAAGGGGATGTGGCACGAAGTCACATCGATTATTTAATTTTAGATAATATTTTTGAAGCCAAGTTTGACATTTTATGTTTTGAAAATAATATTGTTACTAATAATTACTGGAATTTACATAATACTCCATTTTATAAAAATCTTAATGAATTCACAACACTATCTATGGCATCGAACTCTAAAAAATATTTAAAGTTATATAAAAAAAATTTTGATTTATTTTATAATTTTTTAAATGAAAATGGGATTAGATTAATTTTAAATAAAGCCTGCTTTGATGATAAATTATGGGATGAGGATGGATCAATAAAACTAATCGAATCAAAATATTGCTTTGAATTCAATAAGTATATATATGAGCTTAATAAAGTTATTGAAGACAATTATGATGTAGATATAATTGAATTGAATTTATTGAATTATCCTAATGATATTAATCATTTTGGGGTCGGGGAACATCACATTATATTCCTGAATATTATGAAGATTTTACTAAAAAACTTAATAATATCATTAAAAATAATAACTATTTTAATTATTTAACAAAAAAAGCATCCCATGCTGAAAATATGCTTTAAATAATGCATTTTGGCACTTTAAAAAAGATTTGATTAAGTATATTGCTGCCGGAATTGATTTTAAAAGTCATGGCAATTCTGATTCGGATGCAACATTAAGTTATCCGGATTGGTTTTTGAATAAAAATGGTATTGGTGCAGTAATTAACTGACGAAAACCAGATTAAAATCATGAAAGGACACCTCCAAAAAAGTATTGAAAGAGTCAACAAGATTCAATTAAAAATTTTGCACCACTTCCTCATTTTTAATTTTTGCGCATATTCACCATCTCATTTTTGTGTTTTTTCTTAGAATATGCAATGAAAAAGCAAAACTT
>NZ_SUTI01000014.1 GCF_015062985.1 Methanobrevibacter sp. | reverse complement strand
TAATGTTAGATCTCGACTAAACACGTTTTATGTAATGATTCCAATCATTACATATTTTTTCTCTTTTTTTAAGGTGATATTAATGAAAGTTGCAGTTATTGGCGGAACCGGTCCACAAGGACTTGGAATTGCAAAGAGATTTGCAATTGAAGGTGTTGAAGTAATTGTTGGATCCCGTAAAGAAGAAAAAGCTTTAAGTATCGTTGAAGAAACAATTGAAGAACTTAAAGATTATGATTTGAATATTGTAGGTATGGCTAATGAAGATGCGGCAAAAGCAGGAGATATCTTAATTCTCACCGTGCCTCTTGCAGCTCAAAAACCTACACTTGAAGGAATTAAAGAATTTTGTACTGATAAAATTGTTCTTGATGCAACTGTTCCTCTTGAAACAGCTATCGGCGGAAAACCTTTCCGTTTCATTGATTTAATGGAAGGATCTGCTGCAGAAAGGACTGCTAAAATCCTTGATGGAACTGGCGCAAAAGTTATATGTGCATTCTGTAATATTAGTAATTCCCACTTGTCTAATATTCCAAATGAAATAGACTGTGATTGTTTAATTGCAGGTGATGATAAGGAAGCTAAAGAAATAGCGATTGAACTCATAAATAAACTTCCAGGTATTCAAGCGATCGACTGCGGAATATTAGAAAAATCAAGAATAATTGAAAAAATCACTCCATTGTTAATCGGATTAAACATCAAGTATAGATCCCATTATGGAGGACTCCGTATTACTGGAATTCCACAATTTGAGAAATAATGTTGAATGTTGAGTAACGATTTTATACTGCTCTATTAATAAATTGTTGTATTTTTAGATATCCTTGGCATACCTCAAGGATATTTAATTTCAACATTAGTTAAATATTACGGAAATTATGTTAGTGGTCATAATTTTCTAATATTTAACTCTATTTCTCCATTCAGTATAGACCTTGAAGGTGATTTAAATGATTTTAGTTTTAGCAAAAGCAATTCCTAAAGATGAAGATGCATGTGCAAAAATTGTAGAATTTGCACAAGATTTAATTGAAAACACTAAAAAAGAAGATGGGAATGTAGATTATAATTTATATTCAAACACTGCAGATGGCACATTGTTATTTGTAGAACAATGGGAATCTAAAGAAATCTTGGGTTCACATTTGCAAACAGATCATTTCATCAGATTTGGTGAAAATATTCAAGATTTAGTGGAAACAGATCTCATCATTGATGTTTTCGATGCTGATGCCATTAGTCTTTAATTTTCTTTTTTTCTCTTTTTTTAACATTTATTCATTAATATTAAAGTCCACTATATCTCCATTATCCTGAACTATTTTTGCAATGGCTTCTTCCGCATGATTTAATTTGTCATTACATACTTTTACTAATTTCATTGCATTGTTAAATTCTTCGATTGCATCATCTAAAGGCACATTTCCATTTTCTAATTTGTTCACGATTTCTTCTAATTTTTCTAAACTTTCTTCAAAACTTAAATTTTCCATTATATCACCTTTGTATTTATTGTTCCATCATTAAATTCAATATCAAGCTCATCTCCGGTTTTAACATCTTTTGAAGAAGATATTACTTTGTCACTAGATTTCGCTATTGCATAACCTCTTTTTAATGTTAAAAGAGGGTTTAGGATTTCTAATTTTTCAATATTTCTTAAATATGATTCTTTTTTAGGTTGAGTTATCTTTTCAGGATTTTTGAGTATTGGGTTGCTTTCTAATATGAATAGTTTGTTTTTGTTTTGTGATACTATGTTTTTTGATGTGTATTGCAGTTTGTTTATTAGGTTATCTAGTTTCATTTCTTTATTTTGATATAAATTTTTTGGATTTTTGAGTATTGGGCTATTTTCCAGTCTGTTTAGTTTGTTTTTGTTTTGTGATACTATGTTTTTTGATGTGTATTGCAGTTTGTTCATTAGCTTGTTTAGTTTCATTTCTTCAGTTTCATAAATTGATTTTGGTCTTTTAAAAACTGGAGAATTTTCCAATGTAATTAGTTTAGCTTTATTTTCTGTTAAAATGTTTTTAGAAATGAAATCAATTTTACTAATTAAATTGTCTAAGGTCATATTTTTAATTTGATATATTGATTCAGGATTCTGTATAATCTGCTTTCGAGAAATATGATTCAGTCTTGTCTTATTTTGATTTAATTGATTGATGATTTGTTTATTAATTCTATTTGAAAGTTGATTAATTTTGTATTCGATTTCTTTTTTATCAGGTACTGCAATTTCTGCCGCAGCAGTTGGTGTGGCGGCTCGTTTATCAGCTACAAAATCAGTTATTGTGAAATCGATTTCATGGCCTACCGCACTGATGACTGGAGTTTCACATGCGTAAATTTCACGAGCAACAATCTCTTCATTGAATGCCCACAAATCTTCAATGCTTCCACCACCTCTTCCAACAATCAAAGTATCCAGATTAAAATTTTGTGCATATTTAATTTTTTGTACAATTTGAGGAGCGGCATTGTCACCTTGAACCAATGTTGAAAAAACTAGTATTTCGCATAGAGGATACCGTCTGTTAATTGTGGTTATTATATCTCTTATGACGGCACCGGTTTGTGAAGTTATCACTCCAATTTTTTTAGGAAACTTTGGTATTTCTTTTTTGTGGCTTTCATCGAACAATCCTTCATTTTTAAGTTTTAACTTAAGTTGTTCGAATTTTCTATTCAAATCTCCAATACCGTCTTCGGTCATTCTATGAGCATATAATCTATATTCTCCATTTTTAACATATCCAGCGATGCTACCTTTGATAATTACAGTCATCCCATCTTCTGGTTTAAATTCGACGAATTTTTGGTAATTGTAATATAGTGTAACTTTAATTTGGGAATCCTCATCTTTCAAGGTAAAATAACTGTTTCCTCTGACAGTCTTAAAATTTGAAATTTCGCCACGCACTTTAACATTTCTCAAAGTAGGGTTTCTTTTTAATATCCTATCAATTTGAGAATTTAACTGGCGGACGGTTAAAAATTCGTCTTCCATATCTTCACCATTAAATCAATATTGTTATTATATTGGTTATATTTAATACAATTTGTTATATTGATTATACAAGTAAATGAGAAATATATTTTAAATTGAAAATACAATATAAGAAATAGGTGTTTTTTATGAGAATAAAAGATGAATTAATTGGTAAAGAAGTTCTTGATGCTGAAATCCAAATCGTAGGAAAAGTTGCAGACGCTATCTTTGACAAGGATACTTTTGAAGTAACTGATATTGTAATCAAAAAATCAGGATTTTCCGAACAGATTAAATCCAGTGAAAATATCGTTCCGATGGAACTTGTAAAAGCCATCGGGGATAAAATTTTACTTAAAGGTGAAGATGATATCTAATGACTACAAAAGAGTTTTTAATTGATTTATTAAAGGAAAATGGGGTTTTTCTTGAAGGGGACTTTACTTTATCCTCCGGAAAGAAAAGCAATTATTATATCAACATGAAAAAAGCAATTACGGAGCCTGAAATTTTATCCACAATTTCAAAATTAATCACAGAAAAAATTAGTGGAGAGGACATTGATAAAGTTGCAGGGCCTGCTTTAGGTGCTGTTCCAATAGCCACTGCTGTTTCACTTGAATCAAAATTGCCTTTATTAATGATTAGGAAAGAAAAGAAGGGTTATGGTACTTCTAAATTGATTGAAGGTGAACTTTTAGAAGGGGACAATGTTATTGTTGTTGAAGATGTGTCAACAACCGGTGGGTCTCTTTTAAAGGCCATTAAGGCCATTCAGGATAATGGCGGTAATGTAAAAAGGGCTTTTGTTGTTGTTGACCGCCAAGAGGGTGCCATTGAAGAATTCAAAAAAAACGGAATAAAATTAGAGCCCCTCATTTCTGTTGATGAATTTTTCTAAATTAAAAAAAGAAAAAGATGATGAAAATCAATTTCATCATTTTTTCACATGGTGGACAAAGTGAGGTAGTTCATCAATTATTATGCTGAATGCGGTTTTAACAGCATTAGGTGAGCCAGGCATGGAAAATATCACTGTTTTTTTGTAGATTCCGGCTGTAGCTCTTGAAAGTAATGCTGCCGCACCGATTTCCTCATAAGATTTTGCCCTAAACATTTCTCCAAAGCCGTCTAATTTTTTTTCGAAAAGTGATTCAACAGTTTCAACAGTTATGTCTCGAGGATCCAGTCCGGTTCCCCCTGTTGTTAGAATAACATCGATATTTAATGAAATCATGTTCTCTATTGATTTTATCAGTTCATCCCTTTCATCAGGGATTAGGTCTCTTGATTTTAATGTATATCTTGCTTCAATTTCTTCAGCCATAAATTGGCCGGACAAATCCAGTTTTTTTGATTTTCTGCTGTCGCTTAATGTGATTATTCCGCATGTGATGTCTTTCGAGGATTCTTTTTGATGTTGTGTAGATGTTTCACTTTTCATTTTACATACCTACTTATTCATTTTTAATAAATTCTTTTATTAAATTATATTCATCTAAGCAATTAAATAATTTATTGCTCGGATAATATAATGTGGAATTTTTAAACTCCTCTTTTTCCACATATTTGAGCTCATAAATGATTTCAATGTGGTATGTAATTGTTTTATAGTCTAAATTCAACATTTTTGATAATTGGTTAATATTGTAAGGTTTAATTAATATTTTGTCAATAATTTTAGTTGTAGTCTCCCCACCTTTTCTTCCAATTATCAAATTAATTAATTCCTTATTTTTTATCTGCCATATTCCTAAATGTTTTTTATTAGTCTTCATAACAAACTCATCCCTCAAATGATCGAAAATAGATTAAATGCCCATTTTAAAGCGTTTTTGTCTTTTCCAATCAATATCTGGGAGTCGTCGTAGTGCCCGTCCTTGAAAAATAGGGTCAATGACATGAATTCATCGGATAGTGTTAAAAAGATTTTCAGGTTCATGTCTAGTGTTGTTATATGGACTTTGTCGTTTTTTAATAGGGAGTTTGCCAACAATTCATTTTTTTCAATTGAATTTAATATATCCTTACTCACAATCAATTCGAGATGTTCAAGTTTATTTTCGTTCAATTGTTTAATCAGGTGTTCAAAGTGATTTTCTGAATAAATCGGAAGAAGTATCTTTAGGCGTTTTGCATTTGAAATTAATTTGATGTAGTTGTTAAATGCATTGGACAGATTGCTTGTTGTTGAATTGACATATTCGGCATCTTTTAAAAGATAAATGTTCTTCAACATTTCTTCAGGAATGTCTGATAGATTGTGGCTGTTCCAAAATTTTTTACTTTTATTTATTGAGTTCCAGTTTTCTATTAGCTTTATCAGATTTGTGGTTAGCAGATACCCGTTTGATGTGAGGTTGTAGTGTTTTTGAACTTTTTTAACAAGATTTATTGTTTCCAATTCTTTAAGTCCGTGCAGTATTGTTGCTGAAGGTTTTATCAGTTCATTTCGTAGGTCCTCTAAATTTTTTGGATACTCATATAGTGACAATAATAATTTTGTTCTCATGCCTGAGGTTAAAATGTATTTCACATCCTTAAATTCTTTGCTCAACTCGTTTTTTGTTTTTGAATTGGTCATGTTATGCCCCCTCCTTTATACTTTCAAATAAATTCAATGCCCAGTTTCTGGACTTTTCATTTTCAGAAATCACAATCCTGTTTTGATCAAAGCTGCCGTCGTTTTTAAACAATCCGAGACTCATTGATTCATCACAAATTGTCAAATATATTTTTAAATCATCTTTTGCAGAATTGATTTTTAATCTTTTTTCCTTTAGTGCAGTTCTTCTTATTTTTTCATTGATTTGAGCCATCAAAGCCTTGTTTATATCCTTTGGAATTATCAATTCCACATTCCCGTCATTTTTCAAAATATTTTCTATCAGTTGAGGATAATCGGGGTGCAAATACGGAAAAATAGCTTTGATGGAATTGGATTTAATTAATTGTTCTTTAATGACATTATGGGTTCTATATATGTCGAGAGGAGTTGTTTCAATCAATTTGGATTCTTTTAAATCAGTGATGGATTTTATTGATTCGAGGTTTAACTGTTTTATGTTATGTTTTCCCCAGAATGTGTTGTATGCACTAATCAGTTCGATGCTGTTCTTAAAGTCCATCAGGGTTTTAAAGTAAATAACTGTCATCGGATTGATATGGTATTTGTTTTTTATTTTTTTGATGTGGTTATTCTGCTCTAATTTAGCCATATTGCTTGAAACGGAGCTGTAAGTGATTTTTGTCTTATTGACTATGCCCCGTACATTGTTTGGGTGGTTGTATAATTCACTTAGTATTTTTAGACGAATCTCTGATTTTGCAAGAAATTTGATATCATTATTAAGGCTTCCAGGACTATTCATTTTTTTCTTTCCTCCATTTTTTTATTCATTTAAATCTTTGTGAATTAAATGAATTTTGTATAATATCAGATTGTTTCATCTAAATTTAAATAGATTTTTCCAGATATATCCCAAATTCAACCAATACTGATTCTAATTCCCTTTATGGATTATTCCATAAATATCCCAACTTTATTCCAGATTATTGGCCGATTTCAACTCAAATAAAATAACTAAAATTTATTAGTTTATAAGATTAAAAATAATCATATGGAAATTGTTTATGTATTGGACGCATCTGCTTTTATCAACGGCTTTAAAATTATTTCGAACAATAATTTTACAGTTCCCGAAATCACTGCCGAAATCAAGGATTTCGAATCAAGACTGGTTTTTGACATGGCAATTGATGAGGGGAAGCTGATTATACAAGATGTACAATCGGAGTATATAAATTGTGTGAATGATATTATATCTGATTCCGGTGATATTTTAAGATTGTCAAAACCCGATACAAAATTGATTGCTTTAGCATACATGTTTTCAAAGGAAGGCAAGAACGTTAAAGTGATTAGTGATGATTACACTATTCAAAACACTTTAAAAATAATGGATATTCCATATTCAGGCATTATAACTGAGGGAATTAAAGAGATTTACAATTGGAAAAAGGTTTGTGAAGGATGCAAGAAGGAATATGGTGAAGATTATCCTTTTGACGATTGTGAAATTTGCGGGTCAAGAATTTATAAAAAAAGAATCAGGGTGGAAAAATGAGGATAGGTATTGTAGTCCACGGCCCAAACATTATAGATACAGGTTATGCTTTAAAATTAATAGAATTGATTAAGGATTATGGGGATGTTTCGGTAAGATTGGGCGGAACAATGGGCAGAACTGCAGTAATAGATGCAGGTTTGGAAAATATCATCGATATCACAAAAAAGTTGGTTCCAAGCGATTCCTTAAAGATATTCTATGATGATAATGTTGATGTGATTTTCTTACTTAATTATGGCAAATCCGATGTGACAGGACAGGTTTTTGGATATAAGGTCTATAATCATTATGTTGATAAGATTGGTGAAAATAATGTTCCGGTAATTCAAATTGAAAGGCCAGGGGAGGCTGACGGCAGCATTATTCCATGGAATAATGATTTGGAACTTGTCAAAGAATTATCAGAGAAATTAGGTTTGGCCATAGTATATCCTGATGATGTTTATGACAATCATATCAGACAGGATGATGCAGGCGTTAATCAAAGGATTGTTCATGGAGTAAGTCCTGGAGAGAACATAATGGTCAACAGTGTGGTCATCGGTAAAACAAATTCGGATAAGCTCACTCTGATTGCAAAGGATAATCATATTGTCGATATTGTCGGAGGCGAGCTTAAAAGTCATGGCCTTGAAAAGCTGGGGGAAGTTGATTTGGACAGTGCAATTATAAAGACCGGGCTTTTAAGGCATGCTAAAGTAACTCCCCGAGTAATTTCAAACGACAAGCCTGAAGATTTCATCGTTTCATTTTTAGATCACGCCGGTGAGGATGTTTATAAGTACAGGCTGTCTTCCCTTGTAGTTACTGTTGGTGATGATACTACTTTGATATCTTCTGATATTCTTTATAGATTTGATATACCTATAATCGGAATAACTGATGGGGATTTGGATAAGATTGTCGAAGATGGATTTAAGGCTAAGGATTCAATCATCTTTGAGGTTGAAAGTGGTTTTGATGACATCGTTGGCCAAGATATTAAAAAGATAATCTTCAATGACAAACAGGAATCCTGTGATTATCAGGATATCGAGGAAGTCAAAGAGAAAATTGTTGAAATAATAAATAATATTAATTGTAAATACAAAATTAACTATATAATTTAACTAGGTTGTGAAAATTTGGATTTTGAAAATCTTGTTCGGGAAATTCAAGAATTTAAAGGAGTGTCACGTAAAAGTTCTATTGATAATGTAATATCCCTTTTAAAAGAATCATATAATGTTTCAGGTGATGTGGTAATAGACATTGGTGATGATGCCTCAGCCATTGACATAGGAAATAATCAGGTTTTATTGCTTGCTGCTGATGGAATCTGGGGCGATATTATGAATGTAAATCCTTATTGGGCAGGATATTGCTCAGTTTTGGTGAATGTGAATGATATTGCCGCAATGGGAGGCAAACCATTGGCAATGGTTAACATAATGTCAATAAGTAATGATGCCATTTACGAAGATTTATTGAATGGAATTAAAGACGGATGCTTAAAATTTGGCGTTCCAATGGTTGGAGGACACCTGCATCCTGATGGTGAAGTTGATTCTTTGGGAGTGGCCATTGTAGGAATTGCCCAAAAGGATAAGATTATAACAAGTTTCGGTGCAGAAGTCGGAGATAAGGTGATTGTTGCAATAGACCTTGACGGCAAGCCTCATGAAATGTTTAGCCTTAATTGGGATACTACTTACGATAAGGATGCACAAATTGTCCGTGACCAGATTACTGCAGTCCAGTACCTGGCCGAACATGATTATATAAAATCCGGAAAGGATATCTCAAACCCGGGGATTTTAGGAACTTTGGAAATGCTTTTGGAAACTTCCGGAAAAGGTGCGGTAGTCAACCTCGAGGATATTCCTAGAAATGAAAGCGTTGAATGGGTGGATTGGCTTAGGTCTTACCCGGGATCAGGTTTTGTATTCACTGCATCTGAAGAATACTGTGACTACATTAAGGAATACCTTTCAAGATATTCAATCGAAGCCGCGGTTGTTGGTGAGGTAACAGATTCAAATTCACTTTACCTGAATTATAAAAATGAACAGGCTGAAGTATTTAATCAAGATGTAAACCCTGTTTTTATTTTCAGGTAACTCTTTTTTCCTATTTTTTAATGAATTAAGTTATTAGGGATTGCATCGTTTACATGGCACATATCCTTGATTTATAGCATCCGCTCTGCTTGAAAAGAACACCTTATTTTTATCGGACATTTTTCCAACACTGCCGCAGGATGCATAATGGAATTTTCCGGAATTTGAATTTCCAACGTAACTTCCGGAGTCGGATGAACTGTGTGAAGAGGTAGCCGAACTGCTTGTATCTGAACTTTGATAACTGGAGGTGGGTGTGTTGTCATTTGCCCAGTTGTATGGATAAAATTCACTTGGCGGCATATACATGATTTCGGCAAGGCCTTCTTTTAAAAGCATTTCATTGACATTCTTTCCATCAACAATCACGACAGCCAGTGTCCTGCCATATCGGTCGGTGTGTTTGGAATCATCGATATCCAATCCGACTTTTTTGTTCAGGCATAATTTTTGAACAAAATTCTTTGATGTAATATATCCGTCAACGCCTCTTTCAGGAGTATTGACCCCAACTAAACGGACTTTTTTACCATTGTCCAGATAAATGGTATCCCCATCCACAACGCTGGTACATATTGCAGTCTCTTCCACATGGCATTCGCTGTCAGGGTATTTGCTTAGAATATCTGAAGCGGATAAATCATGGTACTTGGAACTTGGTATGTTATGTGAAAATCCGGTTCCGGTATATGCGCTAACTGCAGAAATGGCTCCTACGCACATGATTAAAATGATTAGTAATGAAAATATATTTTTTTTAGTGATAGTCATTTTTTACCCCCAATATAATTGTTATAATTATGTGTTAATAAAGCTTTTCAAAATTAAATAAATAATTTTAATATATAATAAAATAATAAATATATAATATTAAAAATTCTTATTAGGAGATTGTATGTTAATTAAAATCAATGGAGAAGAAATAGATGTTGCGGATGGTTCAACAATTCAGGATGTGATTGTTGAGACAAATGCACCATATACTCCTGGTAGTATTGTTTGTTTAATTAAAGGTAAAAAAGAGCTTGAAAAAAACATAAACAAGTATAAAATTAAAACAAATAAGGGATCCATAATCATTGAATTAGATGAGTCTGAAGATGCGCAACCTCTTGTTGATGTATGGAAGAATCAATATGAAGAGTTTGTAGATTTGGATATAAGGTGGTCTACTCCTACTGAAGTAGCTATCGGTCCTATTGTCACTGATTTGGAACCTACCCATGATGAGCATAAGTATTATGAGGGGGATGTTGTTTTAAGTTTATCCAGTTTTAGTAATGAGTCCACTCATTTAATTATGCTTAAAGAGAATACTACTAATGTTTATAGTGTTCCTCCGCATAATAAAGGTATTTTTGCCCGTGTTATCGGGGGTAGGAAAACATTGGAGAATCTTACTGATGACGATTCAGTTTTAGGCATTGAACCTATTATTGAAAGAAGCACAACTACTGATAGTTATTCCGTATCAGATTTAAGCATTGTTTTGGGAGAAGGAAATGAACTATACACATACATATCATTTGATATTGATGATGATTCCCCAGTGGGAGTTGAACATCTGTTCTCTTTAATTAAAGACGGCAGAATTAAAGTATCATATGACAGTGAATCTTTTGTTGGTTTTTATGATTTGGCAGGTCTTGAGAAACCGAAAGAACACACAACCAAGAGAAATAGAGGAACCATCACTGTCAGAAACAATGGTGTGGGTGTAGGAAAGCTTTTCATTTACCGTGAAAACAGAGTTTTATCTCCAAATCATACTACTGTTGGAAAGATTGTAAACGGTATGGAAATTATTGACATTGCTAAAGAAAATGATTTTATAACTGTAAAATCAGAACAGCAAAGGTTAATGCTATTGAATAAAACTCAAAGTGAAGCTACTGAATTATTGTCTGCAGTCGGCGTTGAACATATGATAGACGGAATGGTTGACGATGACGCCATTGTTGTCGAACAAATTCCTAAGCATACGATTGATATCCTAAAAGAAGGAAGAGTAATTACCAAAGCTGTTAAAAAAGAGGAGATTTGTACAATTAAATTTGTGGATAATGCTCCAAGGTCTGTAAGGTACTTCAAACTGTTGTCTGGTCTTTTAGAAAATCCTGTAGGTCAGATTAAGGTTCACTTTTCAGTACCCGGTATGCACATTGTTATTTTTGAAGGAGATAAAAAGGCAGCTAAAGGTTTAGTTCCTGAAAATAACCCTGTTGATAAAGTTATTAGAGGTCAAATCGGTATTACTAACATGGCTTCAAAAAGTGCTGGTTTAATAGGTATCAGATTTGAGGACAATATTGAATTTGGACCAACAGCGGAAACCTTTGAAGCGACAAATATAATTGGAGAAATCACTTCTGATTATGATTATCTTGAAAAATTAAAAGAAGGAGTTGTAGTATATGTCACAGAATCTAACCATGAGTCCTGATTTAGGTACAGAAGATTGGGATCCGGATGTAATTACCCGTATGATTTTCATCGGACCGGGAGCCCATGTAAGTGAACAGCAGATTGTTAGTGAGTTTCATATGCTTGGTTTACCACTCACAATAAAGAACACTTGTTATGGCTCTATGATTAGTGGAAAAAGTGAGCATGTTTACAAAGCTATTGAAAAGATAAGAAAACTAGATCCGAACCACATTTTCACAAAAGAAAGAGGATTCGCTCCAGGTGATCCTAGAAGGTGTAGGGGTCATAGGTTTGGTCCTAGAGAAGGTTTCCATCAAATGGAAAAGGAATATAGAATACTTGGTTTTGTTTCTGAAGCTTTAGAAAATCCTAAAGAAGTGGAAATTGAAGAGAAAAAACCGGTTGATGTTGACGAATTTAAAAAAATCATGAATGAATGTTTAGAAAATAAGGAATAGGTGAAAATATGGTTAAAATAGCTCTTTATCCTCCAAATTCATTAATATTAGCAGATTTACTTGAAAGAAAAGGTCATACTCCTTTAGTTTTACAAAAACAAATTAGGCAAAAAATCAAAGACCCGGAGATTGATTCTCCACCGATGAATATTACTGAAGAAGATCCTATTAAAGGACTTAAATATGCTGCAATTGAAGTGCCTTCCGGTGTTCGTGGAAGAATGGCAATTATCGGACCTCTTATAGATGAAGCAGAAGCAGCTATTGTTGTTGATGGTGCTCCATATGGTTTCGGTTGTATCGGATGTGCAAGAACTAATGAATTATCAATATTCTTGCTCAGAAACAAAGGAATTCCTGTATTGGAACTAACATACCCAACCAATCAGGATGAAACCTATGTTATGGTAAATCAAATTAACGAGTTTGTAGATTCTCTTGAAGAAACTGTTGAGGAGGAATAATAATATGGTTAAAATTGCTTTAGTTTCATGTGGAACAGAATATAGTGGAATTCAAAAAGAAATCGAAAAGGCAGCAAATAAGTTTGGTGCTGAAATTGTTCTTCCTGAAATTGATTTAGATTACATTGATGAATCTTATGAGAAATTTGGATTTTCAGCTCAAAGTTCAAGTTTGAAATTAATGATTGCAAGAGCTATGGCTATTGTTGAAGGCAGGTCCAAGCCTGATGCAGTATTCATTGCAACATGCTTCAGATGTGCTGAAGCGGCACTGGTGAGAAATGAAGTTAGGAGATTTATCCAGAATAATACACGTATCCCAGTAGTTACCTATTCTTTCACTGAAAGAACAAAAGCTGATGAATTGTTTATTCGTATGGAAGCATTGGCTACTACTGTAACTCGTAGAAGTATTCTTGCCCGTGAAAAACAAGAAGGCCTTACTCTTGGTTTAGACTCCGGTTCAACAACTACAAAAGCGGTTCTCATGGAAAATAACCAGGTGATTGGAACAGGTTGGACTGCTACCAAAGACATCATTGAGTCTGCTAAAACAGCAGCTGCCGAAGCATTTTCCAACACTGATTATGGATGGGATGATGTGGATGGTATTGGAACAACCGGTTACGGCAGATTCACAATGGGTCAGGAATTTGCTGCTGAACTCATTCAGGAAGAGTTGTCCGTCAATGCAAAAGGTGCAGTTTATCTAGCCGATTGTCAAAAAGGCGAAGCAACAGTGCTTGATATTGGAGGTATGGATAACAAGGTAATTACCGTTAACAATGGTATTCCGGATAACTTTACCATGGGTGGTATCTGTGCAGGAGCATCCGGAAGATTCTTGGATATGACTTCCCGTAGGTTAGATGTGGACATCACTGAATTAGGTCCTCTTGCAGTACAGGGTGACTGGAGAAAAGCTATGCTAAACTCTTACTGTATTGTATTCGGTATTCAGGACCTTGTTACAACACTTGCAGCAGGAGGTTCCAAGGCAGATGTTGCAGCTGCGGCATGTCATTCAGTATCTGAACAGGTTTATGAACAACAATTGCAGGAAATTGATATCCGTGAACCTTTAATTCAAGTAGGTGGAACAAGTTTGATTTCCGGTCTTGTTGAAGCTGTGAGTGAAACTTTAGGTGGAATTGAAGTCATTGTTCCTGAATATTCTCAACATATCGGTGCTGTGGGCGCAGCTCTATTAGTATCCGGAATGGGACACAGACATGATGATAAATAAACATATTAAAGGGTTGGTTAGATGTTAGTTGAATGCTATGATGAGAGGGGCGCAGAAGTTTATGAAATCATCATTAAACAAATCTTCCAAGACTTGGTCTTGGGATCAGCTGTTGATGATTTGAAAGCTTATGTTAACCCGGATGACCCTGTTTTCGTATTGGCCATTAAAATGAGAAAAACCTCCAATGCTATTTTGTTTGAGGATGTGGCCAATTTAACTTATAATAAAGAAAATGATGTAACTACAATTTTGATTGATAATGAGAATTATCTTCCTAACATATTGAAATTGTTATGGAGGCAATTTTCAAGGGATGAAATTTATCAACCGAACAGGTATCAACTTGAGATTAAAGGAGATTACACCAGTTTAAAATCTGAAGTTGTCGATGACCCTCATTCTAATTTACAAAGGCGTGTTTATGATGCAATCTTCAGAATTTTGCCTGAAGGATTTAAAATTATTAAAGACTTGTCTACTGAGGATATTGTAACTGTTGTAGCTACTGATGAGTTAATTAAGGATGCATGGATTGAAAAAGCTCATGAATATATTGATGAACTAAATAATGGCAAATAGAAAGGTTTATATATTTGTTCGTATCAATACAAAATAACAGGAGTTATATTTTAAGGAGGGGTAGTATTATGAATGAACATAAAGGTTCAAGATTTGCACATATTACAAGAGCACATCCATGTTTTAATGAAAAAATGCATGATAAAGTCGGTAGAGCACATGTACCAGTTGCACCAAAGTGTAATATCTTTTGTAACTTCTGTACAAGGGATATTAACAATGAAGAGGACAGGCCAGGTGTAACAAGCTGCATTATGAAACCTGACGATGCAATCACTCATATTAATGACGTTACTGCAGAAGGTCCTATTTCTGTTGTCGGTGTGGCTGGACCGGGTGATTCCTTAGCTAATGAGGAAACATTTGAATTTTTCGAAAAGTTAGCTAGTGAACAGCCTGATTTAATTAAATGTATGAGTACAAATGGTCTTTTACTTCCAAAATATGCAGATAAGCTTGCAGAACTTGGAGTAAACTCTGTCACAGTTACAATTAATGCAGTCGATCCGGAAATTGCCGAAAAAATTTATTCTTTCATTAAATACGAAGGAAAAGTCTACAAAGGTCGTGAAGCTGTAGAAATTTTAATTAAAAATCAATTGGATGGTGTTGAAAAAGCAGCGGCTAATGATTTGGTGGTTAAAGTTAATTCAGTCCTGATTCCTGGAGTAAATGATGAACACATTGTTGATATTGCTCGTGAAGTTGAAAAACGCGGAGCAGCTTTAATGAATGTTTTACCTTTAATCCCATTGGGAAAAATGAAAGACCTTGAAAGACCTGACTGTTCCATGATGGAAAGTATCAGGGAACAAGTTGAAGAGATTATTCCAGTATTCAGAGCATGCACTCAATGTAGGGCAGATGCATATGGAATACCAGGTAAAAAAAGTGAAGATCATCATTTAGGAATGACTCCACAAAGTCATTACTAAATAATTTTTTTTTATTATTTTAATAGAATAAGAATGTAAACGAAGTTTCATTCTCATTTTCTTATTTTTACTCGATATTTAAGAGTTTATCGAAACCGGACATTACAAGAATCTCTTTTATAGTGTCATTGACTTTAATGACAAAAGGAATGCCCTCTGCTTTTAATTTTTTTTCTGTAATAATTAAAACCCTTAATCCTGCACTGGAAATGTATTCCAAATCTGTTAAATTTAAAATTAATGAATCAAAGTTGTTTATTTCATCCATTATTTCATTTTCAAAATCTGGTGCGGTAGTTGTATCGATTTTTCCAGTGACAGTTATAATTCTTTTTCATTATATTCTTTTATTAATTCCATTTCAATCCCTATTTTCTTTATTAGTATTATTAATAATTATGTTTGATTTCAAATTTAAATTTTAATCTGTTGCATTTTAAATCGGGTTATAGTTAAATATCTTTATTTCATAATAAAAAAGTATCATGATTATTTGTATTAATCTTTGACATCTTATCTCATGTAATTATAGGCAAGCTCAATATGACTCACTTTCAGTCACTACCAAAATCGGGAAATTAAAAAGAAAGTATTATTTTTTGAGAAATAACTTAAAGAATTTAGGAGTTAGCTTTAAAATCTGCTTCCATCACAACATTAAATAGAGATGAAAAAGATAATTTTAACTGATATAAAATTTAGAGGAAAACGATAATATGGTTGAAACTTATGTTTTTGGACATAAAAGTCCGGATAGTGATTCAATTACTTCCAGTTTAGTAATGACTAACTTGGAAAATGAATTGGGAAATGCTGATGCTAAAGCTTACAGATTAGGAAATATAAATAAAGAGACTGAATTCATTTTAGAATATTTGGATATGGATGCACCGGAACTTTTGGAAAGTGTTGAAGATGGTGCAAATGTTATTTTGGTAGATCATAACTCTCCAGCGGAATCTGTGGACAATTTGGAAAATGCTAATATTTTAAAAGTTGTCGACCATCATAAATTAGCTTTAGAAACTTCCTATCCATTATTTTTAAGATTTGAACCGGTAGGATGTACTGAAACTATCTTATGTAAATTATATGAAGAAAACAATGTTGAAATCACTAAAGAGATAGCAACATTAATGTTATCAGCTATCATTTCAGATACTTTGCTTTTAAAATCTCCAACAACCACTGAAGACGACAAAGCCGCTGTTGAAAAACTTGCAGAACTCGCAGAAATAGACTATGAGGAATACGGTTTAGAAATGCTTAAGGCAGGAACTGATTTAAGCAGCTTTTCAATTGATGAAATTTTATCCCTTGATGCTAAACAGATTGACTTTAAAGATGTAAAATCAATTGTAAACCAAGTCAACACTGCAGACATTTCAGATGTCATGGCATTAAAAGATGATTTGGAAGAGGGAATGAATAAAATTATAGAAGAGGAAGACCTTGATTTGTTCATGCTTTTAATAACTGATATTGTTAACAGCAATTCACAAGTAATTGCACTTGGAAAAGACTCAAGCTTAGTTGAAAAAGCATATGGAGTTAAATTAGAGGACAATACTGTTTTACTTGAGGGTGTTGTTTCACGTAAAAAACAAGTAGTGCCTATTATGACTGAAAACGCATAATTATTTTTAGTATTACTAAATAATTATGTTTTCTTATTGGTTTTAAGTAAGATTTATAAATGATTAGGGTATAAATATAAAATAGATGTATTTCTAATACATCTCTAATCAATCCATTTTGGATATTAAATTAGACGGGAAAGCATAATTATAAAACCTTTAATTGTATTTTTTATACAATAAAATAAATTAGAAACTAACGTTAATTATGCTTTCAATATTTTTAAACTTTTTTTATATGGTGTTAACATGAAAACACTTGAATGGGAAGATAACAAATTAAAGCTTATTGATCAAAGAAAACTTCCTGATGAATTGACTTATGTTTATTGTGATAATTATCAGGATGTAATTACTGCAATTAAGAATATGACTGTGCGTGGAGCTCCAGCTATCGGGGTATCCGCCGCTTTTGGTATGGCACTGGCCGATATTCAAGGTGTAGATTTGGATAAAGCTGCAGAAGAAATTAAAGCAGCAAGGCCTACTGCAGTAAATCTGTTTTGGGCTGTTGACAGGGTCTTAAATAGTGAAGATGATGCCTTGTCCGAGGCTTTAAAAATGTATGAGGAAGACATGGCAACCAACAGAGCCATCGGAAAATACGGTGCTGAAGTAATTGATGATGGTGACACAATTTTGACTCATTGTAATGCGGGCGCTCTTGCCTGTGTCGACTATGGAACAGCTCTTGGAGTATTTAGAGCAGCACACGAACAAGGAAAAAATATTAATGTTATCTGTGATGAAACCCGTCCGAGAGGCCAAGGGGCTAGCTTAAGCGTTTGGGAAATGCAACAAGAGAATATTCCGGTTAAACTGATTCCGGATGTTGCATCAGGATATCTTATGTCACAGGGCGTCATTGATAAAGTTGTAATCGGAGCGGATAGGATTGCTAAAGGTGGTGTTGTAAATAAGGTCGGTTCATTTATGGTTGCTTTAGCCGCCAAACATCATGATATTCCATTCTATGTTGCTGCACCTTATTCCACTTTTGATAATGAAATATCCATTTATGATACTGTAATCGAAGAAAGAGATGGTGATGAGGTAAGATATTATGGCGGAGCCAGAATCTGTCCGGAAGGAACTGAAGTTATTAATCCTGCTTTTGATATAACTCCAAGTGAATTAGTTACAGGTATCATAACAGAAAAAGGAATTATTAAACCTATTTAATTGATTAGAGGGGGATTTCCCTCATTTTTTTATCTTCTAAAAATTGACCTTATCTTTCTAAGGGGTTTTGTCATTTTCCATGATCTTGATGAACGCAGCATGTTTACTTCTGCTTTCAATCTCTGATTTTCCTTATACATCTCTGAATCCTCAAGTTCATCATAGTAACTCATCATATTTTTTGATGTTATGCCGTTGGCAAGCTTTCTGCTTTCAGCATTTCCAAGGGGTTCATGTGAATCGATGTAGTTGAATACGATTTTCATATGGTTGCTTTTGTCCTTAATTTTCGGAAGTTCATTAATTTTTTTGATGAAGTCCAGGTATTGGGTGTTAATGTCCCTATTGCTGCAATTGAAAACGATTGTTGCTTTTGGAATGTAATTTTCCTTTTTCATCAGTTCGATAACATCAAATCTGTGTTTGAATCTGTCCCAGATTTCCTCATCGCTTAATCCCGGAAAGCAATACGGCTTAACTTTATTATAGCTCACATGATTTTGAAATTCTAATTGTGGGATGTCTGCCAGTGCAATTGAATCTCTAACCATTGTAGCAAGCTGAAGTGAAGTAAAACCTCCCATTGAACTTCCATAAAAGATTAAATTTTCACGTTTCAGGTTCAGGCGTTCAATGAGTTGAACGACGATATTTCCAATATTTCTTAAGAAGTAATCTTCTGTTGTTCCAACACCCCATGATCCTTTTGATTTTAAATTCAGGTATCTTGTAGGGTCATTATACCAGATTGTGGATGCATCGAATTTCCATCCATGCCTGTGAAAGAAAGGTCTGCTGGTGTCATGTTTGGAATCGTTTCCCATAGCTCCTGCTCCTAAACATAGAACTTTATCGGTGTTGGTTTTGAAATGCACTAAAAACTCATATTTTGTATCTCTTAGATTAACGCATAATCCAAACCTGTAATTTAAGGGAAACTCAAAGGTGCTTAAATCCTCATAGTCTATGTTTATAATTTCATCCACTAGCTCATACATAAGTAATCACGAAATTTATTGTTTTATTATTTCAATAATCCGATTAGAATATTGTTCTTAACTTATATTTAATAATTTATTTATTCTAACTTAAAAGGGTTATGTAGCATTAAAATTGATTGTTTAATGGATAATCTTAAACCATATGGGTGCAGATTAAATTATGGATTTGAAGATTAGTTTTCAATATTTTCACTTGTGATTCTGGCGTCGATTGCGACATGCCATTCGCCGGGGGAGGTGGATTTGACTTTGCGTGTACTGATTATTTCTATCTGTTTGCCTTCTTTTTCGCATGCTTCTTTCAGGCGGTTTATTCCCTGCTCATATGAATCTGAAAATTCATAGTAATTTATTATTCCATTGTCTTCAATTAAATGGAAAGCAACATCAAGGAAGGTATATGCAAGGCCTGGCAAGTTCATTATTATCCTATCAAATTTTGTGTTGAAGCTTTCGCTGACTTCCCTAATGTCTCCGCAGTATGTGCGGATATTCCCCTTCAGCTTGTTTAATTTAATGTTTTCGTCCAGATATCTGATGGCTGCTTGGTTAATGTCAACGGCAGTTATGTCAACATTCTTATTTTTAGCTATTACAATTGGAAATGGCCCTATTCCACAGAACATGTCTAAAATAGTTTCCCCGTCGCAAACGCTTTCCATAACACGTTTTCTTTCGGTTGCAAGTCTTGGTGAAAAGTATACTTCACGAACATCAAGCTTCAATCTTGCCCCATGTTCCTTGTGGATTGTGACTGAATCGTCCACCCCAGACAGGAATTCCAGATCGCGTACGCGTGTTGTTCCTTTTACTGCACTTTTTTTCATGTAAATTGCTTTTCTTTTGGTAAATTTAAGTGCTGCATCACCAATTATCTGGTTTTTATCAACCAAATCATCGGGAATTTCTAAAATCACGATGTCTCCGATAGTATCGAATGAAGTTCTCAAATTCTCTATTTCCTCATCTGTCAGTTCATCCTCAAGCAATTCGGAAAAATTGTGGGGCACTTTCTTCATGGCTTCCAGGTGCATGCAAACTATTTCATAGCCGTCAATATTTTCATTTATTGGAATATATCCGTAATCATCACAGGCTTTTATCCTATATTCCATATTCATCAGGCCTTTTTCCATTAATTTTATACGGGTATCATTCAATTCTCTTAATGGAACTTTTACACATTTCATAAAGTTTTTTATGTTTAAATTATTATATAATAATATATGTTTTATTTAGTGGGTTTAGGATTATTTGATGAAAAGGACATATCCCTAAAAGGTTTGGAATGTTTGAGAAATGTTGATAAGATATATGCGGAATTCTTCACATCAAGATTATTCGGTTCCAGTTTTGAGGCAATCGAAGAGCTGATCGGTCAAAAAATTGAAGTGCTGGTTAGGGGAGAAGTGGAAGAGGAATCCAAATTCATCGAAGAGGCTAAAACTCAAGATGTTGCATTAATCACCGGTGGAGACCCATTAATTGCAACAACTCACAGTGATTTTTTAGTGCAATGCTCCAAAAAAGGAATAGACTATGAGGTTATTCATGGCTCATCAATCCTGTCTTCCGCCCCGGCAATTTCCGGTCTTCAGGGATATAAGTTCGGTAAGGTAACCACTATACCTTTCCCGGATTATAATTTTTATCCAAAATCTCCTTATGAAGCTATTGAAGAAAACCTGAAAATGGATTTGCATACTCTGGTTCTTCTTGATATCCAAGCTCACAAAGACCGTTATATGACCGTTAATCAGGGTCTTGAGTATCTGATGAATATTCATGATGATTTGGAAAGGGAAGGCTTAATAACTGAAGATTCCCTAGCGATGGGCATTGCCCGTGTTGGTTCGAAAGAAGTATGCGTTAAGGCCGGCAAAATCAAGGAACTCATTGATTTTGACTTTGGAGGTCCTTTGCATTGTATTGTAATTCCATCCAAACTTCACATTGTTGAAGCAGAATATTTGGTTGAAATTGCTGGTGCAGACCCAAGCATACTTGATGATGTTTGATTCTATAAAATAAAGGGGGAGTGGAAGCAGCGGGTTAGTTACTGCTTCTCTCGAGATTTTTTTTAATTTTTGGAGATTAAAAATGTCGACTGATTTTTAAAATAAGATATGTAATTATATTCATATCGTTTATTATTTAATATTTTTTATATATATATATATAAATCTTACTGTTTTCTTAGAAAAATTAATTTAAAAACAGTATTTATAAAAATAAAGGGGGGAGTGGAAGTAGTAGTATTTTTCTACTTCCGTAATGAAACATATTCCTACATTTTGGAGATTATAAAATGGTTGATGTCTTCATTACAAGACTTGAAATATAATTCATATCGTATAATACTTATATTTTAATATTATATAAATGTTTTTATTTTTTCAGGCAGCGAATTTTGCCGAGTGCTTTTTATATGATGCTAAGTTTATTAATGTTGAGCACATAATTAATATTGATGGATGTATTAAATAATTTGCAGGAAAGGAACAATTCCTTAAAATCAAAATTAAGGCATGAACAGTTAAAATACGGGATTTATAAGTTTAATAAATTTAAAAATGAATCATTGCTAGTTTTAGACGCCTATGAAAATCACAAATCAATTTTTAAAGCAGCATCCAGCGTTGGTGTTGATAAGGATATTGCCATGAAATGGTTTATAAGGGGAATGGAGGGGGATCCGAGATTCCGACCTTTCTATCTCTCAATAGCTAAGATTAATGGATTCCGAACCAGAAGTCATGATGAGATTCTATCGGAACTTAATGAAATTGAAAAGCTTTATGATATTGCCATATTTGAGGATGCCTGGGTTTACACAACACAACAGGACGGCATAAAGATTTCCATTATTTCCGGCAATCTGGATAACCTACGGCAGAAAGTTAAAGCCAGAAATCTTCCTCTGTTATAATTCTTTTTTAATATTCCAATATTCAAATTCACATATCAAAATGCTCTAAAAAAACACTAAAACGTTTATTAACCAGTATGCACAATCTAATTGTATGTCTAAAAACAAGCGTGTTACTATCAGCATCAATAATGACATTGACTTGAATTTTCGAAGATTAGCCTCCAGTAAGATGCTTTTTAAAACTGGATGGTATTCAAAAGCTGTCGAAGAGGCAATGTTATTATGGATAGAAAAAGAGGATATCAAATAATTTTTTCTCTTTTTTTCTTTTTTTAATCATTAACTATTTAAATAAAACTAATCTATTTATTATTATAGAGTGGGTGTCAATAATGGAAAGTGAGGAATTCAGAACTGTAAGGGTGTATACAAAAAAATACACCAGTAAAGATAAGGATGGTAACACTGTTGAAAAGGAATCTCAACAAAAGCAAGTTAGTCTTAAGAAAGAAGATCCTTTTGAAGATGATGATTTAGTTAAAGTTTTATCCCAAAAAGATTATGAAAAATTGATGGATAATCAATTTTCAGATGCAAAACTTGATGAATTTCATCATACCATCGAAGCAAAAGATGCTGAAATTGCAAATTTACAAGACCAAATTCAAACTCTTAAGGTTTCATTCTTTGATGATGTAGGTTCTCTTAAAGAACAAATCAGTGATAAAGATGAACTTATAAAAGCTAAAGATGAAATTCATGAGTTAAACAAAAAAATCACCAAAATTGATGATGAAAGAGTGGCTATTTTTAAGGAACTTGATTATAAAAACAAGATGATTCTGGCATATAATGTGGAGTTAAACAAATCCATCCTAAACGCCATCAATGTTGTCATTGATGAAGCAAGGGATAACATCAATAGAAGAAATGCCGAGCTTGTTGAAGGTTTGGAAAAATCAATCGAAAAATCCAAACATGAGGTTAATGAGAAGAACAAAGCTATAGCATATGAGATAAAAAGCACTGTTGAAGACATGAATGAACAGATTAGAAACACAAGTACTCTTAAAATGGTATTGAATAAGAGAAAAATCAATTTAAGAGTGCCAGTAGATGATTTGCTAAAACCATTCGAATTTGACTTTGACGTTGAACAGTTGCTTGCGGGACAGGCTTTAGAACTTGATGCTGCTGAAATCCTAAAAGAAGTGATGCCTAAACTCCCTGAACCATTCTCCAAATATATTGACACTATTGATGAAGAAGAGCCAGAAACAATTGAAATTACTCCCAAAAATGAGGATTAATCCATGAAAACATTCAACACTGGCAGAATCACTTTCGAATACCCGAATGAATGGGATGTGGAAAAGGCAGATATTTTATCCAATCCGGACTGCATTGCAACATTATCTAAAGGTCAGGATAATTTGATTAATGCTGTGATGTTTCCGACCGCAACAAACCTTGATGACTATAAGATATTCATGGAGGATGCGATTTCTGATGATGGTGGTGTAATAATCGCTTCAGATTTCACACAGATTGCGGGTAAAGATGCCATTAAACTTCATGCCAATATGGACACTCCTGAAATTAACTTTGACATCCATACTTATGTTTTCATTGAAAAAGGAGATATCTACATTTTTGAACTTAGAACACTGGATATTTCCGGAGAATCTGAAAGGGAATTCAAAAATATTATTTCAACATTTGAAATCTTAAAATAATTGGGTGTATTCAAGAAGATAATCCATATGCTCCCTGTCAAGTATTTTTAAAGTTGAGATGTTTTGAGGTGTTGTTCCTGAACGTTCCTCTACAAGATTTCTCAGAGATCTGTTTTTCATGTGTGCATGGATTTCCCTTATTACAAATTCCATATTTTCAATATTCTTTTTTTCCAAGTCCTTTTGGGAAATGTCATCATAAATAGGATATTCATTCAAATCATAAGCTTTTGTTGGTGTTTGCAGGACATTTAAATGACTGTAGTAATTTGTGCTGTCCGCTAGAAATCCATCGATTCCCATGTAGGTTAAAATAGGCATAAATGAAAGTTCTGTAAATGGGAATATGAAATAACTTGATTTTTTAGCTTCTTTTTTAAGTGAAACGATTAATTCAACCAATTCCTTTGGGTTTGTAAGCAATGCATCTCCATTTGCTATTATAAAACCATTGTATCCTATATCTTCCAGTTGTTTTAAGCAGTCTATTCGCAAGTCAACGTATTTTGAACCTTGAATCACTGCAATATCGCAGTCATCAACATTAGCTTCAGCCAATCTTAATGTTTCTTTCAGGTTGAATTCGGCAATTTCACGGTCAATGTTATATGCTGATCCCTCAGTCGGGGCAATTTTCAGGTCCCTTTTAAAAAATATTCTTGGTGTAGGTTCACCGTCTATTTTTCCGATTCTTCCAGGACCATCATGTGATTTAATTTCGAATTTTTTTATCATTTATGTCTTCCTATTTTCATTTTTATATTACTTTTTGTTTTTTAGGTTTATAAAAATTTTTTATTTTGTGTAATCATTTAGGTTACACCATCTGATTTTTTAGTAACCTTTATATATGTTCTTTTAAAGAATTATAATTAGGATTTGAGGGAATAGTCCGATGATTATCCGAGGTGTGTTTTCAATGTCTATAATAAATCGTCTTAAATCCTTATTTACAGGAGATAATGAAAAAGAAGTAAAAGACATCAATGCTGATGTTTCAAACACATCTAATGATGTCGAAGTTACATCTTCACAAATTGTAAATGATGATGTCGTCTCAGGTACTAAAACTACTGTTTCCAGAGAAGAACCAGTAAAAGAAGAACCTAAAGACGATATAACTGACATCGAAACTTTAGCAGATGGAGTTGATGAGGAACTTCATAAAATAGAGGATATTCCTTTAGATGAAGCAATTGAAAAAGTTGATGAATCTATAGGAAAACCTTTAGATGAACAAGTTGAAAAACTTCATGAGATCAAAGAAAAAGTTGTAGAGGCTGTTGAAATCATTGAAGAAGATGTTAAAGAAAAAATAGATGAAAATAATAAAGAGAGAGATAATATGACTTTATTGACTGATACAGAATTATTAACTGATTGTAATCGTGATCCAGATTTCACTGCTGAGTTCATTGATTCTGGAATTGAAACTGTTAAACACTGTTTCCAATGTGGTACCTGCAGTGGAAGTTGCCCATCTGGAAGAAGAACTCCTTACAAAGTAAGACAAATTGTCAGAAAATGTTTATTAGGATTAAAAGAAGAAGTTATCACTGATGACGCTTTATGGATGTGTACTACCTGTTACACTTGCCAAGAAAGATGTCTCAGAAGTGTTAAAATTGTGGAAATTATCAAAAAAGCACGTAACATCGCAGCTCACGCTGGATACATGGCAAAACCACACAAAATGACTGGTGTATTTGTAATGAATACTGGTCACGGTGTACCTATTAACGATGCTACTAAAGCTTTAAGAGTTAAAATTGGACTTCCAGAAATTCCACCTACAACTCACGCTTATCCTGAAGCTTTAGAAGAAGTACAGAAAATTTGTAAAATTACCGGTTTCGATGAATTGATTGGTTATGATGAAGCAACCGGCGGATTAAAAGAATAGATTTATGAGGAGAGTTATAATATGGAGATCGCATATTTCTTAGGTTGTATTATGAACAACCGTTATCCTGGTGTTGAAAAAGCTACCAGAAAATTATTTGAAGCATTAGATATTGAATTAAAAGACATGGAAGGAGCATCATGTTGTCCTGCTCCTGGTGTATTCGGTTCTTTTGATGAAGAAACCTGGGCTACCATTGCAGCTCGTAACTTAACTCTTGCTGAAGACTTAGGTGCTGACATCATGACTGAATGTAACGGATGTTTCGGTTCATTATTCGAATGTAACCACATGTTAAAAGAAGATGAAGAGAAAAAAGCTGAAATCAATGCTAACTTAGCTGAAATCGGAAGAGAATACAAAGGTACTATTGAAGTAAAACACTTCGCTCAAATCTTAAGAGACGATGTCGGTTACGAAAAATTAGCTTCATTAATTGAAAAACCTTTAGACTTAAATGTTGCTGTTCACTACGGTTGCCACTTCTTAAAACCAACCAAAACTATTGGTATTGAAGAAAATGCTGAAGACCCATCCATCTTAGATGATCTTGTAGAAATTACTGGTGCTAAATCAGTTGACTACAAAGACAAAATGATGTGTTGTGGTGCTGGTGGAGGTTTAAGATCCAGAGATTTAGATGTAACTACTAGTTTCACTAAAGAAAAACTCGACCACATGACCGCTGCTGGTGTAGATGCAATTGTTAACGTATGCCCATTCTGTCACTTACAATTTGACCAAGGTCAAACTGAAGTAAACGAAAGATACGGAACTGACTTTGCACTTCCTGTATTCCACTTAGCTCAATTATACGGATTAGCTATGGGATTATCAGCTGAAGAATTAACCTTCGATGCTCAAAAAATTGATGCAACCCCTGCTATCAAAAAAGCATTAGGTGAATAAATTTAAGGATTTTCAATCCTTTCTTTTTTATTTTTTAGGCATTGAAAACACAATTCGGTATTAGTTATCATTTTTGATAACTATTTTTTTACGACAATTTTTTTTGTTTCATATAATACGAATAATTTGTAATCATATTTATATATTATTAATTTAATAAAATAACTTATAATATATAAGAGGTGTAATTATGTTTGTAGCAACATTAGATGGAATATTTAAATATTCTGACCTTCCAGAAGAATATGAACCTTATGTTCAATTTAAAGCAACTATTGATAAAAGAGAACTCAAAGCTAGTGATGAAATAGCTATTTTAAACATAGCTGGTACTTCAACTCACCATGTTTTGTTCTTAGATTCATATGAAAGTACTGATGAAATCGAGCATGAATTAAAAGAAGCTGACGCTAAAATAAATCATACTACTTTAAAAATTATAGGTGGACATTTATGAGTTTGCCATCTGAACAGAATTGGTTAGTTCTAAACCATCTTATTGCAGATTTAAATAAGAAAGGATATAAACTCCCTAATGGAATTAACCCGGAGATGGGTTTAATCAGGTCTTCAATTAGTTCTTATAAAAGAGATCCATCCCATCCCGATTTGATTAATGGACTGGCAAATGCTGAAATGTCTTTAAATAATATTCAAGCAACTCTTTTAGTTATAGCTGAAGAGGAAGGCGAAGAGTACGCGGACTATTGGCTTGATTTATTAAAAAAGGTAATGCAAGGGGAAGAAGTATTCGAATTTGCAAATTCCAAGTCAAGATTCCTCGCCAATACTCCTCCAGGATTAACTACTGGTAGGATTAATTTAAGAGTGCCTCTTGCTGAAGAAAGAGTTCAGGAAATTGCAGAATGGAACGGTTTAATCATTGAATTTGATGATGACGTTACTGTTCAATTACATGGTGATAAGGAAGATCTACAAGCAGGTTTAAAAGAAATGGGATCTTTCTTTTTAGAAGATTAAGGTGATTTTATGACTAAAATTTTAGCTATTAGTGATGTGCATGGTGAAGAAAACGAAAATTTATATGCTTATTTAAATAACAATGATATTGATTTAGTCTTAATTCTCGGAGATATTACAGATTTTGGTCCTTTAGACTTTGTTGAAACATTTATCAATAAAGTAGCTGACTGTAATGTTGATGTAATAGCTATTCCGGGAAATTGTGATCCTAATGGAATTTGTAATGCCATTAATGATGTAGCGTTCTGTCTACACAATAATATTGTTGCTTATGGTGACGCTATATTATTCGGATTTGGAGGTTCCAATCCTACTCCATTCGATACTCCTGGTGAAATGGATGATGATAAAATTTATAGGGCAGTTTATGATTTATTAGCTAATTATGATTATGTATATAATGCTGATGTTCCTAAAGTAAGAATTTTAGTTACTCATGCTCCACCTTTCAATACTGATGCTGATAGAGTCTCAAACGGTGAACATGTAGGAAGCCCTGGAATTTTAAAATCTATACATGAATTTGAACCGGAAATCAACCTTTGTGGTCATATTCATGAAGCAAAATCACTTGGTAAAATTGGTAAAACTACAGATGTGGCAAATCCAGGTATGCTTAAAGATAATGGTGCTGTTTTAATTGACATTCAAGATGGCTCCAATTATGATATAAGTATTATTTCATTAAATGAATAATCATTCATTTAATCTTTTTTTCTTTTAAAAATAAATAACAAATTTTATTAAACATTAATTTTAAATACAAATATGCTTTTTAGGGGGATATCATGATTTGGGTTACTGGTAATGTTGATGGTGAAAAATACAGAGAGCCTTTTTCTAAAGGAATTATGTCTCGTTCACTAAATGTTGCATATATCGGGTCTAAAAGAGCATATGAGTTAGCTAGTGACATAGAAGATGAATTGATTAATAAAAATATTGAGGAAATCTCCAGTCGTGATTTGGCTGATGTTGTTTTACATCATTTGGAGAATGTTGATTCAAGCATTGCAATAAAATATAAAAATTGGAGGTCCCTTAGACTTTCCAAAAAGCCATTAATCATTTTAATTGGTGGGGCTTCAGGAGTAGGCACATCATCCATGGCATTTGAACTTGCTAACCGGCTCAGATTGAAAAATCTCATTAGTACAGACATGATTCGTGAAGTAATGCGCAAAATTGTCTCTAAAGAGTTGAGTCCGGTCATACATAAGTCCAGTTTTGATGCCCATGAAAGCATTAGAACTCCGTCATTAAGGGAGGATCCAATTATTGAAGGATTTATCAGTCATGTTGATGTAGTTAATGTAGGTATTGAAGCCATTATCGAAAGATCAGCAAAAGAGGGAATAAGTACAATTATCGAAGGAGTTCATGTTGTTCCGGGGTTTATCAGAAAAGACTTGATGGAGAACAATAATATTATAGTTTTCACATTGACTGTTGATGATGAAGAATCCCATAAGCAAAGGTTTTATTCAAGATGCAGGCAACCTTGGGTAAAAAGACCGCTTGAGAGATATATGGATAATTTTGAAGCTATAAGAAAAACCCAAAAATTTTTAGTTGAACAGGCTAAAATTAATGATGCTCGCATAATTAATAATGTAGACATAACTGAAACAATAGATATCATGGTAAGTGATATTCTAGAAAAATTCGGAGGCATAGATAATGTTAAACAAGAAAGTGAAAGAGATAATGACAACTGATGTCATAACAGCAACTTCAGATATTGATGTGGTATGCGCATTTGAAAAATTGATGAAACATAAAATCAGTTCCCTTCCAGTAGTTGACGACGATAAACTTGTTGGAATAATAACTGCAACTGATGTGGGTCACAATTTAATTTTGGATAAATATGAACTAGGTACATCTGTAAAAGAGATAATGATTCAACCTGTTGTAACTGTTTCTCCTGAGGATACTCTTGAAGATGCAATTAATGTAATGAAAGAAGGTGTTTCTTCTTTAGGTATCTTAAATCAACTTCCTGTTGTTGAAAATGAGAAATTAGTTGGTATAATCTCTGATGGAGATATTATTCAAGAGCTATTCCAATTTAATTAATTTTTTACCTATTTTTTTTATTATACTCTTTTTTAAATCGGTTACTGTAAAAATTTCTTTTCCTAGAAAATAATAATATTTACTTTTAATTTTTATTACTGTAATTGCTTTCAGTTCTAGTAAGTGAGTTATTGATAACATTTATATAATATTAAATCTATAAATTAATACTGGCTAGACTGGAGGGTTAGGGGTCCTCTGTAAGCACACACCCCCTTTGGTGCAGTCGAAGTTCAAAAGGCGGCTTTTTAAGAGAATGTAAGCCTAGAAGAAACAACATAGAAACCTCGTCCTGCAGGATTGGTGGTGATGAAATTTTTACTGGAGGGTAAAAATAAGTCATCTTCGATATAGGAACGGGTCAGGCCCGGAAGGGAGCAGCTTTACTATTAACATTTCAATGCTTGTAGAATCCCGGGGTGGAGTTGAGTTTTTTAGATCACTTATATTTTTGAGATTAGTCCACTTTTGAACATGCCATTTAAGTAAATAATTAAGTTTATAAATAAGTTTTTACATATAATTTATTATCTTGTTTTTATATTTGTCGGGATGGCCCAGCCTGGTACGGCGTCGGACTGCTAATCCGATGGTCATATGACCTCCGGGGTTCAAATCCCCGTCCCGGCGCTTTGTTTTTTTTTTATTCATCTATTTCTTGGTCATGGTCATAGTCTAATCCAAGCGGACATGCATGAACGGTAGCTGATTTGATAATAGGTATTTTTTTCATAAGGTTGTTCTGCACTACATGAATAATCTTATGCGCGTCATCAACTGTCATATCTCCATTAACTTGAATGTGTAGTGTTACAGTCGCATAAGCCCCCATATAATCCACTTTAATGTTGTGAGCATTGTGGGCTCCTTTAGTATTATTAGCTATTCTTTCGATTCTTCTAATCAAGTCTTCTGATGGAACTTTACCCATGATATTATCGATATTCTCTTTTCCAATTTCAAAAGCGGTTTTCAAAATCAGCAATCCGATTATTAATCCTACAATAGGATCAAGTATTGGATATCCCATATTTGAAGCCACTACTCCAACTAAAACGGCTATTGATGAGAAAATATCTGTCTTTTGGTGTTGGCCATCTGCAACAATTGCAGGGCTGTTGATTTCTTTCCCGATTTGGATAATGTAGCTGCTGATTCCATAATTGATGAATATTCCAAATATGGCCATTATCGCCGCATAAATGTCTGGTATTGTGATAAGTGCCGGGTTAATAATCTTTTCTATTGCACCGGTCATTATTTCATAAGCAACCATAGTTAAGAACAGCACTATAACTAATCCGCTGATTGCTTCTGCTCGCCCATGACCTAGAGGATGCTCTTCATCAGCAGGCTTTTGACCTATCTTAAATCCGGCAAATGCAATAATTGAAGTTGTGACATCAGATAATGTATGCGCTCCTTCAGAAACCAATGCATAACTTCCGGACATCACTCCAACTATAACGTTTAAGACAGTTAAGATGCAATTTGCAACGATGGCTACAAGTGATGCTTTTTTCCCGCCATCATACCTATAATTATCCATTAACCACACGCTCTTCTAAAATATCCATTGCTTTTTCAATGTTTTCATAAGAATTTGCATATGACATGCGCACATGTCCTTTGCCGTTTGATCCAAATGCAACTCCCGGAACAGTTATCACTCCGGCTTCGGCAGCTTTCATTACAAAGTTTTCATCCTCAATTTTTGGAAATACGTAAAATGCACCTTCAGCATTCACTGTTTCATATCCCATTTCATTCAAGCGACTTACAATTAAATCACGTCTTTTCTGGAATTCTCCCACCATTTTATTAACTTCATCTTGAGGGCCGGTTAATGCTTCGTATGCTCCCCTTTGTGCGGTTGTTGTTGCACAGGCGATGTTATATTGATGAATCTTAAGCAATTCCTCAATGTTATTTTCATTTGCAGTCAAATAGCCTATTCTTAGGCCAGTCATTGCATATGTTTTTGAAAATCCGTTCAGGGTGATTACATTGTCACTGTATTTCGCTGGGGAATAATGTTTTTTGTCATAAATGATTTTTTCGTATATCTCATCAGATATTATTAGGAAGTTTTTATCCATTGATAAATCAGCTATTGCCTTTATGTCTTCTTTTTCCATAACTGCCCCTGTCGGATTTGAAGGTGAATTTAAAATAATCGCTTTTGTTTTATCGGTTATCTTTTCTTCAACATCCTCTGCCTTTAATTTAAATTCATTTTCCATTTTACAGTCTACAGGAACTATTTTCCCGTCGGCCAATTTTATGCAGGCTTCATATGAAAGGAAACTTGGATTTGGAAGGAGGACTTCATCTCCCTTTTCAACAAATGCCTGAGCGCATAGGAATAATCCTTCGCTTGCTCCAACAGTAACTATAACATCTTCAGGAGTGGTGTTAATTCCATTTTCATTTTTAAATTTTTTAACAATCTCTTCCCTTAATTCAATGTATCCTTTATTTGGAGTATAATGAGTATCATTCTCATCGATTGATTTTTTCATAGCTTCCTTAATGTTTTCAGGAACATCAAAATCAGGTTCGCCAATCCCTAAGTTTATTGCATCAGGGTTTGTCACTTCAAACATTTTTCTAATTAATGATAATTCGATTGATTTTGTTCTGCTTGCTGGATTTATCATAAATTTTACCTCTCTAATATTATTATATAATTATTATAGTAAATTTATTTTTTTCTAGAAATTATTTTTCACAGGCACCGCAATTATAGCACGGTTGTGTTTCACACCATGGTGTTTGTTTCAAATTTCTCAGTCGTTTGTTTTCTATTTTTAAAAATCTTTTATTTACACCAACATCAATATTGTCCCAGGGCAATTCATCATCGATTGTGTATTTTGGCATTACTTCTTTCCATTCCTTTAATGTTGGTTGTTTTATTAAGGATTTTTCAATAATTGCACCAATGCCTCTATTTCCACAAGACAATATATATTGAATCATTCCTTTTTTAGGACTTTCACACTTAATGTTATATCCCTTCATTTCCTTCTTAATATATCTGGTTTTATTTTTTATATCCTTAAAATCATAGGGTTCCCATTGTAGTGGTGTGTGAGGTTTCGGAATAAGGGGATTTATGCTAAATTTTACATTTTTAATGTTATAATGCATATCAGCTATCTTTTTCATGTAGCTGCATAACTCTTCAATGTCATCTGAAGTTTCTCCTGGAATGCCAATTAAGAAATATAACTTGATCTTAAAATCCAATTCAACAGCATTTTTTATTACTGTAAAAATTTGCTCTTCCAGTATCTCCTTATTTATCACTTTTCTCAATCGGTCAATGGATTCGGGTGCAATAGTGATTGTCTTAAGGCCACTTCTTTTGAGAGTTTCTAAATTTTCTTTGGTTATTGATTCAATTCTAAGTGAAGGTGTTGAAATTTGAAAACCTTCTTTTTCCAAACCGTCAATCAATTTATCAAGATTATGGTAATCTGAAACTGCAGCACCTATCAGTGTAATTTTGTTCAGGCCTGTATTTTCACGATTTTTTATCGCGACATCAATCAACTTCTTATAGTCTGCCTGTCTCATGGGTCTGTAAAGATAACTTGACATGCAGAATCTGCATCCTCTTGTGCATCCTCTTGAAACATTCAGCATTATTGTATTGTTGAATATGCTTTGATAGTTTTCATCATCGCTTTTGCTCATGATTGGCTGGGTGATATGGTAGGCATCATTCATATCCTCCACAATATTTATTTTTGTCATGTTGTCATACTCTGGAATGTAGATGCCGGGCAATGCTAAAAACTTCTCCAGATTCCTATCATCTGATTCGAGATAGATGTCTAGAAATTCATTGATTATGTTTTCACCTTCGCCGATTATGAAAATGTCTATATAATCAGATAGTGGCATAGGGTTTGCTGTTGCACACGGTCCACCTGCAATAATCAGCGGATCATCTTTTGTCCGGTCTTTTCTTTTCAGAGGGATTTCTGAATTTTTCAGCATTTCCAGTACGTTAAAATAGTCTTCTTCAAATTGAAGAGAAAAGCTTAATATGTCAAAATATTTGCTTGGAGTATTTGATTCCAAGGATTTTGTATCTGGAAAAATTATTCTTTCACATAGGGTATTGTCCCTTTCGTTAATTTGATTATAAAGTATATTGTATCCTAAAGATGACATTGCAGTTCTATAAATGTTCGGATAAGCCAATCCGAATTTAATATCCATTTTTTTATGGTTTTTTTTAAAAATATTTTTTTCATATAACATGCAATCAACTTTTTTCGGTTTTTTAATCATTTTTCATTTTTCAATATACTGCCTTTATTTTTAATGTAATTGTTTCAAATTAATTAATTTTTTCTAAACAAAATAATATTTAATCAATTTGCACTGTTAAATATGAATTTCCATTGATTTTGAAGATAAATGTTTCTTGGATTAAAATTTTATTTTTTATGAGATTGTTTTTTATCTAATTTAAATTCAAGCTATTTGAGCTTGTATCATTTAATTTCAATATAATTTTTCTTTTATTTTCAATTTATATATGTTTTAAAGTTATTTTACTTGATTTATTGCATTTTAAATCGTTTTTTTAATATTAAAGTTTTAAAAACATTTATATAAGATAAAATTATATATCTTTATCCACTCATTATGAATTACTATAATTTTTAGTATATATCATATTTTCGTATAAATTTTCGTAATGAGAACCAAGAGGTGGAAAAATTTCGATAAAAAATAGAGCTTTATTTATTTCTGTTGTGCTATTAATTTTTTGTTTAATGGGGGCAGCAAGCGCAGTAGATTTAAGTGAAGTTTCAAATACAGAAGATTCAAATTTAATATCTGATAATGCTAGTTCATTATTGGATGAAACTAAATTAGAAGTTTCTAGTGAGGATTCTATCTCAGAGACTATAAATGTTAATTCTCATGATGATGATTTGGTTAGTAATTCCGCAGCAGACTCTTTAAAAGTCGGCGCTGAGAATTCTTACGGGCAAGTCCAATCTTCCAATACTACTGTAGGCTCTGATAAAATTATTGATGCTTCAAGCGGTAATGATGTTTTATCCGCTTCAAATGGCAATGATAGTTTTCTTGCAGCTACTGCAAAAGTATCAACAAAGTTAACTGTATCTGACACTCATTATGGCAAGTCAAATACTTATTTTAAAGTAACTTTGAAAGATGATAGTGGTAAAGCTATTAAAAATGAAAAAATCTCTTTCATTATTAAAGGAAAAACTTATTCTGCGGTAACTAATAGTAACGGTATTGCTTTAGTGAAAACTATTGCTCTTCCGATTGGAACTTATAGTTTTGCAGTAAAATATGCGGGCAGTTCCAAATATAAAAACGCATACCTTTCAGATAAAGTAAAAGTTTTATCATCTGTCACTGGAAGTGATGTTAAGAAATACTATGGATATGTATCCGTGTATTCTGTAAAATATTGGAAAAATAATGAAGCATTAGCAAATACAACAGTTAAATTGACTGTTCATGGCGTAACTTATACAAAAACTACTGATGCAAAAGGTTATGCTTATTTAAATGTTAATTTAGCACCTGGTACTTATGATATTACAACAACCAACCCTTATTCTATGGAAAAATCATCCAATAAGGTTATATCTAAAAAAGATGGATCTGTTCTTGAACATAAGGACAGCACCTATTTAGTACCAAATAAAAAATATACATACTCTGTTGTCTTAAAATCTAAACATAACACCATACTTCAAGGAAAAACTGTTTACTTTACTTTTAACAATAAACAGGTAGCAGTTAAAACTGATGCTGATGGAAGAGCAACATTTACAGTTCCTGTTCTTTCTAAAGGAACCTATACCATTAGCTTTAAATATAACGGAGACCATCTGTTCGGTGGAACTTCTTCCTCTGCTAAAATATATGTTCAAGATCCAACAAGTAAGGTGCAATCTTCAGATGTAAAATTAACTTGGGGCGACAAAGGTAAGTATTCTGTTACAGTTAAAGACAAGAACGGTAAAGTTGTTCCTAGCGTACTTGTTAAGTTCACACTCAATGGAAAAACTTACTCTGAAAAGACAAACTCAAAAGGTGTTGCAACTTTAACCTTACCAACCTTAAAACCTGGTCAATCTACTGTTAGTTATCAAGTTTCAGGTAATGGTAATCAGTATTACAATACTGGTTCTAACAAGATAACTGTCAGCAAACAAACTGCACAATTGTCTGCTGGTAATTTAATCATGGAGTATAAAGACGGTTCTTCTTATAAGGTTACCGCAAAATACAGTAATGGAAAACCTCTTAAAGGAGTATCTGTCAAGTTCACAATTCATGGTGTGACATATACCAAACAAACTGATGACAAAGGTGTTGCAACATTCAATATTGGTTTGGTGGTCGGATATTATCCTACTACAGCTGTTCTTGATAATAAACTTTACCAGTCCAGTACTGTAAGCAAATATGTTATAGTTAATGGAACTAAATTTGTAGGTAAAGATCTTACTGTAACTGCTGGAAAGAGTGCTACTTATTCAGTTAAATTATTAGATTATAAAGAGAATCCGATGAAAAATACTAATGTTGTATTTACTCTCGATGGAAAAACCTATAATGCAAAAACAGATTCTAGCGGTATTGCTAAACTCAATTTGGGCGTGCTATCTAAAGGTGACCATACAATCAAATATGCAAATGGCAAATTTAGTGGTACATCTAAGATTCATGTTTTAAATACAGTTACACTTAGTCAAATTATTAGTGCATCCAAAACTGTAAAAAGCTATATTGAAAAGAATCATAAATTGCCAACTTCCGTAACAGTGGGATCTACTACTGTGACCACTGCACAATATGTATACTTGGCTTCTAAAGCAATTGTTAATTTAAAAGCCGGTAAAACTAGTGCTATTTCTATTGAAGAGGTAGCAAATCCTAAAAAACCTGATACTGCATATTCCGCAGGTAATTTATACGATTATCTTTCTGTTGCTAAAAGCGTCATCAAAACTATAGATTCAACTGGTGTAATGCCTAATTCTGCATCATCTGACCTTGGAACTGTAGGTTACAATGCTTTGACTTATGCATTTGCTCGTGTTGTAGCATTTTATGGAACAGAAGATGTCATGCCTAACTATGTGGTTATCAAATCACTTAGCGGGGACAGTTCATCTGCTACCGGTACTACAAACACAATTACTAATTTAGCACCATATCTTGCGGCAACTACTAACTGTCAAGTTACCAATGCCAAAATTAAAGAATTGGCCGCTAAATTAACAAAAGGTTTAACCAGTGATTACGATAAGGCTAAAGCCATTTACAATTATGTAAGGGATTACATATCATATAGTTTCTACTATGATACCAAACATGGTGCAGTAGGTACCTTGAATGCCAAATCAGGAAATTGTGTGGATCAAGCACATTTATCCATAGCATTGTATAGGGCTGCAAAACTCCCTGCAAGATATGTTCACGGAACATGTAGATTCAGCAGTGGAAGTACTTACGGTCATGTATGGGCTCAAGTATTGGTAAACAATAAATGGGTAGTAAGTGATACAACAAGTTCTAGAAACTCATTTGGAAATATAGTTAATTGGAATACAAATTCTTATAGTCTTCACGGCTATTATTCAAGTCTTTCATTCTAATTAATTTTTTCTTTATTTTTTTTTTAAATTTTAATTAATTATTTATATTTTCTCTTTTTTTCATAGCTAATCATTTATAATAGTTTTGATAAATCATTTATTAGAAATTATTAGGACAATATTATGAATTCTAAGAAATATGATAAGGTTGCTGTTGGAGGAACTTTTGATAAGTTTCATGATGGGCATAAGAAATTGCTGGAAACTGCTTTTAATATCGGCAATAAAATAGAAATAGGCGTAACTTCTGATGAATTTGGAGGTTTAAAAGGCGATATTGATTCCTGTCAAGAAAGAATGGATAATTTAAAGTCTTTTTTCGCCGACAAATCAGATTTTGAAGTCATTCCGTTAAACGACCCTTATGGGACTACTATTTATGACAGTGATTTTGAAGCTATTGTCGTTAGTGAAGAGACTGAGCCCACTGCAATCGAGATAAACAAGATTAGGGTTTCTAAGGGTATGGATCCTTTAGATATTGTTGTCGTTAGTTTTGTATTGGCATATGATGGTACTCCAATATCTTCAACACGAATTAGGCGTGGTGAAATCAATCAAAGGGGAATGTCATTAAATCTTGAAAAATAGAAACTTTTTTTTTTATTCATCAATTGGAAAATAGAGAGTTTTGGCCCCCTATTTTCATATTTTGTTTATAAGATGTTCCTTTTCCATTTTTAATAGGTTTTGAATATTTTTTTGTGTTTTTTCAGTTATATCTGAGATATAACTTCCTACAAGAAGCACTACAACAATTATTCCTCCAACAATGAGGATTAGCTCAGCGCTTCCCTGTCCTTTATTGTCAAGTTTCATTCTAAACATGGGTCCTGTTGTCGAGTATGGTGTTTCTGACATCTATGATGTCGTCCTTTGCTTTTAAACTAACATCGCTTGTTTCCATATATGATCTGTAGATGGTCAATGCTAGCAATGCTATAACTAATACTCCGCCAAATAGTAAAATGTATTCAGCGGCGCCCTGACCTGAATTTTCGTTGATAATCTTTTTAATATCTTTCATGATTTTCACCAATTATACTTCTAGATTTTTTGATATATTAATATTACTATTCTATAAAAAAGTATTACTGTAATTTTTTTTCTACTAAATATCGTGTTTTTTTCCATTAAGTTTATAAATAGTAAGTTAAATAATATATAGTAGTTAAATAAGAGTGATTATAAATTTATGAGGGTGAAATCGTGGGAAATACAATAAAATTAGTTTCAGGTTTTATTTTATTTGTAGTAGGTGTTCTCATTGCATATGAGACAAGTGTTTATAACTTATTGGATCTTCTTTTAATAGTCGGTTTAATCATTTCAATTGTTGGTGTTATTCTAATTGTTAGTTATTTCGTCGATTCTAATGCAGATAAGACTACTAGTTTACTTAAAGAGATTTTAGAGTCTGGTGAAATTAATGCGCCATCATTTAAAGGTTTTGAAAGGAAAGAGAATACTTCAAAAGGTCCTTTAAAAGTCCGTAGGGATTTTAATGATTATAAAGATGATTTGGAATATGAAGACTTAGTACTTGAAGATTTAGGTGGTGTCGATTCCGATGATTATTACAGGGAATCATATGAAGATAACCCTAAAGCAGTTTTAAATGTTGTTCGAAGGGAAGAAAGTGATTTCGATTTTGATAAACAGTTAACTTTCACCCCTAATTATGGTAAACCATTAAAAGTTACTAGGTCCCCTAAAAAACGTAGAACAGAGTATATTGTTGAGGAAATCCCTCCTTTTGTTATTGAAAATGACAAAACCGATGATATTCAACGTGCTTTACAAGATGATACAAATGTTGTTGAAGAAATCATTCCTGTTCACAATGAAGTAACTCCAGATGTTGCTGAAAACAGAGATATCAGGATTGATATCAATAATCCCGAAAGTTTACCCGTTCCAAAATCACTTAGAAGTTATGTAATTGCTGATGGCAATTTAATTTCTTCTCAAGAAGCTTTTGATCAATTGGCAACAGGTGTTAATAAAGAGATTATGCTTGAAATTCCTTCATTGAGTACTTTATCAGATAAATTCTTATCTCAAGTTCCTACAATTTATTCTAGAGTAATCATTGATGAATTTGATGTTTCTGATATGTCTTACATGTTTTTAGTCTCTTCTCTTTTAAGGCAAGGAGTTCACATTAAAACAGTTCCTAAAGTTCATACTGTTAATTTAATCACTGATGATACACATGCCATGATTATTTCAGAAGGTGAAAACGATTTGGAATACGGTGCAGTATATAATGACAGGACCTCTATTTCAAATATCAGAGCTGACTTTGAAAGAACATGGAATATCGCATCTAATTTAGATGATAATATTCTCATGGGTGTTTCCGGAGGAGTTGCTTAAATGGAAATAAGATGGCTTGGTCATTCTGCATTTGAAATTATCAGTGATGATGATGTTAAAATATTAATTGACCCTTTTATCAGCAATAACCCTGCATGTCAGGTTCCTGTTGAAGAATTAAATCCTGACATTATTTTGCTCACCCATGGTCATTCAGACCATTTTGGGGATGCATTGGAAATTTCAAATAGTACTAATGCTCCTATAGCATGTATCCATGAGATTTCACTCTTCTTAGCTAAACAGGGAATTAGGAACATTAGTGTTAATATTGGAGGGTCTTTTATTTTTAGAAATATTAAATTCACTATGCTTGAGGCGAAACATTCTTCTGACATTGATATGGTGGAAGAAATAGTTCCTGGTGGAATTGCAGCAAGTTTCCTAATTACTTTTGAAGACGGAACAAAAATATTCCATGCAGGAGATACGGGATTATTTGGGGACATGAAAGATATTATAGGTTCAATCTACAAGCCTGATGTGGCAATGGTTCCTATCGGTGATAAGTTTACTATGGGTCCTTTTGAGGCAGCGTTGGCTTCAATGTGGTTAAATCCAAAAGTAGTCATACCTATGCATTACAATACATTTCCACCTATTGAACAGGATCCTGCAATTTTCGCCAATTTTGTCAGTCAGTTTAATCCGAACATTGATGTTGTAGTGATGAATCCTGACGAGTATTTTGAATATAATCCTGAAAATTATCAGGATTAATTTTTTTCATATTTTTTTCTTTGATGATATTCTTCATCGATGTCGCATTTCCCAGACGGCAATACCCTTATAATGTCATCAAGAGTTAATAGATCATCTTCATTTATTTTATTTAATATTTTTTTGGCTATCGCTTCTTTTTTTGTAAAACCAGGTTTCAATACGACAAAATTATCGCAGTGTGCTTCAAGAGCATCAATTGGACCAATCATTATTCTTTTTCCTTCATAATCAACAATTCCAATAGCCAATTTTACGCGAGCACCCCTTATGAAGTTACGATGCCCTCTTATAACGAATGATCCTTTGGCTAAAAATTCCCCTGCTTCAGGTGTTTTGGAAACCTGGTCGGGATGAACCCAAAATACGTCTTGGGATGTGAAACCCATTGACCAAGCAGATGAAAATGAAGCTGCAAACTCCCCGGATTCTTTTAGGATATTGTCATTTAATTTTTGGCCATTTAATTTTACTGCAGTAGAACTTGCACCATGTATATCTGCATGTAAATAAATATCATTTGGCTCTAAATATTTTTTCACAATGTTTTCGTTACTGTTTGCATCTCGGCCTCCAACAACCAAAACGTTGTCTGATGTTATGAACCATCTCAATTTTTCATACCATTTGAGACTCTTCTTTTCACGTTTTTTAGGTATTGAAACGCGTTCCATGGCAACATCCTTTTTGGCTTTGATGTCTTCGAGTTGTTTTTTGGTATTTTCTATTGCAATCAATGCGCCTTTTGTTTTTCTTTTAGCCTTTTTAGCTTTTTCATAATAGACTTCAGCATTTTCAGGTATTGTTAATTTAGGATCGATAACCAATGTGGTGGAATCTATGTTTAAAGTTAAAACGCCCATTTTATCAATGGATTCAAAAATTTGGGCTTCTTCCATACCTTCCTTTTTCGCGTCTTTCAATATTTTTCCAATTTCCTTAAAAGAATAGTCCTTTCCTCTTGCTGTGTTTACAACATTAACTATGTTTTCTATGGTAGTGTAATTAGAATAGATTACTTCTCCTTTATGTTGCCCATCTTCAATTGTTTTTGCAAAATTATCGAGGGTTTCTTGTTGTAAACGCAATCTTTTTTCAAATTTATTTACTTTCTTATTCCAGGCAGCCTCTTTTATATCTTTTATGTTTGTATTAACTTTCTTGGAGTAGAACTCATCGCATGCTTCATTAAAGTTTTCGTAATATGTCTTTTCGAAATCAGCATAACTTATCAAATCAAGCGCCACAACGTCCTCTTTGGAAGAATTTTTCACAATTTGAGGTTTGACGTTGCCTTCTTTCAGGTCATTAAACAGTTCCTTGAGGCTGCTGTAAATTCCGGATATCTGGTCATCGCTTAGTTGGGAAGTTGGGGTGTTCTTATCCAAATCAATCTTTTCATTTGTTCTGAAAATGATTTCTTCGGCATATAAACTTCCAAGACCATTCATTGCAAGAGTTCTTACTATATCGCTGTCTGTTTCATTAAATAAGCTTTTAAGTTCCTCTTCAGTAACGTTAATTGGATTAATTCCTCTTTCTTCAGGAAATGCATATTCTTTTTTAGAGCTTATGTCTCTATCGGACATTCTTTTTCTTTTTAAAGGTAAAATGATGTTATTCTCATCATCTAATAAGATTATGTTTCCCTTGTCAAATAATTCGACTATTATGGTGTAATATTTGTCTTTTTTAACTTTAATCTCGACAACCCTGTCAAAGTTATGCTGCTTGATACTTTCCACGTGAGCTCCCTTAATCCTTTTTCTCAGCAGCATCGGAAAAGTAGGGGGAGTGATAGGATTTTCAAGTGGATATTGGCTTGTATGTATTCTGGATCCGCATTGCATTACCAAATCTATTCTGCCGGTTCCCGGAACATGGAATCTCATAACTACAATATCCTTTGTAGGTTGGAATGATTTATCAACTCTAGCGCCACTTAACAATCTATTTAATTCATCACTTATTGCATAAATGTCTACATTAGACATGGATTTCATTATCAAACACCTTTTTTCAATACCTTAATATATTATAACTAACTAAAATTATATTAATATATTTAATTTTATGGAGGATATCAATGGACACAACTATTAAAGTTACAAGTATTCATATTGTTGCAGCACTTGTCGCTGCTTTTTTATCAACTGGTTTAACCAAAGGGTGGTTTGGATTTAAAAATGATATATTCGCATTCTTTATTGCAGTAATTATCTTATATTTCATCGGTCAAATCGCTCAAAAGATGGCTGGTGATGAAATTTCTGGATTTTCCCAATGGTTATGGGATGGAATTTCACCATTCTTCTTTACATGGGTTATTGCATATACATTATTTGTAATGTATTTATAGTCCCCCAAAGAATAACCATATAAATACTATTAACAATGCAGTAATTAATAAAACTGGAGCTATAATCTTACTCACAGCAACAACGGAGCTTATTGTTGAAATCAATTCTGTTGAATTTTTTGGTCCGAAGGTGTTGAGATTTTTAATTTTTTCAGTTCCAGTTCCAACTTCTACTTTTTCTAAATCTTTAATCGCTTCTGTGATACTTAATCTAACGTATTCAATAATTTCGGGCCTTTTTACAATTCCAATTGGATTATATCCCCTTGAAATTGTATTGACAGTGTGAGTGTCAGTTGTCATGACTTCTATTTCATCAATATCCAGATCGCTTACAGCATCAATTATTTCCTGTCTGAATCCAATTTCCATATTATTTGAATCAAAAAGAACATATGCGGTTCTTTGGTTGTCCACTTCAATAATCATTGTTTTAATACCGCTTTCACCAACTCCATCATGTTTGTCAAGTGTTTCCATGTTGTCTTCAAAGCAGCCCACTTTAATGTCATATTTGCTTTGGTCGGGATTTATGGTATCAATAACATCGATTAACTGGAATACTTCTGAATTTCCGGGAAGCACTTCTCCGCTTTCCGGAGAAAATGAATTGTGACAATCAACAATTATGGAATCTTCAACGTTACATCTGCTTCTGCTTTGAGCCATCATTGTAAGACCCACACCGAATTCTATGTCATCCACAGCTTCAGGAGCAAATGTTGAGAGAATAACCATTCCCTTATTGAAGAATTGAACACCAATATTCGCCTTTTCGGAATTGTACCTTACAAAACGGCTTGCATCTGTTGAATATTCTATTCTTTCCAAACCTCTTTTTACGGATTGTTCAACTTTATCAATTTCAGAAACGGCAATTGGATTGAAATCATGAGTGGATGGGCCATGAGCAACCATCGTGAAATGATCAAATTTATTTGCAAGCAAAGTCGGCATATTTGAACCTCCAAGATCACCTAACGGTCCGGGATGCACTGAAGGTGAAATGAACAACGCCTTTATTCCATTTTCAGTCTTGAAACTGATGAATGTAACGATGGTATCAATTGCCTCGCTCATGTTTTCAAATAGGCCTTCAAGGGAATTTGAACCTTCATTCATGTGTGCAATAAATAAACTCAATAAGTCTAAAACTCCAATCCCCAGATTTTTACTGAAAGGGGATGCAATGATTTTAATGAATGCATAAATCGCCATTACGAATATTACTGCAGCAACTATAGCTTTGAATGTAATTTGAAGAATTGTAGATCCGATAAAACTTGTATCTATAAATAAGAATTTTATAAGTGTGTACATTGCCAATATGAGTGCAGGCTGGATTAAACCGGCAGTTGCGGCTATTGAAAATCTTACTTTTGATGTTGCCCAGAAAACCAATGTATTGAATCCATAGATTATCACACAGCCGAATAGCATTGAATTTAAGAAGAGGTCACTATGAATTATTTGGGAGATTACACCCCCCATGATTATTATAATTCCCAATATTGTCATTGAAAGTGCAGATAAAAACATGGAATGTTTTATTTTTAAGTTGATTCCATGAAGAACGCTAATGACTTGCTGATTTAGGGCTCCGCTCATTATTGAAGTAATTCCAAAGACGGTTAATCCATATAATCCACCATAAAAGCAATCCTGTAAAAATCCAATACCGGGCGTTAAATCAATTAAAAAAATAGCAGCTCCTAATAAAAAACTGATTAAAGCCATTCCTATTATGGAATATTTAGTTCCAGGCAATGTTTTAATATATTTTGACAAACCGGCAACGCTACTCATACTTGACATGTAATTTTATCCTACACTTTTTTAATTCTGTCCGACACTTTTCGTATCAAATGCTCATATAAAAGTTGGTCATAACAAATATATTAAATTTGTCAAAATGGGACAATGACCCGGTTGAGCAAAGGACATTTTA
>NZ_SUTI01000013.1:40560-47201 GCF_015062985.1 Methanobrevibacter sp. | reverse complement strand
CGGACCCGCCGGGATTTGAACCCGGGGTCTTCGGATTAGAAGTCCGACGCCCTATCCAGCTAGGCTACGGGCCCTTATATACAACAATAATAAATATGTTTATTGTATTATATATACTTATCTATTTTTAAAATAAAAAAATAAAGGATTAAAATTAATCCTCATGCTCTTTCAGTATCTCCAGTTGCATCATTAACAGCAATGCTATCTACAGCATTTCCGTTTGCGTCATATACGGTAAAGTACCAGTATCCGCCGGAATAATATCCACTTCCAGCATAACATCCTTCTTCTAAAATTGCATCACTTGCAATAGATTTAGCGGATGAGTATGATAATTGTGTACTTTTTGAACTGGAAGAACTTGAACTTGAGCTTCCACTTCCGCTGCCGGAACTTGAGCTTCCACTACTTGAAGAAGTTCCACTTGAAGAACTACCTGAGGAGGAACCTCCAGAAGAACTGCCAGAGCTACTTGATCCAGATCCTGTAGAACTTGAACCGCTGTCTGTAGTTGCTACAGATGAGGACCCATTATTTAAACTTGTACTGTTCCCAATTCCATTTCCAGCATCATCATTTGCACCCATACTGGATAAATCTGAGAAAATTGGGTTATCACTATTGGTTATACCGTATGCAGTAACTGCTGCTGCAATACATAATACAATAATTATTGAAATAATAATATTTGCTTTATCCATCTTTTTCCCTCCTTTCAAGTTAATTAATTATAATAAATAAATTTAGATTTTTATCTTTTATATATATTTCTATTTGTATTTTTTGAAGTTACTTATTAATAATAATAAACATATATAGTAAATGTTAGTTTCTAATTTATAATTGAGGTGACATATTTGAAAGATAGAGTAGTTATATCCCCTACAACTCGTCAAGAGGGCCATGCCGAACTCGTCATGGAAGTAGACGACGAAGGGATTGTTACAAAAGGTATGTATTTAAGTATAACTCCTGTAAGGGGTTTAGAAAAGATGGTTCTTAACAAAGCACCTGAAACCGCTCCAGTTTTATGTCAAAGAATCTGTGGAGTATGTCCTATTCCACATACTTTAGCATCTGCTGAAGCTATGGATATGGCTTTAGGTATTGAAATACCTAAAAACGCTAAATTGTTAAGAAAAGCTGTTGCAGCAGCACATGGAATCAACAGTGCAGCAATTCACCACTTCTTAGTTGCACCGGATGTTGTCCCTGAGGACAAATTCGCAGATGCAGTAGACAGTGTAAGTGAAGTAAGAAAACATGTACAATATGTTGTTGACATGATTGCTGGTGAAGGTATCCACCCATCCGATATTAGGGTTGGAGGAATGGCAAGAAACATCACCCCATTCACAAAAGAAAGATTAATCGAAAGAATGAACGCTTTAAAACCAAAACTCGAAGCACACGTTGAATTCATTAAAAACTGTGTTCTCGAAGCTGGTTTACCTAAAGATTTAGGTGTAGTTAACCAACCATTAATGGCAATGGATGCAACTTACGGTACCAATGACTTTGACATGGACAAATTCTCAGAAGTATTACCTGAAGCATGGTATGATGACCCAGAAATAGGTAAAAAAGCATGTTCAGTAATTCCTTTATGGGAAGGTAACAATGTTGAAACCGGTCCTAGAGCAAGAATGGAAAAATTCTCAGGCTTTAAAGACAAAGGTGTAGTTGCTCAACACGTTGCACGTGCAGACGAAATGATCAAAAACTTCAACGCATGTATGGAAGCATTAGATGCAATTGATACTGCAGCACCTGCAAACGTATCTTACGATAAAAGAGGAACTGGCGAACTTGGATTCGGTGTTATTGAAGGTCCTAGGGGAACTGACGTACACATGGCTCAAGTTAAAGAAGGTAAAACCCAATTCTACTCAGCTATTGTACCAACTACCTGGAACATTCCAACAATGGGTCCAGCTACCGAAGGTTTCCATCATGAATTAGGTCCACACGTAATTAGAGCATACGACCCATGTTTATCCTGTGCTACTCACGTGATGGTAGTTGACGATGAAGACAAATCCATTCTCAAAAATGAAATGGTGAGGATATAAGTAGTGGAGGAAAAATTAAATGCCTTATGACTCAGAAATTATTGTGATTGGATGTGGAAATGTATTATTCAAGGATGATGGATTTGGTCCGATAATTATTAACTTGTTGCAAAAATACGCTAATGACCAAAACGATTATTATGATCCTGCTATCACTGCCTATGTTGAGGATGAATTTGATAAAGATGTTTTAGATCAAATTAAAGAACAGTTTGAAGGCGTAAAGTTGCCGGATGGTGTTCAGTTTATTGATGGTGGAACTGCAGCTCCAACAAACTTTTTCCCATTATATGAAGAATATGACTGGAAAAAACTCATTGTGGTTGATGTTGTTGAGTTTGATGCGGAACCTGGAACTGTTGATACTTTTGATCCGAATATAATGAAAATAGGTAAATATGATAATCCTCACGGAATGACAGTTGAAGAGCCACTTCAAAAAATTTCTGAAAAGTGCGAAGTTGTTGTTGTAGGTTGTAAACCTGCAGAAATCCCAACTCCAGATGTGGATGTGGGGTTAACAGAGCCTGTATCTAAGGCAATTCCTAAAGCTATTAATCTTATTTTAAATGAAATCGGGGTAAAATAATGTTTGATAAATTGAAAAAAGCTTTTGGCGGATCTAAAGAAGAAGTCGCTCCAAAAGTAGAAGAAAAAGTTGAAGCTGCTCCTGAAACACCTAAAGCTGCTCCTGCAGAAGAAAAAGCTGCTTCAGCAAAACCACGTATTGGTTACATACACTTAAGTGGTTGTACTGGAGATGCAATGTCTCTTACTGAAAATTACGACATTTTATCTGCTGTATTAACTGATATGGTTGATATTGTATACGGACAAACTTTAGTTGACAAATGGGTTCACGGTACTTTCGCTGAAGAAATGCCTGAAATGGACTTATGTTTAATTGAAGGATCTGTATGTTTACAAGATGAACACAGTGTTCAAGAACTTTTAATGGCAAGAGAAAAATCTGGTTTAATTGCTGCATTTGGTTCCTGTGCTATGACCGGTTGTTTCACAACCTTCGCACGTGGAGGTCAACAAGCACAACCTAAACACGAATCTTTTGCACCAATTAGTCAATTAGTTAAAGTTGATTTAGCACTTCCTGGTTGTCCTGTAGCTCCTGAAATGATTGCAAAAACAGTTGTTGCATTATGTAACGGAGACATGGAATACTTACAACCTGCAATTGATAAAGCTGCTTGCAACACTGGATGTGGCTGTGACGTATTAACCAACGTAATCCGTAACGGATTATGTACTGGATGTGGAACTTGTGCTCTAGCTTGTCCTACAAGAGCTATGGGCTTTTCTGAAGGTAGACCTAGCTGTGACAGAGATAGATGTATTAAATGTGGATCTTGTTATGCAATGTGTCCAAGAGCATGGTTACCTATAAAAAGAATTAAAGAGGAAACTGGATTATAGGAGGAATGAACATGCCATTAGGAACTTATAAAGAAGCATTATCTGCAAGAGCTACTGATAGCAAAATTACTGATGTATCACAAGACGGAGGAATCGTTTCAGCATTACTCTGTTACGCAATTGATGAAGGAATCATTGAAGGTGCAGTTGTAGCTGGAACTCCTGATGAAGATTGGAGACCTATTCCTACTGTAGTAACTTCCGCTGATGAAGTTATCGCAGCAGCAGGTACCAAATACTCAATGTCCCCAACCTTATCCGCTGTAAAAGAAGCTACCCGTCAATATGGTTTAGAAAAAGTCGGTGTTGTAGCAACTCCATGTCAAACCCAAGGTTTAAGAAAAGCACAAGCTTATCCATTTGCAAGATTTGTTGCTGATAAAATCAAATTAATCATAGGTATCTACTGTATGGAAAACTTCCCTATGGCTTCCCTTGATACTTTCGCAACCGCAAAATTAGGATTTGACTCATTACAAGATGCTACCAAAATGGACATCGGTAAAGGTAAATTCTGGTTAACCAAAGACGGCGAAGACTCTGGTTTAGCTATTAAAGAAACCCACGGATACGAACAAGCTGGATGTAACATCTGTATGGATTACGTATGTGAATGGGCTGACGTATCAACCGGTTCTGTAGGATCTCCTGACGGATGGTCCACTGTTTTAACCAGAACCGATGACGGTGAATCAATCTTTAAAGCTGCTGTTGACGCTGGTTTAATTGAAACAAAACCAATGGACGATGTAAAACCTGGTCTTCCTTTACTTGAAAAATTAGCTAAAGGTAAAAAGGACAAAAACGGCAAAGAACGTGAAAGAAGAGCAAAAATGGGATTACCACTTCCTGTGGAATACTAATTCCACTTCTTTCTTTTTTTTATTTTTTTTAATTGACTTTTATTGGTCGCATTTTTTTTAAAACTAATCTAATACTATTTTTTCATATGAAATTGTTGTAAAAAAAGTGATTTCATTATATATTGTAAATATAATGTTAATGAAGAGAGCGCTCTCTTCATCTTATTTAAATGGTTGTAACGGTACAGCCGTCCTTTTCAATAATTAATGTGTGTTCTTTTTGGCTTACAAAGCAATCCTGTTTTTCACGCAGTGGAGCATATGCATAGACTGCCATCGCATCTGACAATTGCTTTAATGCAATGTTTCCTTTTCTCTCACCGAATTCACTGGTAATCCATCTTCCTGAAAATGGAACAAACCGGTGGTTGTTTTGAATATATTTCAGGACTCTTTGTGTGCTTTTCATTCTGAACGGTCTGTTTTTCATGTATGAGAATATGTAATGTCCCGGAGCATCGTTTACAATCCCCTCTCCGTTTGTTGCAAAGGGTTCGATTGCTACCGCCTGACCTTCATCCAGGATGTAGTGATCATGATTATCGTAGTTTGGGATTGAAATTCCCGCATGCAGGTTATTCTGTTCCAGGCTATGGCCGGTTAAATTGAATATTGGGTTTAATTTGTACTCGGAAATTGCTTCATGAACCGCTTCACCGATTTTTGAGACTTCAATTCCAGCCCTTGCGGTTGCGATTGCCGCTTCAAGGCCGGCTTCGGATGCTTCAACTATCTCCTCATGAAGATTGATCTCGTCTTGGGTATAGTTTTCATCAATGTTTCCATCAGCGATAACAGTGATGGCGGTATCTGCAATATATCCATCAACCATTGCTCCCAAGTCTAGTTTCACCATGTCTCCCGCTTTAATTACGGTTTTGTCATTTGCAGGAGAGGTATAATGTGCAGCCACTTCATTCAATGATACGTTGCAAGGAAATGCAATTTGGGCACCTGATTTTAATATTTCGCTTTCCACATATTCAACTAGGTCAATGACCAATGTTCCTTCTTTTATCATTTTTGAAGCTTCGTCACGTATTTTGGAAGCTATTTTTCCTGATTGTATATAAGATTCCATCATAAGTTTTTACCTTCTGTGTTAATCAATTAAATATTTAATTGATAAAGTTTATATATTAATTTATTAGTATACATTATATATTAATTGGAGGTTAAAAAATGGATATTCCTACAATACCTGACCAAATGTTTTTATTACTTGTATTGGTTATCATAGCTATTGTATTAATTATCATTGTTTTCCAATGGAGAAGTATCGCTCAATCCAAAAATTCAATTGCAATTCTTGAAAAAGAGATTGAGCTTAAGAAAATGTCCATGGTTGAAAAAGACATAGAATCCAAAAGATTAATGGATAATCCTATTCCATTACCGCAGGATCAGCAAGATCGTCTTTCTGAAATAAGACAATCTACCACCGAAGCAAGAAGTCGTGTTGGGTTCCTTCATTCTGAAATCAATGAAAGATTAGCAAGATTGGAAGCTGAAACCGAACAGAGAAAACTTGAAAAAATGCTTACAGAAATTGAAGAAAAAGAGAAGAAACTTAAAGGAATGAAATAGGTGAGAATATGGATGCTATGGAAGTAGTTGCAGTCATTATCCTAATTATTGCAATTGCAGTTTTAGTTTATTATTATTTATTGAATAGTCCTGCCACCATGGATAAATTACGTTCTTATATTCCACAAAGTGCTGATGCGCACATGGATGAAGTTTTAAGTAATTCTTCAGATTATGCTGATTTATCTAAAGATGAACCTTCCGCAGAGAAAGGCAATTCCATGGGTAAAAGAATCAAAGTTAAATTAAGTGACATTGACATGTCCGCTTTGAACACAGATGCTTTTTCTAACAAAATCGATGCATTTTTGGATGCTAAAAGTGAAGAATTGATTAAGGACTGGTCTTTAGCCACTACTGAAGATTTAGAAGATCTTCAATCTAAATTTTCAGAGACAACTGCTAACGTGGATAATTTGGAGAAAGATTTTAATGAATTCAAGAAATCTTCCGAAGAATTCCAAAAATCCACTGAAGAAAAGTTAAACGACTTGGATAAAAGAATCGAATCATTAGAAAATAACTGATGTTATTTTCTTTGATTTCTTCCAATTTAACGAAAACTTTATATATTATATGAATCATATTTAGTAGTGTTACTGATTTTCATATAGCAGGGTGGGGTAGTCTGGTGAACCCGCAGGGCTCATAACCCTGAGATCCCTAGTTCAAATCTAGGCCCTGC
>NZ_SUTI01000013.1:17415-40524 GCF_015062985.1 Methanobrevibacter sp. | reverse complement strand
GAAACGACACGGCTTTTAATGGTAGACGATGATATTTAATTGAGGACATTAAAAGAAGCGGTGAAACGGCCATTCCATAGGATGCAAGAGCAAAGGTGCCGATAATCATTTGTTGTAGGCAAGGTAGTTCGCTAAGATGAATGCTGTACAAACAGAATGTGGGTTACTCTTAACATGCCAAAATATTAATTACACATTGCTTATTTTCATAGTTAAACTTTCATAATTTAAAAAGAAGGTAAAATCACTCATATTTTACTATTCAGTTAGTATCAAGGTTAATCATCGATAAAAACGACTTTTATATACTTGGCTATTAATATAATTGCAACTATTACCATTGGAAAATAGAACCACCAGTGGTTTGGTGTGAATATAAGATTTATTAAAAATAATACTACAGTAACGAGGATAAATCTTAATATATGTTCTTTAAAATTGATTTTTTTATCTGACTTGTCGGCCATTTCATCACCTGAGATTTTTATAATCTTACTATATTATTAATATTATTTAAGCATACCCTGATTGTTTATATAATGGGTTATCTATTTAAAATGAAATGTCAGAAATGAAAGTAGTTTTTGCCTATATTTCATAGGTAACCCACACGATTTTATATGGGTTACTCTTAACATGCCAAAATATTAATTATTTTTTTTTAAAATTTTTCAAGATAAATGGAAAGATTCATGGAATTATTATAACTGTCATCGTTTCATTACGGATTTTTTAAGTGATTATCTACTAGAATTGAATGGTAGGTAAACGATGTTTATTAATTTTTTGCAAATAGGGGCATTGAATGTAAGAAAAAGTTTTATATTTAAAAATGTATATCTAATATTATGTTTCAGTTAACAAAAAGGGAATTCATTGAATCAATAATTGCATTTATTGTACTTTCTATTTGTTTTGCTATATCGAATGTCAAATTTGATGTTCAGGGATTCATTTCAATTTTGCCTATTGTCCTGATCGGTGCCGGAATCGGATCTGTATCTCATGAGTTTGGGCACAAATTCATGGCCATGAGATATGGTTACAAGGCTGAATTTAGATTATGGCCTATAGGGTTGCTGATTGCATTTGTCACATCATTTTTTGGAATTGTAATCGCATTGCCCGGTGAAGCCCGCATCTATGCTGAAGATATGTCTGATGAGATAGTTGGGAGAATTGCAGTTGCGGGGCCAATGCTCAATATTGCATTTGGATTAATTTTCATTGTAATTGCCGTTTTGATATATCCTCTTACACCATATTCCGATATTCTTTATTACATATTTCTGATTGATGCTATAGGATTCTCTGTTAATAGCTTTTTGGCTGCATTTAACATGCTTCCTTTTTATACACTGGATGGGATTAAAGTTTTTAAGTGGAACATTAAAATTTGGTTTGTCATATTCGCAATTTCAGCAATGTTGATGTTGGTGTCTATAATGATTGGGCCTGAAAATCTGGTTAAAATGTTTTTAAAAATATAATCTATTTTTTTGCATGCAACATTCTTTCTTGCAAACACTAATTTGACATAATTAATTGATTTTTGTTGGCCCATATAGATTTCACAAATTAAACTTTTTGCTTTGGTTTTGTAATTTAATTTAATGGCAACAACGATTATTTAAATCAAATAGAAAATCTGAATGATATAATTTAAATAAGTGTACAATCAATAATTCGATTGGAAAAAATAGACGTGTTTAAAAAAATAATTAAAGTAAATGTTTAAACATTTACTCTACAACTTTAAATTTTTTCTTAGCAATAACCTTTCCGGAAAATGCTTTATATGTCGCTTTAATGGTTACTTTTTTGCTGACTTTAAGAGTGTCAAGCACGGATTTTTTAATGATTACTTTAGCAACGCCTTTCTTATTGGTTTTTGCCTTGTAGTATTTGCCTCTGAACTTGAATATAACTTTTTTACCTTTAACAGCTTTCTTAGCTTTTTTCAAAGTAGCTTTCAGCACAAGCTTTTTGGCGGATTTTTTTATGGTGGCCTTTTTCAATGTTAACTTATAGTAAAGGAATTTGCATTTTGAAGCGGTTCCACCGTATACATCCCTTCCTTTCTTTGCTTTATTCTCATCAAAGGTACATTTCACCGCTTTGGCGCCATGCTTTTTATCGGTATCATTATATTTGAATCCGTATATTGCTCCGCCATTTTTGGCAACATTTCTTTTGAATGTTGAGGATTCGATTAAACAGGTGTAGTAATTAATGTCACTAACCCATTTGCCATCATTATAGTGGCCAGTAAGTGAATGGCATCTGAAGTAAACAGCACCGCCCCTTTTTTTCACTGTGTTGTAGCTGAATTTGGAATTTTTTATGACAATGTTTTTATTTGCAAATACAGCACCACCACTTTCATTAGCTTTATTTGATTTGAATGTGCAGGAATTGATGTCAATATGGGAAAATGCATAGACTGCTCCTCCTCCACGACCCTTAGCTTGGTTTTCGGTGAATACACAGTTGGATATTGTGTCTTTACCAGGTTCAAGAACTGCTTGCATTAAAGTAAACATAATGTTTTGATCCTCTGTGGCATTGCGACCTTCAAAATACTGGTAATAGAATCCTGCACCTTTTTTCAATGTTAGTGAAAAGACTGCACCTGCATCTCCACCAGCAGTATTCTTGTAAAATTTAGAATTTTTTAAGGTTAATGCGCCTAAAGAATTAATAGCTCCACCTGCAGTGCCCGCCTTATTGCTTGTGAAGGTACAGTGGTCAACTGCCAATTCTCCAAAGTTTAATATTGCACCGCCGTAAATCTTGGCGTTGCCGTTTTTGAAATTGATGTTCTTCAATGTGACCTTATTAAACTTTAATCCATTGCCGTAATTGATATTAAAAATTCTAGATTGACCCATTCCGTCGATGCTATGTCCGTTTCCGTTGATGGTTATATCCTTATTGATGAAAACTCCGGTAGTGAGTTTAAAGCCGCTGTTGTACTTATAATCGTTGTATAAGTTAATTGTGCTTCCCGCATCTGCATTAGAGACTTTCAATTGCAGTGCTGTGAAGGTACCGTCGTCTTTATTCTCTGTGCTGCTTTCCTCTAAGGGATGGTCTTCAGCATTGCTGGACACTTCCATATCGTCGATGTCACTTTCGACAGCAAAATCATTGTTGTCAATGGATATGGCTGTATCATTCGCATCGCTAGTTAATGTCACATCATCAACGTCACCGGCTACAACGCCTGAAACACTAAAAAGAATACCAGCAACCAATAAAATTATCAGTAAACTCTTTTTTCTCATTGTTTTCTCCCTTTCAAAAAATTATTAGAAGTTATTGAAATAACTCCTAAAATAATCCACTTTCTTCTAAACGTTCTTCAAAGTATTTTGAAGCCTTGTCCGCTTTTTCTTTAACAAATATTGAACAGATAATGGCCACGAGCCCAATTGCTATAAGAATGGCCAATGCAAAGAAGTAATTCGACCAGACCACTCCAAGCTGCGCCTCACGCAATAGGTTAATTGCATATGTCATTGGCATGTATGGATGTATGAATTGGAAGAATTTGCCCATGATTTCGATAGGATAAATTCCGCCTGTTGCAGATATCTGGAATACTAAAAGAAGCACTATGGCTGCTTTTCCAACAGTTCCGATAGCCGTTATGACAGAATATATCAATAACATGAACACTACCGATACCAGTATCGCTGAGAAGTAGAACAACGGATAATTATCTACATGGATTCCAAGGATGTATGACCCAATCAGGGTTACACAAGCCTGCAGGATACTCATTATCACATAGATTGTTTGTTTGCCCACATACATTTCGAATGGGGAATACTTGGTTCCCACACTTGATTTAGGTTCTATCATTACACATGTAATTAATGCTCCAACCCACATTGACAATGCAATATAAAATGGTGCTACGCTAGATCCATAATCAGGCACTGAGAACACTTCAGTTGTTTCCAGTTTGACCGGTGAGAAGAAATAGTCTCCGAGAAGTGTCTCATTGATTCCTGTAATGCTTGAAAGTGCATCTGCAGATGAGAAAAGGCCTGCTGATGCTGAGAATAATGCTTGTGCAGCAGCATTTGAAAGCATTTCCGCTCCTGCTGCAAGAGTCACTGAACCTTCGGCCAATTCAGCTGAACCTCCCGCTAATTCTCCGGATTTTTCAGCTAAAAATACACTACCGTTAGTGATTTGTTTTGAACCCTCTGCCAATTGGACTGAACCTTTTGCCAGTTCGCTAGAACCTTCTGCAATTTGCCCACTTCCGTCTGCAACTTGAGAAACTCCATCAGCATATTCTTTAACAGGGCCTTCAGGTATTAAGGATGGATCAACACTGGATTCAACTTCCTCAGCACCTTTTTGAAGTTCATCTGATTTTTCTTGAAGGAAATTGTTATTTGATTCAATAAGCTTTTCACCTTCATCTATTTTTCCAGACTTTTCTTGTAGTAATTCTGATCCTGCCTGTATTTGCTCGGATCCCTCTTGAACTTGTGAGGCTCCATCTTCAACTTGGGCCGCACCTGAAGAAACTTCTCCTGCACCCTCTTGAAGCAGAGCTCCTCCTTCAGACAACTGTTGAGCTCCGGAAGCAAGACCTTCCTGCAATTCTCCAAGCTTGCCGTATGCCGCAAGATTTATAAATTCAACAATCTTTGCATTTAGATTGGAATAAACAGTATTGGCTGCGGTATTGGTTAGTTTGGCAGCCACTGGGTTGGCTTTAACGTTTACGACGTATTCCAATTTTGCCTGTTCAGGGTTATCTGTGGTAATCGAAACGATGTTCTCACTCAGGTTTTTGGGCACCACTATGCCTGCATAATAGTCTCCCTTATGAACCCCGTCCCGCAGCTCATCCTCCGTGACAAATGTCCATTTGAATTTGGTATTGTTCTTCAAGTCCTTAACAAGCTCATTTCCAACATTTATTTTAGTTCCTTCAAAGGATGTGCCGTTATCAAGGTTTGCAATTGCAAATTCCACTTCATCAGTGTTTCCGTAAGGGTCCCAACATGCATATATGTTTATAAGTGCATAAAGGGAAGGCAGAATAATTATTCCAATCAGCACTATTGTTACGATAGGATTTGAAAATGCTGATTTGATATCGTTTCTCATTATCTCTAGAATATTGCCTATGTCCTTTCTACCCATTTTACACCTCGTCTTGTTTATTCATGATGTTGCAGGATTGTTTATAAGAATCCCATTGCCTCAAGCATGGACTGCAAACCTAAAATGACAATGGCCAATCCGCCGATTATTTCGATGTAATCTGCATATTTGATTGCTATTTTTGTTCCGTAGGTTCCCAGAAGCAGCCAGATGATTACGGCAATGATACTTAATACACTTAGGATTATAGGGTTTACATGCGCTACAGCACCCTGTGAAGCTAAAATGAGGTTTTCGATGTTTCCAAAAATTAGCAGTCCAGTAAATGGAGCATAATCTTTTAAATTTACCATTATTATTCACCTCTTTTTGCTTTTCTAATGTTTATTACAGCATCTTTAATTGAAATAAGACCTAAAATGAATATTGCAAGGCCACCAATGAATGTGATGTAATTGGCATATTGTATTGCAACATCTGTTGCTACAAATCCGATTACTAGCCAGACAATAACTGCAAAGATACTTAACATCCCTAAAACCTTAGGATTCACACCTTGAACCACTCCTTGAGAGGATAGTATAAGGTTCTCTATATTTCCAAAAATTATTAATCCCACAAAAGGTAAATATTCTTCTAACATTAAATTCACCAATAATATTTATCATTATGTATATATAAAAGAGTTTCTATTGAATTAACAAAAAATAAATATGATTTACATATAATTGATAAATAATTAGTTTAAGGCACATTGAATTAAAAGGTGTAAATATGAAAGAAAAAATTACATATGAAGATTTAAAAGAACATGAACATCTTTTTTTGCTAGCCCCAGCATTTATATTGAATGGAATGGCAAAAAGGAATTCAAATCTTGTAATTAAGTTCAAATCAGCAATCGAATCTCATTTGAACGCTTTAAATGACGAGGAAAGATCTAAATTGCATGCCATATTGAACAGTGATGTTGACGAGTTGCAGAGGCTGTTGAGGCAGGCTTATATTCAGACAAAAATAAAGCAATATGAGATACTGTCCAATCCTAAAAATAGGGAGTTCATCGAGATGAATCTCAGAGAATTGAGAAAACTGATTTAAAAAATGAAATTAATGGATTATTCAGTTGAATAACCCATCTAATAATCCTTTTGCATCACTGGCATTGGTATCGTTCAAGACATCTGAAACTTCGTTTTGATAGTTGTTGATGTCGCCCTGCACGTTTTGAATTTGTTCAATGCTTGTTGCAAGGTTTTCGATGTCGCTGTCTGTAATGTTTATGTTGTTTATGACTGTGTAGTTGTTGATGATGTTCACGATGGTTGTGTGGTCTGTAACATTATTCTCTTGAACTTCCTCTTTCACGTCATCAACCATTTTGGACAGATCATCTGCATTTACATCTGAGTTCTTAACTATTTCAGCTTGAGTGTAGATTTCATTGTTTGCGGCTTCTTTTACAGGTTCCGGAATTTCAACCTCTGTCACCACTTCGTATGAGTTCATGATTCCTGCAAGGGCGGATTCACCGGTCGCTTCAACAGGGCTTGTCACGTAAACGTGTCCGGCTGTGATTCCCGCTGATTTAAGTGCGGAAAGGTACATGTCTCCTGTGATTGTTGTAATTTTGGATTTGTCAACACTCACTTCCAGATTGTCATTTTCGTTCAAATCCACGAGTGCGGATGAAAATACCTGATCTGAGGAGTAGGTCTTGCCTGTTATTGAACTTGAAATCTTGTTCACGTCTGAAGCTGTGATAATTTTTGAGTCCACGTTTTTCAAATCGATGCCTGCATTGTTTACAAAAAATCCGTCTACAGTATTTTTATAATTTGCGTTGTTGTAGGTTGTCTCACCATAGGTTATTACCACTTGGGTGTCACTTGTTGAAAATCCCACTGGAATGAGCATTCCAACAATGATTATCGCTAGTAAAATCATTATCTTGCGCATTAGTATCACCTCTTAAAATATTGGTAAATTTTGTTTAGTCATTTAAGTATTTAAATGTATCTTTTTTGTGTATACAATTTTTGAGTCCGGGATAACTTTAATTAAGTTTAGTTAATTTTATATGTTTTCAAATCAAATTTAAACTTATAGTAAATATTATATTTTGCTATGTTTCAATTGGGCATGAAGGAGGTGAAAAAACGAAAACGGATAAAAGATTATTATTTGCATTAATTATTTCAATATTACTTGTATTTTCTGTAAGCTGCGTATTTGCAGGAGATAATGAAACAATATCTGATGTGGTGAGTGCTCCAAGCGAGTTAGAAGAGATAACGCAAGTTCCAGATGTTCCGGATGTTCAGTCTTCTCAATCAGATGAGGGAATCCTTGAAGCAGGGAATAATGTAATTAATGTTCACGTTTATGATTCTTTCAATGAAACAGGCAAAACATGGACGGAAGATGGAATTGAACTTAAGGGAGCTACCGTAAAGTTGTATGAAAATTCTACAAATAAGTTGATTTCAACTCAGACAACCAATAATAATGGTATTGCAACATTCACAGGATTAGGTTCTCAAATATATAATTTGGAGTTTACCTACCTGACATACAATCCGATTTATCTCAAAGGTATTGATTTTACTAAAAACAGCGGTACATTGGACATTAAGGATGTGATGTTTGTTCCAGACATGCTATTATTGGTGGATTACGCTTCTCACAACGAAAAGGTTGACCTGCTGATGAACATGTCAAGGCGTGTTGCATACATCAGTACCACTAACTTCGACGAGTCAAGGGCATGGTTGGCGGAATATGCAAACTACATCCACATTGACATGTTTGCTGAAAACTCAGCTTATAACAAGTTTACAGCAGCATATCTAAAGCAATTGTTGAAGAACTCTCCGGCTAACAATAAATATAAGGTCGCATACACTTTCGGAGTTTACTCACAAGAGATATTGAATACAACTGGTATGCATATCATTGGAGCCAATCCAAGCAATAATATCTATGATACTATTGAAAATACTTACATCGGATCCTATTTCCAGGCGGAAGATATCAAGGACTCAACCGTTCTGGTTAAGAACATGGAAAATTACTTTAATTACGTTCGTTATCTAATCGAACCTGAAAAATATTCCAATCCTACATTGACCGATGACGGAATTCCTATGATGAGTCCAGAATGTGGTTTTTACCATCCTGATTTGGGAATGTATACTCTTGTTCCTGAAGCAAATCTGATTCATGAGTGGATTACAACAAATCCGGGTTATTCCAAAACCCCTGACGGCAGCCTCAACTGGATGAATGAGAACTATCAAAATTGGGTTGAACGCGAATTAAATCCCAAATCTTTATTCAGCGATTTTGAAAACGATTACGAAGCCAAATTTTCTCCGGATAAAAAGCTCATAGCTATCGCTACTTACTATGGTGGTGGAGATGTTGTGGATGCTTTGATTAGAAGTTATGCCGCAAGCGGCAGGCCTGCCTTTAATGTATTCAAGACAAGCACTGCCCCTTCAATGTCTTCTATATTAAAAGGCATCACAAATTCCTCAAGATTGGGAATTTCACTGATCACTTCACTATATAGTTGGTCTTTAAGTTATGCCAATGGTTCAGCAGAACCTGATTTATCTGAAATAGACTTGGCTGTTCTCAAAGGTGTTAATGAAATATCTGAATACAGTTTTAATTCCGAACTGGGTCCTCAAATCGAATGGACCTATGCTGTAACCTACCCAAGTTTTGAAGGTGTCTACGGACCGGTTATCCTGTCATATGTTGACGATGCAGGTGATACTCATGTAATCCAGACCGGTGTGGATAAGATGGTTAAGCTGAGCTGTGGCTGGGCTGATTTGAAGGATTTGGAAAATCACGATAAGACCATAGCTATTGTACTTTACAACTATCCTCCGGGCAAGGCTGAAATCGGTGCTTCATATCTCAATGTAACCCAATCAACTTATGATCTGATTGTCAAGTTATATGAGCAGGGTTATGATACCGGAGGGGACATCCGTGAAAGGATGACTCCACAGGAACTTGAGGACCGCATTTTCAAAATGGGTAACAAGGGTTCATGGGCTTACGGTCTTTTGAGACAGTACGTCGAGGAAAACTATAATGAACTTGTCAAACACAATCAGCTGATTTCAACAAGGGACTTCCGTAATCTGATCAGGGACATTCCAGCCGACCTCATAAAGAACATGACCGATTACTGGGGTTCAGGTTTGGGTCCGTCAATGGTATATAACGGCACAGATGAGCAGTACATGATCGTTCCGGGAATGTGGTTCGGTAAGGTATTTGTCACATTCCAGCCAAGTAGAGGTTGGGAAGAGCTCAAAACGGTTGAAAATTACCACGACTTGACTTTGCCTCCGACACAGTACTATGTGTCATTCTACAAATGGCTGGACAAGACCGCAAAGGTAAACGCAATCGTCAATATGGGAACCCACGGAACCCTCGAATGGCTCCCGGGCACTAACTTGGGTGCTGTTGCAGGTGACTGGACTTTCGAGCTGACATTGAATCCGACACTATATCCTTATATCGTATCCAACCCTGGTGAGGCCATGGTTGCAAGGGACAGGATTGCAGCATTGCTGATCACTCACATGACCCCGGCAATGGTGACATCCGGTTTATATGGTAACTACACCGTATTAAATAATTATATTACATACTATAAGGACCAGGTGGCTCTCGATGTATCATCAAACGCTGAAGAATATAAGGCAAAAATCATCAAACTGGCTCCAACATTAGGTTTCAGAAACTTTACAGAAGCTGAAACATTTGACCAGTGGTTGGATGACCTTCACTTGTATTTGGAAGCGATGAGTGATGATTTCATAAGTTACGGTTTGCATACATTGGGTAAAATATTGACAGGTGAGGAGCTTGTGGAAGAGGTCATTACAATCACAACTTCCCAAACCAAGATTTACACATACATCATGGAATTCCTGTATCCTGAACTCAAGGGAATGAATTTCTACGAGGACATTTCAGGAAATCTCAATTATCTGGTTCAAGCCAGTGCAATCAAGCAGTTCCTAAGAGATTATGTGACCGATTTGGTAAACGGCTCTTCAATAAGTGATTTGGCACAGAAATATAACATTCCGGTCGGATCTTCATTATACAACTCAACATTGTATGCCGAACAGGTCATTGTCAATATCCAAAACAACAACGAATGGAATGCTATATTGACCGCTCTTGAAGGAGGATATGTGAAATCAGGACTCTTTGCAGACCCTTCCTATGGTGATTCAATTCCTACTGGTTATGACGGTTATGCATCAGACCCTACAAGAATGCCTTCAGAGTCAGCTTATGAATCAGCAATCAAAATCGTTGATTTGTTGCTCTCTGAATATTATGAAAAACACGGCAAATGGCCGGAATTGACTTCATTGATCTTATGGGGTACTGAAATATCAAGAACTGAAGGTATTGGCGTAGCAGAATTCCTTTATTTCCTTGGATGTAAGCCAGTATGGGCAGACAACGGAAAAGTAATTGGTGTTGAAATGCTTCCTTTGGATAAGTTAACCGTTAAATTAACCAATGGCAGTGTTGTAAACAGACCAAGGATTGACGTGTTTGCAAGTATCGTTACAAGCAATAAGGACTGGCTATCATGGATGTTGAAGGCGGTAAAATTAGCAGCATTTGCTGAAGGCGAAAACGCCACCAACAACTACGTGAAAAAGCATTATGCTGAAAACCCTTCACTTGACAGGCTGTTCGGTCTTCCAGGCAATGTCCTTGAAGGAACAGGTATGTCAACACTTATTCCGAACACAGCCGATTGGGATATAAACACCGTCAACGAGTTCGCAATGGACGTGTATCTCTCAAGGGTATCCTACTCCTGGACAATAGACGATAACGGCAATATTGTAATAACAAATCAAAAGGACAACTTCATATATCTGCTCAACAAGACTGATTTGATTACTCAGAACTTTGACAGTACATGGAGACTGTTCGATTCAGATGATTACTATGACTGGTTTGGCGGATTGTACAATGCTGCTAATATATTGAAGGAAAGGTCAGGTCAGGAAAGGCCAGACACTTCATTTGTAGATATAAGAAGCAAAAACAATTATATTGCAAGAACCTATGAAGAGGAAATCGATTTTGAAATAAGAACAATGCTTTTGAACCCTAAATATTACATGCCGCTCATTACCGGCGGTGGTGCCGGAATGAACTCCTATGCGGCTAGAATCCAGAACATGTTTGGAGGTTTGACAGTAAGTGGAAACAATCTTGATACCCAATTGGGTAATCAATTGGCCAATGAGCTGTTGGGCATGGACGGATATGTCAACAGTGCAACAACAGCATCAGGTTATCAGACTTCACTTGCTTGGATGATTTACCTTGCAGACCAGGGGACCTGGCATACAGACATGAAGACATATAAGGAGCTGGTTGACAAGTATATAGATAACGTAAACAAATATGGTGTAGCATGTTGTCACCACACATGTAAAAACCTTGCTTTCAACGCACAGCTTATCCAAATGAGTTCATTAACTCCTGCTGAAAAACAGAAATTTGCAGAGATACTTGCACAGGCAACAAATACTGATCCTTTATATCAGATGCCTGAAGAGGAAAACCAGGCCTCCAACTCACAGCAACAAGGCGGTTCAAGCAATGGTGATTCAAACTCCGGAAATCAAAACTCCAATGCGCAGCAATTGGTAAACGGAACATCAAACGACAGGTCCAGTAGCAGCGACGGAGGAAGAACTGCCGTTGGTGCAGACGGTTCAGAAAGTGGAGATGCAAGATCTGCCAGTGAACTTTCAAGCTCTTCAAGTTCCGCTTCCGATAGCGGTTCCGGAGAGTCAGGCGCAAAAGCATATGAATTGTCAGAAAACTCAGCGGCCAAATCTGCAAGTGCAACTGAATCAAGCATGCCGATATTTGTTATCATTGCAATAATTGTTCTGATTGCAATATTCCTTGTCGGATATGTAAGAAATGATGAAGACGAATATGATGATTATTAATTAATCATCAACTTTTTTTTATTTTTTTCAAATTTAGTAATTTTTAAATATACTTTATTTCAATACATAATAATAGTATAGATTATTTATGTAAAAGAGGTATATCATGATTAAAAAAATTAATATTTTATTAGTTTTATTATTACTTTTAGTGTCTATCGGCGCTGTGAGTGCTGCCGATGATTTGAATGACACTATCTCAAGTGATGATGGAACTGTTTTGGAGGAAGTTGCATCTGAGGATGTTGTGGCTTCTGATAGTGAGGATATTGTATCTGCTAATTCCCACACGGTTAATAAATCAAATTATTATAATTATTTTGATGCATCTACAGGGGAATTAAAGGATTCTTCCGCAAGTGAAGGAGATACAATTAATCTTGAAGGCGATTTTTCAAATTTAAAGTTTGTTTTTAAAAAGTCAGTAAATGTTGTTGGAAAAGACAATGTCAGATTATCCAATTGCATGTTTACATTTTCTGATGGAGCTTCCGGAAGCTCTATTTCAAAATTGAACATTTTCAATACAAAAGAAACAACATATGGTATTTTCTTAAATGGAGTAAGTTATTGTACCATTCAGGATTGTTTTATTAACAATACTGGGGCTTCATCTTATGCGGTTTGTATTGCAAATAGTGCAAATTATAATAATGTCACTCATAACAATTTAAATGCATATGGAATTACTTACGGTCATGGAACTCGTTCAACTCCTCCATTGCTTATAAGTGGAGCTCATTACAATTATATAGCAAATAATCTAATCGGTTGTGATGATGCAAATGCAATTTACTTATCAAGCTACTCTGGAGGTCCTTTGAAAGGAGGAAACTCCAATTTTAATTTGATTTACAATAACACTATAAAATATCACGTTCTTCCTACTTCCTGGAGTTATGGAATTCAATTAATGGGTGCAAATAACACAGTTGACTCAAATAGGATTATTGGAGCATATCGTGGTGTGTCATCCCAGGCATCAGGCAATATTATTATTAATAATTGGATAATTAATATGACTGGTGCGGATTATAATCACCCTAATATTGAAGTAGGTGGAGATATAGGAATTGTTGGAGGCACTTATTCAACTATTGCAAATAATACAATTTTAAATGCAAGAATATTATCCAGCGGTGCGGGAATTTCAGTGTTGGACCATTCTACTGTAGAAAACAATATTGTCCAGATAGCTTATAGAGGTACTGGAATACACCCGCAGGGTTCTGATATAATAATTAAAAACAATAATATTTCAACACTTTCAGGTGTGGGAATTTTATATAATTCTTATTCTTATAACCTAACAGTCATAGGTAATAACATTACAAGCCAATCCGGTGTCGGTGTTCTAATCCAAAAATTAAGTTCAAAAAGAATGCCTGGAAACATTACTATCGTAAATAACTATATATTCACAGGCAACACTTATGCTATTGATGCAAGGGACGCTGATGCTAATTCGGAAAATGTGATAGGTCCGAACAATATTCCAAAAAATGGAGGTAAGGTTTTAACTCCTGAAGGTGAATATGATCCATCAGTTCCGGTTTACAATTTTAATGGAACAACCTACACAGTAACTCCTTCCAATTTAAATACTACTTTCTTGGAAGACAATGGAGCATTCAAATCAGATATTAAAGATGGGGATATATTAAATTTTGAAGGAGAATTCCACAATCTAAGAATCCTTGTCAATAGAGGTGTCAAAATCAATGGTCAAAATGCAATCTTCTACAACACTACTTTCCAAGTATCTTCTGACGGTGCATGGCTCGAGAATTTAGTGATTAGAAACAATGATGCCGGAGGATCAAATTGTTGGGGAGTAGTTGCCTATAGGGTATTCGGAGCAACAATTAAAAATTGTGATATTGAAGTTTTCGACCTAAATTCAGCCTATGCAATTTATGTGGTGGAATCAAGCAATGTTGATGTATTGAACAACAGGCTATTCTCCAGCGGCAGTTATTTAACTTACACACTCCTCGCCCACACAGTTGAGGACTGTAATTTTATCAACAACACCATTAAAACTGAAGGTACAGGTAACATTTATGCCCTTTCCGGTGGTGAAACTTGTATTGACGGTAACTGCATTGACGGCAATTGCTTGGATGGTAATTGTTTAGACGGAAACTGTTTGGATGGTAATTGCTTGGATGGTAATTGTTTAGACGGTAATTGTCTGGATGGTAACTGTTTGGATGGTAATTGTTTAGACGGTAATTGTCTGGATGGTAATTGTTTAGATGGAAGTTGCCTTGACGGTAGTTGCTTTGACGGAAATCATTATGTCACAGGAATTTTCAGAACTTACGGAATTTTAATGATTTATGCTTCCGGAAACAACGTTTCTGGAAATAGGGTTAATGTCACTTCTAAATTAAATAGGACAGTTGGCACCAATCAATCCACTAACTCCCTTGTAGGTATTGACTTGTATTATAATAGTCATGATAACACTTTCTCATCAAATAATATCTATGTATACGGTAATGATAATTATATCTATGGAATGGGAGTTTTAGGATATACTGAGGGACATAATGCTCCTGAAGGTCAAGGTGCAACAAATACTCGCTTTATTAACAATCAAATCCTATTGGAAGGAACATATTTCGTTGAAGGATTTGTGATTGGGCAGGAATCTACCGATACAATAATTACTTCAAATATTGTTAATATGCAATCTGATTGTGTAGCTTATGGTATTAATTTGGAAAAGCCACAAAATTCCATTATCAATAAAAATACATTCGTAATAAATTCCGATGTTGTATATGGAATTGAAGCTTTCAATTCAAATAATAATAAAATTAGCGAAAATAATTTTGAAATCAATGCAAAACTAGCTTATGGATTTGCACTTGCCAATTCTGTTAATAATGAAATTGTTGAAAATGAAATAATCGCTAATGGAACTGGTGAAGCGATTTCATTTAACAATCATGATGTAATCTCTGAAGGAAATGCTGGAATTTATCTTGATTCTAATTCAACTAATAATAATATTACAAACAATGAAATCACTTCTAATAAAGGTTATGCAATACTCTTAGATGAAGATGCAATTAATAATGTCATCGAAGACAATTATCTGGTTTCAGAATTGGGAATAGGTGATGATGGAGTAAATGATGCGTCAAATAATGTTGTAAGGAACAATTATAAGTATTTGGTTAATGGTATTCTTCAAGATATCAATATCAATTACTTGGAAAATGGAACATTTGTTTTCACAACTGAAGATAATGCTTTGGAAGGTGCAACAGTCAAATTTATGGATTTAGACGGTAATGTCATTAGTGAGGCCATTATAACAAATGGTGAAGCAAAATCCGAATATAGTTTTGTTGACTACACTCCAGCTTCATATACCATTTCAGCATTAGTAAATAAAAAATACTTCAGGTTAACCGAATTCTCCGCTCTTTTAAGTGTTGAAGATGGAGACTTGGATGTAGTTTTATACAATACAACTGGTGCAATGCATAGGAACGCTGAATTCATAGCTGTAATTAAAAACATTTTAGGCATTGGCGTTGAGGGAATAACTGTCGAATTTTACGTCAACGATGAGGGTTATGAAAGTTATGTTGGTAAGGCTGTCAGTGATGTCAATGGTATAGCTTCTCTCATGGGAGAAATACCTGAAATATATGATGCTTCTCCATTAATCATTGCAAAAATTATTAATCCGGATTATTTCAAATCAACTTCTGCAAATGCTAATTTAACTGCTTATAAATTACTAAGCACAAAACTCACAATCAATACAAATGTTTATCCTGGTGGTGTTTTAGCCATTTTGAAAGATGCAAAAGGTAATTTGTTACCTAATAAGTTGGTTTCAGTGAAAATCGGTTCAAAAACTTATGATATTTCAACCAATTCCAAAGGAGAAATAATCATGCCGGTTATTTCCAAAGGCAGCTATTCAGTTTCTGTTTCATTTGCAGGTGATGCACAGTATTATGATTCTAAAAATACTGCAAAAATAACTGTTTTGCCTTCAATTGTTGAAAGCAAAAGTTATACTGTCTATTATGGAAACACAATAACCTATAAAGTGCGTGTAAAAGGATCTGACGGAAGTTATGGTGCTGGAAATGTCGTAACCATTAAAGTAAACGGTCAAACTTACAAAGTCCAGACAGATAAAAACGGTTATGCCACCAAAGTACTCAAACTTAAAGCCGGAACCTACACAATCACTTCAGAGTTTAAAGGCGATAAAGTTTCAAACAAGCTAACTTTCAAGCCTACCCTGACTGCAAAAAATATCGTAGCGAAAAAAGCTAAAAAGATTAAATTTTCAGTAAAAGTGGTTGATAAGAATGGTAAAGCAGTGAAAAAGAAAAAGGTTACTTTTAAAATCAAAGGTAAAAAATACACTGCCAGAACAAATAAAAAAGGCGTAGCTACTGCATCCATTAAGAATTTGAAAGTAGGTAAATATTCTATCAGTTCAAGTTTTGGCGGATGCACAATTAAAAATACAATCAAAATCAAAAAGTAAAGGTTATTAACCTTTATTTTACTTTTTTTTCAAATAACCTTTAATAACATTTAAATATATTTAATTACTATTTTTTAATATAGTCAATCTATAATTTTTATTCATCAAATTTATTAGACTATACTTTAATTTAATAATAATAAAGAGGTGTAAATATTAAACAAAAAGCCCTGATTATTTCATTGCTTCTACTTTTTTTAATGGTTTTATCAGTTAGTGCAACTTTTGCGGCTGATGAAAATGTAACATTATCAGAAGTGGATGATGAAGTAACCATTGATCAAGATGTTCTAAGCGTTCAAGAAGATAATGCACCGCTTAGTGTTGAGGATGAAGGTGTTGTTGAAGCTGATGACGGCTTTGATGATGTTTTGAAAGCGGAAAATGTTGTAACAAATAATACGTTCCACAATTACTTTGATGATTCAGGTAATTTGTTGGATACCGTAACAGATGATGAATTAATTTTTGAAGGGGACTTTTCCGGAATTGATGTAAATTACATTACCATTGATCGAGAAATTAAGTTCACTGGAAAAAATGCAATATTTAACGGAGTATCCTTTGTAATTTCTTCAGATGATGTTGAAATAAATGGTTTTGATTTAACAGGTTCAGATTATGCATTAATCACTATGTCTGAAGTTTCTAATGTAATAATTTCTGACTGTAAAATAAATTTCACTGCTGTTGAAGATTCTGATAGTTATGCAATTTATGCATTTTCTGTCGATACTTTGAAAATTATTAACAACAATATAACTTATGTTGGATGCACAAACGGAACTTACATAAATAATGCTATTCGTATTGAAGGGGATGAGGAAGAAGAAATATCTTCAGACGAGATTATAATTCAAAAAAACAATTTTGATATTACACTTCCTTCAGTTGCTATAAAACATCCTGACATGTATTCACTTGAAAATACTAAAATATTCTCTGCAGGTATTGATTTATTTTATTGTTACGATGTAAATATCATCGACAATGAAATGAATATTAAATATAATAATCATTATGGTAAATTAGATTCAATAGTAGGTATTTCTGTTAGGGGAAATCCAATGAATCTCATTTCAGAGGATCCTATTGTTTCTGAAGAAGTTTTAATTAAAAACAATGTAATTAAAGCAACAGGTTACAATTATATTTATGGTATTTTGATTGCAGGAAACGATTTTGAAGTTTCAGACAATCAATTAACAATTTCCTCTGATAATTATTATGCAAACGCTATTGAAGTCGAAGGACCTTCTGAAGAGGGTATTGTAAAAAATAACACAATTTCACTTAAAGCACCTGGCGCAACTTATGGTATTATTAGTGGTGTTTTAACTATGGGTATTATTGATGGTGTTAATTATGTTGATAACACTATTGATGTTGAATCCTACTTTGCCTGTGGTATAGAGTTATCACAATGGGATTCTGAAATTACTAACAATAATATTTCAGTAAAAGGTAATTACACAGTCGGAATTTGTGACAGTGCTAAAAATGGTGAATCTACTATTTCTAAAAATACAATTGAGTGTTTTGGTACAAATATTGGTGATGACCCTACCGGTGACACTATTTTAGGTAAAGAAAGTATTGCTATTGCTGTTTTAGGTGATGTAACTATTGAAAATAATAATATCTCCTCTACTAATGTAGGTATTGAAGCAGTTGAAGAAGGCACTGTTGTTATCAGAAAAAATGATATTAATGTGATTGCTAACACTGGTAAAATTGATAATTTTGCTATTGTTGCTAGTGAGATTGATGATTTAACTATTATTAATAACAATGTAACATACGCAGGTATGGTTGATTACCAATTCGTAACCATTGGCTATGATGATTGGGGTTATCCTATTTATGATACCAGCAATAACACTCACGCCTATGGTGTTTTCATTAAAAATAGTGATGTTAAGATTGCGGATAATAATTTTGATATTGCCATTCCTACCTTTGCTGTAAACTGGGGTGCTGCCCGTGAATCTTTCAGTGAAGGTATTGTTTTAGCAGGTTGTGATGATGCGGTATTAAGCAACAATAATATTACAATAAGTGCTAATGGCGGTAATAGTTGGGATACTATTTACGGTATTGATATTTTGAATTCCGCTAATCCAACCGTTGTAGTTAACGATATAGTTCTTAATGGTGCAGGTTATTCCTATGGTATCATTATCAATGATGAACTTTTCAAAATATATACTAATAACATTACTGTAACCTCTGACGAATATGCATGTGGCATTGATGTTGAAGGTGCAGCTAAAGGTGAGATTGAGAACAATATTGTCACTGCTACTGCAACCAATTCCGCTTATCCGATTTACACTGGTATGGTAGCAGGTCAGGACGTAGTGGTTTCCATAAATAACAATGAAATTAAAGGTGAAGCTTACTATGTTGTTGGTTTAGAGATTGCTGCTTCAGAAGCTCATATTTATGAAAATGTTATTTATGTAGATGGTAATCATACTATTGGTATTGGAACTAAAGTTTCCAAGGTTGAAATAAAGGACAATATTATTAATGCTTTTGCTTCAAATGTTGGAGATAATCCTGTTTGGGATAGTATGAAAACTGATAACTGTGGTATTAAAGTAATTAGTGGTAATGCAATCATAACTGATAATAAAATCGCTTCTAATGCCATAGGAATCAATGCTGATTCAACAAATGATATTGTGAAAATTATAGATAATGATATTGTTGTTAATGCTAATAGTGGTAAAGTTAATAATTATGCTATTGTTGCTGAAGAAGTTAACTTAACTATTGTTGATAACAATGTAACATTCAATGGTATGGTTGATAACCAATTCGTAATCATTGGCTATGATGATTGGGGTTACCCAATTTATGACTCATCCAATAATACCAGATCATATGCTGTTTTCGTTAAAAATAGTGATCTTGTAATTAGAGATAATGATTTTGACATTGCTATTCCTACCTTTGCTGTTAACTGGGGCGCTACCCGTGAATCTTTCAGTGAAGGTATTGTTATAGTGGGTTGTGATGATGCGATATTAAACAACAATAATATTACTATAAGCACTAATGGAGGCACTAGCTGGGATACTATTTATGGTATTGATATTTTGAATTCCGCTAATGCAAAAGTTGTTTCTAACGATATACTTGTTAATGGTGCAGGTTATACCTATGCTATCATTATTAATGACGAGTATTTTGTTATTTCAGACAACAATATTGTTGTAACATCTGACGAATATGCATGTGGCATTGATGTTGAAGGCACTGCTGAAGGAATAATCGTTTCAAATAATATAGACACTACTGCTGCTAACTCTGCTTACCCGATTTACTCTGGAATGAATTACATGCCGGTCACCATTACTATTCAAAAGAATAACATAACCGGTGAAGCTTATTATGTTGTAGGTATTGAAGTAGGTGGAACCGAAGCAGAAATAATTGAAAATGATATTAAAGTAAGTGGTAATCATACTATAGGTATTGGTGCTTATATTGATGAAATAACCATTGATAACAACAATATTACTTCCAATGCTTCAAAAGTAGGCGATAAATCTATTTGGGATCAAATGGGAATCGCTGATACTGGTGTTGTAATCAAAAAAGGTAATTTCACTATTACAAACAATGAGATTGAAACAACCGGAGATTATGCGGCTAAATTAGGTGACAATAATGGTACTATTGCCGATAACAAAATGACCAGTAATGAAGGTGAAGGTGATATGACTATTTATGGAACAGGTAATATAACTGAATCTGGAAACACAGGTGTTCCTACCGATAAGCTCAAAGTTGTTGTTGCTGCTGTTGAGTTTACCAAAGTTTACGGCACTGATGATCTCTTTACAGTTAAACTTTTAGATGAATACGGTCGTCCAGTGTCTAATAAAACAGTTACTGTATCTCTTGCAGGTCAAACATTCGCTAACGTTACTGATATGAACGGTAAAGCCACATTCAATATTAATGTGGTTCCTGAAGAATATCTTGCTTTGATTAAATTTGAGGGCGATAATAACTACCTTTATAAATCTGTTTATAATTATGTCGCCATTACCAAAGCACCATCAGCAATTACCGCTCCAGACAAATCACTTTTAGTAACCGCCACTAAATCTGGTGTAAATTACCAAATTGTCTTAAAAGACAACTCAGGTAAGGTTTTAGCAAATCAAAAAGTAACTATCAACGGTAAAGAATATACCACTGATGATAAAGGTGTAGTTAATTACAAAATCACTGCTTCTAAAGCTGGAACTCAAAAGTTAACAGTTAAGTTTGCTGGAGATGCATATTATGCAGAATCCACCAAGACTGCAACTATCAAAATCAGCAAAGAAGCAGCCAAATTGACTGCTAAAAAGAAAACTTTCAAAGCTAAAGTCAAAACCAAAAAATACACTGTAACCTTAAAAGACAGTAAAGGTAAAGCAATCAAAAAAGCTAAAGTAACCTTAAAAGTTAAAGGTAAAACCTACAAAGCAACCACCAACGCTAAAGGTAAAGCTACCTTTAAAGTTAAAAACTTAAAGAAAAAAGGCAAATACACTGCTAAAGTTAACTTTGCTGGAAACAACCTTTACAATAAAGTTGCAAAATCAGTTAAAATTACTGTTAAAAAATAGGGATTTTTAATCTCTATTACTTTTTTTATTTTTTCATATAGATTACTCAATTTATAATTACTGTTTTTAAAATGTCACTTAATTATATTCGATAACCTATAATTTATTGTATATGATTTCATTACAAAATAACATTTAATGTATCGTTGCTTCAATATTTGTGGCACTTATTTTTGCCTTGAAAATCGGTAATAAAAAATAGTAAAAAAAGTAAATTAGTGTTGACTAATCTACTCCATTGCATCCTTGACCCTGTCGAAGAGTCCTTTTTTGACCTGCTTGATTTCATCTCCGCTGATTTCGGCGAACTGCTTGAGCAAGTCTTTTTGTTTTGAATTTAATTTTTTAGGAACTACAACAGTAACGGTAACGTACATGTTTCCTCTACCTTTGTGCCTGACGGAGTTCATTCCTTGGCCTCTTAGTTTGAATACAGTACCGCTTTGTGTTCCAGGAGCAATCTTGAATTCAACCTCTTTCCCCTCAATGGTAGGAATGCTTAAAACATCACCCAATGCCGCTTGCGGGAAACTCACTTGCTGTTCCATGTACAGGTGGTCGCCTTCACGGGTGAATTTCTTGTCCCTTTTGATGTGGATAGTTACAATCAAGTCCCCTTCGAGACCTGCTTTTTCGCCGCAGTTTCCTTCACCTGAAACCCTTAAGTGATTGCCTTCGTCGACTCCTTCAGGAATTTCGATTTTGATTGTTTTTGTTTTTCTTTTGCTTCCCTTACCGTGGCAGTCTTCACATGGATCTGTAATTATCTTACCTGTTCCGCCACAGTCTCTGCACGCCCTTACGTTAACCATCTGGCCTAGGAAAGTGTTGCTGACTTCCTTGATTTGGCCTGTTCCTCCACAGGTTGTACAGGTTTCAGGGTCGGATCCAGGCTTTGATTTGGAACCGTGGCATGTTGGACACAATTCGCTTCTTGTGATTTTGATTTCCTTTTCACAGCCTTGGAATGCCTCTTCAAGAGTTATTGGAACTTCAGTATATATGTCTGAACCTCTTTGAGGGCCTGCATTCCTTCCTCTGGAGCGGGCACCTCCTCCTCCGAAGAACATATCGAATATGTTTCCTATATCGAATCCCTGGAAAATGTCGTCGAAGTTCACGTTTTGATAGAAATCTTCAGCTGTAAATCCATCCATTCCTGCATGACCGAATTGGTCATACCTTTGACGTTTTTCATCGTCAGACAAGACAGCGTAAGCTTCACTTACTTCTTTAAACTTATCTTCTGCATCTGGTTCATCACAAACGTCCGGATGGTATTGTCTGGCTAATTTACGATAAGCTTTTTTAATTGTTTTCTCATCGGCGTTTTTGTCAACGCCTAAAACTTCATAATAATCTCGCTTGTCTGCCATTTGTTCACCTTAAAAAATAATAAATAGAATAAATAATAGTTTTATTTTAATTGTTAGTTTAACTATTTTTTTGATTCTGATTCTGATTTTGTCTTAACCTAACAATCCAATAAAACTGTATTATTTAATCTAATCGTCTTTTACTTCATAGTCTGCATCTATTGTGTCATCATCGCTGTTGTCGCCAGCACCTGCATTAGGGTCAGCTCCTGCTTGTTGTTGAGCTTGTGCTTCTGCCTGTGCTTGTTGGTAGATTTTTGCACCAATTTCTTGAATTACGTTGGATAATTCATCAGACTTTGCTTTAATGGCATCAACGTCATCGCCAGCTATAAGTTCTCTTAATTCAGCTACAAGTCCTTCGACTTTAGTTTTTTCATCTTCAGATACTTGATCTTTAAGTTCATCTA
>NZ_SUTI01000013.1:0-17405 GCF_015062985.1 Methanobrevibacter sp. | reverse complement strand
TTTCTGAAGTGTAAATTAATGAGTCTGCATTGTTTCTGATTTCGATTTCTTCTTGTCTTTTCTTATCTGCTTCAGCATTCATTTCCGCTTCTTTGATTTTTTGTTCGATTTCCTCATCGGACAGTTTGGTGGAAGAGGTAATTGTGATTGCTTGTTCTTTGCCTGTTCCTTTGTCTTTAGCGGTTACATTGATAATACCGTTTGCGTCAATATCAAAGGTTACTTCAATTTGAGGAACGCCTCTTGGTGCAGGTGGGATTCCCACAAGTTGGAAACGTCCGAGTGAAGTGTTGTCTGCTGCCATTTTCCTTTCACCTTGAAGTACGTTGATGTCTACTGAAGGCTGATTGTCGGCAGCTGTGGAGAATACTTGGCTTTTCTTGGTAGGGATTGTTGTGTTCCTTTCGATTAAAGTGGTTGAAACTCCACCTAAGGTTTCGATACCTAAGGATAATGGAGTAACGTCTAACAATACGATGTCTTTAATTTCACCGGCTAATACTCCTCCTTGAATAGCAGCACCCATGGATACACATTCCATTGGGTCAATACCACGTTCGACTGGTTTTCCTATGAATTTTTCTACGAATTTCTGTACGATTGGCATTCTGGTAGGTCCACCGACTAAGATGATTTTGTCAATTTCTGATTTGCTCATTTTAGCGTCATCTAATGCTTGTTGCATTGGTTTGCCTGATTTTTCGACAATTGAATCGACGAGCTCTTCTAATTTTGCTCTTGTAAGTGAAATGATTAGGTTTTTAGGGGTTCCGTCAGTTCCCATTGCAATGAAAGGCAAGTTGACTTCGGTAGTTGTGGTAGTGGACAATTCGATTTTTGCTTTTTCTGCAGCTTCTCTTAACCTTTGTACAGCTTGGTCGTTGTCCATCAGGTCAACGCCTTCTTGTGCTTTGAACTCATCAGCTAAGTATTTGATTAATACGTTATCCATATCGGTACCACCGAGTTGGGTGTCTCCGCTGGTGGATCTTACTTCAAATACTCCTCCACCGAATTCCATGATGGTTACGTCCAGGGTACCTCCACCTAAATCGTATACCATGATGTTCATGTCATCTTCTTCAGCTTTGTCAAGACCGTATGCGAGGCTTGCTGCGGTTGGTTCGTTTACGAGCCTTACAACGTCCAGTCCTGCGATTGTTCCTGCATCTTTTGTTGCGGTCCTTTGGTTGTCGTCAAAGTATGCAGGTACGGTAATTACAGCTTTTTGGATAGGTTCTCCGAGGAAGGTTTCTGCATCTTTTTTGATTTTTTGTAAGATAAATGCGGAAATCTCTTGTGGAGAGTATTGTTTTCCGTTCACGGTAACTTTGTGATCGGTACCCATGCTTCTTTTGATTGCTGAAATGGTATTTTCAGGGTTTGTTACTGCTTGTCTTCTTGCTGGTTCACCGACTAGCATTTGACCGTCTTCGGTAAATGCAACGTAACTTGGAAATGATTTACCGTATTGGCTTGCACCTTCTGCGGAAGGGATTGTGGTTGGTTTTCCTCCCACAAGCACAGATGCAGCTGAGTTACTTGTACCTAAATCAATTCCAATAATTTTTTCTTTTTTAGTATCAGACATAATTATCACCTTATTTTTTTAATATATTATTATTTAATAAACGTTATTTTTTACAAACTATAACTTTTGAGTATTTGAGGACTTTGTCCTTGTACATGTATCCTTTCATCAACTCTTCAATAATGTATCCGTTTTCGACATCAGGAGAATCTTGAACCATCAATGCTTCATGCTTGTTCAAATCGAATTTTTCTCCTTTTGCAGGAATTTCGCTTACTCCTTCTTTTGCCAGCACATCACTAAACTTATTGTAGATCAATTCAATACCTTTTCTTAAATCTTCATCATTTTCGGTTTCTAAAGCTCTGCCGAAGTCTTCATAACAGTCTAGGAAATCTTTTATAACATTTTCATTAGCGAATTTTACTAGCTCCTGATTTCTCTTGTCAGTTATCTTTTTGAAATTTTCGAAATCAGCTTGAAGTCTTTGTGATAGTGAGATGTATTCCTGGGTTTCACTTTCGGATTTTTCAAGATCTTTTTGAAGCTTTTCAATCTCCTGATTTTTTTCTTCAAGAAGAGCTTCATATTTCTCTTCCAAATCTTGAGTTTCTACTTCAGTTTCGCTTTTATTTTCATCAGTCATAGTTACACCTTTTTTAGGTTATTTGAAAAACCTATGTAATAACTCTATACCGAGAATTTTCCTTTTTGCTCTTTAATATTCAGTTTTTGGGAATTTATGGACATATAGGAAAATGGTTCATCATTTAAGAGTTATTACTTTAAGTTTTTCTGAACCAAATATTAAAGTAACAAAAAGTTATCTTTCTCTTACATTATTATAGTAACAAAAAGTTATATAAAGGTTTCGATACATAAGGTATATACATGACTAATACAAACGACATTGAGAAAAACGAAAGACCTCGCAGAAATGTCAATAAACCTCAAGGTCACATTGAATTGAGAACCAACTACAATGGACCTTCAGACGACATTGATGTAGAGGATATACTTGATGTAATGGGTTGTAAGACTAGAAGAGACATTATAAATCTTTTAAGGGAAGAACCTATGTTTGTAAGTGAAATTTCCAATGAACTTGACATTGGACAAAAAGCCATTATCGCACACTTGCGTGCAATGGAAGATATAGGTATCCTAAATTCTTCTTATAAAAAGATTTTAAGAGGCCGTCCGCGTAAATACTACGATTTGCAGAACGAAGTCAACATACACATTACAATCAACAGAAATAACTTTGATGTGCAGTTTACAGACGACATGCTCAATACATTGCAGCTGCCATCAGGAGACGAATGGTCCAAACTATTGGATATCGAAAAGAGAATCGACGATGGACAACTCGAAGCAATCGATGAGTTGAGAAATCAAATCAGATTATATGGTAACCTTTTGGAGAGAGCAGAATATATCCTTGAAAGGACCATGAAAAATAGATAGATTGTTTGAATTAATTTTCAAACACTTTTTTTACTTTTTTATATCATATTTTTAAGAACTACATACTTAATATCAAATATCAATGATTGGGATTATGAAATTGCTCAATTCATCAAAGGAATTGAGTTAATATTGGCTGATAAATTCGTTAAAAGTGATTCAATTAAAAAAACAGTAGTAAATCTATTAGGTGGTAATATGAAAATCGTTGAAGATTATGCTCAAAGAATTGCTAATGATAAAGTTGAAGAAAGTATGAAACAAACAGTTTTGAACATGTTTGAAAATGGTTGCAGTGTTAAAAATATTGTTAATTTAACTGGTTATAACTTAGATTTTGTTAAAAAAGTATTGTCCAATTAATACTTTTCAAATCTTTTTTGCAACAATACTTTGACCAAGAGAAACAGAACCATCCCCTGCACAGGTATTTAAGTGTTGTATGAAATTATAACTGTTTTCCTCAACATAATTCTTGACACATTCGGTTATGGCTTCATTATAGAATACTCCTCCGGTTGCACCAATGTCACTAACCTGTTTTTTATCTGCCGCTTGAATTGCAAGTTCACTCAATCCGATTGCAACTGCAATCTGGCCGGCGGCTGCAACATCTGCCTTTTTCTCGCCATTCTGGTATAGCCTTACGACCTCTCTCAGGATTTCGGTGGTGTTCAGCTGATTGCCTTCTATGACTGCAGGAATTTCCAGCTCTTTTGTAGCATAATATGCTGCTGATTCAAGCTTCATTGAGCATTCGCCTTCATATGTACGCTCATGGCAGATTTCAAGAGCAACAGCCATTGAGTCAAGGACTCTGCCTGTACTTGTGGTTATTCCAACATTTATGCCCGCATCAATCTGCTTTTTGATATTTTTAATTTCAATTTCACCATATTTGAAGTAATCAATATAGTTTCCAATCAAATCGTCATCCTTAAGGATGCTTGCAAGCATTCTTGCAGGATATCTTGTTGCAACATCTCCTCCCGGCATCAGTTGAGGTTCAAGATGAGCCATCCTTTCAAATGAATTGATGTCTGTGTATAGGATTTCTCCGCCCCAGCTTGTTCCGTCGCTTCCATAGCCCACTCCATCGGCTGAAATGCTGATCATCTCATCGATGCCATGGTCATTTGCAAGTGCCACGGTGTGCGCATGATGATGCTGAACCGGCAGGACTTCCGCACCATACTTTTCAGCCAGTTCATGTGCCAGGCGGGTTGTAAAGAAATGGGGGTGCATGTCACAGGCAATTACATCGAACTCATTGATTTTTGTAATCCTTTCCATGTTTTCAATGGCATTCCTTAAAAACATCAATGTTTTGGGCTTGTTGGTATTTCCGATGTGCTGTGAAGGGTATACCTTGTCTCCCTTTGCTATTGAGAATGTCACGTCAAGCTCGGGTCCCAATGCCAATACGTTGAGGTTATTGACATCATATCTGATTGTATACGGTTCGGGAGTGTATCCCCGTGACCGTCTGATGAATGAAAGCTCGTTGTTTCTGAATCTGATGACCGAATCGTCGCACCTGTTCAGTATCCTTCGGTTGTGAACCAGGGAATAGTCATTGACGCCGTTTATGATTTCACCGTTTTCAATCATCATCGGTTCGCCCGGAATGTTGGCGGAGGTCATGACATACGTGTCGATGTCGCTTTCATCAAACAATAAATAATGCATCGGAGAGTATGGAAGCATCACTCCAATGTTGTGAAGGCCTGGAGATAGGCTTTCAGGGAATCTGTATCCTTCATTTTTCTTTAGGATTACAATTGGCCTTTTGTTGGAGGTTATTGTTTCTATTTCCTTCTCGCTTAAAAGGGCATATTTTTCAAGGCTTTCCAAATCCCTGCACATTACTGCAAATGCCTGATTGGGCCTGTTGAGCCTTGACCTCAGCTCTTTGATTGCATCATCATTGTATGCATCAACGACGAGGTGTGTTCCTCCTATTCCCTTGATTGCAAGGATTTTCCCATCCTTCAGAATCTCAGCACCTTTTTTGATTGGGTTTTCCACATCCAATTTAACGTTCCCTTCATATATCTCCATTTGGGGTCCGCAGTCGCTGCAGCAGATCGCCTCTCCATGATAACGCCTGTCCAATGGCTGTTTGTACTCGACAAGGCAGTCATCACATAACGGGAAATCCTCCATTGAAGTTCTAATGCGGTCATAAGGAACGCTTTCAATGACTGTAAATCTTGGTCCGCAGTCGGTACATGCATTGAACGGATATTTATAGCGTCTGTCTTGAGGATTTCTGATTTCTTCAAGGCATTTGTCGCATATTGCAATGTCCGGTGGAATCACGCTGACCCCGGAGTAGGTGTCTCCGCTTTCAATTATTTCAAAATCGGTGCGGTTTTCAATTTCGATTTCACTGACTTCCATGGAATCTATTTTGGCTATCGGAGGCAATTCCTTAGGTAGTCTATCAACAAAATCAGAGGTTTTTTCTCCTTCAATAATGATTTCAACAACATTTCCAAGATTTCTGACATATCCTTTGAGGTCTAAATCTACAGCTAGCCTATAGACATATGGTCTGAATCCCACGCCTTGGACAATTCCTTGAGTTAAAATCATTAAAGCCTTCATTAAATTATAATATTGTAAGTTAAATTTTATATAATTTTATCCTATATATTATATTATGAAAGATATTCTTGAAAGATTGCTAAGTGGGGAGCTCAATATAGATGAAGCCGAAAGACTTCTCAAGGCTGATAATATATTGGAGTTCGATGATGTTGTCCAATTTGACATTAAGAGAACAGAAAGGACCGGCTTTCCCGAAGCTGTATTTTCACCAAGCAAGGACTATGAGGACTTGATTATAATCATCAGAAATTATCTTGAAAACAGCAGTCAGGATTTGATAATAACAAAATTGTCTCAAGAGCGCTATGAAAGAATCATTGAAGATTTGGGTAAGAACTCATATATCTTTGATTATAACAGAAGGGCTCAAATACTGATTATACGGCATGAAATCACTAAAAAAGACCCAATTGCAAAAATCGGAATTATAACTGCAGGAACTTCAGACATCAATATCGCAGAAGAGGCACGAGTCATAGTTGAAGAAGGAGGATGCGAAGCGATAACCTCCTATGATATAGGGGTTGCCGGAATTCACAGGCTCTTTCCTCAAATAGCCCATATGGTAGGCGAAGGAGTCCGTGCATTTATAGTATGTGCGGGAATGGAAGGCGCTCTGCCGTCAGTTGTCGCAGGCCTTGTGGACGTGCCTGTAATTGCAGTTCCAACATCTGTAGGCTATGGTGTTGGAGAAGGAGGAAGGGTGGCGCTTGATGCAATGCTTCAATCATGCGCTCCGGGAATTGCCGTTGTAAATATAGATAACGGATTTGGAGCGGGAGTGTTTGCCCTAACAATTGTAAATAGTGATTAAATGAGATATGAAACCTTTGATCCCGATAAACATGATTTGAATAAGGTTGCCAAATTGGTCTACGATGTGGACTACAGAACATTTGACATGCTTTTTAAAGATGAGAAAAGCGCCGTCAAGACCATTGCTAAGGATTTGCCTAAAAGGGAACTGGGACATTTTTTCAAGGTCATTTTGGATGATGACGGCGAAATAATAGGAGTATTGATGATTTATGATTCAGAGCTTTCACACAAGTTCTATCTAAAATCACCAAGGCTGCTGATAGTGGATATTTTGGACCATTTTGCATTGGCCGACATCGAAGATGATGATTTGTATCTTGCTGAAATAGCCATCGATTCCAGATTGAGAGGTCAGGGAATCGGAAGAAAGGTTGTTTGCGACGTGATAGAATATGCCAAATCCAAAAACTACAAGAGAGTAACCATTGATGCTGATTTTAGAAATTCCGGTGCAAAAAAGCTTTATGAGCGTATAGGATTTAAAGAATTCAATAAAAAGAGTGTCAAAATCGGAAGTTTTGAAAGGGGAATGTATAATATGGAGCTAATCCTTTAATGGGATTTTTTTAATGGCCTCATAGACCCTTTTGCAATTGTTCTTGTCGGTAAATAGATAGAAATCTTTAATCCTGTTGTAATATTCCTCTTTAATTTTACAGTCGTTTTCCATATATTCGACAATCAAATCAATCAGGCAGTCCTCATCATTTGCGATTTCTCCCAATCCCATTGTTTTATAATCAAAGAAGCTGTGTTCCGCATCAAAATGATAGTCATCGCTGTAATGGTAATATATCACAGGTTTGTAGAGATAGGCAAAATCAAATGCCACGGATGAGTAATCGGTAATGAGAAGCGATCCGCTATTGAACAGTGTCTGATATCTTATTCGGTCATAATCTATCTTAACGTAATCGTTTTCATCAAACATGTCAATAAAGGCATAGACTTTCGGATGAGGTCTGAATATTATTTCATAGTTGTATTCACGGGCCTTTTCAATCAATCTTTCACTGTTAATCAATGAATTGAATCTTTTGAAATATTCGCTTTCCTTAATGTAATCATGGGATTTCCTGTCAAGATTTCGTCTCCATGAAGGCATTATGACAATCTGTTTTTTGTCCTTCTGGTTTTCAAGGTTGTCATATCTTGGAAGGCCCAGCAATTGGACCACATTTTCATCGTAATTATATGGATATTTGAATATTGATTCATATTCCAGCTTTGCGCTTGTAAGGAAGAATGACAGGTTCATATTGGTCTTGTTTAGCCATGATGAAATGTCTTCCTTGATTATACCATGCTGCAGGAATACGTTGTTGGATTTTAAGAGGCCTGCAAAGTATGGATATCTTCCCCAGAAGGGATAAATTATTTCATTGTCCGGATGTGAAGTTACTATGTTTTCGGCAAACATTCCAAGATATCTGTGTTTCATGGATTTAAATCCGATGACATTCCCAATCTTTTTCATTCTGTCGAAATCCTTGCTGTCCTTTCTTATTATGAAATATTTTTTTATATTCGGATCCTTGTCGACGGCATATTTGAAGAGATGCTCTCCGTTGTCGTCAGACACTTCCGGCCTGTCCATATAAAACCATATATGCTTGTTTCTCAGGAAGGGATAACCTAACATGTAAGCTATTCTGAATGGGACTCCAACATGGAATCCTGCTTCCCTTTTTTTAAGCATTCTAGCTATTGTCTTGATTTCATGCTTTATCCATTTTAATGTTGTCTTTTTCTCGATAATGATTTTATTTTCCTTTAAAATGCTCAGGTAGTCTTTGGTTTTTGCATAGCCCACAACCCTTGAAAAGTTGCACGGCCTTGAAAAGTCAATATCTAAAGTGTCATTGTTCTGTCGGAATTCGATTTCAAAGTCTTTTTCTTTGCTTAAAGGCAGTCTGAACTCAAATGAGTGGTCCTTAGAATATATTGAATCGATGCAGTATTTGTTTCTTTGAGGGAATCTGACATTTCGGGTTTCTATTTTCTGATTGTTGACATACACGTCAATTTCCCTGTCATAAATGTTTGAGACATTGGCCAGAACATATAACTCATTGTCTATTATGTCATAAACGTCAATGAACACGGTGTTCATGTCAAATTGATTTACAATTTCAGCAGACAGTTTTCCGTATTTGGCAAAAAGGCATTTCAGCTTGGCATCATCATCCATCAGGTCATATTCCATGATGCTGTCTTCATCGATAAATGACAAAACATCCTTAAGGGAGTTTTTAAAATCGTTCATTTCATTGGAATCCAGAATTTCAGGGATGTTTTCAACCTCAAGCATCCAGCGTATATCATATAGGATGACATTCTGAATGAACTTGGCGACTTTTCCATATTTGTCCAGGCTTTTATCAATCAGGTGTTTAAAATAATTATTGCATCTGTCTGCGTAATATCCTTTTTTAAGCTGGGAATTATCGATTATTGATGATTTGTCTTTTCTTTTTCTGTAATTGTATCTTCCGGTTTTGCATAGGCCGATATTCGGGTTATTGATTAAAACTTCATTAACAAAAACAACATCTTCTGAAGTGATTATGTCCGGAAATCTTATATTTCCTACCGCATCCTTTCGAATAAAGCTGCTGGGACCTGATAACTGGTAATATTCGGGATGTTCAAGCAGATTGACGACACGGGTTTCGTCAAACTTGTAGTTCAGATAATGTTCCCCATCCATAGCTTCAAAAAAATAAATCGGGACGGAAACAAGATCCACATCCGAATGATTGTTAAAAATAGCTAAAACGTCTTTTAAAGTGTTTTTTGAAAGATTATCATCACTGTCTAAAAAATTAATATATTGTCCTGTTGCATGCTCAAGGCCAATGTTTCTTGAAAATGAGGGACCTCTATTTTCAGAATTTCGAATATACTTGAAGTTATTCGGATATCTGGATACATAATCTTGGCATATTGATTTTGTACTGTCGTTGCTTGCATCATCAACAATAATGACTTCAATATTATTCTCAAAATCCAAATCCTGTTTAATCAATGAATCCATTGATTCATTAAGCCATTTTTCTGAGTTGTATGCTGCTATGATTACTGAAAATATCAATTTCATCACTAATCTTAAGACCTTACATCATTCATATCGACACTTAATTCGGATTGCTTTTCCTGAGGGTCCTGAGGTTTTTTATAGTCAGGCTGTATTGAATCACTGATAAAAATTATTTTTTCATCTAAATTGCCAATATCATCGAATCCAGTCAATTTTGTATAGAATGTATGGTCATATGTGTAATAGTAAGCAATGGACTGGTTCTTTAGGGATTCCTTATCTGAATCCGTATAATGTGCAATGTACAGTTTTAGGCCATTTGGAGTGTTTATAGTTTTATTGTCTATAATTTTGACAGTATCAGATTCGGAAATCTCTTTCAATTTGCTTTTGAAGCTTTTTTTTGCAGTGTCTTTAGGCCCTAAATCTTCAATGAATATTTTTTCTTTTGTATTTCTATTTTCCAGTTCCAGGTTGGTGTCATCTGATGAGCCTACTGAAAAACCGTAAGGTTGGGATACTGTACTTTTGCTGACATCTGCAATGGCATGTCCTATGGTTGTTGAATGTTGTGCAATGAAAAATCCGCATCCCACGCCTATAATCAAAATTATTAATATTGCTATCCATCTTCTATCCATTCTAACACCTATTTCTTTCCGGCTTCTGCACTTCTTACGTATGCATCACAAACTTCATTGGCTTCCCCTTCCATAATTAAGCGTCCATCTTCAATCCAGATGCACTTGTCGCAAATTTCTCTGATTTGTCCGATTGAATGTGAAACGAGAAGCACGGTCACTCCTTCACTCATCATTGATTTAATCTTTTCAGAACTTTTCTTTCTGAATTTAATGTCCCCAACGGACAATATTTCGTCAACAATAAGAATGTCAGGTTCGACCAGTGTAGCTATGGAAAAACCGAGTTTTGCCCTCATACCTGATGAATAATTTTTGACGGGATAATTGATATATTCTCCCAGTTCTGAAAACTCCAGAATTTCATCATATTTAGCATTGATGAAATCTTCATCCATACTTAAGAATGCGCCATTCAGGTAAATGTTATTTTTGCCGGTGTAATTTTTATCGAAACCTGCTCCCAGTTCCAGCAGCGGCGCAATTTTGCCGTTTATGCTTATGCTTCCATGGGTAGGTTCATAGATTCCGGCCAATATTTTTAAAAGGGTACTTTTTCCTGCACCATTGAATCCAAGAATTCCAACACGGTCTCCCTTATAAACATCGAAAGTTATGTCATTTAAAACCCTAACTTTTTCCTTTTCCTTTTTATTTCGTTTAATAGTTCTGATAACATACTCTTTAAGAGTATCGATCTTATCTTTTGTGATTTTGAATTCCATTGTTAAATGATTAACCCTAATGGCGACTTCCTTATCTCCGCCATTGTTCGGAATCATTTTATTTTCATTTTGTATGAATCCACTTCTGATTTTTTCTATTAAACCCATAATAAAAACCTGATTATAATTCTAATGTTAATTTTTTCTCATAAATACTAAATAATATTATTCCAATGAATAGAGTTGTCAGGGAAAACACTGCAAGGTATCCGAGGGAGGTTATATTAGGTATGACTCCATATACAACGCAATCCCTAAAGCAGGAGATTGCTACATAAACCGGATTTAAGGAGAATATTATTTGAACCTTTGCAGGAACGATTTCCATAGGGTAGAACAATGCTGATGCATACATCAGTACCAATAGGAATACGTTGTACAGATAACCGATATCTGAAAAGTAAGTGTTACATACTGCCAATACCAATCCTGCACCGAATATTAACAGGAACAATAGGAATATTGGAACTATTGCAAACAATGCGGTGAGATGGAATGATGCACCGGTAATCAGCATTACTCCAAAAAGGATTACAAAGGATATAAGGAAATTTATGAATTCATAACAAACTGCACTTACAGAAAACATATATTTTGGAATGAATATCTTTTTTAAGAGGTTTCCGTTTTTTCTGATTGAATTCATTGCCCCTTTTGTTGCAGCATTATAAAAATCATAAATCACTCTTCCTGATAAAAAATAAACTGGGAAATTGTCAATGCTTCTACCGAAAAGCATTGAGAAAATTGCGGTGAAAACCAGCATGATTAATAGTGGATTGAAAAAACTCCAGAGTATACCTAATGCGGAGTCCTTATATTTTGAGGTCAAATCCCTTTTAACCAGTTGTTTCAGCAAGAATTTTCTTTCAGAACGTGTATCGAACATAATAACCAATATTTTTTATTTACTTATTATTAATTACTCATTTCCGCCTTCTTGCAAATTCTTCAAATATTTCATCAATTTCCACTCCCTTGTAAACCAGAAGCAATAATGTATGAAATATTAAGTCGACGGATTCATATACAAGATTTTCATCGTTTTTAGAAGCAATCAATACTTCTCCCGCTTCTTCAGCTATCTTTTCAAGTATTTTGTCTTCAGCCTTCTTATCGCTGTCTTTCATGATGTTGGAAGTGTAGGAATCAATGGGATTGTCCCTTCTTGACTCCAGGACTTCATAAACTTCTCTTATGATTTTGTCATTGTCCATTAATCGTCACCTTTGGATTCTTGGTCTTGCATACTTTCGGTAAGTGCAATCAATGGATGTTTATCGTCATCAATGATTTCAATGTCATCAAAGGTGTAGATTCCTGCCTTGTCTGCAGTTTTCTCCATACCTAATTTGATGTCTTTGCCTAAATCAACCACATATGAATCAACAGTTTCATAGCCCCTTTGAGCTGAAGCCACAGCTCTGTGGTGACCGTCAACTAAAATCCACCTGTCTCCGGTTTTCACAACAATTGCAGGTTCGGCAAGCCCTTTTTCTAATTCATACGCCCTTCCTTCAAGTTCATCGGCATAAACTCTGTCTTGGGTTGGCCTTAACTTGTTGGTTTCAACGCGCATATGTTTCAATGTTGTTTTGATTCCATAAAGTTGTTCCATTGTCTTTTTGAAGTATTCAACTTTATTTGGAGTTGATCTTTCGATGTGTGAACGGACCATATCTGTATTTGTGATAATTCCCACTAATGTTCCGTCGACATCTACGACTGGCATTCTGGATATGCCTCTTCTGAACATGACTCTTGAGGCATCGTTAATTGATAAATTCTGATTAGCGACAACTAATTTTGTACTCATTATTCCAGCAACGGTATCTGATTCTTCTTTAGCTACAATATCGAATGCGGTTACCATTCCGACCAGTTTTCCGTCTTTTACTACAGGGTAACTGTTGTGATGACTTTTCTGCATTAACTTAATAATGTCAGTGGTTTTTGTATCTGGAGAAACGCTTATAACATCTTTGGTCATATAGTCTTTAACAAAAGATTTTTTTCCCATTCGGTTTCCTCCTATTCGATATTCTCTCTTAAAAGTTTAACAGTCTCTCCTGGGTCTGCTTTTCCACGGGTCAATCTCATTACTTGACCAACCAAGAAGTTCAATGAAGCTTTTTGTCCTGCTAAATAATCATCAACCGCTTTTGGATTTTCTTCAATAGCCTGTTTTACGGCTGCTAAAACTTCATCCTCATTAACAACACCAAGCAAACCTAAATCTTCAGCGATTTGTTTTGGAGATTTATCATTATTCGGCATTTGCTCGATAATTTTGTGGCCCGCTTTTGCGGTAATCTCTTTGTTTTGAAGCATATTTAAGAATTCAATTAAATCTTGAGAGGTGATTCCACTGTCCGCAAAGTCTAATTTGTTGTATGACAATACCCTTTTGAGTTCGTCTCTCATCACTTTTGCGGCAAATTTAGGGTCGACTTCTTTTGCAACTTCCTCATATGCAATGGCTAAATCTAATTCTGAAGTCAATACTTTTGCTGATTCCTCATCAATGTCATAATCTTTAACAAATCTTTTAACCTTGTTGTGTGGAGCTTCAGGCATGGTGTCTAAAATCCTTTGAATGGTCTCATCGGATATTTTCATTGGTGGAAGGTCAGGGTCTGTGATGAATCTGTAATCATCAGCGTCTTCCTTCATCCTCATACCTACAGTAATCATTTGGGATTCTAGGTAAGCACGGGTTTCCTGTTTGACTTCAACTCCTCTTTTCTCAAGGTTCTTTTGCCTTATTAGTTCAAATTTCAATGCTTTGTATGCACCTTTGATGGAGTTGATGTTTTTCATTTCAACCCTGTTTCCGCCGTTGATGGAGATGTTTACGTCCGCTCTCATGGTACCTTCGCCACGGCCTCCTCCACTATATTGTATAACACGGATTAACTCTTTTAAAAAGTTCCTTGCTTCCTCTGGAGATTTTATGTCCGGTTCGGTTACGATTTCAACCAATGGTATTCCTGAACGGTTGAAGTTTACGGTACCTCTGTCAGGTTTGAATTGACCTGGGTCTTCTTCAGCGTGAATTTCTCTGATTCTGACACCGTTTAGTTCACCATTGATTCCGATAGGAACGGAAGTTCTCTGATAACCGGATGGCAAGTCAGGATAATCGTAATGTTTTCTCATGAAATAGATTACGTCTTGATCGATTTCACAGTTGAGCATTAAAGCAATCATCAATGCGTTTTCAAGAGCTTTTTCATTTGTAGGATGTGGTTTTGCACCTGGTTGATTAAGACAAACTGGACAGATGTTTGTGTTAATAGGTGCGTCCTGATAGTTTGTAGGACAATCACAGAATAATTTTGATTCGGTTTCTAATTGTACGTGGATTTCAAGTCCACACATCATGTCAACATCGTCACTAATAATAATTCCTCCATTAGGATAATTTTTTATATTATCATTATATTTGTTTATATCAATTTATAAATATTGTTGAAAATAGGGGGTTTTTTTGAGTTTTGAAAAATTAAAAAAAGAAATAATGATTAATGAATTAATTTTCAAATTCATCAATTAATTTTTGGGCTTGTTTCCAATCGTTATGGTCATCAATTTCGGTCCATTTAAGTCCGTTTGTCAAAACATAATCGATTTCAGTGATTTTGCTCAATTTTTTAAATGCAAAATCGTAATAGTTCTGTTCATCTTCATCAATCAAATCTTCAAGGATTTCGTTGAATTTCGCCAGGTCTTCTTTGCATACCCTTGAAACGCCAATAAATTCTCCTGTGGAACTGTCAATATCAATTCCTTTGCCTATTTCTGCTATTGTTCCGTTGGCTATTGTCTCATCATCGTTGAGGCTTTCGTTTTCAATGATTAATTTGAATGACTCTTCATTCAGATTCTTGAAGTTGTCCACAATCAGACTGGTGTTTTGCCTTTCGGCTATCCTTGTGATGATTTCGGGATCGACCACATTGTCCCCATTAATCAGGATGAAGTCGTCCGGATGATTTTCTTCAATGTATTTGCTTGCGATATGTGTTGAAACTGAAGTATTTGTAACGTCATATCTTTCGTTTTCAAGGATTTTAATGTCAATTGAATATTTCTCTTCTAATTTGGGGGTCAAATCCATGACCTTTTGCCTATTGTATCCGACAATCACAATGAATTTATCAATGTTTTCATTCATCAGGTTCCTCAACATCCGCTCAAGAAGTGTCATTCCATTGATTTCAAGCAGAGGCTTTGGAATGTCTTTTGTGAGGGGCATCAATCTTGTACCCATTCCCGCTGATAAAATTACTCCAATCATATTTTCAACTCCAGTGTTACAGTGCAAGAATGCTTATTTCTATTCAATCTTTTGCCATAATATGTCAAATGCCTTGAAGGGGTTCATTTTTTCAATCATCACATCGTAAACGAAATCTACAATGGGGCTGTTGATATTTTCATTTGTACAGATGTCCCTGATGGATCTAATCGAATTTTTTCCTTCAAACACGATTCCGCTTGCAGTTTCATCTATAATGAGCCTTTGACCATATAAAATTCCAAGGGTATGGTTTCTGCTTTCGGTTGAAGTGGAAGTCAGAATCAGATCTCCAAATCCGCAATATTCATATGCGGTTTCACGGACTCCTCCAAAGGCTTCGATAATGCGCATGGTATCTTCAAATCCTTTAGTCATAATTCCATATCTTGCGTTTTCGTTAATTTTCATTCCTTCGCAGATTCCATTGGCTATCGCATTGATATTCTTCAGTATGCCGCAAAGCTCAATTCCCCTTATGTCATCAATGATTTTTACTTTGAATTGTTTGGTGCAAAGCACTTCCTTGACAATTTTTGAGTTTTCAGGTTTTCTTGATGCTATATTTGTGAGGGTAGGTTGCCTTGCCATTATCTCGGATGCAAAATTCGGTCCTGATAATGCAACATAATTCTCGTCAAAATATTCGGATATCAAATCTCCCATTGTTTTTAGGGAAGGATATTCGATTCCTTTTGCGGTTGTAACAAGTATGGCATCCTTTGAAATGATTTCCTTTAAATTTTTTAATGTTTCTCTAAAAGCAGATGACGGGATTGCCAGGAATATGACATTACATCCCCTTAAGTCTTTCAAATCAGTGGTTGCCTTGATATTGTCATTCAATTTGTGGTTGGGGTAGTAATGGGTATTATATCCGATATTATTAATTTCATCGCACACTTCCTCTCTTCTGGCGTGTAATAATATCTGGTCAACATTTTCACTTGCAGTTTGTGAAAGCGCAGTACCTAGAGAACCTGCCCCTATAACACCTACTTTTAATGTCATCATTGCACCTTTTGTTAATATTATAGTTAATATTTATTCTTTAAGGACTCCTTTACATATCTTTTTATGAATCTGTCAAGGTCAGGTGAAACTTCACTTTTCTCAGGCCCTAACTGTGTCTTGTCGGTAAATGTTCCTTTCAATTTTCTTCCTGCCCATTTGACTTCCTCTTCAACCCTTTTTCCGTATTTGGTTCCAAACATTTTGAACAGTGGAAACTTTGTAATTCCATTGGCTCCGCTCAGAATCAGTATTCCAATATTGGCCAGATTGTCAATCCAAGTTCCGCAGATTATTTCAATATCCGGAAATGCCAGCCTTACTTGAGCAACAACTTGCGCATAGTAAAGGGAAGCAGGCTGGGAGGAATTTGCGTAAACAGTTTCTTTGTGTGGGTTGAGGGAGTAAAAGATTACCCTGTCAATTTTATGGTCTTTAATATAATCTATGATGTAGTCGACATCATCCAATGTTTCTCCCAATCCCAGGATTATTGTAATTGCCTTTTTAAATCCCAAATCATCGGCTACGTCCAGCATATTGCTGATGTCCTCTAACTTTTTTGACGGGCAGACTCTGTTGTGTATTGTGGGATTGGCAACTTCCACGGCACCGGTTATGCCTTTAATTTCTGATCCGAATTCAGCTAAATCATCAGTGATTCCAGTATTCAACCAAACACCATCTCCAGTTATGTCTTTTATGGTTGTTGCAATCTCCTTGATTTCCTGTGTGGTGAATGATTCGTACCCTCCTGATAAAAACTCGATATTCCAGTCGAGGCGTCTGCACATCTCTGCCTCTGCATAGATGTTTGAAACGTTTCTTCTTGCCTTTTTTGGATCTTTTATCTTGTTTTTTTGGGTGGACATATAGCAAAATGCACAATCTCCCTTATCGCACCACCAGGATAGGAATACTGCTCGCTCAAGAGTGATTAAATCACCGTGGTTTTTTAAAGTGATTTCATTAGCTTTTTTAATTAGATCAAAAATGTTAGAGTCCATGGTAGTATATTTGTCCTTAAAGTTTATATAATAGTAAGAATTAAAATTAATGTTGTACTTCAATTTCTATAAAAAAAATTGAAATAATCAAAACCTTTATATACTATGTCTTGCATAGTTATTATTACTGTTTAAAGTCTTTTGATTTTTAATCATGGGCAATATTTGGTTAAGATAGATGGGTGTCTCATGCCATCGTAGCTCAGTAGGTAGAGCGTTCGGCTGTTAACCGATTGGTCACAGGTTCGAGC
>NZ_SUTI01000012.1:28998-49580 GCF_015062985.1 Methanobrevibacter sp. | reverse complement strand
TTTTCTTTCTATTAATTATATATTTGAGTTTTAGTGGGCAAATCGATAAGTATTCGAACTATATCATACGTTTTATACGAATTATTCGTATTATTTTAGTATTTTCTTTATATGAAATTGTTTTTAAAAATTAGTTTTGAATCTTTATATTTGGATTCTCTTTCTATCATATTAATTTGATATTGTAACATTTTTTGCTAATACAATAAATAAGAGGGTAAACATGGTAATTCCATAAGCCCATAAACTTGTAGGTGCAAGGGAGGTTGGTGGAAAAGTTATACAAAATACAACGGCAAAAACTAATCTAGCATCATAATTTATCTCGTAATAATAGATTATGCTGAATACTAATGTAAGAATAGATATTGCATAATCTGTCACCAAAACCTCTAAAAAGAAATGGTATTGTAATAGGATATACATTATTATTGCTGTTACAAACAAACCCAGTAGGCCAAGTGCATTTTCCCAAAATATCGAATTTTCATCTAATTTTAATCTAGACCACACTGATAATGGATATAACATGGCCAAAAATCCCGCATCAGGCCCAATAAATATTGTTAAGATACAGAGGGCCTCAGCTATACCATGTGTGTTTATATCAATGCCATATTTTCTATCAATTAAAAATAATATTAACATGTTAATAGAAAAGCAGGCTAAAATGGCACTAATTAGCATGTCTATATTAAAAGCAACTGAAACTAAAAGCCCGATTAAATATGAAATTAAATAGGTTAAAGGCGGAATATCATTTATATTTTTAAATTTAGAGGATATTAACGGTATGAATGATAGGAATATGACCAGCAGTATTAATGAACTGATATCTGCATTGGAATTATGAAAATAGGTGGAACATATTATTACTAATGTTAGAATAATTCCAACTATCGATTTGTTGGTTATTAAAGAAATTCCACGTGCTATTTTAGATGCCATGTAATAAATTTTTGATTTCAATTTAGTTAAATATAACTATTAACCAATAATTTTCATTATAAAAATGAAAAGGTTTTTGGAGGCAGATAAATAATATTGTCTCTTTTTTCAATTGTATCGGTTGTATTTGAAATCATTATTCCATAATCTGCATTGTAGCGTTCAATTGCTGAAGAAATTTGTCTTTTCTTTTTTTTACCCATGCTCACTTCTATTGGTATTGCCTTTTGGAATTCCCCTTGAATTATAAAATCAACATTTGTCTTGTCTTCCGGATCATAATAAAGCGTGAAATAGTTTCCATCTTCATTGCTTAGATAGAATAATGTTGATGCAACGAGATTTTCCAGCAAAACTCCAAGATATGCTTTTTTGTTTGAATTCAGATTGCCTATAGATGAGGTTAGGATGTGCTTTATGCTGGATGTTGCAAAGAAATATTCCCAGGATTTTATGGATCTTTTAGGTGATGCAATATGAGGTTCACAATGGAATATCAATTGGGTTTTTTCCAAAATGTCAAGGATGTTTCGAATGTTTCCTTTTGAGGTTCCAAGATATGTTCCCATCTTTTCCTGGGAAATGTCTCCCGGCTTTTGAAGAGCCAAAAATCTCAATAGCCGATTGGCATGTGTTTGACTGTCTGAAGTTATTGAAGATATTGTTCCCATATCATGAGATATTACTTTTTTAACCATCCCTGTGATATTTTTGCAGATTATATGGGGGTTGGTTTCAAATAGTGATGTTGGAAAACCACCATATTTCAGATATTCGTCCCAATCAGTTGTGGAATATCCGTTTAAGTTAATCAAATCCTGATTGATTTGCTGTTCGCATGTAATTGCCTCTTCAACTTCTCCCGTAAATATTAGCTTTTTAAGGGAGGATGAAGCATTGCTTGCGTTGTAATTGTATTTTAATTTCAGGTGTTGATTGTAGTTTAGTGGAGTTATATTCTGTTTAATCAATCTTCTTGCGGAATCTGCATCGTATTCAAGGTTCAGTGCTGATGATCCTGTAAAAATCATGAATATGTTTTTGGTCTTGTCAAATATTAATTTTCCAGATAATGCCCAGTTTTTATCATACTGTGACTCATCGATAAGTAAAAATATCTTTTTATCTAATCTTCTTAATGTGGTATTGTGGTAAGTTTCTAAAAATTGCTTAACGACATCTATGATTTTAAAATCAATCACGTCATTTAAGTTTTCACAGGAAATGAATAAAATTTGGTTTGGATTGATGTTTTTGGTTTTGAATAGGTATTCATAGGTTTGATATAATAGTGTTGTTTTTCCTACACCTCTTAATCCTGGAAGTGCAAAATATCGATTAGGGGTTGTTTTTTCTAAAAACTCATCAATATGGTGTTTAATAAAATCAAACTCTTTTCTATATTCGAAATTTCTGCCATTTAAAGTCAATTCATTATTTAAAATATTTGGAATGTCAGATAATTCTTCTTTAATATAATCGCTGATAATTTCCTCTTTTTCGTACATATAAAATCACATCTGGAAAAAAAATATTTAATTACTTGGTTAAATATTTGACCACATAATATATAAATATGCGGTCAGATAATTGACCAATATATGCTTGTCATAATAAACAATATATATTTCATTAACAATAAACATTTGCCATCTGCGACTCTATGAAAAAACATAACTGTGATTTAGATAGGATAGTTTAACAATCCAGATTATATTATTGAATTTTATTTATTTTCCATTTCAAAAATTTTATAATTAGTAGAAAATAAATTTTTTAATAGAGAGTTGTGGTTCAAATCGATAAGGTTGCGAACTATATCATACGTTTTATACGAATTGTTCGTATTATTTTGGGTTTCTTTATAAAAAATAAAGCGTTTTCAGTGGAAAAGCATATAAGAAATATTATTCCATTTATATCCCTAATTATTGGTATTACCTGCACCGATAAGAACAATATATGAATTGCTTGATGGATTGATGTCTGTCAAGTTGATCATAGGAGTCATTACTTAAAAAAACCTGATGAAAGTTGAGAATATAATCGGTTGGCCTAACAATCAATGGGTCAATAAGATTACATATTTATACTAAAAAAATTATTATAATAATATAGTTAAAATCCATTACATGGATTAACTTTTCAGATATTTCTATTAGACGTGTATCCGAGTGGTCAAAGGAGTAAGATTCAGGGTCTTATGCATCAGTTGCTTCGTGGGTTCGAGTCCCACCACGTCTATTTCTTGTTTTTTTTTTAACTTTTAAGAGTAACTAGGGTTTTAAATAGTTTATTTTGCTTAACTTCCCACGGTAAGCTTTAAAGGTTTAATTACAACTACAAAACAAATTTTGTATCTGGTTTCAGTGCAAGATTTTGATAAGTATCGCAACTTTTATAAGTTTCATACGAATAGTTCTTGTTATTCTTGGGTTTCGTTATAAAAAATGAAGAGTTTTTAGTGGAAGAAATTCTTAAAAATACTAAAACAAGGATGAGAATCCTTGTTCATTGTATTTTTCTAATTTGAGTATATCATATTGTAACACCAATAATTCTTACAATAATGGAATATTGAAATCCATTAGCTGTCAGTTTGGTATTGCAGGAATATAGCTGTATTTTGATGCATCAAGGTTTATTTCTATTGGTGGAATATCAACCTTTGCACCTGTCATTTGTTGGGTTTCAGGGTTGCGCTGGATTTTAAATGTATTACTATTTTTGTTTTGTGCCCAAGTCACATTGTTCAGTAGTTGTTTCCCATCTTCGAATGCTTTTGTCTGCTTATCATTACAGTAGGAAGTGATATGCTCTGCCCTAGTATTATTGTCCTTTATTTTTGCTGCTTGTGCAATTACTTTCTTCATTCCACTGAACATATTGCTTTCTGCTTCATGCCAGAAATCTTGCACAGGCTTACCATAAATTTCATGGTTCTCTGGTCCAACACAGCGAGTGGTAAGGTCTTTAAACACATAATATGGATAATTATTCGTATCAAACACACCTTTGTCCTCTGCAGGTTGGTTAGCTCCATAAGCATCGCTGATATTAATACAATCATTGGATACTGGTATAAACACTCCATAAAGTTGCGGGCCGGAACTAATCCAATTAACGCATGACATTTCTGCTGGAAGATCTGTGAATATCTGTATTATGTGGGCACTTAGTACGGTATCACTTCCAATGACTCTCATATCAATTCTGCCGGTCTCATCAGGTGAATATTTTGTTCCTTCATATCTATTACGCAAAAGTTTAGCGACATCTTCCACTGAAACATTCTTATCTGGTGTAAAACAGAGAGGATACATTTCGTCATGATTGTAGTCCGCACTGTATTTTGAAGGTGCTAAAATTTGGTGTCCAATCCAAGTCCTCATATGGGAGTATTCTGTAGTAGTTGAATTTCCAGAATATGTATCAAACAAATTAATCTCATTATTTTTGCCGTGTACAGAAAAATTATTTTTTTCTGCAAGATTAATTAAGTCTTTAGATGTGATGTTGTCCTCGTAGTCAGATAAGTACTCTAGGGAATATTCATTACCAAAGACTGATGCTTTGTCGGTCGGCAATTTCACTGCAGCATACTGATGACCAGTATACATCTCCACATACCATACTTCGTTCTGATTAGCAATAATGGCAATATTTGATTCACTGCTGCCATACTTATCAATAATTCCCAAAAGACCTTTTCAAGTATGCGGAAGTTTTAGGATTCAATACCATTGAATATGTAATGGATAAAAACTAATTTAACTAATCAAGTTAAAGATTAATTCTTTAACTTGACTCTATTTTTAATATTTTTTCAAAAATAATCATTGCAAGTTATCATTATTTAAAAAGAAGATTGAATTGTGAAATGATTAGTGTTAATGTCAATTCTGACTAATTAAGTTAAATGAAAAAAATCAAGTATTAATTTTATGAAGCATTTCTTGTCAGAAACTGTCACTTCAAACACTGCCCGCGACGTTTTAAAAAAACATGAAAACCTTATCTTCCACCACTAAAACTTTAATAAAAAATGTCACAAATTTAAGTATATGAATGAAAATCTTTATGGAATGTTTGATAAAGTTTTACAAACTGAATATTCGATTATAGAAGAGGGCTCAAAAAAGACAATCAAACTGGGAAAAAGTGCAAAATACGGAACAATGGAAACATACACATTATTTGATGGAGTAATAATTGCTTTTATGGACATCACCGTTGATGACGCAGATAGCGTATTTTTTGAGGATAAACTCCCGTGTCGCATGCTTCAAATCAATCATTGTGCTAAAGGAAGATATTCATATGCAGTAGGAGATGACAGGATTGTTTACTTTGGAAAAGGAGATTTGTGCGTTAGCATTTATGATTTAACAAAAACGATTTCCGATTTTCCATTAGGATATTATGAAGGCTTGGAGATTTTCATTGATGTTGATGTTGCAAACAAACATATCAAAGGCCTCATTCCTGATTTTGATTTAATTGAGTTATACGAAAGTTTAGAAAAATCCAAAGGTTATAGGTTGCTTAGGGCAAATGAAAAAATCGATCATGTGATTGGTGAGATATATTGTGTCGATGATAGAATTAAGGAACCCTATTTCAAATTAAAATGTCTGGAATTGTTGTTATTTGTCTCTATAGCTAGAGAAACTAAAACAGAATCATTATCTCTTTCTAAAAAACAAGTTGATATTATTGAAAATGTTAAAAATGATTTAATCAATGATTTGCAAAGTAAAATCACCATTGATGAATTGGCTGATAAATATGGCATTAGCAAAACAACTTTGAAGAATTTCTTTAAGGAAGTTTATGGAAAACCTATTTATAAATGGAGAAAGGAGTACAAACTTGATTATGCCTGTCGATTGATTGGAGAAGGAGATTTGAATATTTCGGAAATCTCCAAACAGGTGGGATATTCTTCACCTTCAAAATTTAGCCAAGCATTTAAGAAGTATGTGGGCTGCACCCCCTCAGAGTATAAAAATAACGTTTGACTTTTTGGTATAGTTTTGTCCTTTTAGTTCAAATAACTATATATGCATATTTTAAAATAGTTATTAATGAAAACAAGGATATGCCTAATTATTTTTTTTAAAAATACAAACAAAATTGTTCTTTTATTTATTTTAAGATATTTTAAAAGAATATCCTTTTAGGGTTATTTTAAATTTTTAGGCATTCCTAAATTAAATTTTAAGGAGTTTATTATGTCAAATACTCAAAGTAAAAATAAATTCATACGATTATTGAATTATTCGGGCAATTATAAATATCTGTCAATATTGGGTATGATATTGTCTGCTTTAAGTGCAATATGCCTGTTAATCCCATTCATATACATATGGAATGTTGTAAATGCCATCTTAACTGTTGCGCCAAACTTCTCTCAGGCACAGAACCTGGATACATATGCATTCAATGCATTTGCATTTGCAATAGCCGGAATTGCTCTAAACTTTTTCGGCTTGATGGGAACACACCTATCTGCATTTAAAAACGAAAAGAATATGAAAGATGCAGCGATAAATCACTTGCTTAAACTGCCGCTGGGATATTTCTCAAACCATACCAGTGGAGGACTGAGGAAAGTAATTGATTACAGTACTTCAAAAACTGAAACATTTTTGGCCCACCAGCTGTTTGACCTTACAGGAGCCATTGTGACTCCAATAGCATTTCTGATATTGTTATTCAGCTTTGATTGGCTTTTAGGTTTAATATGTTTAATACCAATCGTATTATGTTTCATATTCATGTATCCGATGTTTTCTTCTGAATCCCAAAACATTATGGTTCAATATCAGACTTACCTGGAAAAGATGAACGGTGAAGCAGTGGAATATGTTAGGGGAATTCCAGTTACAAAGGCATTCCAGCAAAGTGTTTATTCATTTAAAAACTTCATTGACGCTATCAAGAATTATGCAAAATTCTCAGCCAATTATTCCCTGTCAACTCAGCTTCCGATGACTGCATTTACTGTATCCATTAACGGATTTTTTGCACTGTTGATTCCTGCCGGAATATTGCTTGCAGGATCTGTAGTTGATAAAAAGTTCCTAGCCGATTTCATGTTTTATGTAATCTTCACCCCGATTTGCGCTGTAATGATGAATAAAATAATGACAGTTTCACAGGATTGGATGCTGGCAAGCCATGCTTTGGGAGGCATTGAAGAAATTTTAGCCGAAAAACCTTTAGTTGAAACAGACAATCCTCAAAAGCCTAAAAATCATTCAATTGAATTTGAAGGAGTCTATTTTGACTATGAAAAGACTGATGGTGATGAACATATCTTAAATGACGTTGATTTAAGAATCAATGAAAATGAAACTGTTGCATTAGTTGGGCCATCCGGTGGCGGAAAAACAACAATAGCTTCATTAATACCAAGATTCTGGGACGTTGATGAAGGTTCTATTAAAGTCGGTGATGTTGACGTCAGGGATATCTCAACAAAAGATTTAATGGAAAACATTTCATTCGTATTCCAAAACACCACATTGTTTAAAGATTCAATCTACAATAATGTGGCCATCGGTCGTAAAGGGGCTTCCAGAGAAGATGTTAAAAAGGCATTAAGCTTGGCCCAGTGTGATGATATCATTGATGAATTGCCTAATGGAATCGATACTGTAATCGGAACTGAAGGAACATATCTTTCAGGAGGTCAGCAGCAAAGAATTGCGCTTGCAAGAGCTATTCTTAAGGATGCTCCAATCATTATTCTGGACGAAGCTACCGCTCTAGCAGATCCGGAAAATGAATATATGATTCAAAAGGCGATTTCAGAAATCACCAAAGATAAAACCGTCATTATGATTGCACATAGATTGTCCACAGTCAAGAATGTGGATAAGATTTATGTTGTTGAAAACGGACGGATTGTAGAAGAAGGCAATCACGATAATTTAGTTGAAAATCAAGGCCTTTATTCAAGAATGTGGGATGAATTCAACCAATCCATTCAATGGAAAGTAAAAAGTGAGGTGGCATAAATGATATCTGAATATTTTACTGAAAGATTTGGACTTACAAAAGAGGGTTCCGATAACTTAATTAAAGGAATCATCTACACAGCGCTTTTAAACATTGCATTCATGTTGCCTGTCGGTTTATATGCATTGCTCATTTACATGTGGATAGGACCATTGACCGGTGGGGAAATAATTGATCCCAACCTCGGAATGTTTATCGTATTGATATTGATTGTTTTGGGAATCATCTTTGCATTGGCATGGAAACAATACCACTTCGTATTCAATACAACATACACAGAAAGTGAAAACAGAAGAATCAATCTGGGTGAAAACTTAAGAAAGCTTCCATTGTCATTTTTCGAAAACAGGGACCTGGCGGACCTTACAGCAACAATCATGAATGACTGCACCGATTTGGAACATGTCTTCTCACATGCCATTCCACAATTGCTCGGTTCAATTATTTCACTATGTCTTGTTGCAATTGGTATGTTAGCCTTTGATTGGAGATTAGCTATTGCACTATTGTGGCCGGTCCCTGTTGCTTTTGCAATATTATACGCTTCAAAAATTCTCATCTACAAAGGTGGGGAAATTGTCATGGCAGATTTGCTTGACTGCGGAGACAGAATGCAGGAATGCATAGAATCTGTTAGAGACTTAAAGTCATACAACCATCAGGACGAATACTTTGGAAAGATTTCTGCATTAACTTCCAAAATTGAAAAATCAAGAATCAAAGCGGAATTAATGGCCGCTGCCGGAGTGATAACAGGTAAAGTTGTCTTGAATTTAGGAATAGTTTCCGTAATTCTTCTAGGCTCCTACTTGATAATGAATTCACAAGTGTCCCTCTTCACACTTCTGATATTCCTGATAGCTTCCGCTACAGTTTATGCCCCTGTTGAAAACGGTTTGATGTTTTTATCTGAAATACTCATGATGGATATAAAAATTGAAAGAACAAAAGAAATCGAATCATTGGTTGTTGAAGAAGGGCTAACCGAATATTCGTTAGACGGTTATGACATTGAATTTAAGGATGTCGATTTCAATTATGATGATTTGAAAAATGTTTTGACCGATATTAATTTTACAGCAAAACAGGGAGAAGTCACAGCACTTGTAGGTCCTTCAGGTGGCGGAAAATCCACTGTTTCAAAACTGGCGGCAAGATTCTGGGATCCAGTTTCTGGTGAAGTAATTTTGGGAGGCCAAGACCTGTCAAAATTGGATAGTGAAAAACTTCTGGAAAACTTTTCAATTGTTTTCCAGGATGTGATACTGTTCAATACCTCAATTCTGGAAAATATCAGAGTCGGGAAAAAGGATGCAACCGATGAAGAAGTAATAGAGGCTGCACGCCTAGCTGAATGTGAGGAGTTTGTCCAAAAGCTGCCTGATGGGTATAATACAGTCATTGGTGAAAATGGTGAGCTATTGTCCGGTGGTCAAAGGCAAAGAATTTCAATTGCAAGGGCAATGTTGAAAGACGCCAATGTGATTCTTTTGGATGAGGCAACATCATTTTTGGATGTTGAAAATGAATCCAAAATCCAAAAAGCATTATCAGAGCTTATTAAAAACAAAACCGTGATAATTATTGCTCACAGGATGCGTACAATAGCCAATGCCGATAAAATTATAGTTCTCGATGAGGGTAGAATCTCCGAGCAAGGTTCACCTGAGGAATTATTGGCTCAAAATGGACTATTCAAAAAAATGGTCGATTTGCAAAATTTAAGTGGGGAATGGGCAATCTGATTCCCTTAAAAAACTTTAGGAGAAAAAATTATGTCTGAAAGATTAAATGTAAAAGATTTAATCACTGTCGGTATTTTTGCAGTGATTTTAATAGTGTTGATATTTGCATTTGGAATGCTGGGATATATTCCTATTTTAATGTTGGCACTGCCGATATTGGCAGCGTTGATTTGTGGAATCCCATACATGTTGTTTTTAACAAGGGTTTCTAAATTTGGAATGGTTACACTACTGGGATTAATTCTGGGAATTGTAATGTTTTTAAGCGGACACACATGGGTGCCTATAGTTGTATTTACCTTATTTGCATTCATTGCTGATTGTATCTTAAAAATTGGGAATTATTCATCAATGAAAAACTCAATTATAAGTCATGGTGTTTTTATAATGGGAATTATGGGTAATATGTTGCCGTTTTTCATTTTGAGAGATTATTTCATGGAAGCAATGCGCGTTTCAATGGGAAATGATTATGTTAATGTCATTGCGCCCTTCCTTAACAATGGAGTTTTAATAATCCTATTTATTTTAACATTCATTGCAGGAGTTGCAAGTGCATATCTTGGAAAAATCGTGCTCAAAAAACACTTTGAGAAAGCCGGTATAGCTTAGGTGTGATTATGGGATTAGAACTAAATTTTAATCTGGATCCAAGAACTAAAATTATTATTCTGGTTATTTTAAGTTTTATGGTTTTTAATGATGTGTCACTATATATTAGTGGAATTCTAGTTTTAATTCCATTTATCTGCTTATTATTTTCAAATCATAAAAAATCAGCATTAATATATATTGTAGTTTATGTTCTGGCAAAATATATTCAAATTCATATTCTCCCCACTGCAACAGGACTGACTGCAATAATAATGATTACATTTAGCTATACTGTCTCTAGAATGATGCCCATTCTTATGATGGGATACTATACTATAACAACCACAAAAGTAAGTGAATTTATTGCATCAATGGAGAAAAGCAATATTCCCCGAGATATTATCATACCGGTTTCAGTTGTTTTTAGATATATCCCATCAGTAGTTGAAGAAATTAAATCAATAACTAATGCAATGAAAATGAGAGGCTTTGGATTAACTGTTAAATCCTTGAAAAACCCTTTAAAACTATTAGAATTTTATATGATTCCAATTTTAATCAGTGCGATTAAAACTGCTGATGAACTGTCAGCTGCCTCCTTAACAAGAGGACTTAGTAATCCAGAGCCTAGAACTCATTTGCTTGAAGTCAAATTAACCAAACTGGACTATACCCTTTTGGCAATAACATTCATCGGTTTTGGAATATATGCCTATAACTTTTTAAGAGGTGTTTTGATTGCTTAAAATGGAAGATGTTTCATTTTCATACGAAAACAATAGAAATGTTCAAAATATAACTGACATGAATTTAAATGTTGAAAAAGGAGAGGTCATTCTGCTTTGTGGCGAGTCAGGCTGTGGAAAAACAACGCTCACACGTTTCCTAAACGGTTTGATTCCAAATTTCTTTGACGGCAAACGTGAAGGAAGCGTTTATTTGGGCAGTGATTTAATCAGTGAAATGCCCATATATGAAATTTCAAAACATATCGGGTCAGTTTTTCAGAATCCGAAAACTCAATTCTTCAATGTTGATACGACAAGTGAACTGGTTTTTGGATGTGAAAATTTATCCATGAGTGTTGATGAGATTAAAAAAAGGTTAGATAGGGTAGTCAATGATTTTAATATTATTAACTTAATTGATAAAAACATTTTCAAATTGTCTGGTGGTGAAAAGCAAAAAATTGCCTGCGCATCAGTATCTGCAGTCGAACCGGATATTTTAGTTTTAGATGAACCTTCATCTAACTTGGATTCTAAATCGAGTTGGGATCTGGAAAATATTATTAAAAAATGGAAAAAGCAAGGAAAAACTGTGATTATAGCTGAACATAAGCTATTCTTTTTGAATGAAGTTGTCGATAAGGTAATATTTGTTAAAGATGGAAAAATTACTAATAAATGGTCAATTGACGAATTTAGGAATATAAATCATAGAGATTTTGGATTAAGGCAATTAAATCTAGATAATCTTGAATTAAAAGGAAAGGAATATTATTCTGATAATCAGGAATTTTTAGAACTTAAAAACTTCAAATTAAACTATGGTAAAACTCAAGTTTTAGATATCGATAATGTTAAAATTCCAAAAAATGAGATTATAGCCATCATCGGCAAGAACGGTGCTGGAAAATCAACGTTTGCAAATTGCTTATGCGGTCTTAAAAGAACCTGCAAAGGTGAGCTAATCTATGATGGAAAAACCCTAAAGCGAAAAGACCGACTTAATAAATCCTATATGGTAATGCAGGATGTGAATCACCAACTCTTTACAGAAAGCGTTCTTGATGAAGTCTTATTGAGCATGGATGAAGAGGATGTGGAATTGGCTGAAGGCATTCTTGAAAATCTTAATTTGATCCATCTAAAGGATGCTCATCCAATGGCATTATCCGGAGGTGAAAAGCAAAGGGTGGCAATTGCATCTGCCATAGCTTCTAAAAAGGAAATACTGATTTTTGATGAGCCAACAAGCGGGCTTGATTTGAAAAACATGATGAAAGTGGCTGAAAACCTAAGGTATCTGCAAAGCTTGGGAATCACTTCCTTTATCATAACACATGATTTTGAACTGATTTGCGAGACATGTTCTCATATCATGCATTTCGATGATGGCAAAATCATTGACAACTATAAGATTGATGAAAATAAGCTGAAAGATTTCTTCTTAAGATGTTAAACTCAACTTCAATAAAATTTAGGTATACCTAAATATTTATAGTATAAAAACATAATATTATTATGGATGAAAATCATTTGCCAACTTTTGGTGTGGGACCATATTTAGTTTTGATAATTGGAATCTTAACAATAATTTCCTCCATTCTTTCATACTACCATATAATTCCAGTTTATAAAATAAACGAATTAAATATGGTCTTTTTAATTTTTGGGATAATATTAATAATTTCTGGAATCGCTTTTTGGATTCAAGCGGTTCTAATCTCAAAAATTGACCGGGAAGTTGAAAACAATAAACTGGTTACAACTGGAATATACGCTTATGTACGTCACCCAATATATGCCGCATTTTTCTATATTGCAACAGGATTAATATTGATTAGCCAAAATATCATTTTATTTATCTTGCCGGTGATTTTTTGGGCATTTTTAACAGTTGCAATGATAAAAACCGAAGAGAAATGGCTAGTTGACAAATTTGGCAAAGATTATATAGAATATTCTAAAAAAGTTAACAGATTCATTCCGAAGGTGATTTGATGGGATTTTTTGACAATATGAGAAAACCAAAAGGAAAATTGGGAAATATACAATTAAAATCAATGAATAAAGAGCACACTCCGGTTTCACTATGGGGATTAAAACATTTGGACATAAAACCGGATGACATAGTACTGGACATAGGTTGCGGCGGCGGAATAAACATTAACAGAATGGCCAAAAAGGCAAAAATGGTATACGGTGTTGATTACAGCATCGAAAGTGTGAATCTATCCCGGGAGGTAAACCGCCAGGAAATATATGACGGTAAAGTCAAGGTTCTTGAAGGCAATGTCGCAAAGCTGCCTTTTGAAGACAACACTTTTGATATAGTCACAGCATTTGAAACCGTTTATTTCTGGCCGGATATTGAAAAATGCTTCGGCGAAGTTAAAAGGGTGCTGAAACCCGGCGGAACATTTTTAATTGGAATGGAGTCAAACGGATCAGATAATCTCATCATGAAATTCTGGAAACAATTTATTGACATGGAATTATACACTGACGAAGAAATTAGTTCATTTTTACGAAATAACAATTATAGCGAAATTACTGCTTATATAAGGGACGGTAGAAAGAAAGAAGAGATTATTAAATCCAATGGAAAAGAAAATAGGGTAAATGATGATTATAGTAATGTATCCTTTTCAGATAAGTTCGTTGACTGGGTAACAGTCGTTGCAAGAAAGTGATAATATGGGTGATTATGAAGGTGTTGAAGATACACTGTTCATTCCTCTAACTGCAAGAGTTAACATCTCTAAAATGTTCCCGGAGTATTTTCACGACAAGAAAGCTTTGGAGATGGAGAATCTGGTTAAAGATAAGCAGATTGAGAAAAAATCTTCCCAATATACAATGATGGCATCAGTTGCCAGGTCATACAATCTGGACCAGATGACTCAGGAATACATCGACAAGCATGACAAATGCAATATTGTCAATTTGGGTGTCGGGCTTGAAACATCATATTTCAGAATAGATAGAAAAAATTCCCATTATTTCGAAGTTGACCTGCTGACGTGATTGAACTTAGGAAAACTTACATAGGCATTGGCGAAAATGAAAAGTTCATAAAGGGAGATTTGTTTAAACTTGATTGGTGCAATGAATTAGACACCACTCTTCCAACATTGATGATAGTTTCAGGAGTGTTCCAATACTTCCATGAAGAAGAGATACTTGAATTTATCGGCAATGCAAAAGACATCTTTGGAAATGCTGAACTAATATTTGATGCCACCAACAAATTTGGAATCAGATATACAAATATCTATGTTAAAAGAACCGGAAATAAGTCTGCGTTGATGTATTTTTACATTGAAAACCCAAAGGAATTTGCAAAAAAAGCAAATTGCCAATTGATTGAGTGTAGAGGATTCTATAAAGACGCGCTTAAAATGTTATCCAATAAATTAAGTTTATATACAAAAATTTCGATGAAAATAGCTGATAAGAGAAATAACGCAATGATTTTACATTTAAGATTATGAAAATATATTGAATGATTAAAAATTAAGGAGGTTTTAAATTTGAGACATCGTGGCGGATCATCTTCAATAGGACTTTCGATTGGTAAATTAATCTTTTCAGAACTTTTAAATGCAAAGCACAAATTTCGATGGCGCATAGGAAATAATATTGACCAATGCAATCTGTGCGGGAAATGTGAGTTAATTTGCAGTGCAAATGCAATAACAGTAAGCAGGCACAACAAAACTATTGTTTGTTTTTTCTAGATTATATGTTAGTAATTTACCATTTTTTTAATCATTTTAATTAAATTAAAGAAAAAATTTTTTTTACATATCCACAAGACCTTATGGTACCATATCCAATTTAGATAATGCTCTGATCCAAATGATATGTCATGTTTTTTTTATTAAGAGATAAAAGGTGGCACTGACTTCAAATTCATCAGGCCTTTTCAAGCATTCATGGATTCCTTTAGAGCATACCCTATGTTTGAAATAATTAGTTAAATATTCGTATAAATGCTAAATTAAGGATTTGCATTCATTTTTTCATGATTTTGAGTGCAAATAAGCACTTACATTCGGAAAACTATTTATATAGGCTTTTTTAATGTATTATATGAGTGAAGTTCAATATTTTACGGAGAACTTCGCCAATTGAAAGATGTGGAGGTGAAATCATGATTGATGTTCCATATTGGGAAGGCACACTCTGGTATTAATGGTAAAACTTTCTTTCACTTGATGAGGAGTTTAAATCATTGGTTTTCTCATTTTAATAATGAAAACTTGCAGTAGGCCTCCATTGAAATAACTGTTCGCAAAAATGTTCCCTGTTGCGAATTAAGATAACTTATATAATAGTTGCCTGTTCGAAAGTCGAACTGGGCAGGTAACGAAATTCTCTTTTTTTTATTTTTCAGCGATTATGCATATCCAAGTTGTATCTTCATCCGTAAACGAGTCCTGTGATTCTTTTAAATGACATTCCAGATTCTGAAATCCTGCCTCATGCAGTGATTCCTCCAGTTGATTTTGGGAATAGATGTTCATATCCAACAGTTCAATCAGCTCCTTTTGACGCGCATCATTTTCCTTGGGCAGCGCTTCGTTAGCGATAAAGAGAATTCCATCCTCTTTCAATACTCTTCGAACTTCCTTTAAATCATTGATGAAATCCGGCCAAAAGTAAACGGTTTCAAATCCGGTAACTATATCAAAACTGCAATCACCAAAAGGCAACTCAGAAACAGACCCTTGAATAATATCACATCTGCCTTCAGAAATCGCATCTTCATTTAACAACCTTGATTTTTCACAGGCAACATTTGAATAATCTAGACCATATACCTTATTTTTAGTTATTTTGACAAACCTATCTACATTAACTCCCCCGCCACATCCGATGTCAAGAATAATATCATCTTCCGAAATGCTCAGATGACTCAAACTCCATCTTGCCAGGGCTTCGTGATTGACGTTCATGTTTTCAATCAGCTTATCCCCCAATTCACCCTCCGGCTTTCGTGCATTAACCAGAAGTTCTGGGTCTTCTATAATTCTGATGTTTTCATAGCTCATCATGTAACCTGCAGTTTCATAAAATGTCTTTAATGTCAAGAACAGGAGTGCCGTTTAGCATGTCAACTCCATTGAACTTAATGACATTTCCGTTAATCTCGGTTATTCGTATTGTTGAAACGCCAATTGGATTTGGTCTGTTGGGTGCATGAGTTGAAAATAATCCTTTAATCGGTCCGTTTCCCATAAAGGGAACTCTCTGCTTGAATCCTTTTGACTTGTGGAAATAAAATAGGACCATATACTCTTCACCGGCTTCCATGCTGGACATGCTTTCAAGGTATTCCTCATTGATAATCATTTCGGCTTCCACATCCATGGATTCCCTAGTGGACTTCGGCATGTTTGCAACGTCTTCAAAGGGGGACTTGATATATCCGATTGGTTTGAATACTATTTTCTCATCCATCAAATCATCTTCCGAATCATGAGTTTTGCCTGCATTCAAGCGGAATCACGCAGTTTTATGATTCCCTTCTTGCTGACTATCCTGTCGATTCCTGAGTTCTTTACCATTCTAAAGCATATAGGGCAAGGTTCTGCATCTTCTATTTCCACCCAATTTCCTTCAAGGTACTTTTCTCCCGCCAGATAAATGGTTGATCCCAGCATTTCATTTCTGCTTGCACTGATCATTGCATTCTGTTCGGCATGGACAGAAAAGCAGTCATCGTATTGGCCTGAATTGGATGGAAGATTCATTCTTTTACAGTTTCCTCTATCACAACAGTTTTCCTCTCCTCTTGGATTTCCATTATATCCTGTACTGATTATTTCATCGTTGTTGACAATTACCGCCCCGTATCGTCTTTTTAAGCATGTGCTTCTTTTTGATACTGCAAGAGCGATTGCAAGATAATACTCGTTTTTGCTCATACGGTTTGCATTGTTTTCATCTGCCATATGTTTTATCTCCTTTCCTTTAAAACTAAATAATTTTTGAATAATTGGCGAATACATTCATCATTTGGCCAATTGGTCCTTGTTATATTATTGGTGTTAATGCTAATTAAATTAGATGTAATTTTAAATTTTTTTTCTATTGTAGAGTTCTTTTCATCAAATCCGTTATTTAATCTTTCTATCTTTTTGCTTTAAATTACATGGTCGGTAATTAAAATTCGCTTTTAAAAAATCTATTGTAGAATTTTTCTCACATTTTTCATAAAATTATAATGTTTAAATGGCCTTTATTCTACTTGACAATGGATTTTATTCGATTTTTTAAGATAATTATTTATATGTGGTCTTATATACTTAATTATATAGAATATGGGGATTTTTCATGAATAATAGGATATTATGTACATTATTTTTATTTTTAATAGAATTTTTTTCAGCCGGTTCCGTTGCGCCGAAGATATGAATGCGGACTCTGCCGGCGTAATTTCACACGATTTAGTTGAAAGTGATGTGTTATCCATTGCTGAAGATGACATGAATATATTAAGTGATTAAAATGAAAGTCATTTATTCAGTGATTTGGATGATTTAATTTCTTCGGGAAGTGGCGTAATAAATTTAACTGCTGACTATACCTTTAATGAAGAAACCGATGAGGATTATACCTCTGGAATTTCTATTGTTAAGGATGTTGTCATTAATGGTAATGGCCATTTCATTGACGCCAAAAATAAAAGCAGAATATTCTATATTAATAATTCAATGAACAATGCCTTCAACAATCTTATCCTTAAAAATTCAAATGATGGTGCCATTATTCTTATTGGTGGTCTAAATACAACTAATGTGGAATTCATCAATTGTAGTTCTGATTATGGTGGAGCAGTATATGCTGATAGTTCAGTATATTTGAGTAAAAATGACCGGTTTGTGGATTGTTATGCTTCCGAATTGGGTTCTGCCATCTTTGGGAAAGATGCTTATATGGATGTTATTAACGCAACATTTGAAAGTGCCAGGGATATTGTGTGGGGTTTAATTTGCGCGAATCAAAAAACACAATTGGCGGTTGTAAATTCTACTTTTGCAAATATCCGTTCCAAGTATGCAACCGCGATTTATTGTGGTGATGAGGTGCAAGGTATTATTCTTAACTCCAAATTCATTAATTTATATGCAAATCGTACCGCAGGAGCGATTGGATTAAAAAATTCCAAAAGTATTACTATAATTGATTGTGATTTTATAAATGTTTCATCTGCTAAAAACGGAGGAGCAATTTTCGCTGATTTTAAGGATAGTGGGAATGTTGACATAAATAATACTTTGTTTGAAAATTGTTCATCTGAATTTGGTGGGGCTTATCTTCAATTGGGCGGTGGAGCGCTAATAGATACTACCAATTTCACAAATAACTTTGCAGAGTATAATGGGGGTGCAATTTACGTTTCAGACTCCGATTTCATGATTGATAACTCTGTATTTAATGGTAATAAAGTCAATACAACACATGAAGATTATCCAACTTATGGCGGTGCAATATTCGCTGATTTTGACTATATATCTATCACTAATTCTAAATTTAACAATAATTCCGCTATAAACGGCAGTGCCATATATCTTTATGATGAAAGTTATTCTCTTGAAGATTTAGAGTTTAACGGGAATGGCAATAATGCAGTTTGCACATTTTTCGATAAGAGTGATGCAAAAACATCCGGCCTGTCTGGGGCTGACAAAGTATCCAAGGATGATTTTAATAATACTTATTATCCTAGTGTTGTCGTAGGCAGCGGAATGGAATTGCAGCTTATCAATAACACTCCTGTCATTGCAGAGCTTCCGGCCAGGTATGATTTAAGGGAGGAAAATTTAGTCACACCCGTCAGAGACCAAGGTTATATGGGGGCTTGCTGGGCATTTGGAATGTATGAATCTTTAGAATCAGTATTATTGAAAGCGGCGAACTACTCTTCAGATTTTTCAGAAAATAATATGCAAAATTCAATGTTGGCATATTCACCTTATGCTTTTAAAACACTTTACAGTTATAAAAGAACGGAGGGGGGATTTGATGTAATTTCTTTAATTGCCTGAAAATTCTGAAGCAGGTTTGTTTGTGTATTTTAAAAAAAGAAAAGAAGAGAGAATTTGAGTGAAATTCTCTTTTTAAAGTTTTATTTTTTGCGATATGTGATAACCAGTGCAAACAGTGCCATCATCAGAACTGCAATAGGGTTACCAGTTGCATTTCTTGTGTCAACGCCTTTGAATGAAATATTTTCGGTTTTGTTTTCATCACTACTGTTGTCCGGCAGAGTATTGTTGTTGTCTTTGTTGATTTTAATGGAAAATGTTGAAGAACTGCTGTTGTAGTATTCATTTCCTTGATAATAGACATCCGCCACAGTGTCATTTTCAGGAAGCACAACATCCTTGAATGTTGCAACACCATCAACAACTTCTGTGGTGTATGTTTTACCATCAATGGTTAATGTAGCGGTACCGTTTTTAACAGGATTGCCGTTTCCATCCATAATTTCGACTGAAATGTCAATTTTTTCACCTGCTTTTCCGCTGATGTCTTTGGCGGAAGGAGGATTGGTGTTTTCTTTTTCAACATTTACAGCTATTGAAGACTCAGATGAGGAAGCATAATAATCATTTCCATTATAAATAATGCTTGAATTATAAGTTCCCGGACTTGGCAATTCCACATTAAATGTTGCTTGACCGTTTTCCACAGTAGCATTATAAGTCTCTCCATTCAAATTCAAAGTAACAGTTCCATTTTCAACCGGCCTGCTGTTCTGGTCCAAAACAGCAACAGTAATGTCCCTTTCATCACCAGGTTTACCTGAAATGTCATCCCCTGAAACGCTAGTGTTCAATTTAGATATTGTAACTGTTGATTCAGCTTGAATATCCTCAGAATCACTTGAGTAGGTTACTATGTATGGGTAAGTACCTGGAGCGCCTAATTTGACCTCGAAGACAACCTTACCGTCTGAAACTTGATAAGTGTTGGAATCATCTGCACCTAAAACCGGATATGGTGTAAATGCAAGCAGTAGTTTTTCATCGTACCGGATGCTTAAACTAGCAACTCCCTCATTTACAGGATCACCATTTTCATATTTGAACTCGGCAGTCAAGTTAACCACTTCACCTGCATAACCGGAAATTGCATCAATAACAATAGTAACAACATGTTTTACATGTAATTTGGAACTACTGGATGTGCTAGTGTGGTTTTCATCTGTGATTGTGGTTAATTTGATAGTATAATCTCCAGCATCCAATCCGGAAACAGTAATTGCCTCTTCAGGACCTAAGGTGCCGTTAGCAACAACTTCATTGGCAGTATCCACGATTTCATAATACACTTCACTAGCATTTGTACTTGTAACCGGAATGCTGACTGTTTCACCGTAGCTCAAGTTAACGTCTTCAGCGCTTACTGATGAAGTGGCTGGTTTTACTGTGATTTTTGATGTATAGTTGTTTGTTGTGTGGTTTTTGTTAACTTGTGTTGTTAAGTTAAGGATGTATTCGCCAGCTGCTAGGTCTAAATCGGTTATGTT
>NZ_SUTI01000012.1:0-28988 GCF_015062985.1 Methanobrevibacter sp. | reverse complement strand
GTTGTGTGGTTTTTGTTAACTTGTGTTGTTAAGTTAAGGATGTATTCGCCAGCTGCTAGGTCTAAATCGGTTATGTTTTTGCCTGGTTTGATTGTTCCTTCTTTTATTATGTCATCTTTGTTGATGATTTGGTAGGTTATGCTGGTTGCGTTTTCACATTTTACTGGGATTTCGATTGTTTCGCCGTAGGTTGTGTTAATGTCTTCAGCAGTGATTGAGGAACTTGCAGGTTTTATTGTGATTTTTGAGGTGTAGTTGGCGGTTGTGTGGTTTTTGTTAACTTGTGTTGTTAAGTTAAGGATGTATTCGCCAGCTGCTAGGTCTAAATCGGTTATGTTTTTGCCTGGTTTGATTGTTCCTTCTTTTATTATGTCATCTTTGTTGATGATTTGGTAGGTTATGCTGGTTGCGTTTTCACATTTTACTGGGATTTCGATTGTTTCGCCGTAGTTTGTTTTAACGTCTTCAGCGCTTACTGAGGAACCTGCCGGGTTTACTGTGATTTTGGAAGCATTGCTTGCTGAGGCATGGTTTTCATCAACACCTGTGGCTAAATTAACAATATATTTTCCGATTGCTAAGCCTGGAAGGGATATTGTAGCGTTAGGTTCTATAGTGCCGTTAGCTACATCCTCACCTTTGTTGTTGGTGATTCTGTAGGTAATATTTGTTGCGTTGGCGCTGGTTACCGGAATGTTTATAGGATCTCCATAAAGAACGGCAATGTCTTCTGCCCAAACGCTTGATTTTTCTTTTACAGCTATTTTAAGTCTGTTGTAGTTTTTATCACCTTGTTCGTTGATGGTGTTTGTGTAATAGCAGATTTCGTAGTTGTCTAGTTTGTTTAGGCCGCTTACGGTGACTTTTTTGCCGTTTATGTTTACGGTTGCATCGTTTATGATTTCATTTTCTTTGTTGAAAATGATTATTGGTCTTTCGATGTTTTCCGGAATTGCGGTTTCTGTTTCAAAAACAATGTCTTCATTATAGCCAACATCGCTGCCTTCAGCGGTATTGGTGCTTATGAACATACAATTTTTACTAGTAGTAGAACGTATGTCGTTGTATTGTCCATTTTTTAAGCGGTTATCTTTGAAAATAGAGTTTTCTGCTGTACCGCCGTTCATTGCACCACCCCGATACTTTGCGGTGTTGTTGGTGAATGTGCAGTTTATTGCAGTACCGTCGTGCATTGCACCACCATCGGTTGCGGTGTTGTTGGTGAATGTGCAGTTTTCTGCTGTACCGTCGTGCATTGCACCACCTAGGGTTGCGGTGTTGTTGGTGAATGTGCAGTTTTCTGCTGTACCGCCGTACATTGCACCACCACCTTGGTTTGCGGTGTTGTTGGTGAATGTGCAGTTTATTGCAGTACCGTCGTGCATTGCACCACCACCTTGGTTTGCGGTGTTGTGTGTGAATGTGCAGTTTTCTGCTGTACCTTTGTGCATTGCACCACTCCATTTGTTTGCGGTGTTGTGTGTGAATGTGCAGTTTGTTGCATCACCATCAAATATTGCACCACCCTCGTGTGCGGTGTTGTGTGTGAATGTGCAGTTTTCTGCTGTACCGCCGTTCATTGCACCACCACCTTTGGTTGCGGTGTTGTGTGTGAATGTGCAGTTTGTTGCATTACTGACTCTCATTGCACCACCATCGGTTGCGGTGTTGTTGGTGAATGTGCAGTTTTCTGCTGTACCGCCGTACATTGCACCACCCCATTGGGTTGCGGTGTTGTGTGTGAATGTGCAGTTTTCTGCTGTACCGCCGTACATTGCACCACCATTTTCTGCGTTACCGTTGACAAATATGATGTCGCGGACTACACCATCAGATTTCCAAGCATTGAAAATGCGTGCTTCGTGGTTTCCGTCGAGGGTATGGCCGTTACCGTGAATGGTCACATTGCGGTTAATGATGATTCCGCTTTTAAAGTCTGAATCAACATCCGGATTGTAGGTATAGTTTCCATCCAAATAAACATCCTCATAAGCATTGCCGTTTATTATCCTGTTCAAATCCCAGAATGTTGTTCCATCTGTAATTATTAATTTGGAAGCATTGCTTGCTGAGGCATGGTTTTCATCAACACCTGTGGTTAAATTAACAATATATTTTCCGACTGCTAAGCCTGGAAGGGATATTGTAGCGTTAGGTTCTATAGTGCCGTTAGCTACACCCTCACCTTTGTTGTTGGTGATTCTGTAGGTAACATTTGTTGCGTTGGCGCTGGTGACCGGAATGTTTATAGGATCTCCATAAAGAACGGCAACGTCTTCTGCCCAAACGCTTGATTTTGCTTTTACAGCTATTTTAAGTCTGTTGTAGTTTTTATCGCCTTGTTCGTTGATGGTGTTTGTGTAATAGCAGATTTCGTAGTTGTCTGGTTTGTTTAGGCCGCTTACGGTGACTTTTTTGCCGTTTATGTTTACGGTTGCATCGTTTATGATTTCATTTTCTTTGTTGAAAATGATGACTGGTCTTTCGATGTTTTCCGGAATTGCTGTTTCTGTTTCAAAAACAACGTCTTCATTATATCCAATATCGCTGCCTTCAGTGGTATTGGTGCTTATGAACATACAATTCTTGCTAGTAGTAGATTCTATGTCGTTGTATTGTCCGTTTGTTAAGCGGTTATCTTTGAAAATGGAGTTTTCTGCATTACCGGCGAGCATTGCACCACCTACGGTTGCGGTGTTGTTTGTGAATGTGCAGTTTTCTGCATTAGCATTAAATATTGCACCACCATAGTCTTTTGCGCTGTTGTTGTTGAATGTGCAGTTTTCTGCTGTACCGTCGTGCATTGCACCACCATCTTCTGCGGTGTTGTTGGTGAATGTGCAGTTTGTTGCATTACTATTTTGTATTGCACCACCGAAGCGTGCGGTGTTGTGTGTGAATGTGCAGTTTTCTGCTGTACCGTCGTGCATTGCACCACCCCATTTTGCGGTGTTGTTTGTGAATGTGCAGTTTTCTGCATTAGCATTAAATATTGCACCACCAAAGTTGTCGGCGGTGTTGTGTGTGAATGTGCAGTTTTTTGCATTACCATTATTTATTGCACCACCATAGTTGTGTGCGGTGTTGTTGGTGAATTTAGAGTTTTCTGCATTACCATCATATATTGCACCACCATCTTTTGCGGTGTTGTTTGTGAATGTAGAGTTTTTTGCATTACCTTGATATATTGCACCACCATCGTCGTGTGCGGTGTTGTTGGTGAATGTAGAGTTTTCTGCATTACCTTGATATATTGCACCACCTAGGGTTGCGGTGTTGTTGGTGAATGTGCAGTTTTCTGCATCACCATTACTTATTGCACCACCAAAGTTGTCGGCGGTGTTGTTGGTGAATGTAGAGTTTTCTGCATTACCATAATATATTGCACCACCTTGGGTTGCGGTGTTGTGTGTGAATGTGCAGTTTTCTGCATTACCACTTTCTATTGCACCACCATCTTTTGCGGTGTTGTTTGTGAATGTGCAGTTTTCTGCATTACCACTTTCTATTGCACCACCCCTGCGGGTTGCGTTGTTGTGTGTGAATGTGCAGTTTTCTGCATTACCTTGATATATTGCACCACCATGGGTTGCGGTGTTGTGTGTGAATGTGCAGTTTTTTGCATTACCTTGATATATTGCACCACCACCTTGGGTTGCGGTGTTGTTTGTGAATGTGCAGTTTTCTGCATCACCATTACTTGTTGCACCACCATAGGCTGCGGTGTTGTGTGTGAATGTGCAGTTTATTGCAGTACCGCCTTTCATTGCACCACCAAAGTTTGCGTTACCGTTGACAAATATGATGTCATGGACTACAACATCAGAACTCACAACATTGAAAATGTGTGCTTCGTGGTTTCCGTCGAGTGTATGGCCGTTACCATAAATTGTTATTGGACCATAAATCCCAATTCCACTTTCGCCGTTGCATTTATAGTTCTTGTGCAATGTTAAGTTACCATTGTAATGGTTTTTAATCAGATCTTGCAGTTCCCCGAAACTGCCTTCGCCTTCACCCAGGATGTCTTCGCTGTTTACAGCACTTAGCATGCTATGCGAATCCATATTGCCTTCGTTATCACATATAGATAAATCAATTTCACTTGTCAAATTCTCATCGGCGCTGGCTGCAGCTGCGCCCTGAAGTGACAGGAGCAATATCAGCATCAATGAGATTAACAAGATCTTTGTTTTCAACTTATCCATTTTTAATTCAACTCTCTTTTTACAAATTTTTTTTACATGTTTTTTCCCGTTACATGACATGTCATAATAAGAACTTTACAAAAAGCAATGTTTTTTATCAAATCCTTATTACATGTTTAAATATGATATAAATCTGTTAATAAATCTATTGCAACTCTAATCGTTAGAATGCATTTTGTTAATCATTATACGAACGTTCTAAGGCAAGTTTTTTAAAAAGCCCAATAAAAAGGTTTCATTTCAGATATTGTCCGGGTGCTGTTTGCACTCCAATGCCTTAAATGTCAGGTGGTGGGAAAAAGAGCCGTTGTGCGTGAAATCCTGCTTGGAGTAATTGCAGCGGATTGCGGAAAATGCACACTCCGAAAGCAGGGATGGACTGTTCATTCATTCTTTGATGGAATTTCCGAGTCGCTGGCAGAATGCTGTTTTAGTCCGATTAAAATTATTATTAGCATATAACAGATTAACAGATTCGCATATAGATATCTATAATCCTGAATAGGGGTCGAGAAAAAGATTATAACAATATTCAATAGGTTAGGAATATACATCAGATATACTTCTCTACATTTGGTCATGATGCTTATCAGCACTAAAATGATAATCGACAGATACATGTATAGGGCAGGATTGTTGAACACGGTATCCAGCAGGCAGCCTTCAATGCCCAGTGACAATAAATTCAGAACCGTGAATGCAGGAGTTCCCCAATTTACATAAGAAAGGTTTTCATAAGGTTGCGTTACAGTGTAGTTGTGATTGTTATAATATAAATTGAAATCCATTTGAAGCCTGTCTTTTTCTCCGTTCATATAATATGCGCGTCCAAGCCAATTGGAATCTTTAGTGATGTCCCATACCATTGGTGATGAACCGAAAAGATATTTCAAACAATGTATTGGATTTTTCAACGAATATTTTAAGGCTATTTCTATATATGCGTACTTGTCCTTTTCATAGTTGTGTGAATTTGTTATGGCCAGTATGCTATCCGAACCCGTTGGCTTATAGCGCTCCCTTACTTTGTCCTTGTCGATCAATTCATGAATCTTGTCCCTGTCCGAATCATCCATTTGTAAATTCAAATCATAGTCCGCTAACATGTGGGCAAGCTTTGTCATGAATGCGTCTTTTGCATTGTCTTTAACATCATAAACAGTATCCAGTGATGAAATCAGTAGGATGCAGGTCATGGTCAATATTATCAGTAGAACACACATTTTAGTGTTTTTCTTTATGAGTAGATAAATGGAGTATATTGCAAGGGCAATCAGGACAACGTACATTCCATTACCTCTTAATTGAGCTACAATGCCCATAATCACTGAAAGGAGTATGATGAATTTGTAATTAACTTTTCCGTTTCGGTCTATCATTACCTTAACTAAAAAACACAGGAACATCAGAAAGTAGCTGAACAGGATGTCTTTCCATAAGGTTACAGAATACAGTCCGTTGATTGGAATTATGCAGATGAAGACTGAAAATATTGCCTGGCGCCTGAAAGTATTGTCATTTTGAATATTGTCGTCACGATTGTACTTGCAGATTATTGTCCACATTGCGGAGAACACCAGAATCTGGAAAATGCATATCGATATGGTGCTCGGATACACTTTCAGGCATAACATTTCGATGAATGTATGGAAAAAGGGATGCCAGTTTGTAAATTGGTTAGAAGCAATTTGATGCAGCTGATTGAATGTGTCTATTGTAGCTATGCCTGGGTTAAACACTATAAGATAAATGGAAAATATGATGATGGGTATTAAAAAGATTTTTAAATCATTATAGTTAAATTCATTAAGTTTATCCATAAATGAATTGTCCTTAAATTCCATAAAATGAAGTATATTGTAACTATTATATAATTATTACTTAAACACATCATGAAGGTGGGTATAAAACTTGAAATGCATGATATGCGCAACAGTGGCCATCGAAACGACGGCTGAAAGACAGGAAGTTATTCAAAATATCATGTCTTCAACATTCATTAATGTGTGATATCGGTGGGTAAGAACCATGATGCTTGAACGCTTTTTTTTAGATAATTTCACTTCGGTGTTCATTGTTTAAAACTTCAAATTTTACGAACAATTCATCATGTTTTAAACGAACAGTTTGATATTCTTTCTTTTTACAACTCAAATGTTCAATTTATGCGACTATTTTTATTTGTTTGACCAATTTTTGTTTTTTAGATAACTTTATTAAGCAATAACAAAAGAAATACTTATATACATTGGGGGATTTTATCAATGAGTGAAAAAAAGCCAATTCAGATTTTTTCCAATTTAGACGATAACATAGGTGTCAATGTTGTCAAAAGTCCAGTAAAGCTAACAATCCTAGAAATGTTGCGCGACACTGAAATGGAATTCGATGAGATCGTAAGCAACACAGGAAAATCAAAATCCACTGTTTCTGTACATTTAAAGGGTTTAAGGGAACAGGGCATCATTTCCTATAGGGTTCATCCTAACGATAACAGAAAAAAGATATTCTACATAAATTCAAAATTCCTAGGTTCCGTAAACATATCAGAGCCAAAGGAACTTGAGGAAACGCAGTCTGATTATCTGATTAGAAATATAGTTGACCAGGATGCGGAATTTTCCACATTGCTGTTCCATACATTGAAGGCTATGCTAATTCAGGAAGGGGTCAATATAGATCCGATTCTGCAGTCAACAGGAAACAGCATAGGCAGGTCAATCTTCAGCAAGGTCTATGATGATGATTTGGATGTATTCATGGGAAACATTTCAGATTTCTGGCAAAGAAAAGGGTTGGGAAGACTCACTTTCGAAGTCGGCCAGATAATAAAGGTTACAACTTATGACTGTTTTGAATGCGGATTGCTGCCTAAAACAGGAAAGCCTGCATGCTTTTTGGATACAGGCATTCTTGAAGGGCTGTTTTCAGAATTCTTTAACATGCCAGTCAGCGTAATTGAAGTTCAATGCTATACCATGGGCGATGAAAAGTGCGTCTTTGAAATTGAACCTATGGCCATCAAGACCAACTAGTCGTCAAACTTGATTATTGTAGTTGTTAAATAAGGTTTTTCATGTGAAAAGCCTTCAATTATCTTTTCATCTTCACGGGTACAGTTCTGAACGGAGTAAATCTCTTTTTTTCTTTCTTTTTCTTCAATGCTGGCTTCAAGTTTTGATGTGTTTCTTGACGCTTTCATAAGCACGATGGAATCGCTGTATTCCAGGACTTCGTCCAATCTCTCGTCAATTTTTGGAACAATGGTTAAGATTTGGTTCTGTTCCACTAAAGCTTTGTTTCTGGCCGCCGCACATGCGGTGAAAGATGTGATTCCCGGAACGGTTTCGATTTCGTAGTCATCAATCAGCCTTTTCTGCACGTATGAGTATGTGCTGAATATTGAAGTGTCTCCAAGTGTTATGAATGCGACGTCCCTTCCGCTGTCGAGGTATTGGGATATCATTTCAGCAGCGCTGTCCCATATTTTTTCAAGTTCGCTTTTATCCTCTATCATTGGAAATATGGGTGCAACTATCATCAATCTTTTATAATCGTCTCTTTTTTGAAGTATAGGTCTTACAATTGACAGTGCAATGCTGTCCTTTTCTTTTGAGGATTTTGGTGAAAAAATTACCGGGACTGTCTCAAGTATTCTTGCCGCTTTTAGAGTAACCAATTCACTGTCTCCAGGTCCTACGCCTATTCCATATAATTTTCCTTTTTCAGCCATATAATCACTTTATTATTAAATTATTTATTTTGAGTTTTATTTTGCAAATGCTCTTTCTATAATTTATTTATAGTATACATAACTAATATATTTTTAATGTCTAATTCTATGTTTTGCCCAAATTGCGGTATGCTTAAGAGTAATTGTACTTGTGGAAAATATCCGAGAGAGGAATCCAAAGGTCCGACAAACCTGTTCAGTTTTTCCAAACCTCGAAGCACATCCATTTTGGATGATGAGATTCCTGAAGTCTATTCGGTCGATGACCACAAGCTTGATGAAGGAACTGCAGCATACCTGAAGGAGATATATCCGAACATCGACGAGGATATAATCGAGAATTTCCCTTTCGAGGAGCCTAGGCTAGGCCAGCTTGATATAATTCAGGACATAAATGACGCCATCAAAAAAGGGTATAAGTACATTATTCTTGAAGCGGGAACGGGTACCGGAAAATCAGCTATTGCAACAACCCTTGCAAAGATGTATGAATCAGCATACATTCTGACAATGACAAAACAGCTGCAGTCACAGTATTCCAATGAATTCGATTTCCCGCTGGTTAAAGGAAGAGGCAATTTCGCCTGCTTGAATGATAATCTTGACTCAACCTGCGATATCGGAACATGCAAGACAACACCATCTTCAAGCAAATTTTTCTGCCCTTATGGTGTTGCTAAAAATCCTACCCTTGATGCTGAACTTGCATTCGAGGATTCATTTGGTGGCACAGTCTTTTATCAGTCAGGCGACCACTGCCATTATTGGAATCAGAAGGCGAATGCGGTCAACTCACCGATCACCCTTATGAACTATGACTATGCCATAGTCGAGCTCAATTATGTCAAGCATTTCGGAACCAGGTCTCTTCTGATTCTGGACGAGGCGCACAACATTGAAAACAAGCTGATGGCTACAATGGAAGTCAACCTCTACAATAGGGTTCTTGAAAAGGACATCAGCAAGCACATAACTCCTGAAACCCTAAAGGACGGAGAGCTTGAGGAATGGAAGGTTGAAATTGAGGCAATTTGCGAAAGCTATGAAGACATAGATTTAAAAAATGAGGCCAAAAACAAGGCAGACAGAATCAGGTCAACCATTTCCAGACTGAAAACCCTCAGGAAGAATCTTGAAAGCGAGCCTAAAAACTGGGTAATAGACACTACAGAGGAAAGCGTCAGCTTCAAGCCTCTGAAGGTTCATCACTATGCCAAAAACAACCTCTTGAAATACGGGGATGTCGTCATATTCATGAGCGCGACAATACTGTCCCACAAGATGTTTTCCCAATGGCTTGGACTTAATCCGAATGAGGTTTATCACATCAAGGTTGACAGCCCATTCACCAAGGAGAAAAGGCCTATTATCTTGGATTTGGCTGGAAAGATGTCTGCAAACAGAATCAAGAATACCGCTCCGAAGACAATCCCTATTCTGCAGGAGATATTGAAGAAGCATGAAGGGGATAAGGGGCTGATACATACCCACAGCTATAAATGCCAGCACTACATTACCAATAACCTGGCGAATTCCAGACTGATATCACATTCATCAAAAAACAGGGAACAGATTCTGGACTTTTTTGAAAAGGATGAGAATCCCCTTGTTCTGGTATCCCCGTCAATGAGTGAGGGTGTTGACTTGCCTTATGACAAGTGCAGATTCCAGGTAATCTACAAGATACCTTTCCCATATCTCGGCGATAAGCAGGTCAACATGAGAATGAAAAGGGATAGAAAATGGTATGCCTACAAGACCGTAATGACATTGATGCAGGCTTATGGGCGTGGAATGAGGGCTGAAGACGATTCATGCTACACATACATCATCGACAGCGACATCAACATGCTCTTTAAAAGTCCCCTGTACCGCTCATTGATTCCTGACTTTTTCAAAGAGGCTGTTGTAAGGGTTAAGAAATAGCGGACCTGGAGGGATTTGAACCCCCGATCTCAGGATCCGAAGTCCTGCGTCATTCCTGACTAGACTACAGGCCCAAAAAAAATAAAAAATATTATTTCTAATGTTCTTTTTCTTCAGAATCTATAGAAATAATAGGCATCTCGTCGATATCTTCAACTTCAGCAAAAATGTCGTCAATGGTTTCGTTATCGAGTTTTACCTGTTCATACTCGATGTCTTCAATCTCTTCAGCAGTCAGGCCTTTTTTGCTTTCCTCTTTTTCACGTGCCGGAGGGATCTTATCAAAGTCTTCTTCAGTGATGGTTTCTTTTTCGGGTTTTTTTGTTTTTTTAAGTTTTTCTTTTAATTCATCAAGAGCAAATTCTCCTATTTTGTAGGATTCATTGTCTTCATCGTTACTTTTTGGAACAGCTTCCTTAGTAACAGTTTTACTTGTGTCAGCATTGTCGATTGAGTCAATGCTTTCTGTCAGTCCCTTGATAGGATTTCTGATGTTGAACATTTTGTATAATCCGTAGATTAACAATAGTAATCCTATTGCTAAAACAATCACTGATATGAAGTTGGTTTCACCGGAAACAACATTGTCGATTACTCTGTCACTGCGTGACTGGAAGATGAATACTGAAACCAATATGAAAATCAAACCCAATATGCTGCTTACAAATGCCATGATTGGGGTTCTTCCAATTTTTGCATGGAATATGGAATCCAGATTACTGCTCATTTCGCCCACAAGGTCATCCATCTCTTCAGCATCGGAATCATTCACGGAATCTTCCTTAGGGGCCTTTATGATATAGTTTTCGTCAATAGGATGTTCTTCCAAATCAATGGCACTGCTTTTCTCATCTCCAGGACGATAGATGAACTCGTCATCGATTTCCAAATCGCCATAGTTTTCCTGTTTGAGATAGTCCATCAATTCCTGATCTTCTTCGACATCATCATAGTCAAAGCTTGAATCTTCGTCTTTGACATTGTCAATCATGTCTTTGAGATTGGAAATCCTATGCTCTTTTTCTTTAGATTCTTTCATAAAAAAACCTCAATGATATGCTCTCCATGTATGTTTACATTTAGCGCAAGTAAAAATACGTGTAGGTGCCTCATCAGCACTGCGAGTTTGCTTTAATTCATAATAAGCTTCATCATGCCCGCATTCAGGACAGGTTTCCTTTATTGTTGAACGCATATCTACATCTTCGCCCAACATTTTAACAGTTTCATGTGCTTTAACTTCTTTAGAAACTTCATATTCGTCGCTGTCAGTCAATTCGTTAGAATATCCACAGCTGTTACATTTTAATATTCCATCTGTTGGAAGCAACATTGCTCCACATTCAGGACAAAATTCCATTTAACTCTCACCCATTAATTTATATAATCAATAGTTTTCTTTTTAAATTATTTAAATATTTAGCATTTAAGCCTATTTTTTAGCTTTATCCAAGCAATCTTTAATTATTTTCTCATGGTCAAAGGCAATATTTATCTCATCCAACTTTTCCTCTGAAAAGATGCCTATGTCACTTGCATCACTGTCAGCCCTTTTGCTTGAGAAATCTCCTTTTGCCGTAAATGCTATGGTTACTGTGTGTCCCCGTGGGTCTCTGTCTGGTTTTGAATATACATTGACTAAATCAAGGAGTTCAACGTCAATGCTTGTTTCTTCTTTTGCTTCTCTTATTGCGGCTGTCTCTACACTTTCACCGTATTCAACAAATCCTCCGGGCAAGGCCCAGCAATCTTTATATGGATCGTTTTTTCTTTTGATTAGGATAAAGTTAAAATCGTCATCAAAAATAAAAATGTCTGTTGTCAGTGAAGGAATCTTGTATTTGGCCATATAACCACATAAAATAAATAAAATTGAAGCTTATAAAGCTTCATCAATAAGTTTTTTAAATTCAGCACTTTCCTTTTGGAGTTCTTCTGCTGCTTTTTTCAATGCTTTTCTAGGTCTTTTACCCCTTTTGGTCTTGATGGTCATTTCCGGTTTTCCGGTAAGAGGGTGATCAATATTGTAAACAGCATATTCAACGTCAGGATTTTGCATCAGAATATGCCTTAAAGCATTACAGACTCCATGGCTCTCATCCTTTACGATGAAAGTCAATTCTAATGTTTTGTCTTCAATAATTTCAAAATTTTCCATTTTATCGCCTTAATTAATCATTAACATAGTTTTTAGATACTTTACGTTTTTCTTTCTTGTTGCATGTATTGCATTGAAGCTCATTATTCTTTTGTGTAGTATGCATAAAGTCTCTGCAGCGGGTACACATGGCCTTCAGGACCCCGCAATCATCATCAACAGTACCCAAATCAACATTATCTCCAGTAATCTTGACGACTTTCGCTTGAACAATGTCTCCTATTCTAAAAGCGTCGGACAATTTTTCCAGGTAATCTTTCTTTGCTTGTGAAATGTGTATGGCACCCATGTAAGGCAATGCCAATGGTCTTGCGTTATCTTTTATACATTCAATATTCACATTTGCCCTTTGAGGCTTGATGTCGGTTATCTGACCGTATACCACATCACCAATTTTCAAAAGAGCAGGTTTTGCATCTGACACAACAGAAATGACCTTCTTTTTTTGATTAATTTTAACATTTCCCAGTACTGATGATTTGATTTCACCATTATCATCATATGTACCTTCCCCTGGAAGATATTGTTCGATTATTCCTAGCTTATCTCCAGGCATTACAATTTTTTCTTCTTCTGCATTCATAATTAAAATCACCAAATATTAAAGGTTTATAAAAATTTCTTTAATATAATAATTATATTCATATTAATATATAAAACTATTCGTAACGTTCATGGAATAGTATTTCGTCTAGCTGGTAGTTTTCCCATTCGCGCTTGTTTAAAACGATTTCCAGTTCCTGTGGTGTTAATAATGGTTTTTTATACATTTGAGAATCGTCTATTGCAATTCTTGGACATGCACTCACGACAAAGGCATCCAGTTCGAGGTAAGGAAGCAGAATGTCGGGTGTCACGTTGTCCACAAGAATGATGTATGCCTCCATTCCATGCCCCTCAAGGGTCTTCTTGATTTCCCTTGCAAGCTTCATCCTGTATTGGCCTTCCTTTGTGGAAACCAGTATTCCCCATTTCTCGGCGCTTCTGGCTTTTGTGATTCTTGCAAATCTTATTCTCAATATTCTGTCGGTGTAATCGTCCATCCTTCTAAGCTCGTTGTTGTACGGGTCAAGAGCCAGGACAGGAGTATTTGAAAAGAGGTTTATTCCGAGGGGATGGAAGTTGCCGCTTCCTATGAAAAGGATTATTTCGGCGTCGAGATTCTTGATTGACGAGAAGTTGCATCCCAAAACCTGACCTTTCCGGGTCGACGGCGATGAGCCTACGACGACATCCTTTCCGTTGTCCTCCAGAAAGTCGTAGATTTCATTTAAAAGGTGCAGGTGCTGTGTGGTTGTCACCAGACCTATCCTGGAATAGTCTTTCAGTTCCTCCAGGCACTTTTCAAGGTCCTTTTTGACGTCTATGTTTGAAAAAGCTTCGATGAAAACTGTCGGCACCTCATATTTCAGCGGGAGCGGAGTGTGTCCGTAGTGTATTATCAGGTCAACGGAACCCTTCATCTTGTAGTCGCTCACGTCACATGCCCCGTAGCAGGGATCTCCTGAAATGATTACTGTGGCATCTGTTTCATCTTCAATCGCGCGGGCAATCCTCACTGCCTGCATCTTGAGGCCTTCCGGAAACTGAAGGCCCACTGTCCTTGCATCTTTTGACTGGATTTTCCTGATTGCCCTTTCCAGATCCATATTGTATAGTGACATCTTAATCTTCAATTGTCTTTTCGATAACTACTTTGCCGTCGATGACATCCAGTTTCACGATACTGATAACCTCATGTCCGGTTTCCCTTTCGACAATTTCCTTTCCTTCGCCCTTTTCGATGACGGCAACGGTTGATTTTATTTCAAGGCCCAAATCGTCAAGGGTGTTGAGAAGCGCTATGAGGGTTCCTCCGGTACTTACGACGTCATCGATGAGAAGAATCCTTTCTCCGGCATGAAGGTCATTGATGAAAAGGTTGGATGAGCCGTATCCGGTTTTCTGATAGACCTGGGTTTCTCCGTCAAGGCCGTATTGCCTTTTACGGATTACCACAAATGGTATGTCGGTTGCAAGGGACAGGGCGGTTGCCAGGTGAATTCCCATGGCTTCAACAGCAACGATTTTATCGATGTCCAAATCTGCATGTTTATAAACGGAAAGTGATAATTCCCTAAGCATTTTAGGGTCCATTGCAGGAACGCCATCACTTATTGGATTTACAAAGTAATTGTAGTCTCCTTTTTTCACAATTGGGGATGCTTCTAATGATTTCTTTACTTCATCTAACATGGTCTCACACAAACTATTAAAACTTATTAAATATAAATATAGTTTATTATAATTATATAATTTTTTATAAAGTGATTAATATGCTTGGAAATTTAGGTGAAAATCTTACTAATACGATGAAAAAATTAGTAGGAATGTCAGTTATCGATAAAAAAACTATTAAGGAAGTTGTAAAGGACATACAACGTGCATTAATTCAATCTGACGTTAATATCAAATTGGTTCTCGAGCTGTCCAAAAAAATTGAAACCAGGGCGCTTGAAGAGGAACCTCCGAAGGGAATCACCCCGAGGGAGCATGTCATAACAATCATCTATGAGGAAATGGTGAATCTCCTTGGAAGTGAAGCCGCAACCCTGGACATAAACGATAGGCCTTACAAGATACTCTTTTTAGGTCTTCAGGGAAGTGGTAAGACAACCACAATCGGAAAATTATGCAGATACCTTCAGAAAAAGGGTTTCAATCCTGCCGTCGTATGTACAGACACATGGAGGCCTGCAGCTTACGAGCAGTTAAGGCAGCTGACTGAAGAGATGGACGTTCCTCTGTATGGGGACCCTGACAACAAGGACGCCCTTGACCTTGCGCGCAAAGGTCTTCAGGAGTTCAAGAACAGGAAGGTCATCATCTTCGATACTGCGGGAAGGCACAAGAATGAGGAGGACCTCATCGAGGAGATGAATGAGCTGGACAACATCATCCAGCCTAATGAAGCCATTCTTGTCATCGACGGTACAATCGGTCAGCAGGCAGGCGAACAGGCAAAGGCATTTTCACAGGCAACCGACATCGGGTCAATCATCATTACCAAACTCGATGGTTCAGCAAAAGGTGGGGGTGCACTTTCAGCCGTTGCAGAAACCGGAGCTCCAATCAAGTTCATCGGTACAGGTGAGAGAATCGATGACTTCGAGCTGTTCGACCCGGAAAGGTTCATATCAAGACTTCTCGGAATGGGAGACATCAGAAGCCTTGTGGAAAAGGCTGAAGAAAACATCGACGAGGACATTGCAGAACAGACAATGAACAACATGCTTTCAGGCAAATTCACTCTGATGGACATGAAAAACCAGTTCGAAATGATGAACAAGATGGGTCCTATGCAGCAGGTCCTCAACATGATTCCGGGAATGGGAAACAAGATACCGAAAGAGGCTTCAAAGATGACCGAGGACAAGATAGATTCCTATAAGATCATGATGTCCTCAATGACAGAGGAGGAAATGCTCAATCCGAAAATCATCAAGCAGTCACGTATCCAAAGGATTGCCCGCGGATCAGGCCATGACGAAAGCGAAGTGAAAGAGCTTCTCAAATACTACAACAACACCCGAAAGACAATGAAGGGTATCGGCAAACGCGGCGGTCGCCTGCGCGGAAGCGGAGCAATGAACCGTATGATGGGACAGTTCATGAAATAGATAGCATGATATTGGCAAAACAAATTTTAGAGGAAACCGGCGGCAACATCTGCATGAACTGCCTTGGAAGGAAGCTGTCCAAAAGCATTGAAGGCACAAACAACATCGAACGCGCCCAAAAGGTCTGTGATGAACTTGACATAAGTCTGGATGATGTTGACTGTGCGGTCTGCGGAAATCTCTTCGACAAGCTCGATGATGATTTGTACAGGAAAATCGACGAGAAGATTGACCAGCTCGGCATAGAATTCGACACATTCCTTGTGGGCTCCAAAATCAGCAAGGACATTCAGAAACGTGATGAGGAGCTCTCCGAAAAGCTTGACTTGAGTGTTGAAACAATCAAGAAGGAAGTCAACAGGCTCATAGGACTGAAGCTATGGGAAATCTATGACAAGGAAGCGGAATTCGAAGCGCAGGACATAGTCTTCAGCATTGACTTGATCGGCGAGCCGAAGGTAAAGATTCAGATAAATCCTTTATATGTCGAAGGAAAGTACAACAAGTACAAGAGAGGAATCCCTCAGACAAAATGGCCGTGCACAAAATGCAAGGGAAGGGGTTGTGAGGAGTGCAACTTCACAGGAAAGCAATACCCCGAATCAGTTGAAGAGCTGATTTCCGAGCATTTCCTGAAACTGACCAGAGGCAGGGAAGCCAAATTCCACGGAGCCGGCCGTGAAGACATTGACGTGCTGATGCTCGGTTCCGGAAGACCGTTCGTTTTGGAAATCAAGGAGCCGAAAATCAGAAAGCTTGACTTGAAAAGCTTGGAAAATGAAATAAATGAAATAAATGAAGGAAAGACTGCCTATCACAATCTGCATGTTTGCGAGAGAAGAAGAAAGGCGGAAATCAAGCAGTCTTCCCCTGACACTTATAAGGTCTATGAGGCTGTCGTCAGCTGCGATGAGGCATTCGACGAGTCAAAACTGGACGAATTATTGAAACTGAATGAAATCCATCAGCAGACACCATTGAGGGTTTTAAGAAGGCGCGCCGACAAGGTGCGCGTAAAGCATGTCCTTGATTTGTCCTGTGATGTGATTGACGAGACAACATTCAGGATGCGCATCAAGACCGAAGGCGGACTGTACATCAAGGAACTGATTTCAGGCGATGACGGCAGAAGCAATCCCAATGTGTCCGAGATATTGGGCGTAAAAGCTATTTGCGAGCAATTGGATGTAATAGAAGTAAGCGAGAAGTAGATATTATGGCAGATGAATTTACACATTTAACTGACAGTGGAGTGCACATGGTTGAAGTTGGCGGAAAGCCGGATCAAAAGAGAAGAGCTATTGCAAGCGGCAGCATCTTTTTGGACAAAAATACCATCAGTCTGATTCAGAATGAGGAAATCAAAAAGGGAAACGTGCTGACAACTGCTCAAATTGCAGGAATTCAGGCCGTAAAGAACACTTCATCAATAATCCCGCTTTGCCATCCGTTGGCTCTCACCGGAATAGAGCTTGACTTCGAAGTCAGGGAGGATGAGATTGTTGCAACCTGCGCCGTCAATACATTGGGAAAGACTGGTGTTGAAATGGAAGCAATCACCGGTGTAAGCGTAGCGCTTCTCACAGTATGGGACATGGTAAAGGCTGTTGAAAAGGATGAGGACGGACAGTACCCTGATACCAGAATCAGTGACATCAAGGTGATTAAGAAGGAGAAAATTTAAACTTTATATACTATGAAAATAATAGTTATATACATTATTTTTATTGATTAAATTGTAAGGGAGATTACTATGGCGAAAAAAAATGATAAGATTTCTATGCCTCAAACAGGTGCAGGTTTAGTAAGATATTTTGATGAAGAAAGTCTTGGCCCAAAACTTTCCCCTGAAACTATTTTAGTGGCTTCTGTAATCGTAGCTATACTCTGTTTTGTTTTAAGGTATTCAGCTTAAATATTGTTTTTAAAAACAATACTACTTTTTTTTATTTATAGATATCATGTTAACCAAAAGAATTATTCCATGTCTTGACTGTGACCTTCAGGTACCCGAAGGGCGCGTTGTAAAGGGAGTCGAATTCAAGCAGATCAAATATGCTGGAAACCCGGTGGATCTTGCGACACGCTACTATGAAGAGGGAGCGGACGAAGTCGTAGTTCTGGATATCACAGCATCCCATGAAAGGCGCGCAACAATGGCTGACGTAATCGACAGGCTGACGGAAAACGTATTCATGCCGATATGTGTCGGCGGAGGAATAAGGAAAGTCGAAGACTACATCAAGATGCTCAAGGCAGGCGCGGACAAGTGCTCCACAAACACCGCGGCCATCAAGAACCCTGAGCTTCTCACCGAAGCCTCAAAGGTAGTCGGATCACAGGCGGTCGTAATAGGAATAGACGCCAAAAGAAGATATGTGGACCATCCGGACGACGCACCGGACAAGACAGTCATCGAAACAGACAAGGGATTCTGCTGGTTCGATACAAGCATATACGGCGGGCGCGAATTCACAGGCATCGACGCAATCCAATGGGCTCAGGAGTGTCAGGACAGGGGCGCAGGAGAGATTCTTTTAACCAGTATGGACGGTGACGGAACCCAGAACGGATATGACATAGAGCTCAACAAGGCAATCAACGACCTTGTAGACATTCCGGTCATTGCAAGCGGAGGCGTAGGAGAGCCGAAACACATTCTTGAAGTCTTTGAAAAGACAGACGTTTCAGCAGCCCTTGCAGCAAGCATATTCCACTTCAACCAGTATTCAATCCCGACCGTCAAGCAATATCTTAAAGAAAACAACGTGGCTGTTCGCTTATGATAATCAAATCCCCAATCGACCTTGACCTCACCATAAATTCAGGCCAGACATCACAGCCTCCATGGACAGTGAATGAAGACACATACTCCAATGTGGTCATGGTGGAAGGCAAACCCCTTATTTTCAACGTTAAACAGTCAGGAAAGTATCTGGAATTCAACCTTGATGATGAAAATGCCGTATCAAGGCTTAAATATATTTTCGATCTCGATTTTGATTTGGATAAATTTTACAAATACTTAAACAGTCATGACGAGCTAGCGGACATGTCCAAATTCTGCGAAGGCCTGAGGCTCTTTCTGGCGCCAGACCCCTTCGAGTGCGTGATATCCTCGATATGCTCCGCAAACAATTCCATCAAAAGGTGGACAAAATCCGTTGCCGACATCAAGAGAAACTGGGGAACCGTGTACGGCGATTACCATACATTTCCTAAAAGCGAGGACCTCGCAAAAATATACCTCGATGAGGAAGATGAATTTAATTCATCAGACATTCAAGATATTTGTGATTGCAGCAATAATCTCAAAAGTTGCGGCGTAGGATATAGAGCACCATACATGAGAAGGGCAAGCGAGCTATTTACAGATGAAATGGACCTCTGCGAAATATATTCGATGAGCTATGACGAGGCATTCGAAACAATCCTTGAGGTTCCGGGAGTGGGTCCGAAGGTGGCAGACTGCATACTGCTTTACGGATTCAACTTTAAGGAGGCCTTTCCAAGCGACGTATGGATAAAAAGAATAGTATCCCATCTGTATTTCAACGGCAGGGATATAAGCGTTTCAAAGGTGCGCGACTTCGGAATGGAGCAGTTCGGAGATTATGCCGGGTATGTGCAGCTCTACATGTTCCACTATGCACGCAAGTCCGGTTTGATGGCGAAATTGAAATAGTTCTTTCGGCAATTTCCGATTTATTTTTAAAAGGCTGCTGGCAATGAATGTTTTCAGTCATATTCTAATTTAAATTACTTATTTTTTTAAAATAACATTTATACTTCTTTTTTTTATATTTTTAAGATGCAAGTAAGCACTTGAACTCGAAAAACTTTATATATGGCCTTTTATAGACTAATTAGTAGGTGAGAAGGCTTCTAAAAAAATTTAAAATAGAAAACTTCTGTATCAAAAACAATAATTAATGTGATTGAAATCTGACCGTTGGACCTGATGTCTATTCATCGCAAACGGATTTGCTGTCAAATTCAAAGCGATTGGAGGTGAAATCATGCGTTTTATTTAGATGGATTAATAGGATTTAAAAAACATTGAATTAGAGGTGAAATCATGATTCGTCTTATTTAAACGGATTAATGGGATTTTATAAAAAATTAAATTAGGAGGTGAAAGCATGAGATTAATACCATTTTAAATAGAAATGAAACTGTTCGCAATAAATGTTTCCGGGGGTGAAAAGCTGCGGATAAAGATTAACTCATAAATGCTGTCTGTTGGGTTTGTTGAAAAGGTCCGGCAGGCAGCCATTGTTATTGCTATTTTTTAAGAATTTTTTGGATTATGAGTGAAGTTTATGCATTGACGCTATTTTCGCATGAGCTATAAAAATCATTATAAATTATGACATCAATATAATATTTTGATGCAGACAAAAAACCTAATCCTCTTAATCTGTTCAGTATTGTCATTTTTCACGGTTTTCGCGGTCAATGCCGTAATGGTCGTTGTCCCGTCCATAGCCAGCGAATTTCACATGAGCAATATCGTACAGAATTGGGTTATAATTATATTTTTGCTGGTCGTTGCAGTGCTGTCGGTTCCTGCAGGCCAGATATCAGGAAAATACGGACTTAAAAAAGTCACAATCCTGAGCGTTATTCTTTTTATCATAATTTCCATTGTCAATGTCCTCGTCGCAAGTTCCGAACAGTTCCTTTTATGCCGCGTAGTCCTTGGAATATCACTGTCATTCATAAACGTAACATCAATGGCAATGATAGTGTCTGCCTTCGCGCCAGAGGAGCGCGGAAAGGCTTTGGGAATAAACATCACAGGTGTCTACATAGGACTGTCTCTCTCACCGGTTCTGGGAGGAATCCTCAACTACCAGCTCGGCTGGAGGTCCGTGGTTCTCTTTGGCGTTCCGTTCCTATTCGTCATACTTGCGCTTCTTCTCACAAGAGTCGATGATGAATGGATTACATTTGAGGACGTTTCCCTCGACTATAAGGGATCTCTTCTCTACGGTGTGGGAATGGTTCTTTTCATGTACGGGTTCACAATACTCAACGAGACACTTGGAGTGATACTTACAGCTATTGGAATAGTCATTCTTGTGATGTTCGCGCTGATGGAGCTGAGGGTTGACAATCCTGTATTCGACATAAGGTTTTTCAAAAACCGCAAGTTTCTATCGGCCAACTTCGCGTCACTGTGCGCATATCTGGCAACATTTGCGGTCACCACAATCCTGAACTATCATCTTCAGTACATCAAAGGATTCGATTCACAGCTCAGCGGAATAATCCTGCTTGTGGCACCGATATGTCAGGTAATAATCGCCCCTATTGCAGGAAGGCTCTCCGACAGGTATGTTCCGCAGATTCTTGCCGCCATAGGAATGGGCCTTGGAACAGCATCATTGGTTTTGTTCTCATTTTTGGATTTCAACACATCCCTCGCGTTTCTGGTGATATCAATGGTTCTCTACGGAATAGGCTTCGGACTATTCTCTCCGCCGAACACCAACGTCATAATGGGATCAGTACCGCCGAAGGATACGTCAGTCGCCTCCGCAGCGGTTGCAACCATGCGTACCGTAGGCCAGGCAATGAGTATGGGAATACTGACACTGGTGTTTGCCTTCGTAATGGGAAATGTGGCCATCTCTCCTGAGGTTTACCCTCTGCTTGTTCAGAGCTCTCAGATAACCTGCGTAATCTGTGTGGTGTTGTGCGTGGCTTCTGTTTTCGCCTCACTTGTTGGAATCAGGGCAGAAAATTAGTTTCGTTTTAAATGGGGAGTGCCTCTTTTTTAAAGGGAATCCGTTAGCTCAATGGAGTTTGCCATTTCCTTCATGTCATCCAATTCGCCAGTACCCAATATCTGGAAGTAATATCCGCCAACGTTTCTCTGAATCATATAGCTGTTGTACGGTCCGGTGTATATCTCCAGGTCCCCGTCCCTTTCCAGGTAAGTATATGCCGCTGCAGAAGGATTATAATTTCCAATCCACACTGTTGCCAATTCTGTGCTTTCACTGCTGTAGCCGATAGCCCAGTTTGATGTTCCCTTTCCGACGCTGTCATATTCAATGAATTCGGCATCTGCAGGAACCAGCATGGTGAAATTTTCAAAGTCATATTCCTTAAATCCGAAACCTGATGTTCCTATCGGGGATGAAAGCGAGAATATGGTCGCAATCGCCAAAACGCCAATCAGTCCTGCCAGGCAAAGGATTATCACTTTGTTTTTGTCATCACTCCTTTTGGTGTTGGCTTTTACTATGGGTGTTCTCAGCTTTGTTCCGCAGTTTCTGCAGAAGTTAAAATCAGCATCATTTCTTTCGCCGCAGTTTTCACAATAGATATCCATTAGTGCACCTCTGGGTAAATATTTGATGGCAACGATTAATATTGTTTTGTGCACAATATTATAATAATGTGTATAACATGGAAAAAAGAGATAAAATAATTATAGCGGGATTGGTCATTGCCATCATAGCACTGCTCGCCGCCATATTTATGGTGGGAGGCAATAATATCTCAAGCGGTGTAAACATTTCTGATGGAATGCAGAAATATGATTTTAACTCAGAGTTTACGATGGCAGTTCCAGAAAATGCAAGTTTTTTAAAAGAATGGAATAATTCAAATGAATTCAACATAGGTTCCGGGTATACCTATTATGATAAGGCTAATAGATTTGGAGTTTTCTATGCAAATTCTCCAATAGTTACTCATGAATTAGTCAATACAGTTATAGAATCAGGTGAGCATTCTGAAAATGTTACTGTGGAAAAAAGCGGGGATTTAATAATGCTTCATAACCCAACTGCTGATGGTAAGATTGGACTTACTCTGGATGACAGTAATTATAGGGAGCAAGTTGTATTTCAAAAAGGCCATCTGTTAATTGTAGTCGTTGGAAATGATGCAGGTTTTATAAAATCAATGGCGGAGACAATTCGAGTTTATGAGTGAGGTGGAGTTATGAATAAAAAGTATTTATTATTGTTTATTGTATTTATTTTAGCTATGGGAAGTGTGAGTGCCGCCAATTTCGATAATCATGACTTTGACGGTTACTTCACAATGGACGTGCCGAACGGCGCCACTTTTCAAAAGGATATTAATGAGACCAATGAAGAGGGTATTAAGCTAATAATGGCTAGTTACATGAATAATGATTTGGCTGTTATGTATATGGAAAGTCCAACATTTTCAGAAAATTCTTCAGCATGGTTTTATCAGTCATTTTTTGAAGCAGGAAATCCTGATTTAACTAAATGTTATGAAAGGCAAGAGGGCAATCTAAAAATATTGGAGCCAACAACCAGTAATGAAGCTTCTTTTCCTATTGTTGGAGTATCCCGCGGAGATAAAATAGTAGTCATTACGGGTAAGGATATTGATGCACTCAAACAAATGGGTAATTCTGTAGAATTTAAATGAGGATCTAATCAATCAAATCCTCTTTTTTCTTTTTTTATAAAACTTCAATTTTTTCGAATAATTCCATGTCGGTGGTATATATCGTGATGAGGGTATTGTGTTTTACAAATGAGAATGTGTATATGTCGTATTCGTTATAGAAAAATCCGTCGTATCCCAGCATGTGTTTTCTCTGTCCGCCAAGCTGATTGTTGACCTCGTTGGCATCAATATAGATGTCGCTGGAATACATTGTGCTAATCATGATAATGTCTTCGGAGTTATTCCATGTCTTGGAGATTGTAATGATTCCATCCTCATTTTCATTTATATAAGCTGAAAAGTCCTCGTGGAAATCAGAAGGTATCTTTAATGAGGCGGTACCGACATTGACCTTTTGATAGCCGAGATTGGAGATGTATGAAATGCTTCCTATGGTAACGAATGCAGCTATCAGGATGATTGCTATTAAGATGATTGGCCTTTGGTTTTTCTTAAAGAAACTTTCCTTTTGGGACAGCTTAAAGCCGCAGTTTCTGCAAAAGACAGCATCTTCTGGCAGTGGTTCGTTACAGTTGGGGCAGTGTTTTTCCAATTTCATCACTCATTTTGTTCCTTGTTTTAATATTATAAGATTAAATTTAATATACATTTGTTATAAACTTATTATTAAATAATATTGATGTTAGCTTGAGTATTTGGAGTTGGTTGATATTTTAGGTTATGATGAAGAAATGTATGAGAATTCCCTGATTGAATTATTCCAAAATTTGGGATATAATCATTTTTATGGTCCGGATATTGAAAGAGATTATAAGAATCCTCTCTTCAAATGGGATTTGGAAAATTTATACAATATTAATAGATTATTGGATAAATCTGCAGTTGATAAGGCTATAGAAACAATTCAGGATTTTGGAATTGGTTCTCTTGAGGATAAAAACAACAAATTCACGGATTACCTTCAAAATGGTGTGAATGTCAATTATTGGAAAGATGGAAAAGAGGAAGCCACTCATGTCAAACTCATTGATTATGATAATTTGGATTCAAACGTATTCACTGTTATCAATCAATGGACAGTTGAGGATATTGAGACTAAAATACCGGATATCGTTGTTTTTGTCAATGGTTTGCCATTGGTGGTATGTGAACTGAAATCTCCCGCTCGTGATGATACGGATACTTCTGAAGCTTACACTCAATTAAAAAAATACATGAAAGTCATTCCAACTCTTTTCAACTATAACTCTTTTTGCGTCATGAGCGACATGTCCATTTCAAAGGCAGGAACAATCACAGCCAATGAAGACAGATTCATGGAATGGAAAACAACTGATGGAAGCTATGAGTCAACTCAATGGGCAGATTTTACAACATTTTTCGAAGGAATATTTGAAAAAAACAGGTTTTTAGATATTTTAAAGAATTTTATAACATTTTCAAATGATTCAGCTAAAAAAATAAAGATTTTAGGTGCTTATCATCAATATTTTGCAGTCAATAAGGCTGTGGATTCAACCATTCATGCAATTGAAAGTGACCACAAGGCAGGAGTCTTTTGGCACACCCAAGGAAGTGGAAAAAGCTTGTCAATGGTATTTTATGTAAACAAGCTCCAACAAAAGCTTGAAAGTCCGACTTTTGTTGTAATAACTGACCGTAATGATCTTGATGACCAATTATTCACACAATTCAGCAAATGCAGTGATTTTTTAAGGCAAACTCCGAAACAAGCTACAAGCATGAAAAATCTAAAAGACCTCTTGAAGGACAGGAAAGCCAATGGAATATTTTTCACCACAATGCAGAAGTTTGATGATTATGATGAATCGCTAACAGATAGGGATGATGTTATTGTAATCTCCGATGAGGCCCACCGTAGCCAGTATGGCCTTGAAGAAACGGTAAATCCTGAAACCGGTGAAATAAGAATCGGAGCTGCAAGAAGAATTAGAAATGCACTTCCGAATGCAACATATATAGGTTTTACCGGAACACCAATTTCAAGATCTGATAAAAGCACTAGGGAAGTGTTTGGAAATTACATTGACATTTACGACATGACCCAATCAGTTGAAGATGGAGCGACAGTACCGATAAGCTATGAAAGCCGTATTGCAGATATAAAGTTAGATGAATCTGTTTTGCAGCTGATTGATGAAAAATATTGGGAATTGAGGGAACAGGCTGAAGAGTATAATATTGAGAGAAGTAAAAGGGAACTAAGTAAAATGGAATCGCTACTTGGAGCTCCCGAAATCATTGATGACATATGTAATGATATTGTAAAACATTATGAGGAAAATCGTGCAATCGAATTGACAGGAAAGGCAATGATTGTTGCATATTCACGTGCGATTGCAATTAAAATGTATGAAAAAATATTGGAATTGCGACCTGATTGGAAAGAAAAAGTCAAGGTCGTTATGAGTGGTTCTAATAAGGACCCTGAAGAATGGCATGATATTATCGGCGATAAATCCTACAAAAAGGAACTTGAAAATAAATTCAAGGATGATGACGACCCGATGAAGATAGCTATTGTAGTTGACATGTGGCTTACAGGATTTGATGTTCCTTCCCTTGCTACAATGTATATTTACAAACCGATGAAGGGACATAACTTAATGCAGGCAATTGCCCGTGTAAACCGAGTATTTAAAGGAAAAGAAGGTGGTCTGATTGTTGATTACATCGGTATTGCCTCTGAGCTTAAGAAGGCGATGAGCGAATATACTGAAAGGGACCAGAAAAAGTATGGGGATATGGATGTTGACAAAATCGCTTATCCAAACTTCCTGGAAAAATTGGAAGTCTGCCGTGATCTGTTCCATGGATTCGATTACTCCAAATTCTTTGGGGATAGTGATTTGGAAAGGTCAAAAGTCATATCTGCCGGGGTAAACTTCATGGAAGATTTGTCTCGCAAAGAAACAAAAGACCTATTTTTAAAGGAGGCATTATTGCTTAAGAAATGGCTGTCATTATGCAGAAGTCGGGCAGAAGAAAAAGAAAGGCTCGAATCAGCATATTTTGAAGCCGTAAGGACTGTAATAGTCAAAGTTTCTTCAGATAATAAACTCTCATTCAATGATATTAACAAGCAGATTACAGAATTGCTCAATCAGTCAATTAAAAGCACTGGTGTAATAAATGTAATCAATGTCAGTGATGAGGTATCATTGTTTGACCCTGAATTTTTAGATAAGGTTCGTGCAATGGAGTCATCAAATTTAACAATTTCTCTTCTGGAAAAATTGCTTGCAGATCAGGTAAAAGGATATAAAAGGACCAATATTGTTAAATCGGAAGAATTTTCAGAACTTTTAAAACAAACTATGAACAGTTACATCAATGGCCATATTACAAATGATGAGGTTATTGAGGAACTGATCAATATCGCAAAGCTATTGCGTGACGCACAAATGGAAGGGGAGAAATTGGGCTTGACTGAAGAGGAATTGGCATTTTATAATGCAATTGCATTGCCTGAGAACATACATGATTTCTATGATGATGAGACATTAATAAAGATTACACAAGAGTTAACCGAGTCTTTAAGAAGAAATAGGACAATAGACTGGCAGAAAAAAGAATCTGCCAGAGCAAATATGCGCAAAACTGTAAAGCGTTTGCTTAAAAAGTATGATTATCCTCCAAAAGAGATGGAAGGCGCATTAGAAAAAGTTATTGCTCAATGTGAATTATGGGTAGATGAAGCGGCATAGGTGATTTAATGGCAAAAGATAATATTAGTGAAATAGGATTTGAAAAGCAAATTTGGGATGCTGCAGATGAGCTGAGAGGTTCAATGGATGCGGCAGAATATAAGCATGTGGTATTGGGATTGATTTTCCTGAAATACTTGTCTGATAAGTTTGAGGAAAAATATCAGGAACTTGTCGATGAGGGAGCAGGATTTGAGGAAGATATCGATGAGTATACTTCTGAGAACATTTTCTTCGTTCCCCCTGAAGCCCGTTGGTCAGAAATTGCTAAAAAGGCAAACACTGCAGAAAACGGACTGACAATAGACAATGCAATGAAAGCCATTGAGGACTCCAATAAATCACTTAAAGGAATATTGCCTAAAAACTTCTCAAGACCGGAACTGGATAAAAAGAAACTGGGTGCCGTAATAGACATATTCACAAATGTGCAGATGTCTGAAAAGGGAGATAAAAAGGACATTTTGGGACGAACTTATGAGTATTGCTTAAGTATGTTTGCAGAAACCGAAGGAAAAAAGGCAGGTGAGTTTTATACTCCTGCATGTGTTGTAAAAACACTGGTTTCAGTCTTAAAACCATTCAATGGAAGAGTTTATGATCCATGTTGCGGTTCTGGAGGAATGTTTGTCCAGTCTAAAAACTTCATTGAAAACCATAGCGGAAACATTAAGAAAATCTCCATTTATGGTCAGGAATCAAACCCTACAACATGGAAAATGGCTAAAATGAATTTGGCTATTCGCGGACTTGAAGCTGACCTCGGTGAACATCAGGAAGATACATTCTTAAATGACCTTCATCCGACTTTAAAAGCTGATTATGTAATGGCAAATCCACCGTTCAACCTCAAAAAATGGGGTCAGGAGCAATTGCAGGATGATGTCAGGTGGAAATATGGTATTCCTCCAAAAGGAAATGCGAACTTTGCATGGATGCAGCACATGATTCATCACTTATCACCAAAAGGAAAAATCGGGCTTGTTTTAGCTAACGGATCTCTATCTTCCACCACTTCAGGTGAAGGAAATATCAGGCAAGCTATTGTAGAGGCTGATTTGGTTGAATGCATCGTAGCGCTGCCAACACAATTGTTTTATACTACAGGAATACCTGTTTGCTTATGGTTCCTGAATCGGGATAAGAAACAGAAAGGCAAAACATTGTTCATTGATGCACGTGAAATGGGAACTATGGTTTCAAGGAAATTGCGTGAACTGACTGATGAGGATATTGAATTGATTGCTGATACTTTCACCAAATTTGAAGAGGGAACTTTGGAAGATGAAAAAGGATTCTGCAAAGTCAGTGATTTGGAAGAGATTAAAAAACATGACTTTATATTAACTCCAGGTCGTTATGTTGGATTTAAACCTGAAGAAGATGATGGAATACCATTTGAGGAGAAAATGAAAACATTAACTTCTGAGTTGGATGAATTGTTTAAAGAGTCTAATGAACTTGAAGCTAAGATTCGCCAAAGTTTAAAGGAGATTGGTTTTGAATTCTAAATTTGAGTTTGGAATTTTTTATTTAAGGAGTGATAAATTTGAGTTTAGATTATGATACTTATCCTTTGAAAGAACTTAATGAAGGAGCTTCTGTTTTTTCAGGATTTGCATTTAAAAGTAAAGATTTTTCTGATGAAGGCATTCCCATTGTTAAAATAAAGAATATTCAAAATAAATCTGTAGATTTGGGGGAAGTTCAATATTTTCCATTAGATAAGGTAACCAATAAACATGAAAAATTTTTTCTAAAGGATAATGATGTTTTAATTGCTATGACTGGACAAGGTAGTTTAGGACGTGTAGGTAGAATAAACCTAGAATCAGACGAGCTTGTTTTATTAAATCAACGTGTGGGGAAATTTGTTGTTGATGAAAAAAATTTACATTTAAATTATTTATATCATGTTATTTCTTCAGATATGTATGAAAAAATTTTATTTGATAGAGGCACAGGTAGTGGGCAACCGAATTTAAGTCCTGAGATTATTTTAGGTACAGAAATACCAATGCCTGATTTATCTACTCAAAAGAGGATTGCATCAATTTTAGATAATATAAATTCTAAAATTAATCTCAATAAGAAAATAAATAAAAATTTAACAAAATTAATAGATGCAACTTTTAAAAATTATTTGTTAAATTTTGAAAATTATTCCGAAGA
>NZ_SUTI01000039.1:4950-6536 GCF_015062985.1 Methanobrevibacter sp. | reverse complement strand
GTGGTGTACTGACCGGAGCTATTTTCGGAGACCACTGTTCACCGATTTCAGATACAACAATTCTCTCATCCATGGGTACAAGCTGTAACCACATTGACCACGTTCAAACACAAATCTACTATGCAATCTTCGTTGCATTGGTGGCAATATTCATCGGTTACATCCCAGCAGGATTAGGAATCCCATGGTACATCTGTATCCCTATCGGTGTTGTTGTAATGTTCATAGGACTTAGAATACTAGGTGAAAAAGTCGATTTTGATGAAGTGGAGGAAGCCTCCTCATAACTTCATTATTTTTTTTAATTTTAATAATTTTTAGGTATGCCTAAATTTTTAGTAGTAATGGTCGCAGATATCCTTATATGTGCAGAACTTGCATAAAAACTGTGGCTTAGCATAGAAATTTCCCTTGTTGACTTCGCTTCTCACGAAATAAAAAGTGTCAATTGCCTCATCGATTTCACGTGAGTGAAGAAACTTGCGCTTGTTTTCCTCATCCTCAACGTCAAGCAATCGCAATCTGCCGTTTTTGGTAAAGAATACTCCAACGGTTGAAACGTTTTTTCCGTAGACATTCTCAACAAGAAGCTTATAGTAGCACAATTCCCTGCGGTATTTGGAGAATGAATTGGAATTTCCGGTCTTGTAGTCAATCACGGTCAAATCACCGTTTTCATCCTCTAGGATAATGTCGCAGATTCCTGAAAAGCGATGCTCGTCATCAAGAAGGTACTCCTCCTGGCTATAGAGCTTATAGTCATTGTCAACGAACACTTCCCTGAAAAATCCGCCAAGGTTTTCAATGTGATTGGATAGGTCATAGCCGAAATCAAGCTCATGGGCGATTTTAAGGAGTTCATTATCAATATCCACACCGTCAAGATCATCGCCGAACTTTTCCGCAAACTTCTCAGCTATCAGGTGAACGTCACTTCCCAATGCCATGTACTTGTTAGGTTCGGCCTCTATTTCATCAATGTACTGGAACTTGAACTCCAAGGGGCATTTGAGATAAGTATTTATTTTTGATTTGGATAGTTTCATAATAATTTTTTCCTATTTTTTTAAAATTGATTTTAAATTAATAATTTATACAATAATCTATTTAATGTTTAAAATATATATTGTTACTTACAACATTTTGGAGAGATTTTAAAATGAAAGTTATAGCACTTCAAGCAAGCCCACGTAAAGGCGGAAACTGTGACGTATTAATGGATGAAATGATAAAAGGAATCGAGGAAAACGGTGGAGAAGTAGTAAAATACTACCTTGAAGACAAGGACATTGCACCATGTAAGGCATGCATGTACTGTGCAGAACACCCTGAATGTATCCGTGGGGATGACGGTAATGAAATCATTCAGGCATTAATTGATGCTGACGGTGTAATCTTTGCAACACCAATCTACTACGGCCAGATGACCGCACAGGGTAAACTCATCATTGACCGTTTCTACAAGATTGGAAAATTCAATGATGAATCATTATCCGGTAAGGCAGCATTAATATTCACTGAAAACCAGCCTGAAGGAACCTACGAACAATACATTGAACTCACCAAGTTCTCACCATTCACATTTG
>NZ_SUTI01000039.1:3806-4930 GCF_015062985.1 Methanobrevibacter sp. | reverse complement strand
AAGTTGATAATATGACAGAACTCGAATTAACCAATGAATGGGATAAGGTATTTCCCAAATCAGACAAAGTACATCACGAAAAGGTGACCTTCACCAACAGATACGGAATAACACTTGCAGCAGATTTATTTAAGCCATTGGATGCTGATGCTAAATTGCCTGCTATCGCCGTATGCGGACCATTCGGAGCCGTGAAAGAACAGTCATCTGGATTATACGCACAAAAACTTGCAGAAAACGGATTTTTAACAATAGCTTTTGACCCGTCATTCACAGGTGAAAGCGGTGGATTTCCAAGATATATGGCATCTCCCGACATCAACACAGAAGACTTCCAGGCAGCAGTTGACTTTTTAGTTACCAATGATGAAGTTGACGCTGAAAAAGTAGGAATTCTCGGTATATGCGGATGGGGAGGAATGGCCCTGAATGCAGCAAGTCTTGACACACGTATCAAGGCAACAGTCACCTCCACAATGTACAACATGACCCGTATCAACGCAAAAGGATACTTTGACGAGGCAGACAGTCCGGATGCAAGATATGAAATGAAAGTCATGCTCAACAACCAAAGAACCGAGGACTTCAAAAACGGTGAATATGCAATGGGCGGAGGAGTAGTCGATCCGTTACCGGATGATGCACCATTCTTTGTAAAGGACTACTATGACTACTATAAAACCGAAAGGGGTTATCACAAACGCTCCTTGAATTCCAATGACGGCTGGACAGCAATTGGTACAATGTCATTCATATCCCAACCGATTATTGCATACTCCGATGAGATACGCTCCGCAGTACTGATTATTCACGGGGAAAAGGCTCACTCATGCTATTTCTCAAAAGATGAGTTTGAAAAATTGACCGGTGAGAATAAGGAACTTATGATCATCCCAGATGCAGTTCACACCGACCTGTATGATGATATGGATATCATTCCATTCGATAAAATCATTGAATTTTATAATGAAAACTTATAAAATTCCTCTTTTTATTTTTTTAATTATTCCCAATTTTAACAGATTGAACCGGATATCTATGGATTTAGGATTTATGCATAATCTTTAGGATAATTATTTATAAAATTTTATTTAAATATTAATTTGAGGAAGTTATATGGGTCT
>NZ_SUTI01000039.1:0-3796 GCF_015062985.1 Methanobrevibacter sp. | reverse complement strand
AAGAGGAAGTTGTCGAGGAATGTCACATTGACATTAACACTGATGACTGTGACGGCTGTGAGAAATGCTCAATCGCTTGTCCGAACAATGTATTTATATTGGTGGATGAGGTAAGCTCAGTTCGTGACGCACAGGTGTGCAAAAGATGCAGGGTTTGCGTTGCAATATGTCCTAATGACTGCATTACAGTCAACTGATTTTTTCACGTATTGTATCGATGAAACTTCTGTTTTCAAACTTGATAATTTTGGTAATCCTATCTGATTTTTTAATTTTTATTTTATCTCCGCCGTATATTTCAATAGGTATTCCGTCATAGAGAACATATGACTCTGTGCTGTCCCTAAGTTCAGTTATTTTGATTTCGATTGTGGAATTATCAGACAGTATTATGCTTCTGTTGATTACAGTATGTGGAGCTATAGGGGTTAAGGTAATGATTTCCGCTGTTGGATCAACAATTGGTCCTCCGCAGGATAGGTTATAAGCGGTGGAGCCTGTCGGGGTGCATATGAGTATTCCATCTGCAGTATATGAATTGATCAGTTTGTCATCGACGATTGCATCGAATCTTACGACTCCGGAGATATTTTTGGAAATGGCTATTTCATTTAACGATTCCGGAATTTCAATGATGTTGCCGTCGGGCCTGATGATTTTTCCTTCAAGCATCATTCTCCTTTCAACATGATAATTTTCATTTAAAAGATTTTTCATGGTGTTTTCAATATTTTCAGGGTTGATTTCTGTCAAATAACCTAAGGTTCCGGTGTTTATGCCGACAATTGGTTTATCGGATAATCGTGATGTTTTAAGAAATGTTCCATCTCCTCCGATTGAAAAAACAATATTACATTCATCTATATCGTTTGTAATTGCAATATTTAGATTATCAGCTATTTTTTTCAGTCTTTCTTTTGTTTCAATGGCATTTTTATTATTTGAATCATGGTTGATGAATATTTTCATGTTGTATTATTTGAATCTGTTCATATTATAATTTTGCTGAAGAAAAACGTGAAATTCTATTCAATGCAATATGATATTAGAGCCATAATACCTGTTGCATAACTCAATGAATTTTTCAGCATCACCAATATTTTCATAAAAGTATTTTGAGTATATTAAAACATTCTGTGAAGCGTATTTGGAATAAATGTTTTTTATTTCATGGTTTTTGAAGTTCTCGGATAGTATAATCTGGATTTTTCGACTGGTATTGGATTTTATTATATCGGCAATTTCATCTTCATCATCTGCAATGAATGAATTTTCAAATTCAGCATTTTTAAAGCTGGTGTATGTTTTGCTTGAAACGTTGCTTTTGTTTGAAAAAATATCCCTCAATCCGTTAACAAAATAATCCTCGCCAAATTCTCTGATGCAGTAGTCTTTAAGTTTACTTGCTATTTTCATGTAATCGTCTGTATTGTAAGTGTCTTTTATGAATGTCACAATGTCAGTTATGTCATTAAAAATTATCTCTTCGGGATAGATGTATTCAATTCCCGGCCACTTTAAAAGGAGGCTCACGGTCGAGTCTGCAAATGCCTCTGTAGGTGAGAGGTGGGAGCCTTCTATGTCGCTAAGTGATAGGACATAACCTATATCTGAAAACATCCCATGTCTTTCGACCCAATTCTTTTTAACAATGATGTCGTTGAGCCCATGACTGCTTGTGTATTCATCGCAATTTTTGAAGTAGGCAATTTCATTTTCATCGTTTTTCCAGTGCATTTGTGTGAAATCCTTACCGAATAGATATAATTTAAAATTATCAATATCCTTTAACTGGTTTAGGATTTCAAGTGCCCTTTGATAGCCTTTATAGCTTGGAGCATATCCCACAAGTGCAATATGCTTTCTGTAATCTGGATTTTTTATGTTTTCATATATTGAAGTTTCGACAATGTTGTTTAAAAAAAACATCTTTTCCCGTGGAATTTTAAAGACATTTGAGAAAATCTCCAAAAGAAAATAGTTGATTGTAATTACTCCACACACGTTATCGTAATTAATCTGTTTTCCATAGTCAAGGGTTATTTCATATTTGTGGGCTCTGATAAACAGTTTTTGTTTTTTGCTGACATTATTGGAATACCATGGAGTATAATATTCCATCCATTCACACAGGATAATGTCTGCCCATTTAAGAAGGTCTTTTGATTCTTTTGAAACCTCATTGGGGTTCCAGTCCCATTCGTCAATTCGAATTTCATAATATTTTTCAAGATATCTTATTGATTGCTTAATAAATTTCAAATCCACTCCTGCAATTAGCAAATGGGGCTTTTTGGGTTTTACGAGGTTTCTTATTGAATTTCTCAAATTCATTGATATTATATTTACATTAATATTTTATAAATGTATCCAAAAAAGATTTATATTGATGCAGAGATATATTTAATTGAAACTATGAAAAATAACTCTTTTAAACATGAAATGAACTGAAATTTTGGTCTCAGGTTGTTGAAAAGGAACATGTCTTGGAATCGACATCCGGCGGAGTCAGCTATGAAAAGTTTTATGTGACAGATTTGAATATTGATGCTGACGATTTTAAGGACAAAAACATTTTGGATATTGGGTGCGGTCCAAGAGGAAGTCTTGAATGGGCTGACATGTCCAATTTAAGGGTGGGATTGGATCCTCTTGTCAATGAATATTTCAAACTAAACGGAGGGACACTATTTCATAAGATGCATTATGTAAGGGCATACAGTGAAAGCATGCCCTTTGCCGACGAGACCTTTGACTTTGTTTTTTCCATCAATTCCCTGGATTATGTGGATGACCTTGATGATACAATACATGAAATCAAAAGGGTTCTTAAAATCGGAGGAATATGCGGAATAATTGTTGATGCCAATCACAAACCCACTGCATGCGAACCCATAAGCATCGATTTGAATCTCAAAGACAAGTTTTCGGATATTTTTGAAGTTGAGGAAGAACGTGTTTATGAGGTTGTTTATAATTCAGGTTTTAGGGATAATTTGGATGATTCCACATTCTATGATTTCAACAATCCTAAAAAAAGACCTGCCATTTTGCTTTTGAAATTAAAAAAGGTTAAGGAGTTTAAATCAACCCATGTTCCATTGGATGAAGTTGATAAACTTCGATTGGATAATGAAAGGCTTAACTCTAAAATCAGTCAATATAAAAATCGTAAGGCTGTTAAACTAGCCGATAAAACCAAATCTGTTTTTAAAAGATGAATTTCTTTGGCGTGACCTGCGCCAAATTGAAAATTCTTAATGATATTTTTGCTTGTAAATTCTTGATTATGGCTTTAAGTATTTGACGAGTCAACTTGAAAATTTCCATTAAATTGATGTTATTTTTAATATTTTAATATTCATATCTGCAAATGCAATTTTGAAATTCGGCCATCTACATTCAAACTTCTCAATATGATATTTTTAAGATAATGGTAGTAAAAAAGAAAAAAAGAAAATATGAGTTTAGTCATCTACACTAAATCATAATTTTATTTCGTCGGCACTTAAAACTTGAATTTCCATATTTTCAACAAAATCGCTACTTTCAGCACCAAAGTCCTGGAAGTGAGATGAAGCCATATGTTTTTGCAATGCTTCCGGAGATTCCCATTTTTCAACAAAAGTCAAAGTGTCATCATCTGTTGACTGCAACAATTGGTAATCAATGTTGCCTTCTTCGGTCAGTGTGGTTTCAATCAACTCTTGTGAAATCTCGACAATAGTATCTCTACAACCTTTTTTAGGTGTAATTTTTGCTAAAACAATTATGAAATCCATACATAATCACCATT
>NZ_SUTI01000038.1 GCF_015062985.1 Methanobrevibacter sp. | reverse complement strand
ATTTCTTCTTTTGTAATGCCCAATACTTCAATAGCGCTTCTGATTTGTTTTTTGGTAGCTCTTGGATCTGCACGGGATGCAGTAATACCAATAGCAATCAGTTTTTGAGTTTTATAATCCAAGACATTGCCGTCCCATACAGTTTCATTAATGTTGGATACCAAATCAAACAAGTCAGGATGGCTGTCTTTTAACTCTCTTATACCTTTACCGTAATATACATCTCCTTTCATACTCTTCCTCTCCAAATAATTTTATTAGTTAATTAATATTTTAAATTTCAAGATATATATTAATAGCTATTTTTTCTTTTCATTTAACAGTTGGTTTTACATTAACAACAATGATTTTCTAGATTTGGATATGGAATGAAAACCAATATAAATTAGTTTTTAGACATCTCAAATGATGCCCATAAAAAAAAATAGAAAAGAAAGTATTTATGGATAAATACTTTCCGGAGGATTTTCCAAATCAATGACTTTTTTATTTTCAAGGTTTTCATGACCTAATGGAGTATGTGTGGACAGATATACGGTAGGATTGTTTTTAATGAAATCCCTGACATTATCCAAGGTTTGTCTTGCCTTTGCAACATCTTCAAAAACAATTGACAGCTTGTTTTCATACAATGCCTCATCGGTATAGGTTACATCACCGTGAAACATGTAGAACAGCCCGTCATCTTCTGCAATAACAATGCTGTTACCTGTTGTATGACCAACGGCTTCAATAAGATATACTCCGTCGACAATCATTTCTGATTTTTCAAAGTTATGGTATTGTCCGTCCTTGAACTCAACAGGGATGATATTGTCTCCTGTGAGATTCATCTCTTCGGCTTCTGTTTTTGAAAGATATACTTTGGCATTTGGAAACTGCCTTAACTCACCGGTGTGATCGGCGTGCTTATGGGTAATCAGAATCTTTGTTATGTCTTCCGGCTTATATCCCAGCTTGTTGAGTGCTGTGAGATAGTCGCTGATTCTCTCTCCCATTGACAGTGGGGTGTTTTCATCCACTTCCATCTGCGGCGCTTCACTTGGCATATCAGTATCTACAAGGATTACTTCATCGCCTGTATCGATAAGGTAGTTCTGGATGCTTGATCGGTATTTTACTGATTCATCAAGGCCGTCCATTCCTTCTCCGCCGAAGGCAAATGTCTGTTTCATGAATCCGTTTTCAAAAGTTTTTACTGCTTTAATTTCCATTATGTCACATCCTAAAAAATGTTATTCTGCTGTTGGACCGTTGATTAATAATTGAGTCAAGTAGTTTTCTTTTCCAAGCATTTTGCATAAATCCAGCTGCTGTTCGCTCCAGTACATGTCATCCTCTTCATCCTTGAGATATACCTTCATCAAATCATATGTGGTTGCATCAAAGATTCCGGAGTCCATTAATTCATTTATGAATGCGATTCCTTCAACAGAGACATTGTAATCATATTCTATGAATTCTACGATATCAGTGAAAACTGGTTTTGCTTCCTGTGCTTCCTGCTTGATTTCACCGCCGAGGTCAAGTATACGGTCCATGAACTGTTCTACAAAGTCTATTTCTTCAGTTGCATGTGTAGTGTATTTATCACCCAATGCCTGAAATCCTAATCCTGCAAAGATTTTTGATTGGATTCTGTGCTGAAATGAATTTGCAGACAAACCTGTTACAATAGCTTGTAATGCTTCAATTGTCTTTTCTTTATCGGCCATAATTTCACCTTAACAAAAATTCTACTTAAGAGTCTTAAGTATATATTTTAATCTGACTTTCTATCAATATAAATTTAATCAATATTCAGCTGCCCTTTCACAATAGTCATGAATCATTTCCCTGAATTTATCCTTATCTTCAGCAGAATAATCCTTAAATAATTTAGATTCAAATTCAACAATAAGATTCAGCAATGAATTGAAAGCTGATTCACCCTTATCAGTTAAACTAAGAATCTTTTTGCCGTTGTTGTCTTTTACAACATCACGTTTTACATAACCATTCTTCTCAAGCCTTTTAATTATCTGGGCAACATTCGATTCTGAAACGAAAAGCAGGTCAGCCAGCTCCCTTTGGGAGAGGTCTTCATGATAATAAATATTGGACAGATAAGTGAAATCCCTGGGGGCAAGGTCATTGAAGTTATCCTTTAAAAAGTTATCATGAATCAGATTGATGTAATTGATAAAATAAAAAACAGGCATTCCATCCAATAGGGCTTCATCAAAATTTAAATCGACCATATACAATACCTCCTTTCATTAATTACTATATTGTCCATTCAAATTTATAAGAATATCACTTCAAATGAAATTAAAAAAACAAAAAAAATTCATTCTATGAATGAATCTATTGATTTGATTACATCACTTTTCTTTTCCAGATATGCAATATGGCCCGCACCTTCAATTATTTCCAGTTGCGAAGTTGGAAGCATTTCATGAACCTTAATTGACTCTTCGGGAGGGTTTATTCCATCATATTCACCAACCAAAATCAAAACAGGTATCTGGACTTTTTCGGCATCACTTACCATATCATAATGGCTCAGAGACGCATAGACGTTTTTTCGTTCATCATTTGTAAGTTCAACTTCACTTCTGTTTCCATTATAGAAGTTGGCCACATCTTCCGGCGTGGTATCAGGTGCATATACCCTTCTTGAAATCAGTCTGCCCATTTCCTTTAAGTCAATGCTGCCGTTGCCATTGTTTTCCTCTGCCGCCTTTTGCATAAGTGAGATTTCACCCTGACCCCGTGTTCCTAAAAGAATTATTTTTGAAAGAATTGTAGGATATTTTTCGGCAGTTTTAAGAGCGATATAAGATCCCATTGACAATCCTATGACAATAGGCTTGTCAAGATTCAATTCATTTATGATTTCCTTTAAATCATCTGCATAGTCATCCAAATCAAATTTTTCAGGTTTATCGCTTTTTCCATGACCCCTGACATCATAAGAGATTACATGATAGGATTTCCTATAATAGTCAAACAAGGGGTTCATGATTTCCTTGCTTGCAAAGATTCCATGAATCAAAATCATGTCCGGACCGGTTCCTGCCTGCTTTAATGAAATGTTAATGCCGTTGACGCTTATTGTTGACTCCACTTTTTGGCCTCCTTGTTAATATATTAAAAATTCCCCTATAAAAATATCCATACTGCCACTTGACAAATTCATCAATAGAAAATAGCATATAGCCATATTCAAGAAATAATTACTTAACACTTATTCAAGGGGAACAATTATGAAAGCAACAGAATTACTTGAAGAAATCAGGGAAAATCTTAAGGATTATCCTATCGAATATCTGAGAAACAAAGTCACAGACGATAGATACAAAGACCCAATAACTAAAAGTTTGGCAAAATACAATTCAGAAGCATGGGATGAGATATTTGCCTTAAACATCACAGAGGATTATGACATTAAAGACGGAGTAGTTGAAAATCTCAAAAAGGATACTGATTACTATTTTGACACTTACGCAGGAGGAGATGAAGAAACAAGAGAATTTACAAAATACATATCTCTTTATTTGGCTTTAATCGCTAAAAGACCACTGCATCCTGTTGGAGACAATCCTACAAAGGACCAGGTATTTATGCAGAATAATGAATACAAATGCAAATCCAGAATAATGAGCATTAAAGAGAAAAATTCAATGTGCCGCTACTGCGTATGTAAAAATGCCGGTTTAGCATTCGGATTTTAATAATAGGGAGCATCATAATGTCAAACGAATATCTGGAGATGTATGATGAATTTGCAAGCATCATTTCAGATGACGAAACCATTACCGGCAATTGTGTTTTAGAGATTCTGAAAAAATATTCATCAAGCATTTCCGTTTTTGACATGATGGAGTTTACATCGCAGGTTATTGAAGAAAACAAATATGTTCAGGAAAGCTATAGGCAGGACAGTCAAAAATCATACATCGAATCCTTTTTATTTAGAATTAAAGACATTCTCAATGACAATAATGATTACAGTCAAAACATCGATGGGGAATCCTTTGGCGAAGCTATTGAAATTCTAAAAACCCACCATAAAACCGGAACTCAAGGCAAAAAAACCAAAGTTCCTCTGATTTTTGAAATAGCTTCATTATATGCAACATTCATTTTAGAGGAACCCATACACCCTGTAGGCACCCCGTTTCCAGGATCACTGAAAGTTGAAAAGGAAAACGGCGAATTTTTATGCCCTGTAAAGGAAGCAAACATCGATACACCAAACGCCGTTTGCAACATATGTCTTGCAGAACAGTTGGACTTCTAAACCAAACGGATTAATATTTTAAAAAAATATTTATGTATCGTAATTTAAAAATCATATCAAATAACTTAAGTATCTTAAGTCATAGTGGTAATCAAAAGGTGATTGCGACATGGACAGAATGCAGATTATCAAAACTAGAAAAAGCGTTAGAACATTTGACGGACAGAAAATCACTGATGAAGATAAAGAAAAACTTCTAAACTACACCAAAACAATCGAAAACCCTTACAATATCCCCGTGGAGTTCATTATACTGGACAGCGAAAAATATAATCTTTCAAGTCCAGTTATAGAAGGCGAGGACACATATATCGCTGCAAAAGTGGCTAAAGTGGACCACTGCGAAGAGGCATACGGATATTCATTTGAAAAAATAATCTTGTATGCATGGAGCCTGGGAATTGGAACCACCTGGGTCGGAGGAACTTTAGACAGACCCCTCTTTGAAAAAGCGGCAGCCACACGGGACAATGAATACATGATGATAGTGACACCCATAGGATATCCTTCAAAAACACAGTCCAAGGTTGACAGCGCGCTGCGTGAAAGCGTTAAGGGCGATGAAAGACTTCCCGCATCAAAGCTATTTTATGAGCATGACTTTTCAACCCCATTAGACCATAGTGAGGATTCTCTTGATGCTGTTCGTTGGGCTCCTTCAGCAGCAAACAGACAGCCTTGGAGGATTGTAAAGGACGATAATGATTATCATTTCTTTTTAGAACACACCATAGGCTATTCATCAGGTGTTGGATGGGATGTTCAAAAGATTGACATGGGAATAGCAATATGCCATTTCCTGTGTGTGAAAAATGGAAATCTGGTTTTTGATGAACCGGAAATTGAAACAGATGAGTATACAGAATACATTGCAACAATATCATGCGAATAATATAGGTGATTAAATGACTAAAAAAATAATAGCTGTTAACGCAGGACCTAGAAAAGGATGGAATACTGATACATTAATTGATGAAGCGATAAAAGGTGCAGAATCTGCAGGAGCAGAAGTGGAAAAATTCAATCTATTCCGCTTGGAAAAATACACCGGCTGCATCTCTTGTTTTGGATGTAAAAAAGAAAAATACAAAGGACATTGCATACGACGTGACGGTTTAACCGAAGTCTTGGATGCTATTCGTGAAGCCGATGGATTGATAATAGGTTCTCCAAATTATCTAAGTGAACTTACAGCATCATTTAGAGCACTTTATGAACGATTGGTCTTTCAGAATCTGACATATAATGCAGATGTCCCGTGCTGCAATGAAAATCCGATTCCAACGTTGCTTATCATGACCAGCAATGCTCCGGACAATGCCTATGAAGTATTGCTTCAAAATTATCAAAACGTATTCAACGGTTTTGTAGGGCCAACTGAAGTTTTCGTATCAGGTGAAACACTTCAGCTTAAAGATTACAGCAAAACCGATTGGCCATGGTTTTTCAATGCTGAGGAAAGATATGAAAGACATGAAACTGTTTTTCCTAAAGAAAGAGAAGCTGCTTTTGAAAAAGGAAAAGAATTAGTGTTAGGATAACATGAAAACATTATATTACACATCAACAGGCAATAACCTATACATTGCTAAGCAGTTGGGCGGAGAACTGATCAGCATCCCCCAACTGATGAAAAAAAATGAGTTTGATATAGAAGATGATGCTGTAGGCATCATTTTCCCTGTTTTTTATGCAACATCTCCCAAGATGCTTAGGGAATTTGTTGAAAAAGTCAATGTCAAAACCGATTATCTGTTTTTAATCACTTCTTATGGAAGCGACGGGGATCAAAATGCATTGAGAATCATGAAAGAAACATTAAATAACAGAGGAATTGATGTTAATTACACAAACTCCGTTTTGATGGTTGATAATTTCCTGCCGACATTTGACATGGCCAATGAAAAGGAATTAAAAAAGAATTTAAACATCATCGGCGAAATTGAATCTATAAAAGAGGATATATTCTCAAGAAGAAATCATATTCATGACAAAAAACATTTTACCGATATTGAAAATATTGAAGTCATATTGGAAACCACAATGACTGAAAAATACCATATCCAAGTAGGTGAAGGCTGCAGCAATTGTGAAATATGTACTAAAGTATGTCCGAGAGGAAATATTGAATTGATTGATGAAAAACCCCATTTCGGAGATAATTGTGACTTTTGTTTAGGCTGCGTTCATCACTGCAAAACACACACATTAACAATTAACGATGAATTGAATCCAAATGAAAGATATAGAAATCCAAATATCAAAATTTCAGAGATTATCAAAAGCAATCAAAACATTTGAATTGAAAATCTAAAAGCAAGATGGTACTGACAAACATTGCAAATAATGATTTTTTGCGAATGTTTCTTTAATTCACAACTTAAAAATAGAAAATAAAGATTATGCAATTCTTATTCTTTAAATTCATTCCATGTAACTGTTGGCATAACAATATAGAAATTATCTACTACTTTTAGTGAAATTTGTTCTACAACATACGAACAGATAAGGGC
>NZ_SUTI01000037.1:1600-6977 GCF_015062985.1 Methanobrevibacter sp. | reverse complement strand
GAGATGAGGGAATCAAAAAGGTAGTTGAACTGGGAAAAAATGCCGAATACGGCAAAATGGAAACCTATTCAATATTTCCCGGAATAATCCTGTCCTATATTGATATGCACATTGAAAATATGGAAAATGTTTTTTTCGAGGATAACATCTCATCAAGGATGCTTGAAATCAACCACTGTGCTTCAGGCAGATATGCCTATCAGGTCGGGGATGACAGGATAATATACTTTGAAAAAGGAGATTTGTGCATAAGCATTTCCGATGTCACAAAATCTGTTTCCGATTTTCCTCTGGGCTATTATAAGGGTTTGGAGATTTTCATGGACATTGATGTTGCAAATGAATACATCAAAAGATATCTTCCCGATTTTGACATAGTTGAGTTTTATGAAGGTTTGAAGAAAAGCAACGGTTATGTTTTAGTAAGGGCCAATGAACGCATTGACCATGTAATCGGTGAGCTTTATGATGTTGATGAGCGAATTAAACTGGATTATTTTAGACTGAAATGCATCGAGCTGCTTTTGTTTTTCTCAATTACCGAGTTTAGGGACAATGATAAACTTTCTCTTTCAAGAAAACAGGCCGATATTGTTGAAAACGTTAAGAATGATTTAATAAATGACCTGGAAAGTCAAATCACCATTGATGAGCTGGCTTCAAAATATGCAATCAGCAAGACCTCACTTAAAAATTGTTTCAGGGAAGTTTACGGAAAGCCGATTTTTAGATGGAGAAAGGAGTACAGGCTTGATTATGCCTGTAAACTGATTGAACAGGATGAGCTGACAATTTCTGAAATTTCAAAAAGGGTAGGTTATTCATCACCTTCCAAATTTAGTCAGGCATTCAAGGATTATGTCGGCTGCACACCTTCCGAATTTAGAAAATAATCTTTTGTCTTTTTGGTATAGTAATCGCCTTTTTAGTTCAAAAATATTTATATACTAATTTTATTCATACTTTAAATTGAATATTGGTTTACCTAATTAATTTTAACAAAACTACTTTAATTTAGGCTTTTATTTCTTTTTTAAGCAATTTTAGTGTTTTGTCTTTTCAGATTAATTTTAATTTTTTAGGTATACCTAAATTAACTTATTAGGAGATTTAAATGTCAAAAACTCAAAGTAAAAATAAATTTATACGATTACTTAACTTTTCTGGTAACTATAAATATTTGTCCATCATTGGGATGGTGTTATCAGCTTTAAGTGCTATATGTTTATTGATTCCATTCATTTATATCTGGGATGTGGTTAATGCATTGTTGACTGTTGCCCCGGATTTCACAAAAGCCCAAAACCTGGGGGAATATGCATTCAATGCATTCCTTTTCGCAGTTTTGGGAATAGCACTAAACTTCTGCGGATTGATGGGAACACACTTATCAGCATTTAAAAATGAAAAGAACATGAAAGATGCAGCAGTCAAACACCTGCTCAAACTCCCGCTCGGATACTTTTCAAACCACACAAGCGGAGGACTTAGAAAGGTAATTGACTATTCAACTGCAAAAACCGAAACATTTCTGGCCCACCAGCTATTTGATCTGACCGGAGCCATCGTAACCCCAATAGCATTTTTAATATTGCTCTTCAGTTTCGACTGGATTTTGGGAGTTGTCTGTCTTATTCCGATAATATTATGTTTCCTTTTCATGTACCCTATGTTTTCAAAGGAATCCCAGAATATCATGGCCGAATATCAGATGTATCTTGAAAAGATGAACGGCGAAGCGGTTGAATATGTAAGGGGAATACCCGTTACCAAAGCATTTCAGCAAAGTGTCTATTCATTTAAAAACTTCATAACCGCAATCAGAAACTACGGTAAATTCTCAGCAGAATATTCACTGTCCACACAGCTTCCGATGACTGCATTTACAGTATCAATCAACGGATTTTTCGCATTGCTGATTCCTGCAGGAATACTTCTTGCAGGATCTCTGGTGGATGTGAAATTCTTTGCAAATTTCATGTTTTATATAATATTCACTCCAATTTGTGCAGTGATGATGAACAGGATAATGACAGTTTCACAGGATTGGATGATGGCAAGCTATGCACTGGACGGCATTGAAGCTATTCTAAACGAAAAACCTCTTCCAGAAGCTATTAATCCTCAAAAGCCTAAAAACCATTCAATTTCATTTGAAGGAGTCTATTTTGACTATGACGATACAGACTCAGATGAACACATCCTGAATGATGTAAATCTCAAGATAGATGAAAACGATTCAGTTGCACTGGTCGGACCTTCAGGTGGTGGAAAAACCACAATAGCATCATTGATTCCAAGATTCTGGGACGTTAAAGAAGGTTCAATCAAGGTCGGTGATGTGGATGTAAGGGACATCTCAACAAGGGAACTTATGGAAAACATCTCATTCGTATTCCAGAACACTACACTGTTCAAGGATTCAATTTACAATAACGTTGCAATAGGTAGAAAAGGAGCTTCAAGGCAAGATGTTAAAAAGGCATTAAGCCTCGCCCAATGTGATGATATTATTTCAGAGCTTCCAGACGGAATTGATACTGTTATCGGAAGTGAAGGAACCTATCTTTCAGGAGGCCAGCAGCAGAGAATTGCACTTGCAAGGGCAATACTGAAAGACGCCCCAATCATCATTTTAGATGAAGCAACAGCACTCGCTGACCCTGAAAACGAATACATGATTCAAAAGGCGATTTCTGAAATTACAAAGGACAAGACCGTAATCATGATTGCCCACAGGCTGTCAACAGTAAGAAACGTTGACAAGATTTACGTTATTGACAACGGAAGAATTGTCGAAGAGGGAAATCATGATTCATTGGTTGAAGAAAACGGACTTTATTCAAGAATGTGGGATGAATTTAACCAGTCTATCCAATGGAAAGTAAAAAGCGAGGTGGCATTATGATATCTGAATTTTTCCAGAAAAGATTCGGACTTACACAGGACGGTTCTGAAAATCTAATCAAAGGAATTGCCTATACCATGCTTTTAGACATTTCCTTCATGTTTCCTGTAGGATTATACGCTCTTTTAATCTATATGTGGGTAGAACCATTGACAGGAGGCGAAATAGTCGAACCAAATCTTGGAATGTTTATACTGCTGATATTGATTGTTTTAGGAATAATATTCGCATTTGCATGGAAACAGTATCATTTCGTTTTCAACACAACCTATGTTGAAAGTGAAAACAGAAGAGTCAATCTTGGTGAAAACTTAAGAAAATTGCCTCTGTCATTTTTTGAAAACAGGGATCTTGCAGATTTAACCTCAACAATAATGAATGACTGCACAGATTTGGAACATGTCTTTTCACATGCCGTTCCGCAGCTTTTGGGCTCCATTCTTTCACTGTGTCTGGTTGCCATAGGCATGTTTGTATTTGACTGGAGACTGGCCATAGCGCTCCTTTGGGTGGTTCCTGTTGCATTTGTAATATTGTATATCTCAAAAGGACTAATCTACAAAGGCGGAGATTTGGTGCTGAAGGATTTGCTTAACTGCGGCGATGCAATGCAGGAATGCATAGAATCCATCAGGGATTTGAAATCATACAACTATGATGATGAATACTATGGCAAAATAAGCGGTCTGACATCAATAATTGAAAAGTCAAGGCTAAAATCAGAGCTGATGTCAGCTGCAGGTGTTGTAACAGGAAAAGTAGTCTTAAACCTTGGAATAGTTTCAGTAATTCTTTTAGGTTCCTACTTGATTTTAAACTCACAGGTGTCAATTTTTACACTGTTAATCTTCCTGATAGCATCAGCAACTGTTTATTCACCTCTGGAAAACGGTTTGATGTTTTTAGCTGAAATATTGATGATGGACAATAAGATTGCAAGAGCTCAGGAAATTGAAAGCCTTGTAGTCGAAGGAGGGCTAACAGATTATGAACTGGACGGATATGATGTTGAATTCAGGAATGTTAACTTCAATTATGATGATTTAAAGGATGTTCTAACCGACATATCATTCACTGCACGTCAGGGTGAAGTGACAGCTCTTGTCGGACCGTCCGGAGGAGGTAAATCAACAGTTTCAAAACTTGCTGCAAGATTTTGGGATCCCGTTTCAGGTGAAGTATGTCTTGGAGGTCAGGATTTATCCAAGCTGGACTCAGAAAAACTTCTGGAAAACTTTTCCATAGTGTTCCAGGATGTAATTCTCTTTAACAACACAATTCTGGAAAACATTCGTGTCGGAAGAAAGGATGCAACAGATGATGAAGTCATTCATGCGGCTAAACTAGCGGAATGTGATGAATTTGTAGCAAAGCTTCCTGACGGATACGATACAGTAATTGGTGAAAACGGAGAGCTTTTATCAGGCGGTCAGAGACAGAGAATATCAATTGCAAGGGCACTTCTAAAGGATGCCAATGTAATTCTATTGGACGAGGCCACATCATTTTTGGATGTTGAAAACGAATCAAAAATCCAAAAGGCACTCTCTGAGCTAATTAAAAACAAAACAGTAATCATAATTGCACACAGAATGCGTACAATCGCCAATGTAGACAAGATTGTTGTTTTGGATGATGGAAGAATTGCAGAACAGGGTTCACCTGACGAACTGATAGCTAATGACGGACTGTTTAAAAGGATGGTCGATTTGCAAAACTTAAGCGGAGAATGGAAAATATAATTCTCCCGTTAACTCTCATTATATGATAAAAAATTTAGGAGGAAATTTTAATGAGCGAAAGATTTGAAGTAAAGGATTTAATCACTGTAGGTATATTTTCAGTGATAATGATTGTTTTAATTTTCATATGCGGCATGCTGGGATATATTCCAATATTGATGATAGGTCTTCCGATAATTGGTGCACTGGTTTGCGGAATCCCCTACATGCTGTATTTAACAAGGGTAAACAAGTTTGGAATGGTTACATTAATGGGTTTGATTTTAGGAATTATAATGTTTTTAAGCGGCCATACCTGGATACCAATAATAGTATTTACATTATGCGCATTTGTAGCTGATTTAATCTTGAAAATGGGAAACTACTCTTCAATAAAACACTCCATTGTAAGTCATGGTGTTTTCATTTTGGGAGTATTTGGAAACATGCTTCCGTTTTTCATCTTAAGGGATTACTTTGTAGAGTCAATCCGCGCATCAATGGGATCAGACTATGTAAATGTAATCCTGCCGTTTTTAACCAATGAAATGTTGATTGTATTGATAATTGTAACATTTATAGTTGGAATCTGCAGTGCATATGTAGGTAAAATCGTTTTGAAAAAACATTTTGAAAAGGCAGGAATTGCATAAGGCGATATTATGGGATTGGAACTAAGCTTTAAACTGGACCCTAGAACCAAGATAATTATTCTTGCATTAATAAGTTTCATGGTTTTTAATGATAC
>NZ_SUTI01000037.1:0-1500 GCF_015062985.1 Methanobrevibacter sp. | reverse complement strand
TGATTCCAAATTTCTTTGACGGTAAAAGGGACGGTAATGTTTATTTAAATGATGATGAAATAGGTGAAATGCCGATTCATGAAATTTCAAAGCATATAGGTTCTGTCTTTCAAAATCCAAAAACACAATTCTTCAATGTCGACACGACCAGCGAGATAGTTTTCGGATGTGAAAATCTATCTATGGATGTTGAAGAGATAAGAAGAAGGCTTGATCTTGTTGTTGATGACTTTAAGATAAATCATCTTTTGGACAAGAGTATATTCAAACTGTCCGGTGGTGAAAAACAGAAAATAGCCTGTGCATCAGTATCCGCCGTTAATCCGGATATTCTGATTCTTGATGAGCCGTCATCCAATCTTGACTCACAGTCCAGTTGGGATTTGGAGGACATAATCAGAAACTGGAAAAATCAGGGAAAAACAGTACTCATAGCAGAACATAAACTGTTCTTTTTAAGTGATGTTGTTGACAGGGTTCTGTTTTTAAAAAAGGGACGTATTGTTAATGAATGGTCACTTGAAGAGTTTAGACAGGTAAATCACAGGGACTTGGGTTTAAGACAGCTCAATCTGGAAAATATAATCTCTAAAAGAAAGGAATATTATTCTTCAGAAAATGAATTGATGGAACTTAAAAACTTCAAATTCAGCTACGGAAAGACCCAAATTTTGGACATTGATAATGTTAAAATCCCAAAAAATGAGATTATAGCAATTATAGGTAATAATGGGGCCGGAAAATCCACATTTGCAAACTGTTTATGTGGCCTTAAAAGATCATGTAAAGGTGAATTAATTACAGAAGGCAAAGCATTAAAAAGAAAGGATAGGCTTAAAAAAACTTATATGGTGATGCAGGATGTTAATCATCAGCTGTTCACTGAAAGCGTTCTTGATGAAGTTCTGTTGAGTATGGATGAAGAGGATATCAAAAGAGCTGAAGAAATCCTGAAAGATTTAAATTTGATTCATCTTAAAGACGCCCATCCGATGGCATTGTCAGGCGGTGAAAAGCAGAGAGTAGCTATCGCTTCAGCTATTGCTTCCGGAAAGGAACTGCTTATTTTTGACGAGCCGACAAGCGGATTGGATTTGAAGAATATGTTGAAAGTCAGCGATAACTTAAAATATCTTCAAAGCCTGGGCATTACATCATTTATAATTACTCATGATTATGAACTTATAATGGAAGTATGTTCCCATATTCTGCATTTTGAAGATGGAAAAATAATTGATAACTATAAAATAAATGAAGAAAAGCTTAAAGAGTTTTTCTTATAGGTTTTCATACATTGCAAAATTTTATTGAAGGATTTATAAATGATAAAAACACATAATTCATACTATATGGAGAGGGATAATTTTGTATTGTCCTCCTTTTATAGTATACAGTAATTGCATGAATCCAATCCTCATTGAGATGAATTGGAGTGCAATTACTACTTTTGTGCTTTTTTTTCATTTAATCCTCTATGAAACCATTTTAAAAACAGTTCCA
>NZ_SUTI01000001.1:81899-177376 GCF_015062985.1 Methanobrevibacter sp. | reverse complement strand
ACATCAAACAGAACTGATAACAAGACTGGAAACAATACAACTGAAGTATTTAAACCTGATATGGCTGTCCAGAAAGTCACTTTGGACAAAGTCGTATTCGTCAATGATACTGTAAGGTTCCTTATTGTCGTAACCAATACCGGCGATTGTGATTTAACTGACGTTAAAGTCACAGAAATCTTCAAACCAAATGAATTAGAATATAATTCCTACATTGATTCTACTGGCAAATGGTCTAAAGAATCTGATTACGTTTTCGTTTACAGCGGCAATCTGACTGCTGGTGAGAGCGCCAACTTCACTGTGGTATTCACCGCTTTGACTAACGGCACTATCCTAAATACAGTCAATGCCACATCTAACGAAACAGATAACAAAACAGGTAACAATACTACTGATGTTAAACCTATTTGTGATTTGGAAATTACTAAATCTGTTAACCCTGCTAAAGTTTATGTAAACGACACTGTAGTTTGGACTATTGTGGTTGTAAACCACGGTCCAAGCAAAGCAGAAAATGTTGTAGTTTACGACAGCATTCCGGACGCCCTTGAATTCACCATCCCTAAAGGATGCACTTTCGACGGCGAATACCTAATCTGGAATGTAGGTGATTTGGATGCAAATCAAAGAGCTGCTTTAGAATTGATTACTAAAGTAACTCGTGAAGGAAACATAACCAACATTGTTGTAGTGAACAGCTCTACTCCTGATTCCAACGAATCCAACAATAAAGCAAACAATACTACAGTTGCAGAGCCTATTTGCGATTTGGAAATCACCAAATTGGTAAATGCTTCCCGTGTTAATGTCAATGAAAGTGTTGAATGGACTATTACTGTCGTTAACAAAGGCCCATCTACTGCTATGGATGTTGTGGTAAGAGAAATTTTACCGGATGGTTTAGCGATCATCAGCGCAGCTCCATCAGCGGGTAGTTTTGATGAAAAATCCAGGATTTGGGAGATTGGCGAATTGGATACCGATTCTCCTGTTTCTCTTGTTTTGGTAACTAAGGTCTTAACTAATGGTACTTTGACTAACGTAGTTGTCGTCAATTCCACAACACCTGATTCCAACGAATCAAATAATAAGGCAAACAACACTACCGTAGCAGACCCAATCTGTGATCTTGAAGTCGTCAAATCAGTCAATGCATCTGAAGTAAACGTAAGCGACATTGTTGAATGGACTATTACTGTCAAAAACAAAGGCCCAAGTGCCGCAAGCGATGTTGTTGCAAAAGACACATTGCCTGACGGTGTCAGATTGGTTGAAGTTCCTGAAAACTGCAGACTTGAAGGAAATACTGTGATTTGGACTATTGGAATTTTATCTGCTTATGATGAAATTTCATTAACATTATTGACTCAAGTCGTAACCGAAGGAAACAAAACCAATATTGTTATTGTAAACAGTACTACTCCTGATTCAAACGAATCAAACAATAAAGCTAACAATACAACCGATGTTAAACCTGTATGTGACCTTGAAATCACCAAGCTCGTCAATGCAACCAGCGTTTATGTAAATGATGTTGTCGAGTGGACTGTTGTCGTCATAAACAACGGCCCAAGTACTGCAAAAGATGTTGTTGTAGTGGAAACCTTGCCTGATGGAATTGAACTCATCGCAATCAATCCGTCTGTGGGAACCTATGAAAACGGCATCTGGACAGTCGGCGATATGGAAATGAATGCTTCACAAACTCTTGTATTAATTACAAAAGTTCTCACAGAAGGCATCAAAACCAACATCGTTGTCGCAAACAGTACAACTCCGGATTCAAACGAATCCAACAACAAAGCAAACAATACAACCGAAGTTAACCCGATTTGTGATTTGGAAATTATCAAACTGGTCAACGCAACTGAAGTTAATGTAACCGATTTTGTTGAATGGACCATAGTCGTAGTGAACAATGGACCAGGCATCGCACGCGATGTCGTCGCAGTCGACACATTGCCTGACGGTGTCAGATTGGTTGAAGTTCCTGAAAACTGCAGACTTGACGGAAATAAAGTTATTTGGACAATCGGCGATTTGGATGCAGGCAAACCTGTTACAATTACCCTATTGACCCAAGTCATGACAGAAGGAAACAAGACAAACATAGTCATTGTAAACTCTACAACTCCGGATTCAAATAAAACCAACAACAAGGACAACAACACTACAGAGTCAAAACCTGTTTGTGATTTGGAAATCATCAAACTCGTAAGCTCCAAAAAGGCCTATGTTGGTGAAGAATTAACATGGACTATCAGGGTAACAAATCTCGGTCCTAGTGCAGCATTGGACGTTGAAGTATTAGAGGACATTCCAGGTTCCTTGAAACTCGTCAGATACGTTGCAACTGAAGGTACATACGACAAGACTACTAAAATATGGACAATCGGCAAATTGGATAGTGATTCAAGTGCAACCCTCACAATAGTCACTGAGGTATTGAGCGTTGGAAACATTACAAACCCTGTTGAAGCTAAAACTTCAACTCCGGATTCAAATAAAACCAACAATAAAGCTAACAATACCACAGAAGCTTCCGAAATCTGTGATTTAGAACTTAAAAAATCATCAGACAGCAAAGTCTACTACGTGGGAGATGAAATGCACTGGATTATTGAAGTTGTTAACCATGGACCATGCACAGCAAGAGATGTTGTTGCATATGACGTACTGTCATCTTCAGTAAGGTTCATAAGTTACTCAGCTTCCAAAGGTTCCTACGATGCATCTACTGGCAGATGGGACATCGGCGAATTGGCAAAAGGCGAATCAGTCACTTTGGATATACTATGTGAAGTATTGACCGAAGGAATGATTACCAACTATGCTAATGTAACCACAAGCGTCAACGAAACCGATCTGGATAACAATTACGATAACGCTACAGTTGAAGTTACAAACAAAACCGAACCTGTACCTGAACCAGAATCTGAACCTACTCCTGAACCTCCGGTAACCCTTAAGGAAACCGGTAATCCGATCGCATATCTTTTAGCTGCCGTTTTAGTTGTATTTGGTAGTTGCTGGTTAAGGAGAAAACAAGAATAAAAACGAAATTTAAACACGTAACTAGATTTCAAAATCTAGTTATCTTTTTTATTTTTTTAGAAGTTCAAGCAATTTTTTACGCATATATGATCAAAAGTATTTTACTTATTTTTTTTAGATGGAAATATTGTTCCCGTTTAAAACTAACTGTTTTTCATATAAGTTTTATAAACGTTTATTTTAGTCTATTTTTTATTGGGTAATTTGTAATGTTATTTCAAAATTGATTTCACATTGTAAAATTGTTCCCATTTCTATCAAAACCTTTTTATTTTATCAATTTTAAAATATTAACAATGATTCCGAGCGAAGTAACTGTAAAAAGAGATGGCAGTAGAATTAGATTTGAAATAGATGGCATCCATACCGATTGGATGGATGAAGACGATAGTTTTATTGAAAGGATAGATGAGTCCAGTCTGAACAGGGTCTTTTTAAGAAGGCACATCCTAAAGGAAATCGAAATCAGAAACCTCCTTGATGAGGGTATAGGATTTTTAAAATCAGAGGAATGCTCAAAGGCAATAGACTGTTTTGATGAGGTTCTCTTTTATGATTTCCAATACGGTGAGGCGCTGCTCAACAAGTCCCATGCGCTTTTCTGCCAGAAGCATTTCATCAAGGCATTGAGAAACTACATGAAGGCGATTGAGGCATCTTCCGATTTGGAGGATGGCGAATACCGCAAGCTCCTTTTGAAGATGTCAGATGATGAAAAGGATAATCTTCCCGAGATAAAGCAGCACATTTGCGCCGGCGATGAGCACTTCGAAAGCGGCGAATATGAAAAGGCACTAAAAAATTATGAAAATGCACTGGCAATCCCATCTCAAGTTAAGGAAAAGATTCTTTTTAAACTGCTCAACAAAAAAGGTACAACGCACCTTAAATTAAATGACTTTGAAAGTGGACTTGCATGTTTTAATGAATCGTTGAATCAACTAAACAATGACTATGCATGGTACGGCAGGGGCCAGTGTGAATATGGTCTCGGACTTGATGCATCCGACAGCATGACCCATGCAGTCAATCTGGATAAAGGCCAGCTTCTTGAAAAGGCAATTATTCTCAATGAGCAGAAACATTACAATCAGGCGCTGGAGACATGTGACGTTATACTTGACAACCATTTCAGGGTCGATGATTTCTACTTCAGGGCACTTAATGCAAAGATGTATGCAATGAGAGAATTGGATATGGACCTCGGCGAAATCGAAAAGATTTTCGAGGCTTTGGAAGGCTAAGCGCTCTTCGGCTGTCAACTGCATTTTCGCTATTTCTGAAAAATTTATATGTTCCGGAAATATAGTTATAATCATGAAGTTTTCTGGATTCATGAACGTCTACCAGCTGGATGACATGAGCTGGGAGTACCAGTTCGCCGACAAGTCCCTCAAGGCAAACACATTAAAGGAGCTTGAGGTTCTGGTGAGCCTTTACGGGCTTAAGTGGAGAGTCCTTGATGAAAATCTTGCTCAAAAGTCACTTGAAGCCGACAGAAACAACGTCACAGGATTTGTTAATGTCTACAGAAACGGCGACTACTGGCATTACAGGGGAAGCGATCTCAAGTCACACAGCCTTGAGGTGCTGAAAAGGAAAGTTCTCACAGAAGGCCTCGAGTGGAGGGAAAGTGACTCGGAACTTGCCTACAAGAACATGAAGCTCGACTCAAGAAGGTTCAAGAAATAACTTTTTTTCCAAAACATTTATTAACACCATCCTACTAATACTTTAAACACAGTATTATTAAATTGTGCATACCTTGGATTTATAAGGTTAATTGCACTGCGAAATTGCTGAATGGAGGTGCTGAAATGGACGACGAAACACTTAAGAAATACGCTTACGTAAACGTTTCAAGCTACAGGCTCAAGGCGGTAAAATCGCTTAAGGATGACGTCAAGATGCCGACACAGATTGCGGACGAAACAGGAATCAGGCGCAACCACATATCAAAGGTTCTGCGCGAGCTCAAGGAATCCGGCGTTGCCGAATGCATCAACGAGGAGGCAAAGCGCGGAAGGCTCTACCGCCTGACCGACGTCGGCGAAGACATTGCAGACAAGCTGAACGAATAATTGCTGTTAAACATCACAAATTTTAAGGAGGCAGGATATGCAGGTTGGAGACTATGCAGTAAAGCCATCATCCAGCTCGGCGGAAGATGACCTTATCGATTTTTTAAGGTTCAACAATTTCACACATCTTTCCAGTTTTGAGGATGACGGGACAAAAGCGCAGAAGGCAATGGTCGTGAATGTGGTGAACAAGACCTATTTCAGAATAGATGAGCTTCCATCTCCTGCGAAAAGCTTTCCGAAAGGCAGTTTCTCGACAGGATCAACTACAGGGAAGATGAAAAGATAGAGTATGCCGTACTGTATGATGATGACTCGTTGGCCTATGAAGGACTCACCCTTCGCGGAAAGCCGTACGGGCTTGGAGTTGCCTACTATCTCAACGGAAAGGTATACAGGGACGGAGTCTTCGACATAAAGGGCGTCATCGAAGGAAGGGAATACTACCCGTCCGGCCAGCTCAAGTTCGCCGGAATCTGGGCAAAGAACTCCGGTTATGGTCCGAACTATCCGAAAATCGGAAGATACTACTCGCAGGACGGCGATTTGATATTTTGCGGAAAGTTTGAAGTTAAAAAGGGCGGCGTCGGATATCCGATGATGAGATATCCAAAGTACCGCTTCGAGGAGAAGGACAGTCCCAAAATAGAGTATATCAGAAATCCCTGATTTATAAGGCAACCAATATATGGTTTATGAAGAATAATAGGAGGTAAAAACATGGATATCGACGAGGAAAAATTGAATGAATTGAAGGAACAGTACTTGCCGAACAATTCAAGATTGGAAGAGTTAATGAAACAGGAATTGACTCCTGAAATGGAAAGGGAGTTTCTTGAGTTATTCAAGGAGTCACAGCTCTTCATGCCTGTGACATACAGCGCGAACATGTTTGAAGGCATTGAAGACGCAAAGGAAGGGGATATCATTGAACCTGAAGGTCAGGTAGGTTTTGACATCAACTGCCTGACAGACAAAGAGGGAAACAGGGCAGTTCCATTGTTTACAAGCGATGAGGCAATGGAAAGTGCTGGAGTGAGAAGCTCATCAATTGCAATTTTCATGAGCGATCTTGCCGAAATGCTTAAGCAGACCGACAGATATTCTGCCCTTGCAATAAATCCTTTCACAGAGCATGATATCAATCTGCCGATTGGTGCGTTCTTATCACTGTTTCAAGAGCCGACAGAAGAGGAAAAGGCGTTTATCAAAGCATTGAACGAAGTTCTTGAAGCCTTAAAGGAGCATTCAATTGAGCTTAAGGAAAACACTACATTGTTTTTCAGGCATGATGAAAACGTCATGGTCGAAAATGCGGTTGATGGAGTATTCGTTCCCAAATTGCCGTTTAATGTGAGTAGCGACCCTGAATATGGCAAGGACATGAAATATACCAACATACTGCTGATGCCAGAATCCAAAAAGATCCTGCCGACCCATCCGGATAATGATTTGGACATATTCATTGCTCCGGGAACAGAATTCAGGCTTGAGGATACGATGGACGGAACCCAGAACCTTTGGATGTGCGGAGCACAGCCTTTCTATGATGAGTGAACTATCATGATTGAGCTTGAAGAAAAATACGTTTTCCACATTCCGCTTTATAAGTGTGCCGGCGATGAGCTGGCTGCAATAGAAGCGGAAGGGATTTTGGATGAGCTGGTTGATGAGTTAAGCCAAAACGGCTTTGACAGCCTGTACATGACAAAGGTTGAATCCATTTACAAATCAAGGCGCTTTGATGAGCTTTTAATAACGGTATTTGCATCTTCAAACACGCCTGAAAGCATTTTCAGCGAGTGGTTTAGCAAAAACAACGACGTTTTGGGCCAGGAGGCCTTCGCCTATGAAAAGGCAAACAGGATGATAATTAATGACTTGAGGTGATGATTATGCCGATGTGTCCGAATTGCGGCAGCTGGGTGAGCGAAGGAAGTTCAACCTGGAGCTGCGGAACTCCAATGGGCGGCTATTCATATGTGGATTGGGAACTTGAGGACAAGAAGAGGGATATAAAAAATCTATATTATGAAGTGGAAAGACTGAAGGAAAAGGGAAGACTTGCCGAGACCCTTGAAAAGTATGAGGAAATCCGCCAAATCGACGATTCAGACATCCCGAATGATGAAAGGTCAAACGGCCGGGTTCTCCATATCCTCAGCAATCTGGACATTGACATTGCAGATTTGCATTTTGAGCTGGGCGAATATGAAAAGGCATTGGAGCTATACAGTTCCAACAGAAGCTTTTCCTATGAAAACCGAAGAAAGGCCGCCCAATGTATGATCAAACTTGAAATCTATGATGATGCCATCGACGAGCTGAAAGAATTGATTGAACACATCAAAGGGGTTCACATCATGTCCTTTGATGATTGGTATTCGAATGACGAGAAGGATTATGAAAGGTATGTCAGAGTACAGAAAAGCTGGTACAGGCTTTTGGCAAGGCTTCTCAATGAACTTGGAGAGGCCTATTTTCGCGATGGCCGGCCTTATGAGGCAATAAGCTGCTATGAGGATGGAATCGGATTTGACCATGACTATGCACGCAACTGGTGCTGCAAGGCATTCGTGCTTGAAAGGCTTAAGAGGTATGTGGAGGCCCTGAAGTTCTATGGCATAGCGTTAGCGATTGATGAGGATGATGAGTTCACATTGAAAAACAGGAAAAGCTGTCTTGAAAGCTACGCAACCGCGTATGTTACGGGAAATTATGATGTGAAAAGCGAATATTTAAAAGAGGCATTGAAACTGATAGAAGATGAAGAGGAGTCCATGCCGATAATATGGGGCTATTCGGGCGATTATTAGACTAATTTTGATAGAAAAATTATGGATGGCAATGGCCGCAAGGGGAATATTTTTGATTTATGGATTTATATGTTTTTCAGTCTTTGCCGTCTGATTAATGGGTGGAGAATGTCTTCATCTAAAAAGGTTTAAGTCATGGAATCAAATATATAATTTGTTGAAACTAAGACTTAGGGTGGAATCTTGGAAATATTTGGAAGGCCGGTAAACAGACGCTATGCATTATGGCTTATTTTGCATATTATTATATTAATAGACATTGTTCTCATTTCCCTAGCAATGCTTATATCCCTTCCAAAGGACCTTTCTGTCTTCATCCAAAAATTCGATTTCTGCGTGTGTATTGTTCTAATGATCGAATGGTCAGCAAGGTTTATCATCTCAAAGCCAAAAAAGATCTTCTTAAAGCAGAAAAGCAATTGGATAGATTTGATTGCATCTATTCCCTTTGATGTCCTTCTTCCAATCATTATTCCGCAGAAGGGAGTGCTCAGGTATTTGAGGCTTTTGAAGCTTTTGAGGATAGTTGCGCTTTTCAACAAGTTCTTCAATGATGTAGATACATTCATCAAAAAGACACAACTCGACAAGATCTTTGCAGGAATGCTTCTCACAATACTGGTATTTACCATACTGATGTATTTCTACGGTCCGACCTACGGGCTTCTTGACGATTTCTACTTTGTAATCGTGACCTTGACAACCGTAGGGTATGGTGACATTACACCGAAAACATACAATGAAAAGATACTTGCGGTCATTCTTGTGTTTGTAGGAGTCTTTGTCTTTTCAACCATTACTGCGGCCATTTCATCATATTTAACCGAAAGGCTTCTCGATGAGGAGGAGGACGATATAGGAGCCATTGTGGAAGATAAGGTGAAACCGGTCAGCGAAGAGATGGCCCAAATCAGAAAGGAGCTTGAAGTCAGCCACAGGCAAAATCAGGAGTTGAGGGATGAAATCCGAGAGCTTAGGGAACTTATTGAAGGTAAAAAGTAAATCTTTTCCTGCCTATTATATAAAATCAAGTTGAATGGGCGGACTCAAACATTGTGTAATTAAGGAAATTATAAAATGAATTAGATTATATAATAATATCCTTTAATTTTTTTTCAAGATTTTTATTCTCATCTGTTTTTCCCTTTTCAAAGCCGATTCTTCGCAGGTAATCATATTGGGGATTTATATGCCTTTGAATAATATGATCCTTAAGCTGCGATTCTTTTAGGTTTGTCATCTCCAGGGCTTTTCTTTTGTCAAAGCCGATTCTAATAAGTTTTCTTGTAAAGTCAACCCTTGCTTGAAGCTTGCCTTTATCCACCGATTCATTTAGATAATGCAATTCCATTGGGTGGAGATTGTCCTTAAAATAGGCAAATGAGGATTCGATGAATTCCCGATTTATATAATTTTTGAGGTCAGTTAACTGGTCTTTTGTAAGGTTTTTCTCAACAATTTCATTTATCAGCTCATTTTTAGCAAAAGTCTTTAAATATTCTTCTCTTAAATCCCGTATCATGGTTATAGGGTTTTGATTTGATTATATTTAAATCAATAAGTTATTTTTGAGGTCAATTTTTCAAATTGGGACAATATTTGCTTGGATTTTTAAATGGCATTTGTTTGATATTGTCTTTGATAGAAATATTTGTGAAATATGAGTATTTTTAGGATTAAACTTCAAATATCTCTATTATTTTTATGAAAATATCTTAAAAAAAGGTTTGATATCTATGACTATAAACTTTTACAATAAGTGTGTGAGGTACTATGATTATTCACAACATTGATTAATAATACATATTTTTAAATAATATTTTATACACAATATTAGTATAAAATGATATTTGATGTGATGGTATATGATATTTGATGATGAGTTATATGTTTTAAAAGATAAAATTGCACATGCACAGGATATGGAAGAGTTAAATTACCTTAGAGTAACAAATGAGAAGAAATACTGGTGGACAAGCATATTTGTAGCAGGATTATTCTATGCATTAAACGGTAAAGTTGGAAAGATGCTTTTGACTTGGATTTTAGGATTAGTAACACTTGGAATCTATGCATTATATGTAATTTATACAAGTTATAGGGATCAAAACGAGTTTAACAATCAGATGGAATATACAATACTTCAAAGAAGTAAAGAGTTAAAAGGATTACCAACCTCTGCAAATGCACAACCTGCCGAGTCAAACGTTACATTTAAGTGTCCTGAATGCGGTAACGAACTCAATGATTCACTTAAATTCTGTCCGGGTTGCGGAACAGAAGTGGAAGCTCCTCAAGATGTAGTTAATTTCTGTACAAATTGCGGTGCAAAAATAATGGATGGGGCTCAATTCTGCCATGAATGCGGAAATACATTAGAAGGAGAGGAAGTTAAAGAATTGAGTGAAAGTGAAGTTATTGAGTTGCCTGAAAGTGATGTAAAACTAATTGAAGAGTAAAATATCTAGTCTAAATAAAATCAATTTTAGTCTGTCAATGCCAAATAAGCATATGTTTTGATGGTTTTTGGTGTGGATTGCCAGATTTTATGATGGAGTATCGCCATGAGCTGGAGTAACTGCTTTTCAAGCGGGTACCTGAAGCTTCGGCGGTATTTTTTTAAAATTTCAGTGGGATTCAGCTATTTTTAAGTTAGCATTTTCTTTGATGTGGTTTTAGAACTCAAAAGATTTATATTATTGACTGAGTAAGAGTATATGGCTATTTTTAATTAAATCAACATCATATTCATATTTTGCGTTGTTGATTTTTCGTGAAACTTTCAATGTCTAATCTGTTTGGATTTGGTGATTTCAGTATTCTTTCATTTTAATTATTTTTTACTGCTTTAAGGTATTATTTGAATATGCAATCTGATGTAAAAATTTCGATTTAATGAGCTATCAAATGTGTCTTGACATATTTGGGCCAATGAATGGAAAGATTTATAAAGCACATCATACTAACATTATATTAACAATATAAATTCAATTTTTTATACACCATTAGAACTATCACTTAAGAGGAATGTTTCAGATGATTGTCATAAAAAAATTCCGTGGGGATAACATGAATATGCTGGAATTGTTAAAGGAATGTGAAAAGGCATACTGTGAAGATAATTATTCAAGATTGGACTGGGCTTGCAATCAGATACTGGAACAGCAGGAAAACAATGAAACTGCACTAACCTATAAATTATATGTTTATTGTGATTGGCGCCAGTATCATCTGGTTTTTAGAATTTCAGATAAGATTCATGAATTATATCCCAATAATTATCATGCCTATAATGCTGAAGCAATGGCATATATGGCCAAAAAGGAGTTTGAAAAGGCTTTGAAGTGTTGTGATGAAGGTTTAAAAATCAAGGATTACTATTGGCTTAGAATGAATAGGATTGAATCTTTAATGGTCTCACTTGCATAATACTTTAGAAAAACATGGTAATTATAGTGGTAACGTTTAAAAAATAAAAATTAGTTAATTATAATAACATCAATGTTAAAAAACTTTAATGGAAAAAAATTTATTTTTTTTAATTAATTAACTGAGTTCATTATTTTGTAATTAAGATAAAAATTATTCTAATTGTGTTGAAACGAGAATATTGCGTTTATTTTGTAAAATGTAGTCAAATAAATGAAAAAATATTTAATATATGGTAAGTATAAATTTAATATAATTATTGGGTGTTTATTATGGTTATTAAAAATAATATCAAAATAAAAAACTTTGGTCCGATTAAAGAAGCTAATATTGATATTTCTCCATTAACCATATTTGTTGGTCCAAATAGTTCTGGAAAATCTTATTCTGCTTGTTTAATTCATTCTTTATTAAATCCATTTTCTGGAAAATTTGAGGATATTGAAGATTCAATTTCAATAGATTCTTTAAAATATATGCTTAATAATAATAATGAGGTTTTCGATGAATATAATTATAAATTTATTGAGTATTTAAATAAAGACCCTGATTTTTCTAATAATCCATTTAAATTATCTGTTGATGAATTTGATAAGTTATTTTATGAGGGGATTGGTAAATTTTATTTAGAGACTATTGAATCTAATTTAAAAAATAATTTTTTTAACAATATCAATAAACTTAATAATATTATTAATTCACCTTTTTCAATCGAATTTAATGGAATTTCTTTGATAAATGATAATGGAAAGTTGTTATTAGATAATTTCTTTTTAGAAACAATTGGTGAATCTCAAAATAATCCAAATCCAGAAAATAATGGTGAATTGGTTTTAAGTATTTCAAGGGATGATAAGTTTGTTTCAATAATATTAAATCCGATTTATTTAAACTTAGCTAAGTTAGATAATATATATATTCCAGGAATAATCTATGGAATTCTTTCCCAAGCATTTATTTCTAATTTAGTAGAAAATTCATATTATATTCCTGCTTCAAGTTATACTATATCAAATCATTTAAATTCAGTTTTAGCTCATGAAATTAATGGAAATGTTAATTCGTCTAGATTAGATAAAGAATTAATGTCTTTGTTATTAGATAATGAAACTTCTGATGAGGGTTTTTATAAAGATATTGCAGTTGAATTGAGTAAAGAAATACTTGGTGGAGTTTTAGAGTTTAATAATGTTGATGAAGGAATTAAATTTATTGATGAAACAAATGGGGTGGAATTTGATTTTAAATCACTTTCATCATCTGTAAAAGAATTAACTTCATTTATTAAATATTTAGTTGATTTATCAAGCAAAGATGATTTTTTAATAATAGAAGAACCTGAAAATCATTTACATCCTGTAAATCAAAGGATATTAGTTAAATATTTAGTTAAATTAATCAATAATGGGTTAAATATTATATTAACTACTCATAGTGACTATATTTTAGAACAATTTAATAATTTCATTAGATTAGGTAAAGTGAATGAAGATAAATTAAATGAATTTGGATATTCTGAGGATAATGTCTTAAATCATGAAGATGTTAAAATTTATAATTTTAAAAAGGAATCTGATTATCTTTATGTTCCTAAAGAAGTAGATATTAATGAAACAGGGTTCATTGACGAAAACTTTTCAGAAGTTACAGATGAACTTTATAATGAATCTGTAGATATTATTGATAATATGGAAAGTGATTAAATTGCCTTATGAGCATATTTATAATTATTATTCTCAAAAAAATTGTTTTAATTTAGATAAAATTTTCGTTGATGATTGTGAGGAGAATAATTGTAAAATATCTAATCTTCCAAATGATTGCATTCTTTTAGATGGTGATGAAATTGAAAAATGTTTATCAGGAATTTTAGATAAATCTGCAGATAGGATTATTATTAAAACGAATGTTGGTGGAAATAAGTTAGATATTTATGTTTGTGAATTATCTCATGGTAAACGTAACCCAAAAGTTATTGAAAATAAAATTAAAAATACGGGAAATCATATTGTTAGTGTTATTAATCCTTCTGAATTTGAAATAAATGAGTTTAAATGTTTTTATATAGGTCAGTATGAAGATTTATATAAAGGTTTATTGAAGAAAAAATCACCGGTTATTAAAATAAATGGCCTTAATATAAATAAAATTAGGATTAAAAGATTCAATTGTGGAACATCTTTTGATAGATTAAATTAATGGTTAAAATGTATATCTCTGATTCAAATATAAATGATTTAGATGAAGATCGATTAAATAGGAAAGGATTTGCAGAATCATTAGCAAAATCTATTGCAAGTTATTATGATGATGAATGTTTGACAATTGCTTTAATGGGTGAATGGGGTTCTGGTAAAACATCTATTATATCCATGTTTGATTTTTATTCTAAAATATTTAATAATAGAAATATTATAGTTTATTTTAATCCTTGGCATTTTTCAAATCGTAATAATTTATTATCTCATTTTTTCAACGTTTTAGGAAATGTTAAGGAAAAAAATTTCATTAATAGAATTACTAAGAAAAATTTAAAGAAATTAGGAAAATCCTTAATTAATTCAACATCTTTCGATCCAATAACTGGTAAAATTTCAATTAATTCGAGTTTTAAATTAGAATCTAATATTATTAATGATAAAACTTTGATTGAACTTAAAAAAGATATTTCTGATGATTTTCAAAGACTTAATAATAAAGTAATAATTGTTATTGATGATATAGATAGATTGACTAATATTGAAATACAACAAATTTTTATGCTTGTTAAATCTTTAGCAGATTTTCCAAATGTCATCTATTTATTATCATTTGACAAAGATGTAGTTGTTGAATCTTTATCTAAAATTAATGTTCCTAAACCTGAAAAGTACATTGAAAAAATTATTCAAATTCCGATTGTTGTTCCAAAAATGAATCAAGCATATTTGGGTGATTTAATTGAAGAATATTTGGCTGATTTTTATTATATTAATTTTCCAAGATGGGAAATAAATGAGACTTCTGTAGATGATTTTGATTATGATGATTATATTAAAAAAGAGTTTTTAAATATTTATTCATTATTAATTCCTTTTTTTGAGTCTGTAAAATTTCATAGGCTTCTTTCAAATTTTATTTTTTTACACTTGAAATTTCACTTCGATAAAAATTCGTTCTAATTTTTCTTTAATTTCAAAATAAACAATTAAAAATAGTAAATTACTTAAATAAGTGAGGACAAATAATATTTTATGCCTAATATAAATAAATCTGTCCTCAATAGTAATTTAAACTTCATACAACTTAAACTTTACGATTTTTCTGATGAAAAAATTGATCAAGAAAAAATCATTTCAGAAAGATTAAATAAAGTACCAAATTTTGAAAATACTAATTCAAAACTATTTTTAGATGAAAATAACACATTTAAATATGATACTCCAATTTACCCAGTTTGTGGAAGCCATAAAATAATTAAAAAAGGCACAATAACAAAAAACAAACAAAATATCAATGGAAAAACCACAGAATTTAAAGAACAGCAATATCAATGCAAAAAATGCAATAAAAAATTCGGAATATCTAATAATCCATTAATTGGTAAAAATAAACAATATTTACAAGAAATCATGAATAAAATTCCAAGAATAATGAAAATTGGATATCAATCACTGCGCAAAATAAGCAAATACTTCCAAATATTTCTTGGAATTCGAATATCTCATCAAACAATCAAGAACTGGTCAAACCAAAATCACGAAGAAACAATCACCAACGAAGAATTCGAATATTCTGGCTATTATTTATATGATGAGCAATTTTTAAGGCTAAATGGAGTCAGACACTACAGATTAACATTATATGATGCAATACTCAATATTCCAGTCTCAGAACGAATCGTACGTCGCAGAATACCGAAAAATACTAAAAAATTTATTCTAGATTCAACAGCAAATAAACCATTTATTTGCTTAACAACAGACTTATTCCCCATGTATCGTAACGTAGCAGACGAAATAGGGGTGAAACATCAATTATACAAATTTCATTTATTCCAAACAATAAATCATAAATTAAAAGTACACTGTCGACGAAATAAGATAAATGGAAAAGCAAGAGACCATATTTACGAAAATGCAAATGAATTAAAAAATTGTTTCAGACAAAACTCAAAACAAGAAGCAATAAATCAATTTAAACAATATTTACAAAATTACAGAGCCATTCCCGTCGTATTAAAAGATTTCATAAGAAAACACATCATCATGCACTTTCACAGATACGTAGAACACTTAGATGATGAAAATATAGAAAAAACATCAAATAAAGTAGAAAACTATTACAGACAAACCAATCCAGAAAAAATAAAGAAATTATACAAGACCAAAAATGGAATTCTAACCTTTTTAGACTTCCAAATGCAAAACTGGACACAAAAACACATAAAAATTAAATAAGCCTATAAAATTTTACAGACTCCTTTTTTTGATAGTCCTAGAAATTTATATAGATATATTAATCTTTTAAAATTCTATTTTTTAATTTTAAAACATCAGGTTAATATTAATGATTTCATGTTAATTGTGGCATTGCAGCTTTTTGAAGAAAAATTATATAATCATATCCGAGATAATAAACAATTATATGTTTCTTATGGAAATTTTAAGAACTCAAATAAACTTAATTCTAATCAACTAAATAATATTTATGGACTCTTTGATAATAAAACACATGTTAAAAAAGTTTTATTTTATTTATTTCCAAAATTCATTTATTCTGTGAATGATAACTATAAGGGTACACCTGAAAAATGGAATGAAGAACAAAAAATATGTTCCGATATTCATTTTGATAAATATTTCATATTAATGATAAATTCTTTTGATAATTTTTTCACTTTTAATGATGAAAAATTAATTTCTGAAATATTTTTAGGGTATGATGAACTTAACAAAACAAAAGAACTTTTTGATTATATAATTAATCATATAGAGGATATTTCAAAAGAAAATGCACGATATTTTATAAATTCATTAATAGATATAGGCGATTTATTATATATTCCAATTAATACTTTTTTAGATAAAAGAATTTATTTATCCAGAATATTAGATGATTTACTTAAAAAGTATGATAATAACTCCGAGAGTTTTGAGGTATTACAAAAAGCTATTGATAATTCTGAAAACAGTTTATATGTAGCTATTGAAATCTTATCAGACCACGATTTTATTTATAATAGATTTAATTATGAAAATAATAGAAAAGATGTTTCAGAAGCTTTAATTGATGAAACTGATTTAGAAAAACTTGAAGATATGATGATTTTGAAAATCAGAAAATGGGATGAAACTGATAAATTATGGGATAGTCTTGATTTGGAATATATTCTTTATAGTTGGGAATTGTGGGATAGTGAAATTGTTGTAGTTAAAAGAGTTCGAAAATTTATTTCTGAAGGTAAAAATGCTTTGCGTTTTGCAAAAGGATTTAGAAACATTAATAGCACTATTATGCATGCAGATTCACCATCTGAAATTGTTCAAAAGTTTAATATAAAATCCATGGTGAAATATTTTGAAAGCATTGCTGATTTAAGAAGTAAATATTTTGAAGTCTGTAATAATGAATCATTAGATGATAACGAAAAGGAGATTTGTAATTCCTTAATTAAACAGATTGATGAAGATTATTTCACTTTCAGATCTGGTCAAAAGCCCGGGGTTGGAACATATATTTGTAGTAATTGTAATCAAGAGATAATACTTGATGATTCAAACGATGTACTTCCTCCTTGTCCTAATTGCAATGGTGTCGAATTTTTTAAAAAACTTAAATAAGACTGATTTAATTCTTATATGATTTTAGAGTATTGTTTTAAATTAATTGAAAATTAGTAGTTTAATGATAATTTAATCAGGGTTAAATTTATTAAAATTGAATAAACATTTAGAACAAGGTTTAAAACCTTCATTTATAGCATCATCAACTTTCACGAATTCTTCATTTATGTTCTCTTTTTAATAGACTTGTTGACTCGTCGAATAATAATGTTTTTTCATTTAGTTAAGATATTGGGTTCAATTTGCATTTATTCAATGAGTGTTTTAAAAATTTTGCAAAGTGCTTTGAACTAGATTATAATTTTCTAAATCAATATTATTAAATATAATCTAATTTGATATAATTTTACAATTCAGACCATTTAAAATCCTTTAACAATTTTTTCGAATTTACAGATTATCCAACAGATTTCCCCCCCAGAATAATTCAAGAAACGATAAATTAAATATGCATCAGCATGAATAATATTAATTATTTTAATCGATGCTTTGATTTATGCCATATTAATAATCTACTCCTTTTAATTAATTTTTTTGATTTATTATTGAATTATTTTTAGAAATAAGTAAATATTCCAAGTTAAATATAATATTATAACAAAATTATAATGATTATTATGGAAGAACTAAAATCTGAAATTATCAAATTTCAAAAGGAAAGGAATTGGAAAGAATTCCACACACCGGAAAATCTTGCAAAATCAATTTCTATTGAATCAGCAGAACTACTAGAACATTTCCAATGGGGTAAAGATTATAACATTGATGAAGTTGCCGAGGAACTTGCTGATGTTTTAATCTATTGCATGTATATGGCAGATGCTCTGGATTTGGATATCAAAGAAATTATTTCAAATAAAATGGAGAAAAATGCAATAAAATATCCGGTTGACAAATCAAAAGGCAATGCCAAAAAGTATACGGAGTTTTAATATGATTGTTTATGAAGCTACCAAGGCGGAATTTGTCGATTCAGTCTTTTCAGGATCGATTACTGATGAGATTTATGAAATGTATCAGCAAAAGATCGGCAAATCCGGAAAATCACAAATCATGTCTTGGGAAAACTCAATGCAGTATATGTATAGGGTTTTGGAAGACAATGAAATTCCGGATGACTGCGGTGTAGCTATCGAGTTTACGATTCCGACAACCTCAAAAAGAATTGATTTTATAATAACCGGCTTGAACAAATTTCAGGATGATTCCGTTATAATCATTGAGCTTAAGCAGTGGTCTGAGGCCTACAAAGTCGACGGAAAGGATGGTGTTGTAAAAACTATTTTGGGAGGGGGTTTGATAGAAACCACACATCCTTCATATCAAGTTTGGTCTTATGCATCTTTAATAAAAAACTTTAACCAAACAGTTGATGAAGATGAAATCGGACTTTATCCATGTGCATACCTGCATAATTATGATTTTATTGATGATGATCCGTTAACTGATGAGATTTACAAACCTTATTTTGATGAAGCACCTTTGTATGGCAAAAGGGATGCCTTGAAATTGAGAAATTTCATTAAAAAATATATCAGATACGGGGACAATTCAGATATTCTGGTTCGCATTGACAATGGAAAAATCAGACCTTCCAAGAAACTGCAGGACACTCTTTCCAGCATGCTTGACGGAAATAAGGAATTCATCATGATAGATGAACAGAAAATTGCCTATGAGCTTGCAGTTAAGATGGCCCGTGAGTCTTATATTGATGATAAAAAGAGAGTTTTGATTGTTGAAGGCGGGCCCGGAACCGGCAAGTCTGTTGTGGCCATCAATCTGCTGGTTGATCTGATGGTTGATGACATGCTTTCATTATATGTCACTAAAAATTCAGCTCCACGAAATGTGTTTTTTGAAAAATTGAAAGGCGGAAAACGTTCTTTAAACTATCTGAAAAATTTATTTAAGGGTTCCGGTTCATTCACTTCTTCTGAAAGCAATGAGTTTGATGCAATTATAGTTGATGAGGCTCATCGTTTAAATGAAAAATCAGGGCTGTTTTCCAATTTGGGTGAAAATCAGGTAAAAGAAATTATCAATGCTTCCAAATTTAGTGTGTTTTTCATTGACAGGCATCAGAAGATATCTCTTAAGGATTATGGCAGTGTTGAAGCCATTTATGAGTTTGCTTCATATTTTGATGCTGAAGTTGAGCATATTAAACTGGAATCGCAATTCAGATGCAACGGATCTGACGGTTATTTGTCATGGCTGAATGATGTATTGGAAATTGAAGAAACCGCAAACTTCGACGGCTTTGACTTTGACTATGATTTTAGAGTTGTTGATTCTCCTTCTGAACTTAAAGATTTGATTTTTGAGAAGAATACTGATAATAATGCCCGTCTCTTGGCGGGTTACTGTTGGAACTGGATAAAGGAAGGCAAAAACAATACTGATGTTCATGATATTGTAATTGATGATTTTTCAATGAGCTGGAATTTGGGAAATTCAGATACATGGGCAATTGATGAGGATTCTGTAAATGAAATCGGTTGCATTCACACATCACAAGGGTTGGAGTTTGACTATGTTGGTGTAATAATCGGTGAAGATATGCGATTTGATGGAGAACATATTGTAACTGATTTCAATGAGCGTGCAGCTACTGACAAGTCACTTTTTGGGATTAAAAAGATGTATAAGGAAAATCCGAATGAAGCTTTGAAAGTTGCAGATGAAATAATTAAAAATACATATAGAACATTAATGACTCGTGGAATGAAGGGATGTTATATTTATTGTGAAGATATGTTGCTTCAAGCTTATTTTAAGGAAAAATTAAAAATCTGATTTAGTAGTTTAGTTCAATATAGCTTATCATACCAAAATCCATTGAATTTTCACCAAATCTTACATCATGAGTGAATTCAATTAAATCAATATCTCCTTCATGAATTAGATTCATCATTATGTTCACTAATATGTTGTATTTGGATTTTTTGTGAATGTTTTTATTTTTCTATAAATATTGGCTATTCTGTGAACATCAGCTTTTCAAGATATAGTGAATCTTTGGTTAATTCATGGAAAGATTCTGGAGGAACATGGTTGTGTTTGGCAATCTTCAGAGCCAGTATAGGTGGTTGGATTATGGAGTCTTTTAAAAATTCATCTTCATGACACAGACGGAATATGATGCGTTAGGTGACTATGATAATGATACAATTTATTTTTGTAAGAATTTCATAAGTGATAACATGGAATTGTCAGATGAAATGTTAAAAGAAATGAGTTATGGAAATATCTCAAAATATGGGACAAAAGTAATGAAGTCCTTGGTGGGGAAGTGTTGATATCTTCCAAAATAGCTAAAAATTCAGATATTAGAGTAAATCATATTTCAAAAGTATTAGCTGAATTAAAAGCACATGAACTTATTGAATGCATTAATCCGGAAGTTAGAAAAGGTAGATTGTACAGATTAACGAATAAAGGTGAGGAAGTAACTAAAAACATTAATTTGGATTAATTTAATATTTTTTCAACTTTTTTTTATTCACAACTTATAATCATAACCTTTAATATCACATAAAACTAAACCTTATATTAATATTGAGGAAAAGATTAAATCAGATATTTAACATTATAATATGGATTGTTATAAGGAGCGATTATTATGGGATTTTGTTCATGCGGTAATTGGGTTGATGAGGGAGGCATCTGCAGTCACTGTGGAAGCCCCTTAACTTATGATGAACCTGATGAGGATGAAGATAAAAAGGTAAGGAAATTAAGCGATTATGAATACTATTGCAGACAGGCCAAGACATGCTCTATAAAGGAAGACCATTCAACTGCAATAAAATTTTATAAAGAAGCACTGAAGTCAGCCCCTAGAAAATGGGACGTATTTTTCGCTATTGCAGGCGAATATGAGGCAATGGGTGACTATGCTTCAGCAGAAACCTATTGGAATAAATGCCGTGAAACTGAAGATGGCTACGGGATTTACGGTGGTCCTAGGTGTATTGCAGAGAGAGCTGATTTTTTATATCGTCAAGACCGCCTGGAAGAAGCTGCTGAAGCATATGAAAAAGCATTAGAAGTTCTTAAATCGGTGGAAGATATTAGAATGGGTCCGGACAATTTAAAAATTTGTGCAAGAGTAGTACATCAAATCACTTTAATTTATAACTGGTTTGGAAAAATTTATTCTGAAGAAAAATATTACAATGAATTAAAACATGCGATTGACAAGTATATTTTAACACAAAGCCATTATGATGATGACGGAATTGCGTATTCTCTATCCCAAAAGGCGTGGGAGCTACATACAGATGAAATCCTGACTAATGAAGCGCTGATTATTATAGATTCTGCCATTAAACTTCATCCAAATCCTCCTGCCAATTACTATAACAAAAAGGCAATAATGCTGCAGAAAAAGCATCAATATGATGAAGCCCTGAAATATTATAATAAGGCATTAGCCAAAGACAGATTCGATGAAATAATTTTAAACAACAAGGCAGAATGCATTAAAGAAGAATTAGACGATAAAATACTTCATAATGAAATAAAACCCGAGGATTTGGAATTAATTGACAAGGCATTGGAAATACTTCCAAAGGGTCAAGATAACCGCTCATATTTATTTACTAAAGCAGGAGTTTTAGGCCTATTGGGTGATGGCGTAAAGGAAAGAATCATTAAAGCTCGCTTGGTTAAAAATTATGATGAAGTGGACAAGGCAGAAAAACAGCTTAAAAAATTAAAATCCTCTGAGACATACATCAACATTACTGGAACTCAATACTACAAACATTTCGAACCGTTTAAGGAAGGAACAGTCGTTGATTTAATTAAGGAACCTGACAATCCCCATGACAAGAATGCAATACGTGTTGAAGTCAACGGTGAAACAGTAGGTTATGTTGCAAACAGCAAGTATACTCTAATTAAGGAAGTTAAAAGTGCAACAGACATTAAAAATAACCTGTCAACACGGGCAGAAGTGCAGTTTATTCTCTTTAATGAATGGGTTATTGCAAAACTGATTTGAACGAGGCGTTAAATATGAAATGTCCATTTTGCGGAGAAAATCTGATTGAAGGAGATTTGAGATGTCCCAAATGCCGAAAACTAGCTATTGATTTTGATTATTTCGAAAATATGGATAAGATGAGAGAAAAGTATTCTAAATTTAGTCTTTTGGATTTATCAAAAGAAAATTTGACTTTTGATGAAATTGTGACTATTTATACATACATTGTAAGGGCCGACCATCATGGCGGTGAGGGTGAGGTTTCTGAGGGGTGCAGGCAAGATGGAACATACTCAAATTTACGCAAACGATTAAATGAAATAAAAAAGGAATGATAAATACTTGGTGATTATTATGGGCGATGATGGTTTTGATCCCTATGCATGGCATGTTGGTGACCCTTCAGATTGGGGAGATGGTCTTGCTGGTGTTCCAGACATTCCATATATGGGATATCTTCACAATGGTGATGATGATGAAGAAAATGACTCAGATACTATAATTGATAGCCGTTTCATAAAAAGAGACGAATATTCAAAAAAGGCATGGGATTATTATTTGGAGTTTAAAGAAGAAGATGCTCTATATTATATAGATTTAGCATTGGATTTAGATAAAAGCCATTCAAACAATTGGAATATAAAAGCAATAATTTTAGAAGGCATGAAAAGATATCAAGAATCAGAAGAATGCTATAATAGGTCACTAGAGTTATCTAAAAGTAATGTAGTTTATGATAATAAGGCAAGAATGTTACGTGCCTGGGCAGGTCATTTGCTTTCCGAGTCAAGGGAGAAGCCAAATGGATTGGCCACGTTGGAAGAAGCACTGGAAAAAAATAGCAATGCCATTAATGCACTTTCACAAGGCGGTGAAGAGAGTATTGAAAGATTCCTTAGTCAAAAACGTGTGATTGAATCTAATATTAAATATGAAAAAGAATACCAGAAAAATGTTGAAACATTGAAAACATATGACAAATCCGAATTATTTACAATAGCCGGAAGACAATTTTATAAAATTAATATGCAACTTACTCCAGGAATGTCTTTAAAACTTGTTAAAGAACCTGACAATGAATTTGATAAGGATGCAATTGCTGTATATGTCGAAGATAGAAAGGCGGGTTATGTGGCAAATAATAACTATACAAAATTTGAATTAACTTCTTCAGCATCAGAACTGCAAAGCAAAATTAAAAATGTTGCTCATGGGGAGTACTTAGTCTATTTATTAAGACTTACTGACCCTGAATATCCAGATATACAATTCTATATTGGAAGAATAATAAAATAATATGGTGGATAAATGAAAGAAGAAATTGATTATGTTAACAGATCACAATATAGATTAAAAGTAATGAAGTCTTTAGAGGGAGAAGTAAAAATTCCATCTGAAATAGCTAATGATGCAGAAATATTTCAGAATCATATATCTAATACATTAAGACAATTAAAAGAACATAATCTTGTTGAATGTATTAATCCCGAAGTTAAAAAGGGAAGATTGTATAGGTTAACTGATAAAGGCGAGGAAATAGTTAATGAACTTTAAGTGATTTGTATTGTAATACAATATGATATATAATATTGCTAATAAATAGTATATATACAAATGATATATTGCAGTAGGACAAAATCAAAATCTTATTTTCTTTAAATCGTAAGGACAATAAAGTAAGGGGATAAACAATGGAAAAATTCAAATTTATAGATTTATTTTCAGGGATTGGTGGTTTTCATCAAGCAATGGAACAATTAGGTGGCGAATGTGTACTCGCTTCAGAAATAGATAAATTCGCAATAGAAACATATGCTGAAAATTATAACATGGATTCAGATATTAATGTTCGTGACATTAAAGTTGAGGATGTTCCAGAACATGATGTGCTATGTGCGGGATTTCCTTGTCAAGCATTTAGTAAAGCAGGTAAACAAGAAGGCTTTGATGATGAAACAAGAGGAACATTATTTTTTGAAATAGAAAGAATATTGAAACACCATCATCCTCCATATATAATCTTAGAAAATGTTAGAAATCTTGCGTCACATGATAAAGGACGTACTTGGAAAACAATAGAAGAGCATCTTCGTAAAGCAGGTTATAGGCTCACTCCTAAACCTTTAATTGTAAGTCCTCATTATTTCGGAACACCACAATTAAGAGAAAGAGTTGTTATTCTTGGAATTTATGATCCAGAACATGCTTATGAACCATTAGAAATTGATTTAGGTACTTTCAAACATAAAAATGATAATTCTATCTATACCATTTTAGATGAGGGGCCTGTTGATGAGAAATATAATATCTCTGAAGAGGAAGAAAAAGTTTTAACAATGTGGGATGAATTTTATCAAGGTGTAGATTTAGACGTTATAGGGTTTCCTGTTTGGTTTGAATGGTTTAAAAAAGAAGCGCCTGAAGAATTTAAACCATGGAAAAAAGAATTTGTCCGGAAGAATAATGAATTGTATCAAAGAAATAAAGAGTTCATTGATTCATGGATTGAAAAATGGGATAACTTAGAATGGTGTACTCCAACCCAAAGAAAATTTGAATGGCAAGCCGGTAAGAATATTAAATCTATTTGGGAAGGTTTAATTCAAATCAGGCCATCTGGTGTTAGGGTTAAAGTTCCAACATGTTGTCCTGCATTGGTAGCTATTGTACAGATTCCAATAATCGGTAAATATAAACGTAGATTAACAGTAAGAGAAGCAGCTCGTTTACAAGATTTTCCTGAAAACTTCATTCCAAATAGTAATGATCAACAAGCATTCAAACAATTCGGCAATGCCGTTAATGTTGAGGTTGTAAAAATATGCGCTGAAAAATTATTTAATTATAACGAGGAATAATCATGGCAAGGCAAGCAAAGAAAAGTGAGCAGATTACACCATCATTATCTTTAGTATATGATTATGATCAGAAATTAACAAAAATTTCAGAGTTCGAATCAGCATTTAAAGATGCATTAGGCAATATAGAAGTGGTTAAATACAAAAATCATAGGATTTATAAGTACACTCACAATAACCATGATACTTATTTCTTAACTGGAGCAATTACATGGTTAAGTAATCCCCATCCTCTATTTAAGAAAAGACTGCAGTTAAAAAAATGGTATAAAGAAGTTTATGAGGAGTACAATTTTAGAGAGAATAGCGATGTAAGAATTGTTGGAATATATAGATATGATGGAATGCATATTTTTGTTGAATTCGATACTGAAGATTATATGGGTAATAAATTAAATTCTAGTTCAGCGCATGTTTATTCGAATGATTTATATCAAGCACTTACAAATGAGTATTTTACTAAAAGAGACCAGAAGGGAAATACAATTACAACAATATCTTCTAGAAACTTTAAAAAATATATTGATGAAAGTATTGTTGCAGAATTCATATCTTCTGGACAGGTTCATGATGGTGATGTGCAAGATGGATGCGTTATTGCAGAATATGTATCTTCTGGGCGTGTTCATGATGGTGATGTGCAAGAGGGGGGTGTTGTTGCAGAATATGTGTCTACTGGGCATCATACTAGACCAATGAAAAATAGTATTTTTGACCTATTTGCTAAATTTAATAATGGTTTTTCATTTGGAAAATGGATTACAGCAGTATCGGCTATAGAAAAAATGAAGTCTAAAAGATGGTACCAATGGAAAGGAACAGAATGGGCCGGATGGTTTTTAGAATGTGAGATGAATGAATTTATAGAAAATGAGCAATGCCAAGATACGATGATATACATTGGCAATAAAAAAACTGATGACCTATTGGATTTTGATTTGTATTTTAAAAATGATGATTTTTATGGGGACTTAAAAGCCAGCGATATAAATAAAAAAGAAGCACCTGGAAATGATCAAAATACTACATTGGAGGCCATAAATTATAATGGAAAGTTGTGGTATGTAATATATGAACATGAAACAAAAAAAGATGTTGATTATAATAGTGAAATGGCTATCTCAAGGATGGAATTAATAGGAACTCCTTATCAAAGAGGTTCTAAAATTTCATACCAAACCCGGATGAAGCATTCTGTTAATTTCAAAAAAATGGAAATCTTAGAACTTAATAGGATTAATATGCATGAAGTTTTAAGAAATTTTAATCAAGGCCGTAATTCAGATGGAAACGAACGAAATGTGAAATTTATAATAAATAAAAGCAATATTGATAATTTTATAATTTATTCGTATGAACCCGACTAATATCTCATATAATTTAATCGAGAATAAGATTGATTATCATATTTTCATGTTTTTATAGTTCCAATGCATTAAGTTTCAATGATTGAATAAGATAATTAAAATAATAATGTTCATTTAATATTATAAAGTGGCATGAAAGTCAAATAAGGCAGATGAGAGGTAAGGATATCATGGTTGACAAATTCAGCAAAGAAACTCGCAGTTATGTCATGTCAAGAATCAGAGGTAAAGACACAAAACCAGAAATTCTTGTTCGTAGCTACTTGTTTTCAAAAGGTCTTCGTTTCAGAAAGAATGATAAAAGATATCCTGGAAGTCCTGATGTTGTCCTGCCAAAATATAATACTATTGTTTTTGTTCATGGATGTTTTTGGCACTTGCATAATGGGTGTAAGTATGCAAAAATGCCAAAATCCAATGTAGAGTACTGGGAGAAGAAACTTTACAGAAATAGAGAACGTGATGAACATAATCAAAAAGAATTGGAAGCCATGGGTTGGAATGTTATTACAGTATGGGAATGTGAGTTAAAAAAAGATAAACGTGAAACGACACTTGAAAATCTATATAACCAAATAACTTCAATGTTGGAATAGATTTGGGATGGATTTTGTAGATGTTTTGGAGTTTCTTTATCTAATTCATTTTGTACTTGAATTAACTTATTTTCCATTTTTTGTTTTGATATTTCATCTTTAAAATATCTTTTTTAATTGAAATTGTTTTATTAATATATCTTTAAGAACTTTTAATTGATTTGTATTAGGAATTATAATTGGCAATACTCTCTCATCATATTTGAAATGTCTGGGTATTTTTTATTAAATCATCATATATTCACTAATATTTTTGAATTTAATAGACATACAATATACCATCAGGGCAATGTTTGATATGCGAATAAACTCATATTTTTTACATCATAGATTCCATTTTCTTTTAATCTGGATTTAATATAAGTTGTATGTATATCTGTCCAAGAGAAACTCTCTATAAAATAAAAATTAGAATTTTTAACTACTGGTATGCCTTTACCTTTTCCCAGAATTTTCTTTTAAAAATTTTACATTATCTTAGACCAATCATATAAAAGGGTGTTTTCAAATACCATTTATTCCCATCTTTATCTCCTTTATCATATAAGACACATTTGGTTCTGTAAGAGATTTTTGATTTGTGATAAATTCTAATAATCATTTGATTGTTTATGACAGTAAATTAAAACATGAAATTATCTAATGAAAAATTTTGTATTTCTTCTGGTTCAATTAATTGAACATCACGATGAAATTCACCAGGTTTTCTATGAATTTCCCCAAATAAATCTGTATAATAACTAATTTTATCTTTTGGAAATATGGATACTTGTTGTGATCTAAAATATTTAAAACTACTATTCTTATTTTTAGGATGCTCCCATATTCTACTTATTAGAGGATAATAAATTTTGTATAATTTTAATTTTTCTTTATCTGCGGATTCTCTAAAAAGGGCATGGCTTGTACAACCTAAAATTAAATCAATAAATTGAATTAATGTAGCATTAATATAATTTTCGTCATTATGATTATATTCTTTATGATCTGAATCTATAAATGTTATTCTATCCTTTTTAACAGTAATGTTTCTTTTTTCATTAAGTATGTATGGAGTATGCCAATCAAAATATTCATGTGACATTTTATCATCGGATTCATCATGGAAAATTTCTTTAATGGTAATCTGATTATATTCTTTAAAAAAATATTTTAAAGGACCTGTAATTGTTGTTTTGTAAAACCTATTATATTTGTTGTTTCCAGTTTCATCTTCTCCAAAAAATTTTGAATCTAATTTATCTAAATCCAAGAATAATATATTAAAATATATTTTTTCATTTTCAGGAGCAAATTTGTTGTTGTTTACTAAAAATTCAATCCATCTTGTTGAAATCCTTTTTAATGATTGGGACATTCCTCTTCGAAAAGCTGAATAATGTATTTCACAATTATTGTAATTATGGTGTATGGGTTTACAGTGGTCTTGTTTAAACATATTACAATCATTTTGATTTGGAACCCATTTGTTAGTATTTTTATCATTTAAACAACGTAATGACAGTAATTTATTAACTAATTTTAGTTTATAATATGTGGGAACAAATAAGCATCCAATTCCAACATATTTATTATTGTATACATATGTTTCATCTGAAAATATTTCTAATTCCATTTTTAAGTCTCTTTTTATTTATATGAATTAAGTATATTGATTTTATTTTATAAAATTAATTTGAGAGCATTTGAAAAGTATTAATCTTAAATTTGAAAACAATATTTAATAACTATAACACAATATTGTAATATGGGGGTGTTGTGATGGAATTTAATAAAAACCAAGATGATGTAATCAATTATGGAAAAGGAACTCTTTTAGTCGAAGCAGGTCCAGGCTCAGGCAAAACCACAGTCATTGTCAGCAGAATCATCAATTTAATCGAAAACGGAGTCAACCCAGAAGAATTTCTAGTAATCACTTTCACAAGAAAAGCCGCCGAAAACTTAAAAAACAAACTCAAAACCACTCTTCCAGATGAAACCATTTCCAAAATGCAAATCTCAACTATCCATTCATTTTGCTTGGAATACCTAAAAAGCAAAAACCAGTTTTTAAGCCTTATCGATGATGACTCATCAGAAAAGAAGGCATTGTTCATCCAAAAATTCAAGGACAAATTAGGCTTCAAAGATGAATATACACTCCTTGACTACCAAATCTCTTCAGTTATTGACAAATTCGGCGAATACACATGTTTCAATGTCAACTCAAAAGAGCTAACAGATTACATCAAGGACACAAGACCAATCTCCGAAGACTACATCAATTTCATCAACTCTTTAAACAATTTCTCGAAAAAAAGAGTTGAAGATGAAAATCTAAAGGAGGACTGGTACAATGCAAGATACCTACAGATTGCAAAAGCATATCCAATTTACTTAAAACTATTAGAAGAGCATGACTATGTCGACTATGACACCTTGCAGCTTAAGACCTTAAAAGAACTCAAAAAGGACCCGGAAACCCCATTCAACTGCATTCTCATTGACGAATTTCAAGACACAGATCCATTGCAATTTAAAATATTTGAAATATTAAGGAATAACTCAGACTATTTCACAGCAGTAGGAGATGTTGACCAGCACATCTACGCATTTAGAAGTTCATACATCGATTTTTTCAAGGAGTTATATGAATACGCTCCTCACGAACTAATCAGCCTGAACATAAATTACCGTTCAACTAAAAACATAGTTGAATTGACAGAAGATTTCATTGAAGACTACAGAAAGGACTATTCACAAAAGCACATGGTCAGCTACAATTCAGGATACACAAACTCATCATTAATCATAAAAGCCGAATCACCAGAAGAAGAAGCAAATCAAATTTTCAGCACCATCCAATACCTAAAGCAAAACAAAAATGTAAATTATGAAGACATTGCAGTTCTATACAGAAAACACTACAACAAAACCATTCCGGAATTAATCAAACTGTTGGATGAAAACGACATCAACTTCACCATACGCGGTCAGTCAGACTTAAAGGACCAGGTTGAAGTCAAATCAATCATTCTTTTGCTGTGGTATGTTACCAGAAGAACAGATAACCTATATGTTTCTTCACAAGATGAATTAAAGGAGCTTAACCTTAAAGGATTCTGCACAGACAGCGAAGAACATACCATCTGGTCGCTTGCGGATGAAACTAAACAATACTTAACTGCTCTTCAGGATTCCTACCATGATGAGCTTTTAAGAATTGAAAATGAAATCCGCCTAAAGGAAGGAAAAAATAAAGTCAGAGCTGTTCACAACATCAGAAAAAACGAAGACCAGGATACATTATATGAAATATTCAGCCAGGTCGAAAAGCCTGTTGTAGACTTATCCAAAATCAGCAATGAAAAAGACAGGGAATTTTTCCAAAAATTAGAAGAATTAAGAGATAAAATCCATTTGGAAGAATCACTAACATGTTTGGATGTCTATTATGAATTATTGTCTTTAAGTAATTATTTCACAGATATTGACGAAAACATCGAAAAAGTCAATAACCTTGCAACATTAACCCAAACTATATACAATTATGAAGAATTCATTTCACAAACTGATGTTAAAGGATTATTCTTCTTTTTAAATAGAAGGATTGGTGATTACAGTTCTTATTACTCAAATGAGGGTGGAGTTCAGCTGATGACAATCCATGCAGCCAAAGGTCTGGAATTCCCAGTAACCATAGTCGCAACGCTTGAAAAGGACAAGTTTCCAATGAAAATCAAGGATCCGAATCGTGAGAAAAACTACATCAACGGAAAGGAAACCTTCTACACTCCAACAAGATTCTTAAGGTATAAGGATATCCCAATTGACGATGAAGTCGAATTATCCATAGACGAGTATGACAATCGCCTGATTGAAGAGGAAAACAAGCTTGACGAGGCTGAAGAGGCACATATCCTTTATGTTGCAATGACACGTGCGGTTGATTTGTTAATTTTATCATGCTGCGGAGAAGTACCGCAGGAAATAAACAAAATTATCGAATCACTCAAACCTTTAAGTGAAGATGCACTATCAGAAGTTATTATTGAAAAACACGCTCCAGAACAGGAAGATGAAAAGCTTAAACTAAACTATTCAAGTTTTTCAACATATAACTTATGTCCATTTATGTATAATTTGATATACAATCTAGGTTTTAGAGTCTCCAGCGAAAACGTAACAAACCTTGGAACGGTTTTCCACGAAATAATGGAAAAAGTCAATCTGAAATTGAAGGAAAATCAAAAAGTCTCAGATACGGAGTTGAATGAAATTACCGAAGAGGTTTTCACATCAATGTTCGATTTAAAAGAAAATCAAGACAAATTCAAAGAAATTCAAAAATCTGTACATGATTATTATAATAATTATTCAATAAATAGAGAAGTTTTAGAAACGGAACTTCCTTTCGAGATAGAGCATGAAAACTATATTTTAAATGGTGCAGTAGACTTGATTTATAAAATTTCCGATTCAGAAATTGGAATTTTGGATTATAAAAATGCAGAACATGATGATAATAAAATTGCTCACTATGAAAAGCAGTTGTATATATATGCATCAGCTTTAAAGGAACTTTCTGACTTTAAGGATTATGAAATCAGAGAAGCTATAACCCATTTTGTAAAAACTGACTATCAGAATACTGTTGAAGTTACAGATGAAAAAATAAATACTCAACTAAACAAATTAAATGATGTAGCTTTAAAAATTAATTCAGAAAAATTTCCCAAAAAAGAAAGTGGATTTTGCAGGTATTGTAAATTTAGAGTTATATGCTGAGGTGAATCTATGAAACTTAAACTGAATGATGTGGGCCCTATGGGCAATGTAAATATTGAAATTTCAAAAATTAACGTAGTTGGCGGAACCAATTCAAGCGGCAAGTCAACAGTATCAAAATTATTATATTGTTATTTCAAATCTCAAAATGAGGATGAATCCTTTGATTATTTAATGGATAATGAAGGATTATCAAAAGATTTGGATGTTGTTTTTGAAGATGATTTAAACATGTCTGAAGTTTTTTATATAGATAACATCTCAATTTTGGACCTGAAGGATTTGGATATCTTAAGAGTTGATCATATAATTCATATCAAAGAAGCTTTGGAAGTAAGTGAAAAAACAAATGAATCTGAGATTCTTAGTAAAATAGAAAATATCATTGGGAAAGATTGTTTAAATACCACTTCTTCAGGAATTAAAGATATTGGGATAATACAGATTTTACTTAAAAATAATCAGTTAAAAGAAAACTCATTTTTAATTATTGATGAGCCGGAAAGTAGTTTGCATCCTGAATGGCAAATCAAGTTTGCAGAAATCCTTGTTTTACTTGCCAAAGATTTAAACATTCATTTATATCTAAACTCCAACAGTCCAATGTTTATTGAAGCAATTTCAGTTTATGCACAATACTATAACTTATTAAATGAAACCAATTTCTATTTAACATATGATATTAATGGAAAATATGACTTCATAAAAATCAACCCTAAAAACATGGGTGAAATCTATGAGAATCTGACAAAGCCATATGATATACTTGATAAACTAATGGCTAAAATATTGTTTAAGGAGTAAGCATGACATTAACAAAAGAAGAGACTCAATTTATTGAATTTCTCAATTCATTTCCGCAATTCTACAAAAAAGCTCATGAAATTGCGGAAAACTCAAAAGGAATATCCATATTGCCAATGGGTGATGGGAAAAATGAGTTTAAGATGTTTGCTTTAGATGAAATCTGTCATTCCTGTAAGATATTCAGGGAAGGTAATCTATTAATCACTCCAAAAACAACAGATGCAATTTGGTATAAGAAAGAAAACAATAATTTCTTTATTTTTTTAATAGAATTTAAGGGTGATTTGTTATTCAGAACTTCAAGCAAATGCAATCTTGTTGAAGCAGTGGAAAATCTTAAAACTAAAAATGAAAAATTGAATGATGAGCTTGAACATGAACTCTTTTTACTGGAAAAGGTACTTTCCAAATACTCGGATAGAATGCTTAATGGGCTTGCTGCAAAACCTTTAGAAACTGTAACCATTGCTCTTCCTCTAATTTATGAAGAATACTATGAAAAGAATAAGGATAATGTAGAATATCTGGATATCAGGGAATTTCTTAAAAATTCAAGAATAATTTATCGGGTCGTTTCAATATCAGATAAGTATGAACCTAACCGTCAAAGGTCAAGAGGCAGATCTTACAGGTGCTCCAATATGATTCCGTCAAAATGCAAGCGCATGGCACAGGAAAGGCATGACCATGAAATTGATTCATCATATGAATCCAGTCTTCAAACCCACCACAGAAGATATGAACGTGCGGGAATTGTTTACAGTGCCGGCTTTGTTGATAATGTTGCTTTTAATAATTTTATTGAAAACTATCTTAAATGAAAACATTTTTATAAAATCAAAGCCATATATTTAACTCGCTTACCAACCATTGCCGTAGGCACCCAACCAACCTAGAGGTGTAAATATGACCAGAACTATCACTCATAAACATTTGAAAAGACAATTTGACATTTTTGAAAGGACAGAAGATATTGACGATTTGATTGGCGAACTTCTGTTTTCAACACTGCTATTGCCGGTTTATATGGACGGCAAGGCCTTGACGTTCCCAATTTTGAGTTTCAATGACAAAAACTACGCTCCGGTTTTTACCGATGTCCATGAATACAACAAATGCAATGCGGATGAAGGCTTCACACTGATGCCAAATGAATTTGATTTTTACATGGATCTGATTGATTCCAAGATAGACGGAATAATCATAGATGTTGAAGGCGAAAGGTTTCCCATAACCAAGGAAATAAAGGAATTCATAAAGCCGAACAGGTCTTCATGCAATGATTCAAAAGCATTGACCAAAGGGGAAATCAGAGCAATGAAGAATTCGTTTGATAATGCTGAGCTTGAAGAGTTCCTGAAAGATGAATCCAACTTCTGGGATTATGAAAGGCTTATGGAGCTGCTTCTTGAAGCGGACTTGCTTAAGGTTGTCCTGTCCATGGAGGACCTGTCTGCCAAGGCTGAAGACGGCATCATTTGCCTGCAGGATATCGGACAGCTGCCGTCAGCAACCACTACAAGCTTCACGGAAAGCTTTGCGTTGATATACACTTCACAAAGTGAAATCAAGCCCAAAAACAGTCCAATGCATCCATATTCCCAGCTCGTCAATCTTCCCGAGCTCATGAATAAGGTATTGCTTGACGACCTGGATGGGATAGTCCTAAATGAAAACTCCCAGAACATTTCAATTCCAAGGGAATTTCTCCTGAATTTCATGAAGGATTGCAAATTCCACAATCCCGACAGATATGACGGCTATGCATTCGTTTTGGGTGATTGAATGGTCACAAACAGCTATCTGATCAGTAATCTCGATGATTTTATGGAGCTTTCGGATATAGTGAAGAAATGCCGCAGCAGAATCATATCGGAACTCGTCCATTCATCATTTTTCATTGCCCAGGACGAGAATCATATGCTCATGACCATATCATTGGACAACAGGAAATTTGCTTTCATTTTCACGGATGATGATGAGTTCAAAAAGGCTTTCCCGGCCGATGAATCATCATTTAGAGTCTTTGAATTCACCACCCTGAAGAATATTCTCAATGCTTTCAAATTGGACGGATACATATTGAACGTCTCCAGCCAGAACATATATCTTACAAAAAAGTTCATTAATGCATTGAAAGACCTTCCAAGTAATATAACTGACCATAGTGATGCATACTCATCACAAGAACTAAAATCATTGAGAATAACAACAGACAATGAGGATGTTGAAGAATTCATAAGAAATCATGGAAACTGCATGAAACTATTTCAGACAGTATCATCCAATCCGTTGTTCGCATTGATAGAATCGGATAATGATATGGGCATTCTTGAATGCAATGGCATGATTGACACATTTGGATTGGAAAGCAAGCATGATTTTCATAGCCATGAGGGATATGTCTGCATGTTTACAAGCGAAAAACATATGGGAGATATTGAAACTTCAAAATTCAGCTATCTTGCATTGGTCGACCTTGCAACGGCCGCCCATTATGCAATAAAGCATGAGTCCAGAGGCATCATGCTCAATCCGGGCATTGACAATTACATCATTCCGGTTGAAACTCTCCTTGAATATTGGCCTTTGATCAATAGGACATGCCATAACGATAAGCTTGTAACGGCCAAACACATATTTTTCGTGATTGACTAAATGCCAAACCATTGCCATGAGGTGAATATTAATGTCCAGAAAATTAAGGATAATCTTAATCATAACAGGAATCTTTTTAATATATATGTGGTTCATATACGGCCCGGTCATACTTGCATCGTTTGATGATGACAGATATGTGGCGGGTGAAGTCTTTTCGCCGGATGATGATGCGTATGACTTTAGAAAATTCACCCTGAATTCTTCCAACAGCACCAATTTTACTGCAGAAATCTGCATCAGCGGTTTTGCCCAACTGATCGATTATGAATGCTGCACCACAATAAACGTGTTGGAGTGGAATAAGATGACCGGTGCAAATCGCGATGTGGAAAACTCAACCCTTATGAATGAGCTTGAAAAGCCTAGTCGAACGGTCAACGGAACAAGAATAATTGATGTCGACATATTCTCTGCAAAACTCTATGCATCATATGCATATGATTATGCAACAAACACTGCAGTCTACATTGCAAGTCCGAGCGAAGAAAAAACCGTTGAGATGATTCAGACATTGAAATTTAAAAATGAGTTTGGAAATAGGATGTTTTCATAAAAAATAAAAGAAAAAAGAGTAAATTTTAGGCGCTTAGAGTATGTGCCTGATTTCCTCATCGGAAATGTTTTCAGAGAGGAAAAACCTCATGATTTCAAATCCGAAATCATATTCTGTTCCGCATTCCCAATCATTGAACTGGCAGTAAAATGAGATTCCCTCGAATACATATTCCAGTAGGAAAGTGCTGTCATCAGGATCTCCGAATTGCCTTAGGAAATCATTGGCAAGAATAGCCATGAATCCATACAGGTGAAAATCCCTTTCTTCCATCACGTTTTCCTTAACATAGCGAAAGATGCCTGAGAGGGCAATGGAATGCTTGGTCAGTACATATGTATCGGAATCAATCATAGGGTTTTCATCAGCATTTTTCCTATGATTTTCGATGAAATCGGCTGAAGAGGATATGACAACATATGCCCCACCCCATTCGGAATCGCCGCTAATCAATTCTTCTAAAGAGCCATCGTCGATTGCTCTTTTCAAGGCCAATAAGTTCTCTTTTCCACTTTGCTTTAATAATGTAGTCTTTTTAGTCATGGTTGTTTTCTCCTTAAAAAATTAGTATAAGATGTGGTTTTTCATCTTATGTTATTATATTGGTATATATTATATATAAAGTTTTGCTTTTGTTTAATAAGATTATCAATTAAATATAAATTTTCTAATAAATTCTAGTATATATAAACACCTTATAATAAATAAAATAATTTATTATTAATTGTCAAATTATTTATAATTAATTGAACTAAATTCAATTAATTTTCATATATTGTGTAATCATTCAAAACATTGTGATTGATAATGCATATGCTTATGGTAAATAAAAACATTTTTATACTATCACATAAATATATTATAATCGCTTACAACCAATCACTGTAAAGCACTTTAACCAGAGGTGTAAATTTGAATACAACTATCACTCATAAGCATTTAAGAAACATACTAGATAATTTAAGCGAAGACAATTTTGACGACATGTTGGTGGAATTGCAGTTTTCAACATTGATTGTTCCCGTAAACGACATGGAAGGTGTGCCCATAATAGATTTCGATGGCAAGAAGTTCATTCCATTGTTTACGGATATCTATGAGATGAACAAGTTTGATGCAAAAAACGAATTTCGTCCTGTTGACCATGAATTCAACTTTTATCTGGAATTGCTGATTGACAAGTCAGCACCAGGCTTCATGATCAACCCGGACAGCGAAAGGTTTCCAGTAACTTACGAGTTCCTGAATGTGATGGAGCCGAACTACATTCTTGAGCAGGACTACCATCCGTTCACAGTCAATGAGATTCGAAAAATCAAGAATTCAATCTGCAATCGGGAGCTTGATGATTTTCTAAATGACAAATCGAATTCATGGGATTTGGATGAGCTCGTAAACAAGCTCAGCAGGTCGGACATTCTGACCCTTCTGATGTCACATGACAACTTCACTGACAGTGCAGAAGATGAGGTCATTACGCTCTCCCAAGTGGGCGGAATACCCAAGTGCCTATACGGAATCGGTGGAAAGAATTATGTTTTGTTGTTTTCACATGACCTTAAGGAAGATCCCCTGAATGATTCAAGCGTTTTCAAATACACAAGATTCGTCAATTTTCCACTGCTTGTTGAAGAGGCATTGCAATTCGATTTCGACGGATTCATACTGAACATCGACACAGACAGCATAGTGATTCCAAGGGAAAGCCTGAGGAATTTCATGAAGGGCTTCAATTGTCCCGTCATCAACGACTTCAGCATGTACGCATTCACAATTGAGGGATAGCATGAACGAATTCATTATGGAAGACATCAAGACTCTCTTCATCATAGTCTCAATTATCCTCATCACCCATACTTTGTTTTTCATGGCATACGGCTACATCATGAGCGGAGACCCCTTCATTGCGGTTATGAACTTCTATGACAGCATATATAACATAAGGTGGTAGCATGAAGAAAAAATACATTTTGTATCTTACTTTATTCAGCATATTGTTCTGCTGCATTTTCACCATATTGAATCCGAATATTGCACAGGACTACCCATGTGAATTCAGGGACGGTGAGGTTTTCACACCAACAGATGGGCATTATGACTTCAGGACTTTCAGCCTGAACAGCTCCAATGCAAAAAATTTCACCACAAGAATAGTCTCAAACGGCCATGTCATGCTGGTTGACGATACCGGCAACATCACCGTCAATGTCATCGAGCCGGACAAGATGATTCCAACCAAAAAGGGCAAGATAAATTCATTGCTGTGTGAGGAGCTGCACAAGCCGTCATGGACCGTCGACGGAGTGTGCGTTCATCAGATATCCTTCATGTTCTATGAAAATCTCTATGCGTCATTCCAGAAAAATTCGACTACTAATACGATTATATATCTTTCAAGCCCTAATGAAAAGGAAACGGCAGACTTGATGAATTCATTAACGTTCAATGCGCAATAGTGTATTATTAAAATAATGGTATTATGATAAATTATATATCATTTTAAACACAATATTGTATTAGAGGTGTATTCTTATTTCCGATGACCAATATTTATCCGTATCCACATTTAACAAAAAAATGGCACTTTATTTTAATAGCATTCCTAGTTTTCATAATGTTCATGTGAAAGGTGAGGTTTCAGGCACTTACATATCTCAAGTGGGTCATCTTTATTTTACTTTAAAGGATAAAACCTCTAAGGTTCCATGCATCATATATAGGGATAACAGGAAAAATATTGGTTTTGATATTGAAAATGGAATGAAATTGCTTGTGACCGCCAATGTCGGCGTCTATTGGCCTCATGGGAAATATCAGCTTGATGTTAGATCCGTTATTGAAGACGGTTTGGGTCAGCTGTATGTCAAATTACAACAATTGAAAAAGAAACTAAAGAATGAGGGTTTGTTTGAAGAGGAACATAAGAAAGAATTGCCTTCTTTCCCAAAAAGGATTGGGGTCATCACATCCCAGGGAGGATCTGTTATTCATGATATCATAAGGACTGTCGAACAAAAGTGGCCTTATTGCCAGGTATTTCTTTTCCCGGCAGCCGTTCAGGGCGCCAATTCCAAAAATGAATTGGCCTTGCAAATCAAAAGAGCAGATGAATATGACATGGATGTTTTGATTGTTGCCAGAGGCGGAGGTAGTCTGGAGGAATTATGGTCCTACAATGAGGAGATGGTCGTTAGGACTATCTTTAACTGCAGAACTCCGGTCATCAGTGCAATCGGCCATGAGGATGACACAACCCTATCTGATCTTGTCGCCGATGTGCAGGCATCAACACCAACCATGGCTGCCAGTCTGGCAATCGAAGACAGGAATCATGTTTTAGATAACATTAATCATATGAATTCCAAATTGATGACTTTCATGTCTTCTAAATTGGGAGATTACAAAAAGCAGCTGGATTTTGTATTGTCCAATCCGATGATTGCTGATTCCACTAATGTCTATAAATCCAAAAAGTCAGAATATGATGATTTGTGCAGCCGCTTCAATAACAGCTCGAATGAAATATTGAATTCCAATCGTGTGATGCTCGATAAAATCATCAATGAATATGTGATTAGATACCCATGCAAAATGCAACTTGTTTCATCAAAGTCCCATTTGGATGGACTTAAATCTCGTTTAATTGATGCAATGGATTCAATGATAAATAGTCATAGGATTGGTCTAGATAAGGCTGCAAACAAATTCAAGTTTCAATCGGAAAAACAGCTGACATCCAAAAGGCATTCGCTGGAAATTTCAAAATCCTATCTGAAAAGCAATCCCTGCCAGAATCAGATTGATAATCTGAAAGAAAGTTTGGATTATAAAAGGATGAATTTAACTAAGGGGATATCCCTAAAACTTGAAAACGATAAAAAGGATTTTGATAACCTATTGCAGAGAAGCATAATCAAGAATCCCGATTTGATCTATTTGGATAAGTCAAGGCAATTCCATGCATTGGATGGTAGGTTCATGAGCAAATCGAATGAATTGATTATGACAAAGTCCCATGAATTGGACAATATGAAAAATGCATCAATACTGAAGAATCCCTATAGCATCTGCTTAAAGATGGAAGATGATTTGAATAAACTTCGGGATAGATTCACGACTAAGTCAAATGGGTTAATATTGGCTAATCACTACAGGCTGGAATCCATCAAAACCAAGCCGGTTATTAAGAATCATTTAAATGAATATATAACTTTGAGAAGTAACCAAATTGCTAATTTAAAAGCAGGACTGGAAAAAGGTTATGGCCTAACCATAAATCAAAAAGAGAAGGATTTGCATATTGTCTTGAATGGCAGATTATTTAAAAATCCTGAAATCTTATACGAATCTCAAATCGATGAATTGAATAAGATCAAGACTTCAAAAATCATCCAAAATCCATACATCCTATTGGGTTATTATAGGAATGAATTGAAGATTTATGAAGAGAAACTGGATAAGATTAATCAGGTAATCACACTTAAAAAGGAACAGCAAAAGCAGAAGGTGACATATACTTGCATAATTGTAGCGATTGCTGTTTTATTAGTAATTATTTTAATAGTAATCTTTGGAGGAATATTATGAGCGAAAAGACATTTGAAGAAAACATGGTTGAACTGCAAGGAATTGTAGAAAAACTGGAAAACGGAGATGTGAACTTGGATGAGGCAATCGCTGAGTTTGAAAAGGCAATGGTTTTGATTCAAAGCTGTGATGCCAAACTGAAGGAAGCTGAAGATACAATAGCTAAAATTGTTGATGAAAATAAGGATGTTGTTGAGTTCAATCAAGATTAATTTCAATTATTATTAATTTTTTTGGAAGTTGGAATGATGGCAAATTTAATAATGGGAATAAAAAATCATAGAGCTATTAATGAAGCTTTAATAAAGATTAATAAGATTAATGTTGTAGGGGGAATAAACGGGAGTGGCAAATCTACTGCAAGTAGACTACTTTATACATTTTTAAAAACATATTCCTCAGATAGATGGGAAGTAGCAGTTTCTGAAATTATAGATAATCTCAATTGCATTAGAGATGAATTAATTAAGGATGGCATTGAAGTTGAGTCTAAACTTCCTGAAGAATTGGATTATGATGATAATTATTCTGATATAATTGATTGTTACTTGAGATTAAAAGAAGTAGTTGAAAACTATTTAGATTATGCAAACAATAAAAAAGAAGAATTAATAAATGAAATTGGCATTGTTTATGAGTTGTTTTTAAAACAGCTAGCAAAAGATTTTGATAACGATTTTATTATTGAACTTCAAAAATATATTGAAATTAAATTTGATGAGCATATTCAAAGGATGAATGAATATAGGAGAATTAAAAAGAATTTTCCAAATGATGAATATACTTTTGATTCAATTGGCAGTTATTTTTATGAAATGTCAAAAGTCAAGCATACTAAAGATTTTCTTTCCAAAAATGATATCAACATGGAAAATTACAACTTATTTTTTAAAAATGTAGATAATCTAAAAGAGGAAATAGAAAATCTAAATATTGATTCATATAAATTTGTTATTTCAATGTTAAATCTCCCAATTCGTCTTTTATTTTCTGAAAATGAAGATTTGAGTCGGCATCATGTAATGCATGAATTATTTAGAAAAGAATCTTTAATTGATAAGGAAAAAATAGATTTCGGATTTTTCATTGAAACTTCAGATTCTGAATATATGCTTGCAGAAGATTATTTCAAGGACAATAATTACATAAATGATGTTTTTTATATTGACAATGTTTCTATTTTTGATTTAAGGGATAATTCAACAGAATTAATGGGTTTTGGAAAAGGAAGAAATATCGAGCATATTGAGCATATTCTGAATAAGATTTCATTTGCAGATATAAATAATATTAAATTAAATGAAAAATCTTCGAGTATTTTAGAAAAAATTGATGAAATTATCGGAGGAAAGTTTGAAATTAATAAATATAGCTTTCCAATGTCTTTAAAATTTCATAATGAAAATTTCAATGTAAATGATAAAAATATTGTCTCTTCCGGAATAAAACAAATTGGAATTATTCAACTTTTGTTAATTTGTAATATGCTTAAAGAAGACACATACTTAATAATCGATGAGCCTGAAGTAAATTTACATCCTGATTGGCAATTCAAATTTGCAGAAATATTGGTGCTTCTTGCAAAAGATTTGGATGTTACTCTTTATCTTAATTCACATAGCCCATTTTTCATAGAGGCAATAGATGCATTCACAGAGTATTATGACATGCAAGAAGATATTAATTTTTATCTGACAGAAGAATCTGAAGTTGAAGGGAAGTACAATTTCACTAAAATAGAATCTGACGAATTATATAGAATCTATGATAATTTGGGAAAACCATATGATTTGATTGACCAGTTAAGGCTTAAAAAACATTTGGGTGAATAGAATGGAAACTTTAACCAATAAGGAATTCATCACTTTCATTAAAAGCCATGAAAAGTTTTATGAAGACATCACTGAAATCTCAATGAGTGATTTTGGTGAATCTTTAATTGAAAATGACTTTAAAATGTATTCTCTTGATGAAATGTGCTGGGATTGCGAATTATTAAAAGAGAACACTCCAAAAACCACTGATGCCCTGTTTTATAAGGAAAGCCTTGACGGCAAATTGACATTGTACATCATTGAGTTCAAGTTCCATAACTTCAACAATCCCAATGCAAGGGACATGCTGGAAATAATGGCCAGTGATGTTAATAAGTATGACTGCGTATCAAATAAGTTTAAAAAGAATTTGCGCAAAATCAGGAATTACTATGGGGATGAAGTTGAGTTTAGCTTGATTTTAAAGCCGATTGAATCATTGTCTATTGTCATTCCTGCATTATATGAACAGTATTGCAAGGATAATGATTTGCCAATCAAAGATATACGATCTTTTTTGGATAATGTGGAAAAGAAGTTGATTGTATTTGTCAGCCATTATGATGACAAAAGGAAACATAATATGTCCAAACAAAGGGTCCAGACTATGGATGTTGGGGTAGAGAATAATTACAGAAGATTGGAGAAAGGAAATATTATAGATTACCATAGAATTTATCCAAGTTTCAAGTTTAGCTATTTTTTAAGTTATGAAAGGTTAATTTAGGTAATGAGATATTATGCAATTAAAACAATTTGAACAAGGAAAATTGGAATTTATTGATATAGACGCAAAAATTAACAGAAGGTTAAAATCTAAACCAATGTTTTTATTTAAAGGGAAATATTATTCAAGTGAATATCTTGCAGTTGAATATTTTAGATCTATGGGTTATGATGCATTTTTTTCAGAAAATACCACCTGGAAAAACCTACTTAAAATTCTTTTTAAAGATATTTTTAAAAAATTCGAAAAATTAGCCCAAAAGAAGCATTATAAAAAGCATTTTTATGATAATGAATTTTTTAAGATTTATGAAGATAAAATTAATCATAGATTTAATTATTTAAAAAATGCTGATTTGAAATCTATTATTAACAGATATCCAATTAAAGAATGGATAAAATATAGAATATTAGTAATCTGTAATCATCTAAAAAAAGATCAAATCCTATCAATTTTATATGATATGATTCAGGATTATGCACATAATCATATTGGTTTTCCAGATTTATTTGTTTTCAATGAGAAAGATTGCTTTTTTTGTGAAGTCAAAGCAAACAGTGATGTTCTAAACGCAGTTCAAGTGAAAAAACATGAAATTTTATTAAATAATGGAATTGATGTATGTGTTTTTGGAGTAAACAAAAAATCTTCTTGGATTGGAGAAGAAAAAGAAAAATATTTCAATGAAGACTATTTTGATGATGAAAATTTCATGGAAGCTTATGATTATAAAATAAGAACAGCAAATAAAACATATGCCAAATTTCAGAATAATCATATTGAAGATATTAAACTGGATTTTTTAAATAAATACGATTTAGATACATTTATTGGTTTTTTAAATATAATTTCAAAGGAAAATCATATAAATATTAATGATACAGTAATAAACAAATCAATAAAAGAAGGCAAAAGAATTAAAAATTTTAGATATTTATCAAGGGGTTGTATTTTGAAGAAAGGGGTTTATATTTGGATGCTATTAACGAATATGAACTTGTTGAAACATTTGAACGTTATGAAAGACTAAATGAATGTTATCGTAGAAATAAAGATGCTGAAAAACAAGTAGATTTAATTTATCATGTTATCAATGATGAAGGTGATATTCCTTTTAACATTAAAACAGATTTTAAAATAAGAGCAAACAGGTTATTTAGAAATAAAAAATCGATTGTTACATATGATACGGATAGATCTTGTCCAATCTGTGGGAGCGCTGTAAAATTAACCACACTTCACAAGAAGAATAATATTAGCATATTTACATGTACAAAAAGTGGTTGTTATTGGTATGGTGGAGTTTATAAAGGCGATTTAAAAGAATTTTCAAAAATAAATTTAAATAAATCACTAAATACAAGCATTGATTCTTCTTATTTGAATATGGATGTAACTAATTTATCTTATGATGAAAAAATAAAAATAAAGCAAAGGTTAGTAAAACAAGGCAACAGATATATTTATATGGAAGAAAATGGAAATGCAATTGAATTTTACAATAAATTATTGACACATGTGCTATTTGAAAATGATTATCATCCGTATAGGAAGTTAGCAAGAGTGTATCATAAAGATAAACAGTATGAAAAAGAAACCGAAATAATAATCTCATTTTTTAATTCCGGTATTTTTTGTGATGAAACTCAAATGAATTGGTTTTTAAAGAGGTTAAAGAGACTATCAAAGTATGATCATATCAAAACTTCAAAAATTAGGGAATTAGAAAGTAAATTTTTAAATTATGGTGCAAAAAATGGTTATTTGTCAGATAAACCAGTACCGCAAGCTATAAAACTTAAAAAATCAAGAAAAAAATTTTAAAATATTAAATCTGATGGATTAAAAGTTAGGATTTGAGTTTTTATGATATCTCTTATTTAGATAGTTATCAAATTTCTCTTTTTTTATTAACAAATTATATATAATATTTTTTACTTATGTTAAAATATATATTTTTTTAAACATAATATAATATCATATTAAATTTAATATTGGTGGTTCTAATATCAATTGATGAAATTAATAATAATATGGCATTTATGTGGCCCGATGTATATTCAAGATTAAAAAAGTCTGTTAATAATGAACATATGGCTATTTTAAATTTATTAGCTAATGGACATTCAGTTTTATTCATTTCAGATAATAGGCCTGATAGAACAAAATTGTTTAATTTATTTGATAAATTAGATATAAGCCATTTAATTATTGATTTTGAATTTGATATTAAAGATGACTCATTTTTAACTTATTTAATTGAAGATTCTAATGTTGATTTTAGTGATGATATTGATGAATTGTTTGAAAAGAAAAAGAACATTGAAAAAATTATTAATATTCTTTCTGATTATTCTTATTTTAATTTAACGCCTTATGAAACCAAAGAAATGAGAGATTACCATTTCAACAAATTAAATAATAAAAGATTAATTTTTCCCATATCTAATTTGGATCAATACAACAAATCTTCGATTGATAATATTGCAAGGGATATTGAAGATATCGTAAACGAATTAGATTACATATTCTTTTTAAAGGATTATTTTTCTAGAGATTTTTTTGAATCAGAGGAATATAATATTTTAATGGATGTTTCGAATAATTTTAAAGATAATTTAAATGATTTAATTAAATTAAATAAAAAATTGAATATATTAACTGGTTTAAAGATTTTTAATAATCTCCTAGAAATGGATTACCTGGAAAATATTCCTGTGTTATCTAAAAATCCAAAATACATTGAGAAAATGGATAGGAATATTTTAAATGAAGATTTAAGATTTTATTTTAATAGTGATAATTTAAATAAAAAAAATATTCCTCAAGAATCTCCAATACATAAATATGTTAGTGAAGGAGAAGATATAATCGAAAAACTATTAATTTCTGTATTGTACACAGAATTAATTGATAATGATATTTTAACTTATTTTAATATGGGTGATAATAAAGAATTTGTATTGAATAAATTTAAAATTTTATTAAATATTCATAAATATTGTAAAAAGCAACTATTCATGCTTTCAAGTTTTTACAAAAAGTATGAATGTTTCAAATTATCTTCAACTGATTTTGATTTAAGTAATTCTTATGATGGTTTATTTAAATCTTTTGATATCTATTTAGAAGATTTTAATAAATTAAAAAGGTATAATAAATTTTTGAATTATAATTTTGATGATGAAAATCTAAAAGATTATGTGGAACTTGTATTTTCAAATAAAGTAGGTAAAAATGATATTATAAATGTTTTTTATTTTAATTTTTATGATGCATTGTTAAATATTTTTTTAGAAAAATATGATTTTAATGAATCAAAACTTAATGTTGCTTATTATAAAAAAGAACTTACAGAAATTAATAGTAAAATAGGAGATGACTGTGAAAAACAATTTTTCAGGTCAATTGAATTCCATATATCACAATTAAATAATGATAAAAATGTTTTAAAAGAAAAAGAACAATTAAATTCAATTTTAGATGATGTTCAAAATAAATTTGAAAATTTTGAAGGGAATTATGAAGAAATAGAAAAATTTAATATTAAAATTTTAAGGGAATATAAAGAATTTATTTTTGCAAATCGTCGTTTGTTTTTAATTGATGAAAAAATGTTGTCGTTATTATCTTCAATTAATTATATTCAAGAGTTTGATTATGTAATAAGAAATAATAAAATTGAATATATGAAAAAATAATTCAAATTATGTTTAGGTTGTTAAGATGGATATTGATCAGATAAAATCTTTAAAATTTAATTTAAAAATATTTAAAATTAAAAATTTAATAAATGAATTGGAAATTGACAATAATTTAAAAAGTCAAATTAATAATTATTTATTTTATTTAAATGAAAATGGGAATTATGCTATAAATGAAGACTTGTACTGTTATAATTTTTCTGAAAATGATATGTTACATATTTTAGAAGGATTTTTAGAGAATCTATCTTATAATTTGGATTTTAATTTATTTAAACAAAAATTTAACAAAGAATTAACCAACTCATTTGTTAACATTGAAATAGAGGACAATGAGGAATTGGTTTTATTTGAAAATTTGAGTGAATTTGATGTTAAACCTATTGAATGTAGTGAAGATACAATTAATACACTAATTTCTAAAATAGAAAATGATAATTTTAATCAGACATCCGATAATCCAAATTTATTAATTGAATTTAAGCAATTTAAGGAATCACCAATTTTTAAGTATATTTCAAATGACTTTACTGATTATGAAATGTTTAAATTAATGGAAAAGATAGAAAAAGACATATATTCAGATAATATAAATGGTGAAATAAGTGATATTGTTGAGTATTATTTAAATGAATATTCATTTATTAAAAAACAATATGTATTAAATAACTTTTTAAATAGATTTATTCAAAGTCATTCTTTTGAGAGATTAGTAAAAAAGTATCAATACGATGATGATATAATTTTGATGATTTTGGATAGACTTAAAATTGATATTTCAAATGATGTAATTTCTGATGAGAACATTTTAATATTAAAATTAAAAGATTATCTTGAAAAAGAATGTATAAGGCAAGATTATCACAATCAATTATCTAAACTTAAAACAAATATTCCGGATATCTCAAAAAAATATAATTTAACTGCAGATGAAATAGGAGTTATTTTTAATGAAATTGAAACAGAAATAAATGATTATTGCATATTTGATTCTTTTTTTGGGCATTGTGAAAATAAATTCTATAGGCAGATTGAATTAAACCAAAGTGATTCTAGAATTATGCTTAATAAAATAATTAAAAGTGAAAAAATTAAAGATGCTTTATTAAATGATGCTCAACAGGAAAGAATCAATGATGAAATAGGTGAATTGATTAATAAAAATAAAATAAGAAGCAACCAAATTACAGAAGAGTTAATAATGAAAAAATTGATGAAGGTGAGTTTTTATGAGTCATATTAGTGCATTTGATTTTTTAAGTGATGATAAAAAATTTGATCAAATTTATCAGGAGTGCCTTGCATTCGAAGATACTATTTCAGGAAAGTTATATACAACATCATTAAGAACTGGAAGAACAATATGTGAATTACTAATTAAAAAGCTTGCTAAGACAAATTCTAACCTTAGAAAACTTTTCAAATATCCTTCTGAGGATATATTGCTACCGGAATATGGTTTATCTAAGTTAATTAAAGGTTGTTATCATGAAAAATTAATAGATAAACTTATTAAAGAAAAATGTTTTGATGTTAAAAGGTATGGTGATGCAAATGCTCATGGTGAAAATTACTATGAGTATGGTTTTATTCATTGTGAAAAGGTACATAAATTACTTTTTGAAATTTCGTTATTTTGCTTTAAAAAATTTCATGATGATGATTTAAAATATGATTATTTGAAAGATTTAAAATATAATTTTAATTTAAATTCATTAGAACCTACAAAAGTTACTGTTGATGAAAGAATAAATTTAATTGATAAAATTTATGAAAATGAAATCAATAAAAATAATTTTTCAAAATATATGGCTTTAAATAAAATTTATTTGGATATAAACACATTTAAAGAGGTTTTAAATGATTATAAAAAATATATAACAAATCACGAAGATTTAGACAATTATTTAAAAACAAATGATTTTCTCAAAGAAAAAGATATGTCAGAAATTTTATCATTTTTTGATTTTTCAGTAAAACATCAACTTTATGATGATTTAAAAAATGCGAACAATAATAATATTGCTTATTTATATCCTTATTTAGATGATTTTCCTCAAGATTTTACTATTGAATATTTATCTAATTTAGTTTCCGAATCCAATGAACTTGAAAAAAATGATTTCAAACTTATACGAGAGTTAGCTTATAATTTTTTAATTGATGATTTGGAAGTATTAACTAAAGAATTAGAAAACGAGCCAGTTATTGAAAAAGATGAATATGGTAGGGATATTGAAAAATTAATGAAATATGAAATCATTAGAGATGATTATGGACTAAAAATTAATCAAGTTGAAAAGAGCATATTCCTAGATAAAGATCAAGAATCTGCTGTAACTTATATGGGAGATAAACCATTAGTAATTAATGCAGGTCCGGGTTCTGGTAAAACAAGAGTGATAATTGAACGTGTTAGATTTTTAGTTAAAAATGGTGTTGATCCGTCAACAATATTAGTTATAACATTTACCAATGAAGCAACTAATGAATTGAGAAATAGATTAAAAAATGAAACTGATTTAGATATTGAAATCATTAATCAAATTAGAATTAGTACAGTTCATGCTTTTTGTAGATATGTTATTGCAAATTATGAAATAATACCTTATAATTATTTAGAAAGATATGGTGAAAGAAGCCTATTTTTAAATAAACACAGAGAAGAATTAGGATTTACAGGTTTTTCACAAACTCATGATTCAGATGTATCATTAATTACTAGATTATATGATGGATATTTTAACTTTGGATTAGTAGCCGAAGATTTTGCTGATGAGTTAAGACGTAGAAACGGTAGAAAAATTAAATGGGAATATAAAGATTTTGTCAAAAATTTTCAGGAAGAATATGGTACTTTTCCAACATTTAATCAAATTAATGATGCGGGATGGAGAAATTCTCATTATCATGCAAAATGGATAGCAATTGTAGAATCATATCCAAAATACAATGATTTATTAGAAAAATATAAAACATGTGATGATAATACAATCCTTCAAAAAACTTATGAAATTCTATGTCGTGTAGAAATTCCGTATAAAAACATTTTAATTGATGAATTTCAAGATACAAATCATCATTTAATGCAAATTTACAAAAAATTGAATGAAAATTCAGATTCATTTACAATAGTTGGAGATTCAGACCAAAGTATTTATGGTTGGAGAGGTGCTAGACCTTGCTATTTTGACCGGATAACTGATATTGAAAATCGTGAAAACATTGAATATGTTGAATTGCATACTAATTATAGGTCAACATCAGATATTGTTGATTTTAATGAAGAATTTATAAAAGGTAAACGTAATGTCCCTAAAAAATTAAAGGCAAAAAAACAATATAAAACCCCAATATACTATTTAAGTAATGGGTTTTCTAATGAATATGAAAATATTGTTAAGATTATAAAAAGCTTGCATGATGATAAGAAAATTAAAAAATATAGTGATATTGGAGTTTTATTTAGAACAAATGAGCAAGCAATGGACTTTAGTAATGTTCTTAGAGAAAATAATATACCTTTTTACTTAAAAGGAAATAAAGATTTATTAGAACAAAATGAAATAAAATCAATTTTGTTATTGTTATGGTATTTAATGCCTTATGATAAAACCAGTTTTATTTATAGATCAGATGTTTTTTTAAATTTTGAGGGATTTGCTTCTGATTATAATGATGAATTTTTTGGTTTATCTGATGAAACAAAACATGTCCTGAAGAATATTCAGTCAAATTTTGAAAAAAATGTTGTTGAATATGCTTTCAATATCGATAAGTCTTTATATTCTTATAAAAAAGTTTTTAATAAAGATATAACTTTCATTAAAGAAGTTGTTTCTAATACTAATTCATATGATTTGTCTGATTTAGATGATTTTGATTTAATTAAATTAGGAATCTCAAATCAAAATGATATAAATTTCTTTTTAAAATTAAAAGATATCAAATCTAAGATGTTTGGTCAAAATATGTATAAACCTACATCATTAGAAGTTTACAAGCAGTTACTAAAGTTAAATGGATATATAGATAAAATTTCTATTCAAAATACTTCCGAATCAATAAAAATTTTAAAGAATTTGAGTATGGTTTCTAGATTAATTAAAGATTATGAAAAAATTATGGGTTCAAATGATTATGTGGGTTTATTTAACTATTTAAATGGTGTTTTGCAATCATATAGTTCATATATTGATGAAACTGAAACTTTTGAAGATGAAGTTCATGTCATGACAGTTCATAAATCTAAAGGTTTAGAATATCCAATCGTTTTTGTTGCTTCATTAAGTGATGGTGATTTTCCAAGGGAATATAAAACAGGACTTTGGCATACGAATATAGAATTTTTGAGGTATAAACCTAAAGATATTTCCGAAGAAAAGACACAACATAATTTGGAAGAAATGAAAATGATATATGTAGCTGCTTCAAGAGCAAAGGAAATTTTAATTTTATCTTCAAATTACTTTAAACCACAATGTTTAATTGACATGAAAAAAAATGAAAATGTTACTATAAAAAATTTAAATTTGAACAATGTGAATACAATACCTGCAGTTGAATCTTCAAATTCATCTTCTTCAATTACTGGAATTCCTGAACTATATTTTGAAGATATTATAAATAATTACCTTGTTTGCCCATACAACTATTATATTTCTAATGACTTAAATTTTGCAGTTGAAGTAAGTGATGATAATCATGTGGAAATGGTTTTACATAGGTTATTAAACAGCATTCACTCTCAAAAAAATTTAACTGAAGATGATATTAAATTGAAGATAAACACAATTCTTAATTACCATAGTATTAGTCAGTTTGAAGAAGATAAAACAATTATTTCTAATGTTCTTAATTATTGGAACCAATTTGGAAAGAAATATGATATATTAAAAAATGAATATCCGGTATTAAAACATCTGAATAATTGTGATGTATTTGGTACAATTGATTTAATTGTAAAAGATGAAAATGGTGGATGTTCCATTGTTAAATTTATTGGTTCCGATGAAAAAATATTTGATATGGATTATTATGAGATGATCTTACACTTTTATTATTCTTCATTAAAAGATGATTTGGAATTTAAGGATAAACAATTGAATTCTATAATATTACATTCACTAAATCACAATTCAATAAAAACATTTGATATTAAAGATACATATGAAAAATTTGGATTAAAAGAATTAGAGAAGATAACCTCAAAGATATTAGATCAAAAATTTGATAAGAAAAGCAACTGTGATTATTGCGAGCATAATAAATTTTGTAATAATAATTAAAGTTATTATAAATTTTAAAAACGATATTTGACCATATATTAATAAATTAATTGCATTAAAGATTTTTATGAATAAGCTAAACGAATTATACGATGAAATTGAAAAAATCAGTATTCAACTTGAAGAAGAACCTAAGAATGCAGCCAGAAGAAAATTTAGAATTAGATTAAAAATTAATGAACTCAAAGATGAGAGAGACAATGCGCGTCGTCGTCATGATTTATCATTACAACGAAAATGCGATAAAGAAATTGAAGAACTTGAGAAATATGAAGAAAAAGGATATGAATATAAATTTAAATCAGAAATTGATTGCTATAAAAAAGAGATAATTAATATTATTCTAAATTATTATAAAAATGGCAAAACTATTGAGGATATTATTAAACTTGAAAATATCTCTAAGGATATTTATGAAAATTGGTTTAGTTTAAGCAATTTCGGAAAAAATACTGGTTATTTATTTATTGAGGAAGTTGAAGATGATGAATATTATTGGATTTATTCTAATCCAATAAATGAAATATCATTTAATTCTAAATATCTTGAAGAATTAAAATTTAAAATTAAAGAAAATAATGAAATTTTATATATTTTTAATTATGATTTAGCAAAAGAATCAGATAAACGAAATTTAAAGATTCACCAAAAAACTATAATGAATAAATTAAATACTTTGGAATTAAGTAATCCTAAATTTCCTAAGGAAATTTTTAATTATTTAAGTGAGTATGGTGATAAATTTAATGAAAATCAGATAGTTAGATTATGTGAAATAATGATTAAAAATCCTAAAATGAATCATTATGCTAAATATTTTAATGAAATTCTTGATTTGAATAATAATTACTTTGATGATACATTTTATGATGAAAATTATGAAAAAATAGTTGATAGTATACTGGAAAATTGTAAAGGGGATAATTATTCAATAGATGACATGTTTTCATATTTGAAGGAGTATGCTAATAAATTTACTAAAAACCAACTAATTGAATTACGTAATATGTTAGTTAAGGAAAACAATATTTCCTATTATTCTGATGATTTCAATCATATTTTAAGGGTTAATAAAAACAATATTGATTCTAAATTTTTTGATGAATTTTATAATGATTTGATTGATAATCATATTCAAAAATTAAATAATAACAGTTTTATATGGGAATATGAATTATTTAATGATTTAAAAGAATATGCTGATAAATTTAACAAAAAACAGTTAACAGATTTATGTAACTATGCTATTTTTAAATGTAATATTTCTAAGTATTTTAATGAACTAAATTATATTTTGGAAATAAATAAAGAGAAATTTAGTTTAAATTTTTTCGATGAATTCTATGAAAAGTTTATAAATATTCGTATTGAAAAATTAGACAATACTGATTTGGATTTCAATGACCGACAATTAATATTTAATGATTTATGTGAATATGCCGATAAATTTAGTAAAGAACAAATAACTATCTTGTCTAATTGTGTTATTGAAAGAGAATACATTTTTGAAGATTATAATCAATTTAATAATATTCTAAAGGTTAATGAGGATAATTTTGATATCAATTATAAAAAAATTATTGATTTAGGAATTAATAAATTAGATAATCCTAATTTAAATTGTGAAGAAGTATTTAATATATTTGGATATTTAAAATCATATACCACAAATTTTTCAAAAGGTCAGTTAAATAATTTAAGTGAAACAGTAATCAAAAATGTGAATTTATGTAGTTTTGTCAAGGATTTCACATATATTTTAAAAGAAAACAATTTTGAATATTATGAAGAATTATGTTCTAATCTTATTAACATCAAAATTCAAACTTTAAATAATTTAAATTCCAAATTTAATTCTAAAGAGATTACGCATGATTTAAAAGATTTATCAAATAAATTCAATGAAAAACAATTAAATAAATTATCCCAGATTGTTATTGATAATGTTAATATTTGTAATTTTTCATCTGACCTAAAATATATTTTTGATTTTAATACTGATAAATTAGGAAATTTTAATCATGAAAAATTTTATAAAGATTTTATTGATAGTAGAATCAAATTATTAGATGGATCTAATAATGATTTAATCAATTCACAATTATTTTTTGACTTAAATGCCTATTCTAAATGGTTTACTGAAGATCAAATCAACACATTATGTGAAAAGATTATTGAAAATAATTTAGTTTCATATTTTGATGAGAATTTTATGAACTTTTTAATAAAAAATATAGATGTTTTTGATGAAAGTATAACAAAGTATATTTATCAGATGATAATTGATTATAAATTAAATGAATTAAGAAAACTTACTTTTGGTTTTTCAACTGCCAGGCATATTTTAGGATTTTTAAAAAATTATGCATCAGAATTCACTGATTTGCAAATGAAGAAATTATGTGAGCTAGCTCTCCATAATGATCAAATTTATAATTGTGATACTTGCAAAGATAATTTAAAATTTCTTTTAGAGAAAAATAAATCTTTAATTGACAGTGAATTATATAATAGGGTATTTTTAAAAAATGGATTATCTTAAATAATAAAAAATTTTATTTGATAATTATAATCAAAAACTTTATATATAACATCCAACTTACATTTAATGATACAACGGAAAATATGTATCTAACCAACAAATAATGGAGACCATCACTATGGATAGGTATAATGAATTTGAATTAAATGAAGATTTCATGGATGACATTGAATTTTTACGCTTTGAAAAAATGATTGAAGAAAGAGAATCATATGAAGAAAAATTTCTATCAATGGAGCCATATTCTCCATGCGATGAAATCGACTCTTCAATTAGGCAATATGAAATTCAAATTGATGATTATGAATTAATGCATGACGATTCAGAAGATTTTGATTTGGATTATCCTTTTGAATATAATGATTTAATCATGAAAGAACGTGATAAAAAACTGATTAAAGAGCGAGAAGAATATGAATTAAATCATTCTGAAATTGTTCTGGATTATTTTGCTTTAAATGATTTTTTTGAAGTGCAAATTGCTGCTATGGAAGAAGATAAATTCATTGAGATAAATGGCTATGATTATGATTATAAATATGAACCCGAATATGAAGATTATGAATATGATCAATATGAAGAGGATATGTTTTGGAAACTTTTTTATCTCAAAGAAAGCCAATTCACATCACAACCTTGCGGATGTGCATATTTAGATTATATGCCTAATGATAATGGATTTTGTGATTATCTCGACTGCTATGACTATCCGGAAGGTCCTGATGAAAATCTTTGTGGAATAAATTATTATTAAAACCAAATTGGAGGAACAACCATGACCATAAATGTAAATTTTAATCAAATTAGAGTGTTTGCTCAAGGAATTTTAACCGAAGGAGGAATTTAAGTTGATTTTGGACTATATTTCTCATAAGCATTTTTTAAATGCACATGATAAATACAATGATGGTGATTATGACTATTACAGCATCTATATGGAAGAGATAAATTATTCAACATTCATCGCACCAACTGTTGAAGAAAATCTAATTTTTGCAATGGATGGAGATGAAAAATTCATTCCACTTTTCACAGATATGGATGAGTACAAAAAGATGTTTGGGTCAGATGAAAACATAAGTCCTAAATGGCATGATTTTGATCATTATCTTGAATCAGGCATGCAACTGACTGTCAATCCCCTCACAGAGCATATAGAAATTGATTTGATGGGATTCATCGGAAAGCCTAAAACACCTTATTTTCCAATGAACTTTACACAAAGAACATATGGGATGTCTGATTTAAGACTATTTGCCGATAAATTCACCAACAGGGATTTGGCAGAATTTTTAAATGATCCATCAGCAGTTCATGAAGATAGAATATTATTTAAAAAAATGGCAAACTCCATATTATTTTCTCCATGCATTCTTAAAAGCCCAGAGGAAATCGTTGATTTAAAAGGCATTGAATCTCAATTAATTTTGACAAAAAATAATTATCTAGAACTTTTCACAAGTAAAGATAAAATTAAAAAAGAGCATTACACCCATATGCAGGTTGTTAATCTGAGAAATATCATTGAAGCAATAATAAGATGTGATTATAATGGGATTTTAATTGATTCAGATAATTATGTTGATAGAAATTCATTGCTGTTAAACTTTGATGATTTTAAGGAAAATTATGATGATGATAAGTATGCAAAAGCAGAAGATTGGGCATTTAAACTTTAAAGCCCAATATAATTCAAAATATTTTTAATTTCATCGTCATTGAGTATTTCAAGGGATTTTGATTCACATTCATCGAGTATGTTTTCGATTTCAGGTGTGCTTCTCTCTTGAATCAATTCATATCCATGTTTGGAAGCCACTAATTTCAAAACGTAGCTTGATAAGTATATATCATCGATGTAGCCATAGGGACCATATATATTTTCAGGGATAACATCGTCGGGAGTTACATAATAAGCAATAGCACCGCAAATTGGCAACTTTAAAGAGTGATCAATATCGCAGTTGAGCAAATCGCATAATAACTTGAATAAACATGGTCCATAGTCAATAAATGATTCATATTCACCGGCATATGTTTCCAGGTTTTCAACTAATGTGTCGTAGAAATCTCTAAAAGCCTCTCCCATCATTTCACCTTGATAATTTATATGCTTTTGCTCATATTTAAACATTCATAATTTATAAATAAGATATTAACACAATATTTATACGGAGGTGTAAACTGTGTCTAACTTTGATTTTTTAAAGGATTACGATAAAAAATTATATAAATCTGCCATTAAGATTGAAGAAAGCGTTAAGAATTCACCCGGTGCGGTTCAAAAGTATGCAACACCGTTTTTACAGCGCGTATTGGAATTGCTGATGGCAGAAATTGGTCAAAAATTTAACTCACGGAAAGATTTTTACTATCAGTTGGATGCAGTTTACAGAGAAGGCAAGATTAAGTATGGCTTTAAGGATAAGATCTATGAGGCATATCAGCTAAGAAACCGCCTTCATGATGATATTGAAGAAATGGAAAGAAGCGAACTTATGATTGTCAAGCAATTGCATAAAAAGTTGTTTTATATTGCTAAAAAATTATATGTTGATTTCAATCCGGATTTTGAGAAATCTGAAGGAGTTCCTGACTTTAAGCCTATTGAAATAGACACTTCTGAAAGGGAGTTGGATTTGATTGAAATTCCTGATTTTTCTGAAGTGATTGATATTGACTATGATTACTGTATTGTATGTGGTGAACCTAATCATTCCAGTTATTCCCTATGCTGTGAAAAATGCAATCGCATTATGGATAATGCCAATAATTTCATATCAATTAGAAATCATTTCGGTAAGAATTCACAATTCAAAAAGCAGGATCTTATTGATTATGGCATACCTGAAGGTTATGTCAATCAATTGGTAAGCTCAATGGTTCGAGAAAAGATGCTAGAAGTCAAAGGTATTAACATTGGATTTAATAATATGCATCTTGATGAATATCTGACTAAAATAGATAATTATATTTCTGTTTGCGAACTAATTACTAAATTTAGGGAGAATAAATTAACCCCTTCTGAGATAAAGCAGACCCGCGAGTATAAGCTTGGAAGCCGAAGGGAAAAAGCTTTTTATCAATTTTACAAAATTGTCAATCGTGAGATTAAATATATTTTTGAAAATTATCTTCTAACTAATCGGGATATTTGGAAAAGCATTGATTACTCTACCATTACCCAAGAGCAACTTAAACGGTGGTATGAAATTAATTTAGGTTATTATCAAAGAGGCCAATATAATGAATCCTTTAAAGTATTTAATAATTTGTTAATTGAAGAGTATCTGAATTTAGCAAGGCAAGGTATACTTGAAGATGAAATAAGAAATAATTTGAATGTTTCAGATGAGGTTTATGACTTTTGGATTAGATATGATGGAAATTTCGAAAGAAAGCTAAAAGAAATAAAAATTGATCTGTTGTCCCAAGCGATTAAAGACGGTAAAACCAAGCCTGAAGTGATTGAATATGCTGGTGTCACACCAACAGAATATGAAAATCTCATTAAATTTTCAGATTTTAAGGATAATGACTTTTCAAAATTAAGAAATCAGGAGATAAATTCTAGGAAAAAGGAATTTATTAAATATCTATTTAATTTTGATTTGAAAATAGCATGTTCAAAAGCTAAATTAACTGTTGAAGATTTTTATGACTTTTATGAAAATGCAGATATCAATTCCCAATTTTACATAAAATCAACAAGAATTTTAATGGATAAATATTTAACTCAAAGGCGATTGGGCAAAACCAATGATGAAGCAATTAAAAGGGTTGGCATTAAAGATATCTATTTGCAGCGTTGGCTTTCAAGATCTGCTTATTCTTATTTTAAAGATGAGAATATGAAGGTCACTGTCGATTTGATTATTAAGGGCTTTAAACAAAATAAACCATTGGATGAAATCGCTAAAACTGTCGGAATCAAAGTTGAAGCAATAACTGGCTATATTGATTTGGGTGAACGCGGGTCTGGAATGTATGGACCATTATTTGAATATTATGAATCTAAAATCATTCCGAAAAAATTATCTAAGTTTTTAAAGGTGGTTGAATCCAAACCGATTAGAAAAGCACTAGAATCATCAGATTTGAATAATAATGAGTTAAATAAATATTATGAATTAGGCAAATCAGGAGATGAAAGATTCACTGATTTTTATAACGAATTTTTAGAAATTAAAAAGAGAACCTATGTATATCTCAAGGATAAAGGAAAAAACCATAAAATCGCAATGAAGGAATCTCAATTAAGCGAAGAGGAATATGTTGAATGTAAAGATGATTTGGAGAGATTATTAAGGTTAATTAAATTCAATATTGTTCTTGACACAGTTAAAAATAAAAAAACATCAAATGTTGCTGCGAGTAAAGCGAGATGTAGCGTTGAGGAGATATACGAATGGTACTTTAAGGGTCGTGATGGAGATGAGGAATATAAGGAATTTTATGAGGTTTTCCATAAGGCATATGTGAAGCCTAGTGCAATTCCTATGCAGGAAAAATTGGATAATGATAATGCATCTATAGAAAGTTTGATTAGAAGCAATAAAGAGTTGTATACAAGAAAAGATGTTGATATATGGTTAAAAAATGGCATAATAACTCTTGGTGTATTTAATTTAGATAATAAGGAGGATGATGAAGAAGATGATGAAGATGATTCTAAGAATAATAAGAATGAAGTGAAAGAGGTTAATCTTAGGCAATTCCATCGAATGACCACCAACAGAAGTTCTTTGGGTAAGATCAATAAGAAAGATTATGATGTTGAAGAGCTCAAAAAACAAATTCTTAAAAAATGATGTTTTTTAGAAAAATTACTTTAAAAACAAAATATTTATATATGATGAAAAACTAATATTAATATACCGTTACAAAATCATTCGCCTTTATACAAACGCCACATAAATATAGACAACTGTCATTATGAATATAAGAAAAGATTTAGCGCAAGCAAACAGACTAGTTTTTTTACGAAAGGATATTGAAGCAATAGGAATTTATGAAAAATATTATAAGGAAAACCCTGAAGTTTTCACAAAAAAAGACAGGATTTCATATGCCTGGGCTATTTATAGAACACATATAAAAGACAATAAGGACGAATATGAACTCTTTGACTATGCCGAATTCATAACAGAGATTACAAATCAGGCTGATTTAAGCAAGGTTTCAACCTGTCCGTACACATTTTCCGTCTTTAAGGTAATGAAAAAGCTTAAAAAAGAAAATGACTTTTTCAACTTGGTCTATTGGATTGAAAAGATAGATCCCGATTTGCTCGGTCCAAACAAATCAGATTCCAATGGGACAGGATCCAACTCCCGAAAAGAGAAGTATTTCGAATATGCTTCAAAAACCTATTTTGGCCTGCAAGACTATGAGGAGTGCATCGAGGTATCCGAAAGGGCTCTGGAATCCCTATCCACCTTCACCAATGACGGCGATACCTGGCACCGCTGGAGAATAGCCAAGTCACTAGGCAGATTGGACCAAAATGAAGGGGCTTTGAAGTATCTCAATGAAGTCATCAAGGTAAAGCATGACTGGTACATCTACAGGGAACTGGCGGAAAACCATTTTGCATTAGGCAATCGGGAGGAAGCCCTGAAAAATATCTGCGAAGCGGTATTGGCTAAGGGTCCGGCAGACAAGAAAGTCAATCTTTACGGTTTGGTCTATTCTGTCCTTAAAGATTCAGAGCCTGAAATTGCCTTAAGGCATGCGGAATTGTATTATCTGCTCAAACTGGAAAACGGCTCAAGAAACATTTTGGAAGAGATTGAAAATCTGGATATTGATGAGGATACATTGGAAATGTTTAACCTGACAGCTCAAATCAAAGACTACTGGATGAAGTTCAAATTCAAAGACCAGGAACTTCAATACGGTACCGTTACAAGATTTTTTGAAGACAAGAACTATGGATTCATAAGGACCGATGATGACAAGTCACTCTTTTTCCACAGAAAGGAATTCAAGGGCGACACCATTTATGTGGGTCAGTTGGTTTCATTCTATACGGAAAAGAGATTTGACAAATCCAAAAACAGTGAGTCATTGAACGCCGTAAACGTAAGGGGGGAATAATCATGTTTTGTCCGAAATGTGGAAATGAATTGGACCTTTTTGCAGACAAATGTTTGTCATGCGGAAAAAACTTCAGTGGCATGTCCCTGGCACAAAGGAAGGAGCTTCAAAGAAAACCGCTCCTTCAAAAATCCATTCCTAGGCTCAGGAATGAAAAGCCAAGCTTCACAAAGCAGCTGAGTGCGGTAATGGGGCCGAAGACCACCAGCACCAGAATAGAGTACAACAACGGATATGCAACACCTGAAGGCATGTCCATCACAGGAAAGAGATTGAGGAAAGGTTCCTTTAAGAAGAGAGCGAACAATGAGGGCACAGGTTTCAGGCTGCCTTCATATGGATTGGGTGAATACCCTTACTAGGCAGGTGATATGATGCATAGGGAATACATTAGGCATGAGCATTTAAGAGGAATTCTAAACGAAATGGAATTCAGTGAGGATGTGCCGGATGAAACCTTCGAGCTTTTGTTCGGCGAATTCGAACATTCATCACTGATAATCGCCGGAGATTTGATAAGCGATAAGCCGGGCATGATTACCGTTGAGCTTGACGGGGGCAGCTATGCCCTGCTTTTCACTGACATGGATGAGTTCAGAAAGGCAATAGCTCCCGGTGAATCAGTGGCTCAGGACAATCTCTTCGGCATGTACAAGTTGATGCTTCCAAAATTGGATTTGGACGGATTCATCCTCAACATCCAATCCGAAGGGTTCATCTTCCGCAACGAGATGTTTGAGCTGATTGACTATATGCCAATCATCAAAGCATCTTCCGCCGAGCCGTATACAACCTTTGAGCTTAAGCAGATCAGGGATTCCATGAACAATGAAAGCATCGAGGCCTTTGTTGAAAACCCCAATAATATCGGCAGATATGAGGAGCTCTTTGAGGAGATGTCAAACTCGACCATGCTTACAATGGTATTGTCCGACAGGGACCTTTTGCCTGAAGGCCATGAGGGAGTCATAGAAACTGAGGAAGCGGGACCCAACGGATTTCTGCACATGGAAACTCTTGGCGGGACCTATGTGGCGATGTATACCTCAGAGGCCAAGATGGCCAATATAGATACGCCGCTGAATAAATTTTCGCAGGTCATCAATCCGGCATTGATTACATATTTCGTCCTTAACAATGATATGGATGGATTGATCATAAATCCGAATTCGGATGATGTGCTGATTACAAGGGAAGTCCTTTTGGAATATTCCCGTCTGATTCAGCTGACATGCAACGACCCGAAGCTCACTACAGGGTTGAGGCATATGTTTGCAGTCGAAGAGGGGGCATGACTATGGAAGATGTAATTAGATTAAGCATCCAGGAAATCGTCAGGGACTTTGAGGAACTTGTCAGGTACGACGAGCGCCTGGATACATATTTCGATTTCAAAAAAGCAAAGGAAAAAGACATAAGGAACTTCTCAAAAAGGATGGAGGAACTTGCCGTAAAGTATATTCCGAAATCTGTGGATAGGATTAAAGCCGAATCCGGAGATGATGAATATGAAAGGGGATTGGCACTCTACAAAACCCTTTACGGCAATTTTGTAGAAATCTTTGAGAAGCTTCTTTAGGGCCATCACATACCAATGATTGAGTTTATATGAACACCACATGATGATTTAAGGAAAGTAACATATGAATAAGGAAAAAAATAATCTAATTGAGGATTGCAGCACAGACATGATGAGAAAGCCATACATCAAACATGAAAACCTGCGAAAGGCACTTGAGGAAATCTGCTTCGGTGAAGATGCTGATAAGGACACTTTCGAAAGAATTGAAAATGAGCTCAAGCATTCCTGCCTGATAGTTGCTGCAGACATGTCCGAAAGCTCCCTGAACTTCAGGGTCCATGAAAACGGGGATGAGCAGTATGGGGTCCTGTTCTCCGATATGGACGAGTTCAACAAGACCTTTTCAAATGACGAGTGTGAATCCCATTCGATGGACTTTCTGTTCTATCAGCTGGTCATCCGTGAAGGCATGCTTGACGGTTTTGTCCTGAACCCCGAAAGCGAATGCCTGCTTTTGAAAAAGGATCTCTTTCTGGAGATTGATGACCTTCCGGAACATCAATTCAGCAACAGGGATGCCTTCTCAACCGGCGAGCTGAAAAAGCTCAAGGAATCAATAGACAACAGCGATCTGGAGGAGTTCGTCAGAAATCCGAACAATATCGGAAATTATGCTGGACTGTTTGAAAAGATATCAGATTCCACCCTGCTTACCCTGATGCTTTCAAGGGATGACCTAACAGAATACGCTTCTGACGGCATCATTTCACAGTTCGAGACAGGGCCTTTGGGATTTCTCTACATCGATGAGGTAGGGGGAAACTATGCCACAGTATACACTTCAGAGTCCAAGATAGGCAATGTCCAGACTCCCTTCAACAAGTACTCACAGATTGTCAACTTCTCCCAGATGACAAACTTTGTCCTCAACGATGACATGGACGGCATCATAATCAATCCCAATGCCGAAAACATCATACTTTCAAGGGATGTCCTTCTTGAGTACTCCTCCCTTCTTGAAAAGACATGCAACGACTCCAGACTGAATACTGCAATATTTCACATGTTCCTGATTGAGGAGGATGAAGGAATTAGCCCATAAGTTTTTTATAATTTAACCACAACATATTATTAAATGACAAGCTGGTGATAAGGATGGATGAATGGAAAGTGGGAGACCCTGCAGACTGGGGAGACAGCGTCGGCGTTCCCGACATCCCATATATGGGATATATGGATGATGATGAAGACAATGATGACTTCAGAAAAGGTTCGAGAAAGTCACGGGCGGAAAGACTTTGCGATGAAGCATGGGACCTGTGGCAGAAAGGCCAATACAGGGACGCACTGGAATCCATCAACGCTGCAATTCATGATAACAATCAGAATCCCGAATTTTATAATGTCCGTGCAATCATCCGCCAGGATCTGCACCAATATGAAGATTCCCTCAATGATTATAACAAGTCACTTAGAATGCAGGGTTCACAGGTTGTCAGAAACAACAAGGCACATCTGCTTTATCTGATGTCAAATGAGGAAAAGTTATTCACAGGCAATTTTGAAAGAGGGCTTGAACTTATCAATGATGCATTGAAACTCACGGATGACGATTTTGACAGAAAAACATTTCTGAGAAGAAAAGGCGAATTTCTGGACAAGTTAGGTAGAAAACTGGACTCAGCAATCTGTTTTCTGCTTGCATCTGAAAGCTATGACCTGATTGATGAGGTGGAAAGACAGACAAAGATTCTAAAGGATTCCAATGAAACATTCATATGCATTGCAGGAACAGAGTTTTTCAAAAAAGACAAACCTCTAAGTGAAGGTATGGTTGTCAGCCTCGTAAGGGAGAGCGATAACGAGCATGACCCTGATGCCATACTTGTCAGGCATGAGGGAAAACCGGTCGGTTATGTTGCAAATTCCAGTTATACACTAATCGACGAAGCAAAAAGCGCAAGTGAAATCAAAGACACAATCAAAGACTGTCAGAAGGCAAAGATACTGTTTACATATCTTGCCGAGTATATTGTTGCAAAACTTATTTAGGAGGTTAAACTATGGAATGTCCATCATGCGGAAAGGAATTTGAATATGAATACCTAAATGACAAGTGCCCCTACTGCGGTGTAGAACTGGAGGACTGGCAAATCTTTATTGACTGTCCCTTCTGCGACTCCGTGCTTGACTGGGAGAGCAAGTTCGATGAATGTCCGTTCTGCGGCTCCCCTACAGGAGAATATGTTATATATTGCGAGTACTGCGACTCATATATAGACTGGGATGGCAGCGAATGGGTATGCGAGGACTGCGGAAATGAAGGTGAAGAGGAAGAGGAAAAGGAAGAGATCGTCAACATCATAAGGGAAGCGCCACATTGTCCTGAATGCGGCTCTGAAATGAGTGATGGCGGATACTGTGATGTCTGCGGATGGCCGAACAATCAGGGATGGATTGGCGAAAACTATTAAATCCTCTTTTTTTTTAATTTTTCATTTCAAAATTCAACACAGACATTACTTTTCAAATGCTCTTGGAAAAATCCTATTTATTAAATGAATCATATAAAGATAATATAATGACAAGCTGGCAATATAGCGATTACTCTAAAATCAATCCTGAAGTTCGAAAGCATTTTCCGTTCACTAATCCTAGGGCAGGCCAGCTTGAAACAGTTTCTGAAATCCTTGAAGCAATAGATAAGGGATATAAGTATATCATTCTGGAAGCCGGTACCGGAACAGGAAAATCCGCGATAGCGGCAACCCTTGCTTCACTTTCAGATTCATCATATATTTTAACCATCACCAAGCAACTTCAGGACCAGTACCTGAGGGACTTCAGCAATTTCCGTGTAGTCAAGGGAAGGGCCAACTTCAGCTGCAGAAAATATGAAAATGCGCTTGTCCCGAAACCCTGCAGCGAGGGAAAATGCATTATCGAGGGCCATGACTGCAAATATTCACTTAAAAACAGGAAAAATGAGATAAATCAGGCAAACACCTGTCCATACTATTACCAGAAATACCTTGCCTTGAATGCAAAATCGGTCATCTCAAACTATCCCTACCTCTTTTTGGAGCTCAATTATGTAAAGGACTTTCAGAGAAGGGACCTTATGATATGCGATGAGGCGCATAACCTCGAGGCAATGCTGATGGACCAGCTGACACTTGAGTTTTCAAAGGATGACCTCGAGGAGTACCTCCACTTTGATTTGAGCGAGGAACTTATTGAGGAGCTCAGCACCCAAAACTACACCAGATGGATGAAGTTCATAAATGAAGTCCAGGAGGAATACGCAAGGGAACTTGAAAAGCTCGAATCCCTCAAAAAGGATGAGCTTCTAGAAAAGATTTCTTTCATAAAGCATCAGATAAGCGACTGCAAACGCTTCACTGACAATCTCATGATTGATCCAAAATCCTGGATTTTTGACTATGACGATTCCTCAGAGATTGCCGAGTTCAAGCCCCTTAAGGTGGACCATTATGCAAGGGAAACCCTGTTTGAATATGCAGACACTGTCGTTTTCATGTCCGCTACAGTTCTTGACTGGGAACTCTTTAGCGAGTGGCTTGGTATTCCCGCCTCAGATATATATGCAATAAGGCGAAAAAGCCCCTTTGACATCAAAAGAAATAGGATAATTGCATATGACGGCCATAATCTTTCAAGAAACTTCATAAGAACCAACGCTCCAAAGACCATTGATACAATAAATGACATTCTCAAAAAACATGAAAACGAAAAGGGCATCATCCACACTGTCAGCAGCAGATGCATGGATTACCTTTTGGAAAACATTGAAAGCACCAGACTAATCGGGCATGACTCTAAAAACAGGCAGCAGCAGCTTGAAGACTTCATCGTTTCGGATGAGCCGTCTGTACTGGTTTCCCCGTCAATGGGTGAGGGTGTCGACCTGCCGGGAGACCTCTGCAGATTCCAGATAATATATAAGATTCCCTATCCGGACTGGGGAGACAAACAGATTAACAGACGGGCAAGCATCGACCCCGACTGGTATGACTTCAAGACATGCCTCAATCTTGTCCAGACCCACGGAAGGGGAATGAGGGATGAGGACGACTACTGCACAACATACGTCATAGACAGCCGATTCAGGCAATATGTGAGAAGCGGCCTTGCAAACAGGTTCCTGCCAGATACCTTTAAGGAGGCCATCGAAGACTACTCGACAGACGAAAAGGAAAAGCAAAAGCTTATTGAAATCGGCGACTCATACATTGAAAACCAGGAATTCGAAAAGGGATTCTATTTCTTCAGAAGGCTTCTCAAAAACGACCTCTTTTTAAACGACGACTATCCCTATCTGAATCTCTCAAGGATATATCGGGAAGCCAATCTCTATGAGCAGGAGCTTCAGCTCATCATGAAATTCCTCAATTCAGGCATAGAAACCTCAAACGGCGAATATTTCAGGAAGAGACTGGACGCGCTTGCCGATATGGGTTATTTCTGATTAATGTTAAACACAACTTATTTATCCTTAATTACATTATATATTAATAGAAAAAATAATTCGGGTATCTTCTATGTTAGAGTGGACTGTTTGTAAAAATTGTGGAACAATATTGGATAGCTCACAGGACAGCTGTCCGAACTGCAAAAGCGACATTGAAAAAATTCACATGGACTATCTGGCCGGTTATCTCACCGACCTGAACTTTCTTGTAAAGACATTGTCAATATTCACACCGTACTGCGATTCGATAAGGGATTTGGAAAATGTCACATTGGAAAGCCTGATAATCGACGATCTCTTCAAATATTTCGCATATCTCGGTTTGGGCGACGATAAGATAACGGACAACGAACTGGAATTCATAAACTCACTTCTAAACGCAAGCTTTACAGAAGACGACATACTGCCGCTGACAGAGCAGAAGATATCCGATGAGATGCCGCTGTCATTCAAGTGCCTTCATGAGCTTGACATGTACGGCATGAACTTTGACATGCATGAGCTCAACAGCGCAAATGAGCTCTTCAACTGCTACAAAATCTTCGGTAAATTCTTCATAACCGTAGACAATGAACTCAACGTGGACGTATTCAATATATACAATGACTATATCTCAGGCCTTGAAGAGAAGCTCAAAGATGAAAACGTTGACGTAAAAGCAATAAGACTTAATGAAACGGGAAGTGTTGAGGAACCTCAGGATGAAAGCTCACTGGAGGAGTATCTTGAAGAGCTGAACAAGCTTGTCGGCCTTGAAAAGGTTAAAAAGGACGTCAACTCCCTCATCAACCTGGTGCAGATTAGAAAAATCAGACAGGAAAGGGGGATTAAGCAGCCCGCAATGAGCCTTCATCTGGTTTTCAGCGGAAATCCTGGAACTGGAAAGACCACAGTCGCAAGACTCCTGTCAAAAATATACCATGCAATAGGACTTCTCTCAAAAGGGCACCTCATAGAAACCGACCGATCAGGCCTTGTCGGAGGCTATGTCGGCCAGACCGCAATAAAGACCCAGGAGGTAATACAGTCCGCGCTGGGCGGAATACTTTTCATCGACGAGGCATATTCCCTTACATCAAAAAGCGAAAACGACTACGGATCAGAAGCAATCGACACATTATTGAAAGCCATGGAGGACCATCGTGACGATTTGATTGTCATCGTTGCAGGATATCCCGCACTGATGGAGAAGTTTCTGTACTCAAATCCGGGACTGGAGTCAAGATTCAACAAGTTCATCTATTTCGAGGACTATAACGAGGATGAGCTCTACAATATATTCTGGCTGATGTGTGAGGAATCCAACCTGACTTTGGACGCCGCTGCCGATAAGTATATAAAGGACTACTTTAAAAGATTATATGAAAATAGGTCACCTAACTTTGCCAATGGTAGAGCCGTAAGGAACCTGTTTGAGGAGGTCATTACTAATCAGGCAAATAGATTAGCTCCTAAAAGCAATATAACCGATGAAGAATTAAATACGTTAACATACGAAGATTTTTTAGTTGATGAAAATGACTGATAAAATTTGTAATAATTGCGGAAACAAGGTAAGCGGCACTGCAAACTTCTGTCCAAAGTGCAAGTCAACATCATTTCGAAATGTATATGAAATAACAAGGCCCAACAACAGTCTTGTCTACAGGCTGTTCTACAACTATCAGGACAGCTACTATATACTGTCAAAATCAAAGATTGCTGCGATTCTGGTATTTCTGCTCTTCATGACATTCGTACTGGAATCACCTGCTGTGATTTTCTTTGCAGCGGTAATTGCTGCGCTGGTATATGCAATCGGATATTCCATCCACAAAATCATAGGACATGACCACTTGCCTAAGGCCATTGCCGAAAACAACAATTACGGCCTCATTCCTGACCTGAAGCATCTCTTCTTCTACTGGCAGGACAAGACCACAGGCGAGTTCACACCGTCAAAAACAAAGATAATCACTGTTTTAATATTCTTGCTTTTCGCTTCCATCGGGACAATGTTCAGCAAACCTATTCTGTTTTCACTGATCGTGTTCGGACTGGTATTTGCAACCCCGGCATTCTTTGTGGGATATGGAATCCACAGGATTACCACTTCAGAGCCGGTCAAGGAAATCATTGAAAGCACACAGCCTGAAAGGCCAAAAAAGGAAGTGAAGGTCGAGCCGCAAAACAGCATCCATGAGTTCGACAAGTACAGAACAAGACTCAGCGAACTGAAGATAATGTATGAAATCAAGGAGAAAAATGCAAGAAAACTGATTGAAAAACGTTTTGAACCGCCGCAACTGACCTATGACAGGTTCATGGCCTCCGTTGAAAACTCAAACAGGATGTTTGCCCACCACGCCGAAGCGGTATCAAACATTCTTGACCTGGCGACAGACGACAGCGAAAAGATAGACAGGGAAATCAACTCCAGAATGGATATTCTTGAATCCCTTGTCGCCAAGATGGACGAGCTTGTAAACGAGCTGGTTTTAAGCCTCAACGGTGAAGACGAAAACGACAACGTTTCAGACTTCCTACATGATTTCGACAACATTATAGATTCAGTTAAAGACTACTGATTAAAATGATCAAGAAAACTCTGATGGCATTAGTGGCACTCCTCATCCTGATGAATGCCGCAGGCGCCATCGATTCATCAAACTGGAGCACGGTGAATGTGGGATATGAAAGCTTCAGGATTCCTCCGGAATATGAAAACCCATACAGTTCAGACTTCAACATGTACGAATACGATGAGGACATTGACGTTTTCACAATCAGATACGTCAATCCAAACATCATGAGCCTCTACGGATACTTCCTTGAAAAGTATCCCGAAAGGAAGGTGACTGTTGAAGGCCATGACGCAGTCCACTTCACATATCATGACAGGAAGGACTCAACCAACAATTCAATCCTCTGGTTTTCCGCAGGAGAGGAGTTCTACTATATCAACTGGATTGGCCACAACATCACACCGGCCATCAGGGAAGTAGTAAAAAGCGCATCAGATTCAAAATACAGCCATGACGAATTCTATCACAAACTTAATGAAGAATATCAAAATTATAAGATAATACACGCAATCGAATCTCAGAGTTTAGACTATCCGAAAGACGATTCATCACATACCTTTGTAACCGTCGGAACAAACGGTATCGGAATCGGAAAAATATTTTAGGTGATAACATGAGCGATGAAATTCCAATCAGAATCAAAGCAAAAGAAGACAGGAAAAACCCAATCAAAGACACCATCAAGTTTACAAAAGGCATTGTGGAAGACACAGCCAACATGATCTTTCCTGAAAAGGAAGCTAACACCTTTCCTCAAAAGGGATATGAGGAGTCCCTTGAATATATAAGAAAAAACGGCAAGTCACGCGTCGAGTTTCCGGTCAATTCCAAATCAAAGGAAACCCTCACCAACATACTTTCACCTGATGTTTTGGGAAGTGCAAAGGGAATCATCGGCACTGCCGCAACCGTGGGACTGATAGGCTCCACCTTGGGAAAAGGTCTAGTTCTTGCAGGCGCCGGAGCATTGATAGGAAGCATTATTGCCAAAAATTACGATGACATCACATGGGTTTCAACAGAACTGGTACTCCTTGATGAGGAACTGGTCATCTCAGGAAGATTCACGCTTCATTTTGATGAAATAAAATACGTCGGAATTGAAAAGAACGAAACCGACGAGCTTCTGGTCATCACACTCAAGGATAGCGCTTTGGGCTGCAGGACATATAACGCAAAGGCCCTGAAAACAGCAATTTCCGAGAAGATGGATAAGTATTATAACAAATAATCGACAAATCTAGAACTGATGACAAACCACAAACACCTGAGAAACGTAGTTGAGGACATCTATTCAAACGACAATGTGCTGAGCGAAGAGCTCACTTTTCGCCTCATAAATGAATTCAGGTATTCAAACCTTTATATTCCTGCAAAAAGGCAGGACAATACCCTGAATTTCATAATATATGAGGATGAGGAATCCAAAATCACACCGCTGTTCACAGATATTGATGAATTCCATAAGTTCTACAAATCTGCTGAAGGCATTCAGATTCTTCAAAATTCCTTCGAGCTCTATCAGAATATCCTGAAGACCACTGACATTGAAGGATACATCCTCAATCCTGCTTCTGAAAAATACCTCTTTAAAAAGGAGTTCATTTTGGCAATTACAAATATACCAAAGACCAATTTTTTTACAAACAACCCCTACACTCCCGAGGAACTTATTGATTTGAAAAAGTCAATCGACAACACAGACCTTGAGGATTTCATCTCAAACCCTAAAAACATTGGTGATTATGAGGGGCTTTTCGAGAGGATGGCCGGCTCAAGGCTTCTTGGGCTGATGCTTTCAGATTTGAAGCTTCACGGAGATATCATATCGCTTAAGGAAAGGGGACCGGTTGCATCAATGTACACCGACAATGTCGGCGGAAGCTATGCAACGGTATTCACATCTGATGAGAAAATGCAGGCGATTTCAACACCAAAAAACAAATACTCCCAGATTGTAAACCTTGCCACACTGGTGAATTTTCTCCTCACCGAGGATATGGACGGGCTCATCATCAACCCCGAAACGGACAATGTACTGATTCCGAGAAACGTTCTTCTTAAATATTCCCTGGGCTTTGAAAGGTATGCCAATGACGAGAGGCTATTCGAATCAATATTCTATATCTTTGAAATCTGATTTTATCACAAAATTATAATATCATGTTCGCAATAAATATTATTGTGGAAATCGTTATTTTTCCCGGAAAAATTAACTGCCATAAATAATGAAATTCCAGTTAATAATTCAACATGTTATGATAAAAATATTGATTTGATTAATGATAACTTCAATTTAACCAATTGATAGATGATTTGAGAAATAATTGATTATTGATATGTAGATGAGATTAGAAAAAAGGTGATAAGATGACAAAATTCTGTCCGTTCTGTGGTGAAGCACTGGTTGATGAAGCGAAATTCTGCAAAAGCTGCGGCAAAAGCCTGGAAAATATAAACTTCAACAACAATACGCAGCAAACCGGCTACAGTCAGCCTTACAGTGTTCCGGTCGTTGAAAAAAGCCACACTGCAGCTATAGTTCTGGGTTATGTATTTGCATTTCTCATTCCGTTGATAGGTTTGATTATTGGCATTTATCTCGCAACCCGCAATGACTCGCAAAAAGCCAAAAGACATGGAATATTTGTATTGATAGTGGCCATTGCGGTTTGGGTATTGAACTTTATCATCATCGCTAGTTAGGTTAAACCATGATAAGCATAAGAGATCTTTCAACCTATTGCAGGGTGGATGCTGAAAAGAAATTATTGGTTGGTGAAGCGCTACAAAAGGAATCCATAAAAAGTTTGATGCTGAATCAGCTTGACTATTCAGCGGATTATTCTTATTATGACGCCATTGAACAGACAAAATACTGTCCGAAATGCCACCGTAAATTTCCGCAGGAGGAAAACTTCTGCCCGGACTGTCTTGTCAGCCTCAAAACAATAAAGGATATTGACGTAAAGCTGATAGAATCCCATCCTGAATTCAACTTCACCAAATCAATGGAATACACTGATTTTGATGAGATATTTTCCCGCGAAAACTTTGAAATGATTGACGGATTCGACTTCAAGATAAGGGACTATAACGCAATCATCAGAAACATCAGACAATCATCAATTCAAACATTCGACAGCCTCATAAAGGAGAATGAAATCCTTCTCGATGAGCTGAGCATCACCGACAAGGTGCTTCTCTATTCAAAGTCATTTGTCGAAGTCGACTACAAGTCATACGGAGCTGAACTGGGATACTTCAAGTTCAACCGAATCACAATAGACGACAGGCTAACAAGATCCCTTCAGATAACAACCCTCATTCATGAAATCTCACACTTTATTTTAAATGAAATAGTCACCCAGATATTATGCACAGTGCTTGACTGCTCCAAAAACTCTTTGATGCAATCCATTGCAGTATTCATAATGTCCTATTCACCCTTCACACGCCTTATTGATGAATATGCAGCACACACAACAGAGGGAAGGTTTACCGTATACGGCTATCAGGACTACTCATCATTCATACAGATTGAAAAATCCCTTGACGGAGAGATGGGTCCGGATGAAATCGAAATAACAAAATCAATCGGAAACACCTTTGCCATATCCATAAAGGAGATTCTTGAATCATACCTGGACGATGACATGAGATCAGACATCAATGAACTCTTTTTGGATGAAGTCACCGAAAGCCCTAATTACAGGATGCTTGCCCTTGAAAACTGCGACAGGCTCACAAGAGACGGCTTTCTAAAGGCAATATGGCTTGTCATATCTGAAGGCTTTGAGATGGCCTCACAAAATATAGCTAAGCTTAAGGAATATGAAACCTATTTTTAAATATCTTGAAAACATATTGAATACCATGAACATCAAGGAAAGAATTATACAACTGAACTATGAACACACAGGCAAACAGGCCGATGTAAACGAACTTCTTTTAACACTTATTTCAAAATTCCAGCTCTTTGAGCCTTGCATCTATCTTTCTGAAGATGAAAACTGGCTTAATGTTGCAATAATCTCATTGGAAAACGAGGAAGTTTCACAGTCAATGTCAATTCTCAAAAAGGAACTGACAGCTTTCGGAGTATTCAACAAGCAGGACATTGAAATCGAAATACCTCAAATGGGATCAGAGGATTTGTATCAATGATGGAAATTTTTCTTTATTCAGATTTTGATGTGGAGGAAACCACCTCAAAAATCAACAGGGTCATGTCAAGGTGGTCAATAAGGTTTCTCGACATTAACGGCCCGACCTGGAGCATCTTTGACCATGATATGGAAATCCGCTACGTCCTGCATTTTGAGGTTGACTTCAAAGACATTGAAACCAGAATAAAGCTTGAAGATTTGAAACTCAACGTCATCCATCACATAGAATCGCTCAGGGACGATACCACATACAGGGATAATCTTATAAGCGCCGTATTTTTGAAATAAAAAAAAGAAAAAAAGAATTAATGATTAATTCTTGTGTTGTAATATCTTACACCATCAACATCGTAAGTGTACCATCTGTTTACGGCATCATCATATTTTTCACCGATAACGGATACATATGAATCAGTTTGAGGCACATATACTTTGTATGTTGTTGTATTGTTGGTAACATTTGTCACATTGCGTGGTGAATTGTCACCTACAGTCTTATTGGTGTCGTTTGCATTTATGGTGCCGATATTAATGAATTTTGTTGTGTTGTTGTTGGTTGCATTCAAGTCAAGAGGTGAATGATTGTTCATCATGCTGTATGCAGCAACGCCAACCAATGCAACAACAAGTATTGCAATTGCAATCAAAATTATGTTTTGAGTTTTCATGATTTACACCTTATATTTAATATTTAAATCAACTACTATATTAATCTGACACATCATAGTCGTCAATAATTATATAGTCGAATTCAGGGTGTTTGGCTTTGATTTTGGAAATTATCTCATTTTTAACCTTTTCCCTGTCCGCATCAAAGTCGACTATTATGTCGAATGAGGCGAGATTTCTATCCTCATACACCAGAAATCCATGGATTTCAAGAATTTCCTCGTATTCTGATGCAATCATCTCCAAATCATTGCGTATATCCTTGTACTTCTCGTTTCGCGCATATATGCCGACGGTCAGTATGATGGAGAACTCCTCAAAGATCTTATAGGCGATGCTTCTTGTTAGTGAATGTATCTCAAGTGCGGTCAGTGAGTCATCCACTTCAATGTGGACAGATCCCTGCATGTCCTCAGGCCCGTAGTTGTGAAGGGTCAGGTCATATGCGCCGTAGACTCCAGGCACTTCAAGAATTGAATCCTTGATTTTTCGGGAAAGCTCAGAATCGATTCTTGCACCGATCATGCTGTCCAGGGTTTCCCTCAGCATGTCTATACTTGCCTTTATGATTACAAATGAGATTATGACCCCCAGTATTCCCTCAAGGGATATGTGGAAGAATATTGAAATTATAGCCGCCACCAGTGTTGAAAGGGAAAGTATCGCATCAAAGAATGCATCGCTTCCGGATGCGACAAGCGCCTGTGAGTTGATTGACTCCCCTACACCTTTCACATACCGGCCAAGAAGGAACTTGACCGCAACCGCCACAGCGATGATAATGAGGGAAACTGTGGTGTATGAAGTGACGTCCGGATGGAATATCTTAGGCCATGATTCCATAAGCGCAGTGATTCCCGCCCAAAGGACAATGGCTGCAATAATCACAGATGAGAAATATTCAATACGTCCGTATCCGTAAGGATGGTCCTTGTCTGGTGCCTTTCCGGCCAGTTTTGTCCCGATAATTGTGATAATGGATGACAGTGCATCAGTGAGGTTGTTGACTGCATCCAGTGTAATTGCAATTGAGTTTACAAGTATTCCGATTGTGGCCTTGAATGCAACCAGGATAAGGTTGACAACGATGCCGATAATACTTGTTTTGACTATTTTATCTTGTCTTGACATGATTTAATTTATGTTTTTCAATAAATTTAAATCATTTGTATATGAATTTTAAAAAATTTTAAATATATTCAATTTTAATAATAACTTTAAGGAGGATATTTTCCATGTCAATTTATGATTTTGAAGTAAAAGACGGTGATGGAAACACAGTTTCCCTAAGCCAATACAAAGACAAAGTACTTTTAATAGTAAATTCAGCAACCAAATGTGGTTTCACACCGCAGTACACACAATTGAACGAAATCTACAATGAATTCAACGAACAGGGTTTTGAGATTCTTGATTTCCCATGCAACCAGTTCGGAGGCCAGGCACCCGGAACAACCGAAGAGATCACTGAAGTGTGCCGCTCAAAATGGCTGGTTCCATATACAATTTTCGACAAAATTGATGTGAACGGTGAAAATGCATCCCCGTTATATGAATACCTTAAAAGCGAACAGGGATTTAAGGGATTCACCGGAGAAGGTTCAGGCAAACTTAAGCTTGTCGTCAAGATGAAGGACAGGCACTACAAGGACAACGATGACATCAAATGGAATTTCACCAAGTTTCTGGTTGACCGCCAGGGCAATGTCACCCAGCGCTTTGAACCGACCGAAAGTTTAGATGATGTAAAAGAAGCTATCAAAGCTCTTTTATAATACTTTTTTTCATTTTTCCCGATAGGGAAATATTTTTATTCTTTTTCTCCAATAATATTAATTAGAGGTGCATATATGGGTTTCAATGTTGGTGTTATTGGTGCTGGTGCATTCGGAAGTGCGATTTCACAGCAGCTTAGTAAAAATCTTGATGAGGTAATATTGCTTTTGAGAAACGAAAATCTTTGCGATGACATAAACTCAAAGGGCTATAACACCAAATATTATCCTAACGTCAAGCTGAACGACAATATCCGTGCAACCCTTGACATCAGCGATTTGAAGGACTGCGATGTAATATTTCTCACAATTCCATCATCCGCCTACAGATCCACATTGGACGATTTGAAGAAAGTTCTAGCAGATGATGTGATTCTTGTAACTACCGCAAAAGGGATAGAATATCCTTCCCTTAAAACCATGTCCAAGATAATTGCCGAATATCCGTTCAAAAACATCGTTGCACTCTCAGGACCTAATTTTGCATCGGAAATAATGCTTAACCTGCCGTCCATCACAAACATTGCATCAAGTGATATCGAAAGCTCAAGACGTGTAAAGGAGATTCTTGAAAGCAAACAGTTCAAGGTCAAGATAATAGATGATATGGAAGGAATCGAGCTTTGCGGTATTCTGAAAAACATCAATGCGATAGCCAACGGAATATGTGAGGGGCTCAACATCAATGAAAATGCAAGGTTTGCCGTGCTGACCAAGGGTTTCAATGATACTGTAAGAATAATCGAATCGGTCGGAGGCAAATCCCAGACAGTTCGCGAATACTGCGGATTCGGAGACCTGATACTTACAGCCACATCAAAGGAAAGCAGAAATCATACATTGGGAGTCCTCTACGGCCAAAGACTCATCATCAATGAGAATGCAAGCGGAATAGTATTTGAAGGCAAAAACTCAATCAGGGCAATAAAGGATATCTGCACTGAAAACGCCGTTGAAAGCTGCATCGTTGATTTTGTTTATGATGTAATCATTGAAAAGGTAACTCCGATTCAGGCATTCAATAAATTGTGGGACAAGTTAGAATGATTTGCGTAATATTATCTGCTGGAATGGGAAGAAGGCTCATGCCACTTACCCGTGACATTCCAAAGCCGCTGCTTGAGATAAACGGGACAACACTGCTGGAGCGTATGATTAGAAACTGCATGAATTGCGAAATAGCTGACTTCATACTCGTTGCGGGATACAACAAGGAGAAGGTCCATGACGCTGCGAAATCTCTTGAGGAAAAATACGCCATTTCAGTCAAGGTAATGGACAATGATGAATATGACGTTACCAACACTTCAGTTTCCACATATATTGCAAGCTCATATATTGAAAACAACTGTCCCGATGATTTCATATTAATCAACGGAGACAATGTCGTCGACCCCCAAATAATTGAAGACATTGCCGGGACCAATAATACCGCAATGGTTGTGGACAACTTCAAAATGCTCAACGAGGAATCATTTAAGCTAATCATCGAAGACGGAATAATAAAAGAGATTGGAAAAGACATTGACATATATTCCTCAACAGGGGAATTTATCGGCATTTCAAAAGTCGTGAAAAAGGATATCAATGCATTCAACGATATATTGGGCGAATTGATTGAAGAGGACAGGCAAAACTACTATGACTTTGCATTTAAGGCATTGTCAAGGAAAACTGAAATCGATTATGTTTATACAAACGGGCTTGAATGGACTGAAATCGATGATGCCGATGACTGGCAAATTGCTAAAAAGTTAGTCGACAGGTTCGAAAATTGCCCATAATTTGAAAATAAATATTAACTATTAAATACTAATATAGATATGGTGTACACATGTTTAACAAAATTTTACTGCCAACTGATGGATCAGGTTATGCTGACCAGGAAATAGATAGGGTAACTAAATTAATTGCTGATGATGGGGAAATCATTATTTTATCTGTTGCAGGTAAATTAACATCAAGCGCTTTTCAGAGCAGAAAAAAAGTCAGAAGGGTAAACAAGGAAATGCTGGAAGAAGCAAATGAATGCGTTGAGGCAATGAAAAAAAAATTCCCTAAAGGATATAATCTCAGAACAATGGTCAAAACAGGTTTTGCAGCAGAAACCATCAACAAGGTTGCTGTTGAAGAAGAAGTGGATTTGGTCGTAATATCCTCTTCCGGAAAAAGCGGACTCCACAAGTTCATTCTTGGAAGCGTTGCAGAAGAAGTGTTGAAAACTGCTGAAACCGATGTATTGTTAGTTCATAATGATTAATTAATAGGAGAGTATATTTGATGGATATTAAAAAGATAGCAATTATAGCTGTTGTAATACTAGTTGTGGCTATAGCTGCATTTGCTTATATTTCCATGAATACAGCCGAAACTAAAATCGATATAAATGCAAATTCCACAATTCAGAACGGGGGATACATCTACATTCAGCTTAAAGATGTTTACAGGCATGAAATTCCAGACCAGGTTGTCGATTTGAAGATTTTGGATGATTCAGGATGGGCACATAAATATAATGTCACAACCGATGAAGTTGGACGCGGATACATACAGCTGGCCGGCTTCGACAATGGAAATTATACAGTACATGCTAATTTTAATGGAACATTGTTTTTAAAAGGGTCCCACAACAGTCTTTCCTTCAGGATAGATGACGGTTACTCATATTAATCAATTTTCCTTTTTTTTAGTGATATAAATGAGTTTTAAAGATAAATTCCACAACATCAAGGAATGTGCCGTAAATTCAGTTATATACAGAAGTTATTATAATCCTAAAATCAATAACAACATAATCTATGTTGAATCCAGAAACGGTACTGATTTTGCTGGAAATATCTTTAGAATTGTTGAGGAGATATCAACAGGCGATTATGGAAAGTTCAAGATATATGTTCATGCCAATGAAAATGTAAAGATTAAAATAGAGCAGCTGAGCGAAAATTATGACTTGAATATCCATAGAATCATCACTGATGATGACCATGCGGCACAGATACTGCATAAGGCGAAATATATCTTCACAGATTCCGGAATAAACTACAAATATGTAAAGAAGAAAGGTCAGATTGTTATAAATACATGGCACGGAACTCCCCTAAAGCATATGGGTTGCAGAAACATTCCGGAACAGGCCAATTTGGGAATCATACAGCATTCACTTCTTTCAAGCGACTATCTTATTTTTCCAAATGAATATATGAAAGACATCATGCTAGACGCATACATGATCGGGAAAATCTACAGAGGGGAAATGCTGCTTGAAGGATATCCGAGAAACAGCATATTTTTTGATGACAAAAGAAAGGATGAGCTTAAATCAATCTTATCTCTTGAAGACAAGGAAATATTTGTATATATGCCTACATTCAAGGGTTCCGTCAACAATAGGGATGATGAAAAGCAGAATGCTGAAATAAGCAAATTCCTTGAGGAAATAGAGCAATCCCTTAGTGAAAACCAGATATTTTTTGTTAAGCTGCATCCATATAACCAGGCAAAAATCGATTTTTCCAATTACAAAAATATAATGGCATTTCCGCAGGGCTGGGAAATATACGACCTTCTGAATATGGCGGACTGCCTAATCACAGATTATTCAAGCGTTTTCTTTGACTTTGCAAATACCAAGCGCAAAATCATCATCTTCAATTATGATGAAGCTGAATACATGAAGGAGCGTGGAATCTATTTCCCATTGGACGAACTTCCATTTCCTAAAGTCCAGACAGTTTCCGATTTGATTGAGGAAATGAATCGGGAAAAGGATTATGATGACAGCGAGTTTATTAAAACATACTGCACATATGACTGTCCTGATGCGGCAAACAGGATATGCAGACACATATTCAAGGGAGAGGATATGTGCATAAGCGAAAGAATAGAAAAGGAAAAGAACAACATTCTGATATATTCAGGCTCACTTGAGGACAACATCATTACAGATAATCTGATAAAGATGCTTGAGGACAGCTCCAGCCAAAAGTACAACTATTTCATCACATTCAAGGGCTGGGACGGATATATCAGGGAACATCACGAAGAAATCTTCAGCAGGTTTCCGGATGAAGTTGATTTTCTTCCGTTCAACTTTTATTTCACACCAACTCTAATGGAAAAGCTGAGACTGGACAAGTTCCTTGCTGCCGGAGCTGACTTTGAACCGCCTAAACCCCTTAAGGATTTATTCAAAAGAACTTACCAACGCCATTTCGGCAATATAAAAATCAAGGCAATTATGGATTTCGGAGTATATGACCATGACATGTCTGAAATCCTGAAGCACGGAACCAACAACTATATCCCTGTCAAGCCCACACAGATTCCAGAAATCCGAAACAACGTTGAGGAATATGATGAGTTTTCAGAAGACCTTTGCTACTTTGACTTCATCACCTACAGGGACGGCATCCTGAACATTTCCGGATACTTCAATTCATTTGACAGCGACCTGGAAGTCATAGGTAAGGAAGGCGAAAACATTTTCCATCCCGACGTATATGATTATCCGACAAGAAGGGGCAGTTCCATATATAATTTTGATTTTAAAATCCCAATCACTGATAAGGACATCAGATTTGAGGTTAAGGCATCAAACGATGTGGAATATCCTGTGCAATTTAGAAAATACTGTAATCTCTCCAATTTCAGCAGATATTTCATTAAGGACGGAAAGATTATCTATTATGACGGTGATATCAATGTGGAGAACTTCTCATATTGGAGGATGCTTAGGCTGGAATATGGTGATTTGAAAAATATCATAGGATCCGGTGAAGCATATTTCATTCATGCAGTCCTTTTCAGGCTTCTGCATCTTATTTTATATCCTTTCATGAAAAACAGGGACATATGGATTGTCATGGACAGGAAAACACAGGCTGACGACAACGGGGAACACTTCTTCAGATATGCAATCAATCAGGATGACGGTGTCAAGAAGTTTTTTGCAGTGCACAACTCATCAAATGATTTCCATCGTCTCAAGGAGGTCTTCTCAAACAGTTTAATAGTAAGCGATTCCAGAAAGCACATGTTCTATTACATGTTTGCCTCAAAGCTGATTTCATCACAGGGAACCGAATATGACCTGACACCATTTGCATACAAGAACTACAAGCTGATGGCGGGAATCATCAATCTTGACTTCTATTTCCTTCAGCACGGAATAATAAAGGACAACATGTCTTCATGGCTCAGGAAATATGACAGAAACCCTAAACTGATTGTAACATCAACAGACCTTGAATATGAATCCCTTTTCAATGAGGGATACTACTACAACAGGGATGTCGTACAGCTTCTCGGTCTTCCAAGATACGACAATCTTGACAACAAGTATCTGAGAAGACAGATCATTATAATGCCGACATGGAGAAACTATCTGACAAATTCATTTGATTTCATACAGTCAGACTTTTATAAGTATTTCAATTCACTGATCAATAATCCTCGCCTGATTCAGGCTGCCTCAAATGAAGGCTACAAGATTATCCTTAAGCTGCACCCTGAACTCAACAGATACATTGACCTTTTTGACAGAAACTCATATGTGGAATTTGACCTGAGCAAGACCTATGCAGAGCTAATAAACGAATCCAGCCTGATGATTACAGATTATTCATCAGTATTTTTCGATTTCGGATATCTTAAAAAGCCGCTGATTCACTATCAGTACGGCAATGACTATCATTTCGATTCTGAAAATGGATACTTCCAATACAGGACAATGGGATTTGGTCCGGTTTTCGACGATGAGGAGGATGTAATCGACAAGGTAATCGAATATATGGAAAACCACTGCGAAATGGAGGACATGTATAAAGAGAGGGTTGATGAATTCTTCAAATTCCGTGACAAGAACAATGCCAAAAGGTGCTATGACTGGATTATTAAAGATTAAATTGGGGATAAAATGAAAAGGTTCAAGTTTTCAATAATAATGCTGATAGACGATATCGGATTCCATATCCATGAAGCGATAATGTCTGTAATCAATCAGAATTTGGATTTCAAGGACAATACCCAATTGATTTTAGTAAATGACGGAAGTGCAGATTGCCTCGATGAATACGTCAAATATCAGGAGGAATATCCGGACAATGTCGTATTGATTTCTCAAAAGCCAAAGAATTACTCTTCAGGATATAATTCAGCTCTTAAACATGCACGGGGAGAAATCATTAATTTCCTGCATAACAATGACACGCTCTCGGCCAACGCCTTAAGCGAAGTGCTGAAGGCATTTGAAAAATATGGCCAAAACATTGTAAATGTCAGCCTTGACTACATTGACAGAAATGCAAAAAGCGAAAATGACATTCCTGACGGCATAGTCGATTTGATTAAAAATCCTGAATACGACATAAACTTTTTCAATTCACTTTTCATAAAAAAAGAGGCTCTTGTCGAATTTGATGAAAGGGAGGACCTTTTTGAAACAGACCTCTTCATGAACAGGATTCTTACGAAAAGCAATAGCTACACTTTCATAAGTTCAGCCAAATACTACTTCAGAAAAAGAAGGGATACCCTCAGGATAAACAATAATGATTATTTCAAAAGGAAATTCGACTTCAATCAGGCAAATCTCTTTGCAAGAGGGATTCTGGACTCAAATAGGGAACTTCCGATATATATTCAATACAATATATTGAACGTTTTCATCCCGGTGATGAACAGGGAAGTTAAAAACAGCCTTCTTGAAAGCGATGAAATTCCAAAATTCTTTGAATTGCTTAAGGAAACTCTCGATTGCATTGACAAGGATGTAATATACGATGCCACATCAAATATTTCAATGATCGGATTTTTTATTGCAGTTAAAAACGATGACATTGATTTGAACAGCCTGAATCCAATCGATTCATTCAGGGTTGATGTAAGAAGCGATGACGTCACGTTATATTCAAAAAATGATGTGATTGACGTTCTCTCAAAAAGGGACATCTATATTGACTTTGCCGATTTGAAGGATGATGTCCTAAGCATTTCAGGACATGTCAAGTCACTGTTTGACAGCGAAAACATATCCGTCTATGCCCTCAAAAACGGCAGGGAAATAATCACCGCCAAATCATTCAGATATCCGACACGCCATATCAGCCGCTTTTTAACAGTCAACTGGCAGAGATCATATAACTTTGACTTGAAGATTCCTCTGGATTCAATCAAAGACCTCTCCACAATTGAGCTTAAGATTAAATACGCTGGTGATGGAGATTCATGCATACTGGATAATGAAATAAAATTCAGAAAGCATTCAAACATCTCATATGATTCACATTACTACATAAAGGATTCAAGGATTGTGATGTTCAACGGAAAATTCAACGTGATGCCGTTCTCATATAGGAAAATGTATCAGTATGAAGTAAGGGGGCTCTTAAAGCTCTTCCGTGACAAATACGACTTCTACAGAAGGGCAATATTCATAAGGACAATACATCTGATACTCTTCCCGTTCATGAGAAACAGGAAAATCTGGATTGTAATGGATCGCATCGACATGGCTGACGACAATGGGGAGCACTTCTTCAAGTATGCTATCAAGCAGAATGACGGAATCGAAAAGTACTTTGTCATAGACAGGCAGTCTCCGGATTATGAAAGGCTAAAGGCTTCCTATGACAATATCGTCGAATTTGAATCACTGAAAAACAAGATTCTGTATCTGTTTGCAGACAAGCTCATCTCATCACAGGGTTCCGAGTTCTATTTGAGTCCGTTCAAGTTCGAGGCACCTTATCTGACTGCAGGTACGTCATATGTTGATTTTTATTTCCTTCAGCATGGAATAATTCTGCATGACCTCTCCACATGGCTTGTCAAATACGAACGCCATCCAAGACTTATCGTGACATCCTGCAGAATGGAATACGAATCCCTCATAAGCGACCTGTATAACTATGATGACGGCACATTCAGGCTTTTGGGCCTTCCGAGATATGACAATCTCAACAATGAGGGATATAAAAAGCAGATCGTAATAATGCCTACCTGGAGAAATTACATCAGCAATGAAGAAGATTTGGTAGAATCGGAGTATTTCAAACGCTTCAATTCACTCCTGAACAATGAAAGACTTATAGATTATGCCAAAAGCAATGGCTATGAGATTCTCTTCAAGCCACACCCCGAACTTGGCAAATATATAGGCAATTTCAAAAGAAACGATTACGTTCACTTTGATGACGACAAGAAATACCAGGAAATCTTTAATGAGTCAGCTATACTCATCACCGACTATTCATCAATATTTTTTGACTTCGCATACCTTAAAAAGCCGGTCATCTACTATCACTATGGGGATGATTTCCATTATGAATCCGAAGAAGGATACTTCAAATATGATACTATGGGATTCGGCAGCGTCGTTTCAACGGAAGATGATCTTGTCGACAGGATAATTTCATATATTGACAATAGCGCTCAGATGGAGGACATCTACAAAAGCCGTGTAGACGAGTTCTTCCAGTTCCATGACACCGAAAACTCCAAACGCTGCTATGATGCAATTTACAATGACTGATTTTTGTAATCTTTTTTTTACATATTGACTCGATAATTTAATATATTAAAGTTAAAAAGTATTATTTTGTTCATTTACTGTCAAATTGAATAATAATACATAAATATATAGTCAAATAAAAATTATATCAGTAGAAATAAATTCTACTATAGTTATAACTATTGGTGTTTTAAAATGAATAAAAAGATAGGTTTTATTTTAGCTTTAGTAGTTATCTGTTTAATGATGTTAACTACTGTAAATGCGGGTCTATTTGACTTTTTAGGTGGTAACAACGCTAATCAAACCGCAAATGACAATCAAACTTTCATTGTAGGTTTTGATGCTGAATTCCCACCATACGGATACAAAGACGATAGTGGAAACTACACTGGTTTCGACTTAGATTTAGCAAAAGAAGTTTGTGAAAGAAACAATTGGACATTTAAAGCACAACCAATCGATTGGGATGCTAAAGATGCAGAGTTAGACTCTGGTTCTATTGACTGTATTTGGAACGGTTTCACCATGGATGGAAGAGAAAATGACTACACCTGGTCTAAACCATACTTTGACAACAAACAAATATTCGTTGTAAAATCAGATTCCAACATTACAAGTATTGCTGATTTGGCAAACAAAACTGTTGAAACCCAAAAAGACTCATCTGCTTTAGCAGCACTTGAAGGTGACAACAAAACTATCGCTGATACCTTTGCAACTTTAACCCAAGTAGCAGACTATAACACTGCATTCATGGATTTGGAATCCGGTGCGTGTGATGCTATAGCTATGGATATTGGTGTTGCAGAATACGACATTAAAAACAAAAACAGTACTGTCAATTTCACTATATTGAATGACACAATCACTACTGAAAAATATGGTGTCGGATTCAAACAAGGAAATACTGAATTAAGAAACCAAGTACAAGCTACTTTAGATGAAATGTTCGTAGACGGAACTTTCGTTAAAATAGCTGAAAAATACGGTATTTCACCTACTGCTTTAATCCAAGGATAAATTAATTAGTTTGAGGGGAGAATTAGTTATATGATTTTAAGTAATGTAATTTCGCAATTACTAGGAGGTATGGTTACCTCAATAGAAATATTCTTGCTTACATTACTATTCGCCCTTCCTCTCGGTTTGGTTATAGCCGGAGGAAGAATGAGTAGTTTTGCACCATTAAGATGGTTAATGAAGATTTATATTTCTATCATGAGAGGTACACCTTTAATGTTACAGTTGATTGTAGTATTTTTTGCACCGTACTATGTCTTTGGAATGAATCTTTCAAGTGATTATAGATTCTATGCAGTCATCATTGCATTCACTATAAACTACGCTGCTTATTTCGCTGAAATATACAGAGGGGGGATTGAAGCAATTCCAAAAGGACAATATGAGGCTGCACAAGTTTTAGGCTATAACAGATTGGAAACATTTTTTATAATCATTCTACCTCAGGTGTTTAAGATAATTCTTCCTTCAGTAACTAATGAAGTAATTACTCTTGTAAAGGATACTTCTCTTTCATTTGTAATCGCAATTCCGGAAATGTTTACAGTAGCAAAACAGATTGCGGCAGCTGATGCATCAATTGCAGCATTGCTCGTTGCAGGTCTTTTCTATTACATATTCAATGTGCTGGTTGCATTTGTCATGGAACACTTGGAAAACAGGTTAAGTTATTATGATTAGAGGGGTATTATGAGTTTACTTGAAATTAAAAATCTTAAAAAAAGCTTTGAAGACAATGTGGTTTTAAAGGATATTTCACTAAAAGTTGAAAAGGGTGAAGTACTCTCCATAATCGGTCCTTCAGGATCAGGTAAATCAACATTGCTTCGATGCATTACAGGACTTGAAGTTGAAGACAGCGGTGAAATCAACTTTGACGGAACATTCGGATTGGTTTTCCAGAACTTTAACCTATTCCCGCATCATTCCGTGATGAAAAATATTACAAACGCTCCTTTAAAAGTTCAAAAAAGAAATAAGGAAGAAGTTTATGGCCACGCCAGGGATCTGCTTAAGAAAATGGGTCTGGAAGATAAGGAAGATGCATACCCATGCGAACTGTCCGGTGGTCAGCAGCAGAGGGTTTCAATTGCAAGGGCACTCGCAATGAATCCTGACATATTATTCTTTGACGAACCTACATCAGCGCTTGACCCTGAACTTACAGGTGAAATCCTGACTGTAATCAAGCAGCTGGCTGCAGAGCACATGACAATGGTTATCGTTACACACGAGATGAATTTCGCACGTAACGTATCCGATACAATCATATTCATGGAAGACGGATATATTGTGGAAGAGGGTTCTCCTGATGAAGTATTTGCTTCACAAAATCAAAGAATGCAGGAGTTCTTAGGAAAATTCAATGAGTAAAGATTTAAATCTTTACAATCACTCTTTTTTTTTAGAAAGTATTTTAAAGTATAACAACATAAATCTTATTAAAACAATTCTTTTTTGGGTATTATGTTTGTTAATGATTTGATTTATGATTTAAATTTAAGAAAGCAAGATAGAATCTATTTGCTTGTTTTATTATTATTTAGTCTTATTGTAACTGTAATTTCCATTAACAACAATATGCATGTGGGGCTTAAATCAGACGTGCTGGTATATCTTACAAACGCCCTCTTCTACTCAGGACTGAATGAAAACATACATAATGCCTCAACGCTTTATTTATCGCCGGTAATCTGCTTTTTGACAGGAATACTCTTCAGATTCGGCCTTGGCAAGGAAGCGATATTCATAGTGACAGGAATATTTTCAATCCTTGCAAACCTGAGCATATATATCCTTTTGAAGTACCGCTTCAACAGATTGTTCTCATTGTTCGGAGCTGTGCTTTTCTCAAGCTTCAATCTTATTCTGACATATTGGGCAGACGGTACACTTGACGTGTCTGTAATCAGCATTTCAATCTGGGTGATTATCTTTTTGATACTTGCTGTATATGAGCATCCCAAATATTATCTGCTGTGCTTCCCTTTAGCTGTCTTAAGCATATTTACCAGATATTCAGCGCTTTTCATACTTCCGCTCCTGCTTTTATATTTCTTAAGCAAAAATGACTTCTTCAACGTCATTGATACATTTCTTTATGACAGAAAGGAATTCTGGCAGATGGCGCGAAATTATCTCACAGGATCCGAGTTCAAATATATAGTAATGGGGATAATAATAGCCGTATTGCTGTTTGCTCTGATATGCATCTTCATAAATTCAATCGGTTCAGGACTGACATTCGTTACACAGATTTCAGAATCAGTAGGAGGATTCAACAATGAATATAAGTACGTTAAAACTCCGGGATATACGGATAACTCCACATTTTACCTGTTCAATTTCCTTTACCTGATGAATTTTGATTCAATTAGCATATTCGGCGTTAACTTTTCACAGATTCTTCTGATCTTTATTATCATGGCTGTTGCGATACACCTGATTAACTTTTTGACCAATCTTGAAAGCGTCAGGTCCATCATATCACACAGGAGAAGCTTCAAGGTTGAAGGCTTCGAGAAATGTCTGGTTGTCCTTCTGATAATATTGGGAGTGCTGTTTGTCTTTTCACTGACAGTCAACCACCTTCTGGCAAACACTATCATGCTCACGGCAATGGTGGTCATGTTTTCCCTTCTTGAAAAGATGCCAATCGGCAAGAAATTCTATTCCATGGATTTCCTCTGCCTTGCATGGTTTTTGGTTTATTTCATATTCTTCAGCATGATCAATATCAAGTCATACCGCTATCTGATTTCATGCATACCCCCATTGGTTTATTTCTGCGTTTGGGCAATAGACTGCGTTTCACAGACACTTCTGAACGGTCTGGAAAATCAGGACTCCTTCATATACAGGATAACAAGAAATCCTACATTCGAATTTGAAAATAAAAGACGTCACAGATATGTTAAGATTCTTATTATATTGGGAATCATCATTCTGATGGCACATGCATTTACTTTTGAAAGCGATTACAAGTTCAGTAAAATCAACGAAAACCTTGATGAAGTGTGCTATTTCATCAAAACCCACGATTCCGAGTATATGAACAAAAACATTACAACAGACAATGAGTACTGCATGAGATATGTGACCTGGTATCTCCGCACGGACGTGAAACTGAACTCCTCGGTATTTTACGGCTCTCCGACTGACGACTACATCATTACAAACCACTTTGTCCAGCACAAGGACCTGAAAAGAACACAGACTTCAGGCAATGTCAGATTGTATGAACCGAAAGCTAATATAACATAGATTACATAATTAAAAGCAATGTCAAGAGCAAAAATTTCTGTTATACTTCCTGTTTATAATGAAGAGAGATATATTGAAAAAGCAATTGAAAGCGTTTTGAAGCAAAGCTTTCCTGATTTTGAACTGATTATAGTAAACGATGGCTCAACAGACAGTACTTTAAGTATAATAGAAGGGTTTGACGATTCCCGAATCAGGGTGATTGACCAGGAAAATCTGGGTCCCGGCGCATCAAGAAACAACGCAATGAAGATTGCAGACGGAGAATACATGATGTTTCTCGATGGTGATGACTGGTACAGGGAGGATGCCCTTGAAGTCGCATACGGGGAAATCACCAAAAATGACTGTAACATGACATTCTTTCAGATGATCAACTATGATGATGAAACCGGCAAAATCTATGAAAATGACTGGTTTGACTTAAAAACATTTGATGAAAGTTTTGAAAACAGGGTATTCGGCCCTGAAGAAACTCCCGGTTCCATATTTGACCTCTCTGTAGGAGTATGCCAAAAGATATACAAAACCTCCTTTTTAAGGAAGATTGATGCAAGTTTTCCCGAAGGAATATTTTTCGAGGACATGCCATTTTTCTATTATGTGTATCTGAAGGCTCGAAGGATTTCAATTGTCAAAGAGCATCTATACTACAGAAGAAAGCACGATGCATCAATAACCCATGTGGTCGACGGGAAATTCCTTGATACAGTTCCGGCAGGCCAGGTTCTTATGAGAATATTTATAGAAAATGAATGGTATGAGATGTATAAGTTTGACTTGCTTGCCTATAAAATAAACGGCCCTCGTTTTGCTTTAAGAGATATTGAAGAAAAATATAAGATTCCACTCTATGAGTTAATTAAAAAGGACTACTGTGAAATTAAATCAAGTGAATATTATTCTGACTTTTTGACTAATTTGGGTCCTGTAAAGAAAAAGTTTTTCCAGGATATAATAAGGTCAAAGGACTATGAAGATTTTAAAACCATAAACCAGATGAAATCATCACCTGCATAATAGCTTATTAATATGCTTGCAATTGAAACCAGAACATATATTATAAACACTTCAATTGGGCTGAAGAGATAAAAGATAACAATTCCAATGATTTCAATCAGATAGAATAGCTTATTGTTGAAGATGTTTGCATAGCTGAGAATTCCCAAAATGATTGGTGTAACTATTATTGCAAGTATGAACCATATGCAGTCAATGAATGGTGTCAACGGAACAGTCTTAAGGTTAAATACAGTGAAGAAGAGATATGCCTCTATAATTGTGAGGAAAAATCCCTGAACGCCTCCGCAGATGGCCTGTGCCAAGGTATGCTTGTTCAATGTAACGCGTGACCATATAATGAGCGGATACAATATTCCAAATAATGCACCGAAAGGTCCCAAAAGCAGTATCAGTGCGCCGACAGGACCGCTCAATCCTGTGGTGTGAACGCTTATTTTCCATTTTGATGTAATCAGAAGGACAACGCCGGTGTTGATTGAATAGCATAGTAGCAGAACGGTCAAAAAGTTATCAAGGTTAAGAATCAATGAAATTAAAAATCCGATAAAATAGCAGACAATGCCAACAATCAGTGGAGTAAATCTGTCCTCACGGTTTGAAATGTCGCTGTCTGTATTGAGCTTTTTGGCCCAATATAAGATGATTGCCATAGGCAGAACTGAAGTGAAAACTATTGAAATCAGCTCCAAAACGATGAATTTAGAAAAGTTGAACACTCCATTTTCAAATGACAGGACCAAACATATGATGAAAAACAAAGGAATGCATATGATTGGCGGATTTGTAAATGTTGAAATAGTCTTGGCGATTTTTAATTTTTCCATAATATTATTATCTTTTTAGGGATATATAATTTGATTGTTTGTCTAAATGTTATGTTAAAAAAAATTTATATAGATTAAACATCTAATTTTTTAGTATGAAATCATTAGTCGTATTCTATTCAAGAACAAATGTTACAAAAAAACTGGCTGAAGACATTGCCAAACAAACTGATGCAGACATTGAAGAAATAAAGTCAAAAGTAAACTATCAGGGAAAAATTGGCTTTGCACGTGGCGGAAAAGACGCATTGTCTGAAAAAATAATCAATATTGAAGCCCTTAAATATGACCCTGCAGATTACGATATGGTATATGTAGGTTCACCTGTATGGGCAGGCAAGGCATCCAATCCGGTCATTACATACCTGAAGCAGAACGAAGGAAAATTCAAAAATGTCAAATTCTTCCTGACTGCAGGCTCAGCCGACAATGAAAAGGTTTTTGACCAGATGGAAAAGTATTCAATCAAACCGGAAAAAACATTGCTTCTGGTAACAAAACAGGTCAAAAAGGACGATTATTCTTTGAATGGATTTATAGACTAATTAATCATAATTATAAAAAGGGGAGTAAATGAGTAAAAAAAATAAGAACATTGAAGTGATTACAGGAGATCCTAAAAAGGCTATTGTGAAACTTGCCCTTCCTATGATGCTTTCCATGCTTTTGATTATGCTCTACAATCTGGCGGACAGCATATGGGTTGCAGGCCTTGGAGCTGATGCGCTTGCGGCAATCGGTTTCATTACACCATTGTTTATGGTTCTTATTGGACTTGGTAACGGTATCGGTGCAGGTGCAAACTCACTGATTGCAAGAAACATCGGTGCTAAAAACTTCGCTCAGGCCAACAATGCAGGTCTTCATGGAATCCTGCTTTCAATCATAATATCATTGATATTTACAGTCATCATAGAAGGATTCATGGTTCCTATCCTTCAGTTTATGGGAGCGGGACACACTATCCAATACGCAATGGATTACAGCTACATCATATTCGGATTCCTCTTCGTTTTCGTATATTCAGGAGTATTGTCTGCAATTTTCCGTTCAGAAGGGGACATGAGAAGAGCGACAATAGCGATAGCGGTAACCGCAATCATGAATATCATTCTGGATCCTATATTCATCTATGTTTTGAACTTAGGAATTGCGGGTGCAGCTTGGGCAACAGTGATTTCAGCTTCCCTATCATGTATCGTCATGAGCTATTGGATATGGGGCAAAAAGGACTTGTATCTTGACTTATCCCCTAGTAACTTTAACTATTCAGGCCAGATGGTGCTGGACACATTGCAGGTTGCAATTCCATCAACACTGGAAAACATTGTTTTTTCAGCACTTGCAATTATCATAAATTCAATGCTTGTACTTGCTGCGGGAACAACAGCCGTAGCGGTTTATACAGCATCAATGAGAATTGTACAGATGTCAATGATTCCACTGATAGGTCTTGGAACTGCTGTTTTAACAGTTGCAGGTGTTGCATATGGTGCCCATAACTATAAAAATCTCCAGACTGCACATTCCTATTCAATCAAGCTCGGATTCGCGATATCAATTTTACTTGGAGCGTTAATGTTCATATTCTCTTCACAGATTGCGACCATGTTTTCATATACTCAGGCAAGCGCAAGCATGTCACCGCAGATTGCAACTGCGATTTCAGTATTGAGCCTATTCGTTTTGGCGGTTCCTCATGGTATGATGTCATCCATGATGTTTCAGGGTGTCGGTAAGGGAGTCTATTCCCTTTTGATTACATTGCTTAGATCATTAATCCTTGAAAGTGTATTTGCATATCTGTTCTGCTTCATCTTCGGATGGGGAGTTTCAGGAATCTATGCCGGTGTAGTATTCGGTTGTTTTGTTGGAGGAACAGTGGGATACATCTGGGCTAAAATATTCATTCGCAGATTCAAGGAAATATCAATTAAAAAATACAAACCACACGATTCAAGCTAGTTCAATGAACTAGTTTTTTATACTTTTTTTACTAAATAATTAATCATGGAATTCATCTTAAACAATAAAAAGTATTCTATAATAAACCATGAGCTTTTCATAAATTATCTGATGGTGGACAACTACTTCAGAAACAACTATTCCAAATATGAATATGACATTCGATTTGATTTTGTAGAACCCCTCCTAAATAAGGACAAAGTTGAATTTGAAGACATTCTGGAAGGCACCAAGGTATTGGAGGAACTCATTGAAAAAGAGCAGATCAATTTCATTCCGCAGGGTCTCAGATTGGACCAGCACAGCACAGGAAACTTCAGGGTAACATATCAGGATTTGGAATTTGACGATATTCGCATTGGTGAAGCGATACCTCTTCTTATTGCCTTGAATTCCCTTTTAACCTATAAGCCGATTGTTTCGCTGAGCCAGATTTCAGAAGAAATTGACAATTTCATAGACCAGTTCAGAAGATATAAAAAGTAAAATTTAATATTGTGGATAACATATTATTAATTAACTATAAATTATTTATAGGGTGAAAGATGAAATGAATTGTCCGAAATGTAATTCAGAAAATAATGATTCAGCTAAATTTTGTAAGAAATGTGGAACACCTCTTACAAAGAAAACCATGAATCATGAAACCGTTATAAATTCAATAAATGAGGAAAAGGCAGGCAGTGATAAGACTACTAAAATAATTATTGTTGCTTTGGTTATTATTGCCATTTCTCTTGCTGGTGTTTTTGCATATGTTGGACTTGAAAACAATAACAGTCACAGTGATTCGCAAAACAGCGCATCACCAACCTCATCCAGTTCACAATCAAGTGCAACCCCTACCTCATCATCATCCAGCGCCAAACCTGTGCAGGAATCAATGAAAATACAGGGAGGTAGTATTTCAACAGGCAGTGAGTTGGCAGATAAGACTTATGCTCATCTGCTTATCGGACCACAATTTGCTGGAAAACAAGTCACAATACAGATATTCTACTCAAGGGACGGTTCCGCTCTGAACAATGGAAATATGGTTCCAGTTACTATAGATTCATCTGGTTATGTTGATGTGGCCAGTGCAGATTCATATAAATACTATCCTGATCATGCAAAAATTAATTTATTTGATTCATCAGGTCATTTATTGGATACCAAATCCGTATCTTTACAAATAACCAGTGGTACTCAAACATTTTAGTTGAGTACTCTATTTTTCTTTTTTTAATATCCGATATGATATTCTCTACTGTGAATATGACATGTTGAAGTCTTTTTCCAATAGCAGTTATTGCATGTTTTGCAGATGCTAACTCCATTTCCTTCAACTCTCCAATCAAGCAGAAAGGCATTGTCTGCAACAAAAGGCCTTTGCATTGAAATAAAGTCAATATCAGTACTGTTCAATATGTCATTGATTTGATTTTGACTGTTGGATCCACCACCCAATATTACCGGAATATTCACATTCCTGATTATTTGGTCAGTGGCATCAATTAGAGGATTTCCTTGGGTATTTTCTTTTGTGAAGAATTGAGGTGAACGCGGACGTGTCATCTGAAGTGAATCCGCACCGTATTTTTCAAGCAGTTTGGCTATCTCAATTGTTTCATCCAATTCCATTCCCATATTTGTGCCGTCAAATGCATTTAATCTGCAATTAACATGGAGTTTTGTATTGTTTTTGATAACCTTAATCATTTCCAATACGATTTTTAAACGATTAAAGGTGCTTCCACCATATTCATCATCACGTGTATTGAAATTCGGATTGATGAAACGGGACAAGAAATAGTAGTTTCCAAGACCTATCTGTATTCCGTCAAAACCTGCATAATCGATTTTCTGCGCTGCAATGATATAATCTGCCTGAATCTTTCTGATATCCTCCAGGGATATGTCATCAGGACCCATATTGTGATTGGCAGGCTTGTTGTACTGTACAAAACCAACCTGTGCAAATATAGGAACATCATATCTATGAACCAGGTCAGTCAAATCACGCGCTTCACGGACAAACTGCTTGAAATTGAGTGTATGCGTATATTTGCTGAACACATCTCTCGGATATAATGATATCAGTTCAGTTATTATCAATCCGACACCGCTTGCAGCGATGTTTTCATAGCGGTTATATATTTCAGGTGTGAAATTTCCTGTTTTTTCTCTTTCGGACTCCCATAAGCCTGTCCGTACAACACGGCTGTTGAGTTTATATTCTCCAAACTTGCAAAAATCAAATAGGTCTTTCATGATAATACTTAATAAGGATTGTATAAATAAACTTTTTTATTTAAATAACATTACAAAAAATAAAAAAAAAGATTAGGAAAAATATTTCCTAATTAAACTTCTTATATGCAGCAAAAATACCTACAACAACTATAACCAATAAAGCCAGAATATAATAGTTAAACCCTGTTGATTCCTTTCTAGAATTATCTGCTGGCTGATTATTGCTGCCTGTCTGATTATCAGGAGCATCAGAATTTATATTTTCAGCCTGAACAACTGCATTAACATGCATTGAGGAAACAATCTTTTTTGAAACGGATCTTACTATCTGCGCATCATCTTTTTCATTTGATGGAACGATAGATGTCATATTTTTTGAATCATCTTCATGGTCTGTGTAAGCTGCCGGTGCATAATTTGCATCAGAGATATAGTCAATAGGCTTTGATGATGAAATATCTTTAGGAATAATATTGTAATTGAAATCAATATTGTGACCTATGGATGGTCCGAATACAGTTCCGGAATAATCATTCTTATAAATACCATTTTTTATTAATTCAAACATTTCTGACATTCTGCTTGGAAGAGGTTTTAAATCTGATGTTCCGTTTAAATAATTCCTTAAAGCTTCAAGATATTCTGGTGGTATTGAATGTTCATGATTGGGATCATCATATTCTAAATCTTCATAATCAGAATCATCCAAATCAGAATCATCCAAATCAGAATCATCTAAATCGGAATCTTCAAAATCTTCATAATCAGAATCATCTAAATCGGAATCATCTAAATCAGAATCATCCAAATCAGAATCATCCAAATCAGAATCATCTAAATCGGAATCTTCAAAATCTTCATAATCAGAA
>NZ_SUTI01000001.1:0-81889 GCF_015062985.1 Methanobrevibacter sp. | reverse complement strand
AATCAGAATCATCCAAATCAGAATCATCCAAATCAGAATCATCTAAATCGGAATCTTCAAAATCTTCATAATCAGAATCATCTAAATCGGAATCATCTAAATCAGAATCATCCAAATCAGAATCATCCAAATCAGAATCATCCAAATCAGAATCATCCAAATCAGAATCATCTAAATCGGAATCATCCAAATCAGAATCATCTAAATCGGAATCTTCAAAATCTTCATAATCAGAATCATCCAAATCCATGTCTGAATCATCTAAATCGGAATCTTCAAAATCTTCATAATCAGAATCATCCAAATCCATGTTTGAATCATCTAAATCAGAATCGTCAAAATCTTCATAATCAGAATCATCTAAAATGATATTTGAATCATCGTCAATTATAATATCTACATCATCAATGATAATGTCCACATCATCTGATGCAAAAGCAATATTTGTAGTTGCCATAAGAAGTGTTAAAATAATTAAAAGCATTGTTATTCTTTTATAATTCATTTAATTTTCCACCTCTTAAATAATATTTCACAAAATATGCCCAATAGTAATTTATATTTAACATAATATTTAAAGATTAATTTTTTTAAAAATTACTTGATTAAATTATAATTACCTGCCTAAAATACAAATTATAAATAAAATAATCCACATATTCTATGTTAATGTCTTTTAATTTGATTTCAATTTCATTGGTTGCTGTTGCTCTTGCAATGGATGCATTCAGTGTGTCCATGACAAAGGGATTTACACAAAAAGAACTAACAAAATCCCAAATCCTTTATTATGGCATATTTTTTGGAGGATTTCAGGCTTTAATGCCCATTTTAGGATACTTCTGCGGCAATGTCATTGCATCCGTTGTTGAGTCATTAGCTTCCATAATCGGATTTATACTGCTCCTTATTATAGGAATAAACATGATCAGGGAAAGTTTATCCGGCGATGATGATGAGGTAACAGACCAATTCTCCTTTAAGGAAGTGACATTACTTGCTATTGCTACAAGTATCGATGCATTTGCCGTAGGTATAACCATTGCACTGTTGAATGAACCAATTCTTATTTCATCTTTGATTATAGGTATTGTTGCATTCTTATTCAGCATAGCGGGAATATATATCGGCAGAAGAATTGGACACTATGTTGGAGGCAAATTCCAAATTTTAGGTGGTGTAATTCTTATACTGATTGGTATAAAAATTCTTTTAGGATTATAATTTTTTATGAAAAACAATAAAATTTAACGAAATCATCTAGTTTATACTAACCTATATACATGGTGTGATTGATTTATATGAATCTTGAACTTTTTAATTGTTATGCTGAATTTCAGGAATTAATAAAATTCATAATTTTTATTAAATTTTATAAAAATTTATAAAACTACGCGCTTATTTGCATTTATTTTAAATGTATAGTTCTCTGCAATAACAATAAATTATAAGAAATTTAAATCTATCTTAAATGATAAAATAGACGTTAATTATTATGTATTATTAAAAAATAAAAGTGTATAAGCTTTATTTTTACTGCGAATACTGTTAGTGTGATATTACAATAGTCGGCATAGTATTTCCGTATATTGTCCTTAAATATGTATTAATAGATAAATAGGTTAATATAAGTATAGATGGTAAATAACTATAATCACTATTAGTATATATTTACAGATATAAGTATTATACTATTAATAGATATTTCTGTAAAATAGTATTATATGGAAATACAGATAGTATATATTTAAGGTATTTCTTTATTTACAGAAAGTACATATTATACTTATTTTACCACTACTACTCAAGTAATATTGAGAAAATGTTCTAAATCAGTAGTTTCATATATATCAAGCTATTGAAATATGATATTTTCTTCAAATTTACTGGATTTTAATAAAATTTATGAAATTTATTAAATTTTACTGACGACGAAATCTAATAAATTTTATAATTACAAATGAAATTTTAACGGCAAGCAGTAATACAACAATAATTGCCAGTATAGTTAAAATCAGGGTACTCCAGAAATAAAGTTGAACCCTATCAGGCATATCTTTTTCGAAAGTAATGTTTCCAATACTCTTATATTCCGGTGCAATTGGAATTTCAGAAGCATTGACGAATTTTGTATTGATATAAACATTATCCACCATATTTTTACAGTGCATATTGAATCTGGAACCGTCATCATTGGAAATATAAATGTCAGTTACATTCCTGTGTGTTGTAAAATTATCATTTGAATAGAAATGAAAAGTGGTAATATCTCTTCTGGTGAGCCCAAACATATCAGAAGCAGCTAAATCTGTCATTTCTTTGACTTTATCGCTGTTATTTAATGAAAGGTTACCAGTTCTTATGTATTGATCTCTATTGGGAATAGAGACATATTCTCCAGGATTTAATTTTCCAGTATAGACCTCATTTGCAGTTGCAACACCATAATTACCATTAGGATCTTTAATTACAACATGTCCTATTTTGAATAGTGCTTTGATTTGCTGAATTTCACGTAAATGCACTTCAGAGATATTATGTTCCTCAGTAATCATTTCTGCGATGATACCTTCAATTATTTGGTTATAAGAACCGTCATCTTTTCCGCCGCATCCTACTACCCAACCGTCGTCAGTGATGATGGCCTGGCAGAAATATTCTCCATTGGTTTTATATTGCTTGATAGCCGGAGTACCGTGCCAATCTACCTTTTGAATGAAAATATCGGCAGATAAATTGGCGTCACGCCTAAATGAAAACATAGACTCATTTCCATCCATCTGCAGAACTACAGAACAGCATCCTATCATGTCAGATTCATCAGTATTATCCAAAAGCAACTGAATATCTGTGTCATTTTTAGCAATATCCGATGCATAAACACCAAATAATGAAATTAAAATTACTATAACACTTAATAATAATATCTCTTTTTTAAAGCTCATAATTTTCCAATGTATCTTAATTTGTTATTAATATATATTTAAATAAATACTATTTAAAATTATTCTAATTCAAAAATGGGGCATTAAAAAAAAGGGATATATGAAATTTAAAAACTAAATTTCATATTATTTGATTTCAATTTTTGTTTCATTTGTTCTTTATCAACGTGGATATATTTATCAGTTGTTTGACTGTTGGAATGTCCGGCAATGGTTTGAACCTCAGCAACGGTCAAAATTTCTGCGTAATGGCTTAAAGCCGTGTGTCTGAGGATATGCACACTGACATTTTTACCATAATTTACAGGACAATCAATTCCTTCAGCCTCGATTCTCTCATCACATTCACGTGCATGCTTTTTAATGATATCCTGAACTCCACGTTTTCCTATACGATTGCCTTTAATGTTGGTAAATAGTTCTTCACGTGTAACCTCTTCTGCAGCCTTGTTACGTTGAATGACAGGTCTGTAAATGTCATTGGTGTTTTTTCTAAGTTTTGTGATGCGATCCATCATCATATCGTTTAAGCTGACAAGTGTATCATAGGTAATGAATGTTGTACGATCTTTCAATTCACCTTTGGTAGTTTCTGCACGCAGATATACATCTATAAAATCATTAGAATCATCAGGCAATATATAAAATCCTTTTTCATCCAAAGGAACTTGAATATCACTTTTATTTAAGAGAACTAGTTCTTTCAGCCTCATTCCAGAATCTATGAAAGTCCTGCAGATTGCGTAATCCCTTATATTGCCGCTTTGTTCTATTGTATCAAGGAAAAATGCTGCCTGCGGTCTTGTTAAACTGATTTTTTCTATTCTTTTTTTGGCAGTTTCCGGATCTTCAGCTTTAACTTCAATGATATCCTTCATTTTAATTGGTTCATGGTTGATTTCCTCTTGGACATCTTCAGAGTTTATGAATTCCAAAATGTTCATCATGTATGTCTTTACGGTAGTCCTTTTGTTTCCGCGCTGCTTCAGGCAGTGTCTACGATAATGCCTAAGCTGCTTTTTGACATTTCCACTGTTTAATTCGTCAACTCCTTCATTTTCAAGATATTCTATGAATTTGGATATATTGAATGTCTGTTTTTTTACTGTTTCCTCAGTTAAGTTTTTTACCTCTTGTTTTTCTTCTAAGTATTCATCTAGGTAGTCTGTTAGCTCATCAACCTCAATCATAAGCTTTTTCATCCCCTAAATTTTTATACCTAACCCTTGTTTTACTATTGATTTTTTTAGTATATAAAGACTTCGTATCTTTTCTTTATTACTGAATATTATTACATAAAATATACGTTCTCTTTATATATTAAATTTGGATAATTTGGGAGTTTGTAGAGAAATGTTGAAAGTGATGTAACACATATACATCAAGTGGTTTCAAAATGGTGATTTCTTCAATTTTTGGATTTGTAATAAAAATATGATGAAAAAGTATTAATAAAATTATTTGCCAAGAAATTTTAATTTGAACCTGTGACATTTCGTCACACCATAATAATTAGATAATGTCATGAAAAATTTCGCTGCAATATCAGTGGGTTAAATTTTAATAAAAATATAATTTATAAACCTATGACAAATGGGTCTGACTATTTACAATATGTTATTAACCACAATAAACATAATTTTATTTAGTAATTATAAGGAGAACTCTTTTCATTCCTGTTATTAATATTATCGGTATCATTAAAAAGGATACTTCTGTTAAATTAGAAAAACATTATTAGATGATTAGTTATGTGCAATGAAAGATACCTGGCGATAGATGTGGGAGGAACAGCAATAAAATACCTCCTGACCGACAAGACCGCTAAAATCAACAAAATCAATTTAATTAAAACAAATAGAGATAAGGGAGAACTCTTCAATTCATTGGATGAGATAATTGCTCCCAACGTTAATGATATTGACGGCATTGCACTCTCATTTCCAGGTAAAATCAATGCCGAAAAGGGCATTGCACATACTGCAGGAGCATTCAAGTGGATAGATGATTTGTCCTTGAAATCAATACTTGAAGAGAAATATTCCAAACCAGTATGGATTGAAAATGACGGCAAATGCGGAGCATTGGCAGAATTTTGGAAAGGCAACCTGTCTGATGTGAAAAACGGCGTATATATTGGACTTGGCACAGAAATAGCCGGCGGGATAATACTTGAAGGAAAGCTCTATCGCGGATCATTCGGATCTTCGGGGGAATTTTCAAGCATGCTGAGCCGCCTTGAGAATCCCAACAATGAAGAGCGCTTCGGCAAAATAGGAGGCCATAAAAACCTGATTAGATATTACGGCAGTGATAAATGCATCGACAGTTATGATTTTTTTGAAAAGTATCAAAACAGCGATTTGGCAGTACAAAAAGCATTGAAGGAGTATTCAAGGACAATTGCTGCCGGAATCGTCAATATACAGTCCATATTGGATGTGGAAAAGTTCTGCATCGGAGGCGGAATCTCAGCTCAGGATGCATTGATAGACAAGATACGGGAAAGCCTTCAGGAATTCATTACAGTCAAATCAGGAGAAGCAATAAACGAACCTGCAATTGAAAAATGCTGTTTTGGAAATGCGGCCGGATGTATTGGCGCATTATTTAACTTTCTTGTCATGGAAAAAATTATCTGAAGGTTTCAATTGTCTAACATTACCCTTAGAAATTCTAATGTTTGTTTTAGATTAATACGCTGATTAAATAGAGTAAATGCTTTAAAATATTGTTCTAGCTTCATAAAATTGTTTTCATTAAAACAAAGTACATAATCTTAACTTGTTTTATAAAGAAGAATTATTGAAGTTTTACCCTTGAACTGAATGTTTTTGATAGTAACATATCCACATTCTCATGAGCTGATTTTCAAAAAGTTTTTAAATAAGAAAAATGAAAAACTTCAATAGAATTTATTGAATGTTTTCAAATACAATATTCCAATGCATAATTCAAATCACTCAAGAACGAAAAATTTAATCAAAAAAATCATCATCGTATTCAGGGGAGTTTTATCATGGATTTAACAAAATTAGTTAAAAATTCCTTCAAATATCCATTTAGAAATATTAAAAAGTTGCCAATATTATTCTTATTTTTTATTTTGATTGCCATCATTCCTATTGGCATGATATCAAATAATGACTATGTAGTAGCAATTGGAGTAATTGCATTCTTTTTATTTATATTGCTTGTGCCAGGATATTTCTTGTCTATCGTTAAGCTTGGATCAAGTCAATCAGCAATGATGCCATCTTTCAATTTGGTGAATAACATATATGATTCCATTAGAGTGTTATCTTTAAGGATTGTCTACATGATTATTCCAGTTTTGGTATTTTTGATTTCTTTAAAAACTTTAGGTCCTATAAGTAGAGATTTGATTTATAACTTTAGAATTAATGAGTTTTTTGCAATTTTCGGACTGTTGCTGTTGTTAATCTTAATTGTATACATCATATTTGAATGCTTATTGTTCTTTGCAAAAGCAAGATTGGCTTATTTCAATAGTTTAGAGGAAGCTTTAAAGATCAACAAAGTAATAGAGGACATCAGAAGAATAGGAATTGTCAACATAATAAAATGGTTAATCATAATGGCAATACTGTTGAATGTCGTTACTTTTGCCTCATCATTTGTGCTTGCAATTCCTTATGTAGGATTATTGATTTATATCTGTATCCTCATTCCGACACTCGAAAGTATAGCCAATTATTCACTTGGATTGCTATATTCAAATATTGTTCAGGGTTATGATAATGCAGATTTAAGAGATTTGAAGAAAATTGAATCCGGGAAATATTATAAACTTAAATAAAATAATAATTGGTGATTGTCTTAGGTGTCAGAGTATGCGTAATTGCATCAATACAGATAAAATCTAGATTCACTTATGCAAATCACCTTCTTAAATCTTATTTTGCTTCAATAACAATTGAAGATGACATATGTCTATTAAGTACTATAATTTATAAATTTTTTTGTATGTAATTGCTCAATCACATCTTAAATTTTAAAAAAATGAGTTAAATAACTTTAAAACTTAAATGAATTAATTTGATGTATTTTATAATAGATAACTTATTTCATGTATATTATAGCAAATTTCGATTGTAAATTTAAAGGCAATCAGGAAAATATAGAAAAGGTACTTCAGCATTTCGGACTTAGAAAGGTTCAAGCTACATTATATGTGGGCGAATTGGAAAATTATGAACGTGAGCAATTGCAGAATAACATCAATGAAATCATCAGGCCAAATGACAGTCTTTTGATATTTCCAATATGTAAAAACTGCTTTTCAAGGAAGGGCAGTATTGGACGTGAAATAAAATTCAAAAACGACTTGTTCAGGGTGTATTGATATGAAATTAGTCATTGACGGATACAGCAAATCCATACATAAAAAAGATAACCAGATTGTCATACATGAAAAAGATGAGACAATAGATTCGATTAAGGCAAGTGAAATTAGTGACATTACTGTTATTGGAAAAGGTTATGTTACCTTTGATGCACTGAATTTAATGGCTCTAAACAATATCAAATTGATAGCCATCAACCCAAGAGGAGAACTAACATATACACTTGAATCTCCTGATTGGCGAAATGTGAAGCTAAAAAAAGAGCAGTATAAATTAAGCGAAAATAAAATGGGTCTTATAATATCAAAAGAACTGATAAAATCAAAAATGAAAAACCAAAAGGCAACATTGACAACTCTAAATAAATCAAAACAACTGAAAAGAGTTTATAATCATAGGTCGAAGATTGATGAATGTATCAGTCAGCTTGAAGAGTTGAAATTGAGAGGAGATAATGAAGAAGTAAGAATGAAAATAATGGGATTGGAAGGGAAGGCTTCAAATGAATACTGGAGTAGCGTTAAATACTTCATTCCTCCAGAAATTGGTTTTCTATCAAGAACAAAAAAGCCAACGGATTTGCTGAATTCAATGCTTAATTACGGTTATGCAATTCTTGCAAGTGAAATTACCAAAAGCATACTAGTCAATGGTTTGGATCCATACTGCGGATTTTTGCATTTTGATATGGAAGGCCGCACCAGTTTAACATTTGATTTGATAGAACCCTTCAGACAACAGATTGTAGATAAAACTGCCATTGGATTGATTAATAGAAAACAAGTTACTGTTGATGATTTGGATAAGCGAAACAATACTATAAAATTGGAAGCCAGAAAATTGATTATAGAAAAGATTTTAGGCAAAATTTACTCAACAATAACCTACAATGATGAAACTCTAAGTTACTTTGATTTGATTGGAAAGCAAAGCGAAGATTTAGTTGATGTGCTCTTAAAAGGTGAAAAATTTGAAGGATTTTATCTTAGGTGGTGAGGAAACCTAGGGTGTTTTTGGGTGGAAAAATCATCTCCTCAAAATCAAGAAAAATAACGGTTAATCTACTTGTTAATTGCTATGGTTTTGAGGAAACCTCCCATAAAAAACCGGTGCGAAAATGATGTCCTCATAACATTTTTAAAAGAAGAAATATAAACTAATTAAATAAATGTTTTAAGGAAAATTTAGTAGTGTTTTAACTGAATGTTTTCAGTCGAAATATTCAAAACCTTATGTCGGAAAAAAATGTTACTTAAACTCTGGAAAGGGAATTTATGTTAATTTTATCAATACGATTAAAGATAAAATTAATGATTTTGATGGTTTAAATATATTGAAAGATGAAAATTATTATTTTTCAAAAATAAATGTTTTAACCAATTTTACAGTTGATTCAACCACTAACAACCATAATTTTATGGATATGAGAAAATTGTTTAAATTGGCCTTAAGAACCGAACCTACGTATACATATCCTAAAAAAGGTTATGATATGTTTTTATGTCCATTTCATGATGATCATAATGCAAGTGCAAAGGTATCCAAACATATTTTTCAATGTTATAAACATGACCAAATGCAATTTGACCAAACAGCGTTTCTTAAAAGGTTGTTCAATCTTAATACAGTCAAAGAAGTAGAAAATAAATTTCAGGAGTTACAAGATACCTCTAAACATTAAATATTATTTAAAACTCTAACTTAATTGTTGTTAGAACTCATACATGAATCAATTGTTCCAATTCTTTTCCACATATCGCTTTCTGCATATCTACGACTGTCAATGTTAATTATTGTTTTGTGGTGACAAAGCATATATTTGATTGTAGGCCCAACAATCTTAAATCTTTTATAACTTTCTTCATTCTGATTGGGCCGTTGTTGCATTTCTATTAACTTTATTTTGTCGCGGGTTCAATTCCCGTCGGGCCCATCTTTATTTTTTTCAAAACTTCAGTTATATGAATTGAATTACTTTAACATGCTATTCCTTTGCCGATACCATATTTTTAGATAAATCCAAGTAGTGCGATTATGAAAATAAACTCATCCGTTAATAGATGACAAAGGTATGAAACCATGATGTTTTTAGTCTTAATGTATCCGTAAAACTCGAATATTGAACCAAATCCCTGTATGCAGAGGGCAAATAGGAACATGATAGGATTATACGCATGGATTGATGCAAACATCAACATTACTAAAGCAACGGAAATGATTACAGATAATTTACGGTTATTTGAGTATTTGTAAATCACTCTCAAGAAAAACATGAACGGAATGAATTTAATGAATTCTTCACCCAGTACTGAAAATATAGACGTAATTAGTGTCATGACCCCTAAGGATCCTGGATCAACGGTTCCGCTGCTGACTATTCCAACTTGGTCCAATACTGCACCAATGACGATTGCATATATCATATATCCCACAAAAAGAGCTACTACAAGAAGAAGGTCTCTGCTGGATGGAATTCTTAATATTGCCTTATAATCCCATTTTAAAAAATACAATACTGGAACAATAAACACTATGCAACCCAATATTGCAAAATAAACCTTATCAGATATTGACAAAAAAAATCCGATGAAAAATACTAGGAATAAAACAATCCAACCCCATTTGGGAATGTATGGATTCTTATTATAGAACGGAAAGTCATAATCCCTATCTTCAAATTTAAACCAATCTATTTCTACCATATTATTAAATAATATTTGAACATATTTATAATTTTTGAATTGTTTTTAACCATTCTATTATTGATTTTTTAAATAAAAAGAAAGATTATTCATAATTGAATAATCATATATCTTGAGAGTTTTCCGGGATTTCGCCAAACCAATCAGTTTTCTTGCCGACATAATACATTATGATGTATAGTACTATTAAAAAAACGATTGCTACGGCAACTTCCGATAATTGCGGAGAGGAAGATGATGCCTGCAGTCCAAGCATGACAAATAAGCCAACAGCAAAATTATTCGCAGTGTGAAGGGCAGAACTTACTTCTATACCATTTGTTTTCCAGGCAAAAAATCCGAAACCAAGACCTGAAACCAATGTTTCAAAAAGTCCAATGCTGTTATATCCATGGCCCATTGCAAATATTATGGCTTGAAGAACTATCGCCAAAACAGGAATTTTAAACCATGATCCCAATGTCTGCATAATCAATCCACGAAATATGTATTCTTCTGCAATACTTTGAAGAGGTATGGAAATCAAAATTACAGCAAGAAATGCTATTGATAAATGAGATGTGCCTTCCGGCCCTCTAATAGCAGTGTCTGCGGCCATATATATTATGTACAATATTAGTGGAATTACCAATGCCTTGAAATAGAGTTTGAAATTCCATCCTCCGCGTGAAGATGAATAAGAGGAAAACGGCCTATCCTTAACAACCTTAGATGCAAGATATAATGAAGGAATAAATACTATAATAATCAAATCGGCAAAGAGTATCGCCAGAGGAGAGTTGAATGCTTCATATCCTCCCTGGAAAACTAACCTTATAAAATCAAATCCGACTATTAGGTAAAAAACCGCTAAAATTGCTGCACTGAGTATGAGCATTATTATGAAAGTTAATATAAAAACAAGTATCGGTTTGTACCACCTATAGTTTTCAAAGGTTCTGGGAAACGTGATATAATCAGATATTTTATCATTCGTTGTCATAATTATAAGTTACACATTAGTTATATTTAATATTTACATTAATTCTGAAAGTATTTGTCTTAATGAGGTCTAATATTTCTTACAAACGGAAAAAAATAATCTAAAAGAAGATTATGAGAGTTACATACAGAAAAAATAATTATGTGAAAACCTTAAATTATCATGTGTTGTAAAAAAAATAAGTCTAGAGAGAACATAATCGGCACAGCTACATTAGGATTTTTCATACACATCTCTCCAGATTATATGCCCAATTAATGTTTTAACTGAATGTTTTCAGTCGAAATATTCAAAACAAAACACTTACAAGGAATAGTAATAAAATTCATCAACTTGCTGCTGAAGTTAGTGTTAGTGTTGATTTCGTCGATGGTCAAATGAAAGTTATTGAGGATGATTCATCCGGTGAAGATTTCAGGAAACTTATTAAGGCAGTTATTATCTCTAATAATGTGGATTATATTTACTGGCATAATGATGGAGTTATTATCAATACTGCGGTTAAAAATGCTTTAAAGGAATTTTGTGGTATTCAAGTAACGTTTTAACTGAATGTTTTCAGTCGAAATATTTAATACCAAACTGCGGTGCTATTGTGATGAGATACGTGATATGATGTTAATATAAATGTTTTGATTCTTGTTTTTAAATAACTTAATTCGTATCCCCTTTATCGTTAATTTAGATTATCAACTATTAATTTAAATAGTTCCTTTGTTTTATCAGTTGCAGTGGACTCCCAAATATCTTCAGGAATCTCATAAACAAATGTCGGATAGCCTGCTTGAGCGATCGGTTTTGAAACTAAAACTGCGGAAGTTGATTTGTATGTTTCATTACCTGTTACAGGATAATAATTAAAATCACTGCTTTTACTAATTTTTTCAGCAATGTTTACAGATGCATTGTCCATTTCAGGAGTTGCAAGGTAAAAACCTTGACCATAATCAGGATTATGGGAATGACTGATAATAACTGCATCGGCATCTGATTGTGTTACATTAGGATTAACAAAATCATGAACCAAACTTTCCCCATTCGCTCTACCCTGCTCATAATCTTGCGGATTTTGTGTAACAGTTACCTTATAATGGATTATTTTAACATCATTGTTTCCAAATTCTTTTGCGGCCTGAATTTCAGGATCTATTGATAATGTTTCTCTTGGATGAATTCCGGTAATTAATGCAATTGTCACCGGTGCACTTTCATTACCAGAAATTCCCACCTCAACGGTTCCGACACTTGTATTTCCAAGTGTAGTATATTTAATTTCGTTGTAATGGTGGTTTGAAACAAAGATTACGCCAAAAATTAATATGATTGCTAAAATGAGCATTATTTTATATTTCCGCTTCAACCTTTTCACCAGTAGTTATTTTTGAGTTAATTTATTAATAAACTATTGTATCTACTGAATCTTTTCAGTCAAAATATCAAAAACATAAGATAATCGTTAAAAAGAAACTTTAATAATCTTTTGGAGAGCATTTTCAAAAGCAGTTCCTCTCCATATGCGTGAAATTCATCCACGACTATAAAAAAAAGAATTTGAGGTATTCCTGTATTTTTAGGACAAAGCATCCAAGAATACCATACTTATGAATCTAAAATAGCAACTGCCAGCATATTGCTAATTGATGAAACTTAAATATTTTAATTAAACAAGCTCATCGCTAACCTTTTAACAGCTGCTTCACGAACATCCTGATCAGGGTCATTTTCAGTAATGGAAATTAAGACCTCTTTATCATTGACTTTTTTAACAGCTGCTTCACGAACGTCCTTATCCGGATCATTTTGAGCAAGGTCAATTAATATTTCTTGGTCATCTAATTCTTTAACAGCTTCTAATCTTTTTTTTTCCAGTCTTTATATCACTTCCAAACATACTTTATTTTTTAATTTATATATAGTTATTAATTATACAATAGTAAAAAAAAGAATTATAAGACTTTAAATTTGAAATTAATTAATTAAAGTGACAGTTTAAGAAAATATTGCCTGATTAGCCAAATCATCAAAATTTTTTGAATTTAATAAATTCATGTAAAATCCCTCTTTTGAGCTTATGCATTGATTAAATACAAAAACTAATATAAATCCGAAACCAATATATTAAAAGAGAATTATGGACACTATTTTTACGGATGAGAAGGATGAAAGGTTTTTGAAACTTGTATGCGAACTTGACAGAGGATATTATGACCTCATTGGTGATGAACTGTCAAAATATGACAGTTATAACGAGTTCAATGACCCCCATGTCGTCATATTAGCATTAGATAATGATATTGCAGTTGCCTGCGCCAGCTATAGAACTTTTGATGATGATTCTGTAGAATTTAAAAGGGTTTATGTTAAAAAAGAATATAGAAAAAGAGGTATAGCCTATAATATCATTACAGAATTGGAAAAAATAGTTATCGAAAACCGTTTCAGATATTCATATATAATAACCGGAAAAAACAATAATGCCGCTATAAAATTATATGAAAAGCTAAATTACAAACTGATAGATAATTTTGGACAATTCATAAATGATGATACGGTTATCTGCATGAAAAAAGAATTTAAATAAAAAGAAAAAATAAATGATAAAAATCATTTATTTAATATTCATAGAATCCTTTGCCTGCGTTGATACCTGTTTCGCCAGCATCTATTTTTTCCTTAAGTTTCAAGGCTATTTTTCCTTGAGTTGTTTCAGGGTCTTTAGATCTAGGATCCATAATACCTATATTATATGCAGTTACAAGTCCCACAATATCTAAAATTTGGAAAGGTCCGTTTGGTGAACCTGTTGCAAGTCTCCAAGTCAAGTCTATTGTTTCAGGATCTGCTACTCCTTCAGCCCATAATGCCTGACCGGCAGACAGGAATGGGACCAGCAATGAATTGAGTACGTATCCAGGTTGTTCCTTCAATACTTTAATAGGAACCATGTTGATGTCTTCAGCAAATTGTACAATTGCATCAAAGTACTGTTGGTCAGTTCCAGGGTGCGGCATTACTTCAGCAGTGTTTTGAGCCCATATGTTATTTGCAAAGTGGAATGCAAGGTATTTTTCCGGCCTTCCGGTGTGTTCTGCAAATTGGCTTGGAAGCAAAGTAGATGAGTTTGTAACAACAATTGTCTTTTCCGGAAGATATTTGGCCAATTCTTCATAGAATGGAATTTTCTGATTAGGGTCTTCTGCAATTGCTTCAATTACAAGGTCAGCATCATCTGCTGCTTCTTCATAACTAGTTGTTAATGTCAGGCTGTCGAATGCTTTTTGAGCTTGTTCTTTTAATGCATCTATCTCTTCATCACTTAAATCAGGATTTTTGCTGAATCCTCTGCAATAAGCTGACTTGTCGGTTTTCATTTTTTCAAGTGTGCCCTGATAGATGTTTAAAAGTCTTTCAAATTTAGGTTTTGCCCTTTCGATGGATCCTTCACTTCTTAACCAAACTGTTACGTCGAATCCGCAGAATGCAGATTGATAAGCAATTTGACTACCTAAAACTCCTCCACCGGCTACTACAACTTTTTTGATATCCATTTTCAATCACCAATTATATTTTGTAAATTATATTTTACGATTGATTAAAAAAAAATAAAATATAATTCATTAGGTAATAGTTTATTATTTAAAATATTTAAAATTTTATAAATAAATCAAATATTAAAAACAAGAAAGATTAAAAAAAATATGGAAAAATGAAAAGCATGATATAAAATCATGCTTTTAAAAAAATATGGAAAAAAATAAGAAAATTATTTGTTTCTTTTGATTACAGCATAACTGCCCATAATTGCAGATACTGCCAATAAAGCTATGATTGGGTTACCGGTTGCTAATAACTGTTGAGGAACAGTTGCGTTGCCGGTAGTGTTTCCGGTTGCGTTTGCAGTAACGTTAGCAGTTGTATTTCCGGTAATGTTTCCAGTTTCATTTCCGGTAGCATTTCCGACAAATCCTGTTTGATTTTCGAGAGGTAAACCTGCACCAGGTTCTAAAGTGCTTTGGTTGACATCATTTTGACCTGCATCAGAACCTAAATTTGCTGGTTCATTGATTGATTCACCTAAAACAATTCCATCATGGGAACTAGCATCATCGGCAGCGCAAACGAAACCTGCTGATGCTATTACACAAAATATTGCAAGTAAAGTTAATAATTTTTTATTGAAATTCATAAGTATCACCTTTTAAATGTAAAGAAATGAAAAGTGTAATTTTGAAAATTACACTTAATTGCACAACTAGATATATAAAAAAGATAATATATAAAGTTTTTCGAATGTAAGTACTCACTTGCATCATAAATTCAAAAATAAAACAGTATTTACTCGATAAATAAAAAATTACTTTATTTTAACAATATATTTTAAAATTCAGGATTGATATCATTGTTTTTTGTGAGCGAATATAATCAAAAAAAATGCAATGTCAAATTAAAATCAGTCGGCGACAATATCCTTTATCACTTCACCGGCAATAATCAAACCAGCAACGGAAGGCACAAAGGAAACGCTTCCCTTGACTTTAAATTTCCTATCCTGATTTATGGGGCAATCATTTGTGTTTATCGGATGTTCCTTGGAATAGACAACCTTAAGTTTTTCGATATTTCTCTTTTTAAGGTCTTTTTTCATTATTCTTGCAAGAGGACACACTGAAGTCTCAAAGATGTCAGCCACTTCAAACATTGTCGGATCCAATTTGTTTCCTGTTCCCATTGAAGAAATGACAGGAACATCAAGCTCATCACATTTGCATATGACTGCAATCTTTGCCATTATCGTATCCACGCAGTCAACTGCATAAGAGATGTCTTTAGTAATAATGTCCTCTTTACAATCCGCCATATAAAATTCCTTATATGTTTCAACATTTGCATTTGGATTGATTTCGAGGATTCTTTCTTTCATCAAATCGACCTTGAATCTGCCGATTGTCTTTTCGGTTGCAATCAGTTGCCTGTTGATGTTGCTTTTATCTACCTTATCATGGTCCACCAGGATAAAATTGCCCAATCCGCTTCGTGCAAGCCCTTCGCAGACAAAGGAACCGACACCGCCAAGACCAAAAACGGCAACTTTCGCGTTGCTTAATTTTTCCATTCCCTCATTTCCAATCAGCATTTCAGTTCTTGAAAACTTTTCTTCCATATCCGCTCACCAAAAAATATAATTTAATTTAATTTATAGTATATAATAAATAAAAACTTAATGCTAAAGGAACATTAATTATGATAATCGATACTCATTGCCATATCTATAAAAGCGAAATGGAAAATGCGGAGGAAATAATTCAAAAAGCGGCTGAAAAAGACATCCATATGATATTGAACGGCACAGACCCAAAAAGCAATGAGGAAGTCTTGGAATTATCAGGCAAATATGACAATGTCCATGCCGCATTGGGATATCTCTATCCTTTTGCAGATGAAATGACAGATGATGACATTTCCATACTGGACAAACAGCTCGACAATGAAAATGTGGTTGCCGTTGGTGAAATCGGCATTGACTATTACCACAGAAAAGACAATAAGGACAGACAGATGGAACTGTTTGAAAAGATGCTGAAACTTGCTGAAAAACATGGCCTTCCTGTAATAGTGCATTCAAGAAAAGCTATGCAGGACACTTTTGACATATTGAAACGACATGATGTAGTCGGATCCATGCACTGCTATCAGGGTTCAGCCGAAATGGCACAGGAATTCATCAAACTGGGATTCTATATAGGAATAGCAGGGCCTGTTACCCACAAAAACAATAAGAAAATAAGAAAAATGATAAAAAAAATTGATATTGGCCATATGCTTGTAGAGACTGATTCACCATATCTGAGCCCCGAAGAAAAAAGGGGTGAAATGAATACATCACTAAACCTGAAATACATTATAGAAAAGATAGCAGATGAATTGGATATGCCTGAGGACAAGGTCATTGAAATTACTGCTGAAAATGCAAAAAGATTATATGGGATATAATTTTAATGCAGTACATACCGTATACTATTAACAATAAAAATTTTTTCAGGAATTATTCATCATCAGGAAGCGATTCTATATCAGTAGCTTCCAATTTCATAATAACTGGCCTTAATCCATCATTACATGAGACAATGGCAACACCAGGAGTCTTAATCCAATCCCGATAATACCAAACTTCATCAACTCCATGAGCTAAAGCAAAAACATACTGATAAATTGCTTTCCAAGCTTCATCACAGAAATTATCCGGTTTTGCATAATCCGCATAATAAACTTCACCTTCACTCATTAGAGGACAAGTAGATAAACCTTCCACACCATACTCCTTTGCAAGGTCTTCCTGTAAAGTTGTTTTTAGAATAGTTATTCTTACCTTCTTCATGGTCTAAATTATATTCCATCTATATTATAAAGTAATCTCCACAATCAGTTAATGCACATTAACATTCTTTGTTCTAATATTATGGAAAAAAATAAAGATAGGAAAGCTATTCTATTTCCACAATCTTTAAAAAGTTTGTTTTTCTTGTCTCACCTAATGGAAATCCTCCTGTGACTACAATTAGATCTCCTTTATTAAGGTTAAATTCATTTTTGGCAATTTTTCTTGCATTTTCTACCATTTCATCAGTGCTTTCATATAAATCTGTCACTACCGCTTTGACGCCGAAGTTTAAGACTAGCTTCTCGGCAATGTGATTGGATGGGCAGCATGCCAATATTATGGAGTTTGGCCTGAAATTACTAATCCTGCGTGCGGTAAAGCCAGTCATGGTGGTTGTAACTATCAGTTTAATATCAGAAAATTCAACAGCATCTACAACCAGTTTTGCTATCGTGTCACTGACACCAATTGTTCCATTGTAGGAGACATGCTTGCTGTAGTCTATTTTCGATTCGACATACTTGCATATTCTGCTCATCATTTCAACAGATTCTATAGGATGCTTTCCAATAGTGGTTTCTCCAGATAGCATCACACAGTCTGTTCCGTCCATTATTGCGTTTGCCACGTCTGAAACCTCAGCCCTTGTTGGTCTTGGGCTTTCATACATGGATGCCAACATTTCAGTAGCTACAATTGCAAACTTGCCCTTCTGGCGGCATTTTCTGATAATGCCCTTTTGAAGCATAGGCAACTTTTCAAGCGGAACTTCAACTCCCAGATCTCCTCGAGCAACCATTATTCCATCAGACACTTCGATTATCTCATCAATATTTTCTATGCCCTTATGGTTTTCAATTTTTGAAATGATTAATGCGTCTCCGCCGGCATCTTCAATTATTTTACGGGCGGCCATCACATCTTCCTTTGAATTTACAAAGGATAGAGCCAGATAATCGCAAGAATGTTTTGCCGCGAAATCAATGTCCTTTTTGTCCACTTCGCTAATGAATTCCAACTTTAAATCGACACCGGGTACGTTGATGGTTTTCTGGTCTTGAATTTTGCCATTGCCCAAGGATTTCAGCACCACATAGTCATCTTTCTTATCGATGACTTCCAATTCAAGCAAAGCATTGTCTATCAGCACTTTGTGGCCCACTTCTATGAAATCAATTGCCTCACTGTGGTTTACTCCGAATTCCTCTTTGTCCCCCACTATGCAGCTCTTGCTCATCCTGATTGTATCGTTCTCATAAAGGGTTACACCTCCGTCCTTGAATTTCAAAGTTCTGAATTCAGGGCCTTTGGTATCATACATTATAGCAACGGGCCTGTTGCAATCCTTGCGCACTTGTCGAATGACGTCTATTATTTTCTGTATGCTCTCGTGTGTGGCATGACTAAGATTAATGCGTGCACAGTCCATGCCCTTATTGACCATTTCTTCCATAACCTCCACAGAATCGCATGCAGGACCTATGCTGCAGATGACTTTAGTTTTCTTCACGTTATCATCACCAAGAACTTTTAATTGACTTTAATAAACTATTTTAAAAAAAGTAAATTTACCAATCCCTCAATTCCTTAGAAGTCATATTGACATTGAGAGGAGTTAGGCTCGGTCTTTTTTCAACAAACAATGCATATCCGTCACTGCCTTGCTCGTATTCCTGAACCAAGTTTGATGTAATCATAATCAAATCATCGCTATTCTGATTTTCATCCAGAGGATAGTTGAAAATCTCTGATTTATCCTCATCCGTATTGTCTATGACCCTTTTGTCAAGCATTTTATGTGAGAGATGGGTAATTTTAACATCTTCTGATTCATAATTGGTCGGTACATTCAGGTTGAACAAGTCCACACCCTCAGGAAACCCTTCGTCAATGATTCTCATGACAAGGTCGTGCAGAACCTTCTTCACCAAATCGAAGTCATATTCCAGATACCATTCGCCATTTTCATCCTGTTTATATGAAGTTTTGGGATCTATGAACAGGGAAGCTGCAATTGCAGGAATCCCAAGGCTAACTGCCTCAAAAGCTGCGCAAACCGTACCTGAAGAAGTTACGTCACAGCTAATGTTGACACCTTTATTTATCCCGGTTATGACCAAATCAGGTTTCTCATCCATTACATAATCAGCCCCAACAATAACGGCATCTGCAGGACTTCCTGAAACGGAATAAGCGGGACTGCCGTCTTCAAGCTCCAATGATTTTAATTCCAAATGATTGAATAATGTTATTCGGCGCCCTACACTGCTGTTGTTCTTATCCGGTGCGACTACAGTGACATTAGCCAAATCCTCAACCGCCTGTTTTGCAGCCAATATTCCAGGTGCAAAAATTCCATCATCATTAGATATTAGAATATTCATAAATGACCAACCTTAATGTGTATATGTTTAATATTTAGAATCTTTTAATTAAAATATTCTTTCTAATCAGATTTTCTAAGAACAATTTTCTGATAAAATATTCAGTTTGATTAAATTAATAAAACCTTTAAATAAATGATAAGTTAAATGACAATCATTAATTAAATAATGCCTATTTTCAATTAAATGATATAATAAAATATAACAGCAATATTTATTCAATACCATATAGATTGCTAAAAACAAAAATAAATTTAAAGGCAGATTTCGTTAAACTTCAACTCAACAGTTACCTTAACCGGAACGTGAGAAAACTTCAGATTCTGATTGAAGCGGCCTGATACATATTCACTGGTTTGACTTCATTGTCTCCATCTGCTCGTCACGGCTTTTAAGTTTTAATGTAAACAGAAATGCGATGAATGCAACAATAGCTGCTAAAATTAAGCTGACCTTATATCCAAGTATTCCTGAAAAGGATGCTATTATACCTCCGATAAGAGCACCTCCAATCAGCTGCCCTGCACTGGATAGCATATTTACGATGGCCTGGCCTGCTCCCCTTTCAGTCGGCTTTGCTTCGGTTAAAACAATATACCTTAAAGGAGCTCCTATAATTGTCACCATTCCCACACCAATTACACAGCCTGCTATAATAAACAGCATGAAATTGTTGGGATGCATGGCAATAACAGTCAAACCTATTGACAGCATAAGTGTTCCCGCCGCCATAATCATGCGTGACCCTACCGAATCCAGAATCCTTCCGAGTATCGGTGCCGCTACGGCATTAGCTCCCAAAATCGGAATCAACATCAGACTTGCAATCTGGTCGTTCAATCCCATGGAAAGGATTACCAAAGACGGAACGAATATAACTGAAGAGTAAATTAATCCATAGCATAATGTTTCAATGCATGCAATGGAAATTTCCCTGTTTTTCAGCATATGTATAGGAACGATGGATTCCTCTGCCATTTTTTCTATTTTTACAAAAATTGGAATTAAGGCAATGAATAGAATTAAAAACGGAGCTACATTCATGGACAATAAGCTCTGTGTGAAATTGCTAGAATCAATCTGATTTAATCCATAGGCTAAAAATACTGCAAGCAGACTTAGAATGACAATACCAAGATAATCTATTTTGAGCTTTCTTTCATTTTCAGACCCAGGAAGTATTTTCCATGCAAGCAGTATCAGAAATACGCTGATTGGAATATTAATTGTAAAGCACCAGTTCCAACCGAATGGGATTAGTGCTGCTCCAACCAATGGACCTCCTATTGCAGAAATTCCGAATACACTTCCAAGAATTCCTAACGCTCTTCCCCTTTCATTCAATGGAAATGCATCACCTACAAATGCTCCCGCCACAGGGAACAGTCCTCCGCAGCCAAAACCCTGTATGATTCTTCCCAAAAATATTGATTCTATATTAAATGAAAATGCAATCAGGAATGATCCCACTGCAAAGAGAAGCACATCAAGAATGAAAATCTTCTTTCGGCCGTAGAAGTCGGAAAACTTGGCCATAATCGGTGATCCGATCATGAAAGTAATTACAAAAAGAGTGAATATCCAGCTTGACTCCCTGCTTGTCAAGTTAAATGCATGTTCAATTGAGGGCAGTACCGGACCTATAATGCCTGTGTCCAGAGACCCCATGAATACTCCTATCAAAAATAGTATCAGTATCAGATTTCTTGTTTTCTTGTCTAAAGTCTTTCCTTGCATAGTATTCTCTTATGATTTTTTTATATACTCTTTACAATTACCATATCTTTTTATGATGTTATTTAATGTTTTTCTTAATAGCCGGATTGATTTAACAGATACTTTTATATATGATTAATCAAATATATCCTAACGAACGGTAGGTAGGAATATGAACACTAAAGAAAAAATTTTTGATGTATCGCTGGATCTGTTTTCAAAAAAGGGGTATGATTCAGTTTCACTAAGGGAAATTGCAGAAGAAGTTGGAATTAAAAAAAGCTCAATATACAGTCATTACCCTTCAAAGGAAGCAATATTAATGGATATCTTCAACTACATGACCCGACTTTTTGAAGAGGATACCCTTATAAACAGCGAAGATTTAAACCTCTCAAGCAACAATGAAGTGCTATTGGACAATCCTGAGCTCTTCTATCACAAGGGTTCCGAAGCCATAAAGGAAATGCTCTCAGAAGAGAGAAACCTGAAGATATGGAAATTAATATTTATACAAATGACTCACAACGAAACGATAAGAGCATTCTTCCAAAATGAGATACTCGTCAAACCATTGAAATTCTGGGAGGAATTTTTCACTATTTTAAAAGAAAACGGAACTATAAGAAAAGATTTGAATCCCAAACTGCTGGCCAAGGAGTATTACAGTTTTCCGATATATCTGCTTATAGAAATCTGTGCAAAATATGATGATATACCGGAAAGCTGCCTGGATGATTTCTTTAATGAAACAGAGGAACATGCTAAATTCCTACTTGATTCCATAAAGGTGAAACAATGAGTGATAATGATTTTAATCTGCAGGACTATCTGGAAAATGGAGTGGAAATCCTCCTGAAGGATGCCATGAAAGCCTCTTTTAGAAATCCGAAGGAAAGCCTGTTTCTGGTCAGATTTTCCAAAAATGCAAGAAAAGCCAATAAAATCAGACAAAGATATAGTGAGAATGGCCAAAACATTCCGGTATTCCTAATAGCAAGCATCACAAGCAGCTGCAATCTGCATTGCACAGGTTGCTACTCACGGGCAAATGATGCCTGCAGCGATGATGCACCATTAAACCAGCTTTCAGCCGATGAATGGGAAGATATATTCAATCAGGCAAAAGAGATTGGAATAAGCTTCATAGTTCTAGCCGGCGGAGAGCCAATGCTGAGGGAAGACGTAATAATTAAAGCAAGCAATATCCCTGAAATACTGTTCCCAATATTTACTAACGGGACAATGATGAGTGAAGACTATCTGAAGCTGTTTGATGAAAACAGAAATCTGGTTCCTATATTTTCAATTGAAGGAAATGAGGAAATAACTGATTTGAGAAGAGGAAAAGGAGTTTACAGGCAATTGCTGGATTCAATGGATTTGATGAGAAAAAATAATTTAATTTTCGGCGCTTCACTAACATTCACAAAAGAAAATTTAGATAATCTTCTTTCAAATGAATACATAAACCAATTGCATGATTTGGGCTGCAAAGTAATATTCTTCATTGAATATGTTCCGGTCAATGAGGCAACCGTTGAGCTTGCACCTGGTGACAGCGAAAGGGAATTGCTCTTAAACGAAATAAATCGCCTTCGTCAGGACTTTTCGGATATGATATTCATGTCATTTCCAGGTGATGAAAAGACATCAGGAGGATGTCTTGCGGCCGGTCGGGGATTTTTCCATATCAATTCACATGGCGGTGCAGAACCATGTCCTGCTTCACCCTATTCAGACATAAATGTAGCCGACACATCATTGATTGACGCGCTGAACTCCAGATTATTCAAGTCCCTTAGGGATGGTGATCTGCTTATTGACGACCATGCTGGAGGCTGCGTTCTATTTGAAAATAAGGAAAAAGTAGAGGAATTACTTAAACAAAAATAGATAAAAAGTGTGATTAAATCACTTCAAAACCAACGAGTTTTACCTTATTGGAAATCAGATCGGGATTTTCATCAATCTTTTCAGATAGTCTTGTAGTAATGTACTTTTTATTGTCATCCGGAAAGACAGTAGCTATTTTATACTCATCGCTATCCATAATAACGCTTGCTAAAAAGTTTGCCCCTCCTGAAATTCCGATACCTAAACCGAATTCCTTAGCTATTCTTTTGGACATGTTTATGGCATCACAGTCATGGATTAAAACGATGTCATCAATCAAATCTTCATCAACAATTCCCGGAATGAAGTCATCACCAATTCCTTCAATCATATGGCTTCCCTCTTCCATTCCCATTTTAAGTATTGATAATGTACTTGGCTCCAATGCGAATACTTTGGAATCAGGATTGTTATCCTTCAATCTTTTGCCGATTCCCATCAAAGTTCCGCCAGTTCCTATTCCTGAGACAAAAGCGTTTACATCAGGAATAGCGTCAATGATTTCCTGACCTGTTGTATTATACTGTGCTTCCACATTTAATTCATTGTCAAATTGGAGTGGCCTATATGCATCATTTTCTAAAGCAAATTCTTCTGCAAGCTCAAGTGCCCTTTTGAATCCGCCTTCCTCTTTTGATACGAGATGGACATGAGCACCATACATTTCAATCAGTTTTCTTCTCTCGAGTGATGCCCAATCAGGCATGAAAATATGAACATCATGACCATAAAGAGCACCTATGGCACTGAAAGCAATACCGGTATTTCCGCTTGTAACTTCCACAATAGCTTGGCCATCTTTTAAAATACCCAATTCCTTTTCTTTTTCAATTATGTATGAAGCTATTCTATCTTTAATACTGCCGGAGTAATTGTAGTATTCAAGTTTTGTGTAAATGCTTCCCTTCTTTCCTTCATATTCATAATCAATCTTTATCATTGGGGTATTGCCGATTAACTTTCCAAAATTCATATAATTCCATCCAAAACAATATTAATATAAACTATGTATCTTATTTTTAAAATACTTTTTTAAAAAAAAGGATATAATGATAAAATCAGGGCCAAAACTGGAAAAAAGAGTTGGAATCTAATCATTTTTTGACCATTGATATGCAATTCTTGGTGAACCGTCGGCAACGTATATCCTTCCACACTTCTTGAAACCATTCATTTCAATTTGCTTCTGCATTATAAGATTGTCATGATGAGTATCAATTCTGATGTTGTCTGAAATGCCTTTGCAATAGCTTATGACACATCGCAATATTCCATGGACCTCCCCATCACTTGCAATCCTATGTATTGTAATATATTCATCATCATTAAGCCATCCGCCATCCTCGATATAACTGTATGTCGGTTCATCTCCACTGAAAAGAGCAAATACTCCATGAGGGTCATCGCCACAGCAAACCAGATGGCATGTACCATATCTGATATCATCCCTGATTAAATCTTCACTTGGATATTCATGCCCCCATTGGTTGGGATTTCCGGATTCGATCATGAAATCCTGTGCACTTCCATAAATTCTCATTATTTCAGACAAATCATCGCTTTGCGCTTTTCTAATATTCATATTTATCATCGGGAAAAATAAAATATTATCTAAGCTATTTTCTTGTTAATTTTTCCCAATCCCCAATTTTTTCAAAACCAATTCCATAATGCATCCTTTCAGCCGCAGGAATATAGAAATATGAAAAGATGTCCTTATCTTCACTAATCAACTCCTTTGACAGTGCAGCCAGTGTACCTTTAGAAAATCCTTTTCCCCTGTATTTTGGAGTTGTGAGAACCCCGCTCAATACTCCTAAATTCGGCAGTTCCGCATAGGTTGCAGCATGGCAGATAATTTCATCCGTATCCTTGTCGCGCAAAATATAATTACGTCCGAAATGATCTTTTTTCCTTTCACAATACTGTTCATACAATAGCTCATAGCCATATGGTTTTCCAAGATTTTCGTCTTCAGCTATTACTTTTGCAATCTCTTCCAGCTCTTCAAACGGTGCTAAATATGCATCCGGATTCGGAGAATAAGTTAATTCCTGAAGTTTTGCTACAGTTCCTATTTCACTTTCGTATTCGGGCAGGAAATCCTCAATTGTTTCAATTGTATCGCTCATTCCGGAAACCATGGAGGGGTTATGATTTTCAATGAAATCAATAATCTCCGCTACAATAAAATCATTTGATCTGCTATAAATTTGAATTCCATTATAATATTTGCTTAATATTGCACATATTCCTTCATCACTGTTTTGAATCCAAACATTGAAGTTTTCATTGTCCAATCCATATTTTATCAAGTCAATGTACATATACAGGCATTTTCCATAATCGTCATGGATATAATCAAGCACTTTATCGATGTCTTCAGAAGTACACTTTTCTATCATGGATATTAATATATTCGGTAAATATTAAATATCTTTTCTAAAGTATTCAGTTCATAAAAAAAATAATTTGATTAATTGGCCATGATATTATTGATCGATATCCTCTAAAGCTTCAATGAAGATATCCATTACTTCAACTTCACCTATGGAAACACGCAAGCAGTCCCCTAAATTGGAAACATCCTTGTAAACTTTAATCAGAATTTTCTTTTCATCCTTCATTCTTTGAACGATTAGAGAAGCATCAAGATGTTTTGGCTTGATGAAAATGAAGTTGCCCTCCTGTGCGCTTACTGTATATCCCTTTTCTTTAAGGGTATCAATTAAATGCTGCTTACCATTCAATTGCTTTTCAACCAACTCATCAATCATTCCTTCCTTTTCCATGATTGCCTGGGCAAATAACATTCCAAAAGCATTTATATTATGGGGAGTGCATAGCTTCTGCACGTATGATACAGCTTCAGGGCTTCCGACAACATATCCCAAACGTGCCCCCGCCAGGGAAAATACCTTTGAAAATGTCCTTGTGAGAAGCACATGCTCATTTTCAAGAGCATATCTGATAAATGAATTTGGATAAAAATAGAAATAAGCTTCATCAATCAATAATGTGCATTCATGCTCTTTGCAGGCTTCAACAATTCTGTCCATCTCTTCATATGAATATACGTCACCGACAGGATTGTTAGGATTTAAAACAATTACCAAATCGATATCATCATCGATTGCTTCGATAAATTTGTCAATATCCATTTCAAGGTTTTCATCATAATGCACATGAACACTTTCTCTGCCATACATGTTGCAGTATACATCATACATTGCATAAGATGGAGTTACTGATAATACTTTTCCACCTGGTCTGCTATAAGCTTCAATGGCATAGCGAACACCTTCGGCAGAGCCATTGACTAAACAGATGTTCTCTACTTCAGCGCCTATAAATTTAGCAAGCTTTTTAGTAAACTCCAATTGTTCCGGGTATTTTGCAACAAATTCCGGAGTGACATTTGAGAGCACCTCATTAATGAAATCCTGTGACAATCCTACAGGATTCTCATTTAAATCCATGCGTATATATCCATCCCTAGAATTTTGATCGAAAATTCTGTATAAATCTTTTACATTTTCATTTATATAATACATTTAACCACTTATACGTCCTGTCTCAATTGTATAATCTGATCGGCTAACTTTTCCTCGCCGGTATCCCTTAAATAGCTGTCCAGCAATTGGTCAATATCCGCATCGACGGAATAGGTATAACCTAAGTTAACCCCGCTTCTCATTGATCTTATAAGAGGTTTCATCCTGAATTCCAATTCCTCATAATTTCCTTCTTTATACAATTGCATCAATTCGTCCTTCTGCTCTATGTAATCATCACGGTTGTGCAGGATACTTCCACTTTGAAGCACATTCTGCTTAAAATTTCTTGTTATCAGTAAATTATTATAGATTTTTGTGCTTTCAGGGAATGTGAATCTTTTGATGAATTTGAGAATCTTATTTTCATTGAGGTTGGTACTGTTTGCATATGTGTATTCGAAGTATTGCTGATTCTTTTCCATGCTTTTCCTGAAATCTTCATCCTTGGAAAATTCATCCCAACTTATCAGACTGCTGGTGGTTCCCTGGGAATTGGCCCATTTCTTTTCCTCCCAGTTAAGCCCGTAATAATGTGAAGCGTAATAATGGAAATCTTTAAAGATAAATGATGGAACACCATCCAATTCCTTAGGAACTATATCATTGAATATTTCCGGTTTAATGTTTCCTGCTCCAACAACCCTGATGACATCATAATTCTGGATATCATCCCAGGTATCAATGGAATAGAATTTCCTTTTTGAATTGTATCTGTGATTGGTAATTCTCTCTTCACCAATAATTCCATATATGAAATTAATGAAACCCTTAAATTTTTTTAAGTACCATAACTCATCAGTTGTGACATTTAAAAATCTGAATTTCCAGAAAAGTCTCCTGTAGTTTTCCAATTTATAGCCTTTTTCAACAGGATGCTCGATGAAACGAATGTTGATACGGATGCAATGGTTATCGATATTCCTTGATTTCATGAAATTCAGGTCTTTGATTTTCAAGTCAAGGGATTCCTTATATCCGAACATCATGTAATGTTCATCAAACTTGGGGTTGGATCTGAAATCCTCAAAATAATATTTGTCATCATCCAATATGTCAGCTATCTTTTCCGCATCGGATTGGCACATCAATATCTCAAATGAACCCATATAGTCAATCGGCTCTTCCTTATAAGCTAAAAATGCAGACTGGCCATGCAATACATACTTTACGTTAGCTTTTTGGCATAGTTCATTCAGTTTTTGAAGCAAATCAAGTTGTATATCCCTTCTGGTTAACATAAATTTTCCCCCATCATTTCTAAATCAACATGCTCTTTTTGAAAGTTACATGCTCCATTTTTATTCTGATTCGCTATTAACATAGATTTCCTCCTCCAACATTCTGTCAATGCCAACATGTTTTTTAGCAAATTGCCATACGAATCCGTTTCTGGTGTGTTCAACTGCTTCGGCATACATTTTAGTGGCGTTTTCCTTATCTCCCAACATATAATATGCTCCTGCAACATATGCCATGATTTCACCATCTTCCGGATATTCGGCCAACATTTCTTTTGCCACATCAATCATTTCTTCATAATCTTTATCAACACTAGCTTTTTTGCCCATCAGCCATAATCTGGCCCTATATGTATCAATTAAATCCTTGCAATCGTCAAATACATTTTCCAATGTTTTCTCTACAGTCTCAACATCGAAATCATCATAAATCGCTACGGACAATGTTCTGCAATATTCGCAAATGTCCTTCAAATGCTGCAGTTCATCATCGAGGGGCTTGTTATATTCAATTATATCCAAAACATTTCGGCCAGTGAAATACAATCCCTGTCTAATCTTATATTTAACAATTACCTTTAATAAGTCGTTTCCTATATCATGAAGGCTTAAATATCTTTTGGGAACGGCATAAAACTGATGTGTGAAATAATCCTTAAATAGCTCATCCAATAATTCGAATTCCCTGTCTTCTATCATTTGGTTCAGGTCATAATTGTTAAGTTCAACAGTCCTTTCAATATTCTTTTTATCAACCAAACCCCTTATCTGATTTCTTTCTAAGTCAATATATTTTCTATAAGGCCACAGTTCAACACTGTTCTTTTTGTTTTCTTCATAAGCTTTCATGACTGCCTTTTGATTAACATGTTTTAGATATATCTTTGTAAATTCACTGAAAGGACGGCTTTGGTCTACTATCATAGCATTGTGTGAGATTTGACCATCACCCTGCGGAATATACATCCATGAATCCCCATAATCAATCCTCAGTGCATGTTCCAAATCGGAAGCAACAGGAATGCGATGTCCTTCCAAATCAACATAGCGCTCTCCCTTATAAAATGAGGATTTATGTAAAAACATATGAATTCCCCAGCGTATACAGACATAATCCGCTTTTTCAAGGGGATAGGAATATAATTTATCGTATAGCTCAGGCATTACTACGTCAAAACCTCTTTTATCAATGTCTTCCAAATATTGAAGAACAATTTTCTTGTGTTCATCATACTCTTCTAGGAGGACACTCTGTGAAACAAAGAAGTGCGGGGAAAATATTTCAAGAAATGCTTGCATTTGTTTTAAATGTTCTTTTTGACCATCTTCAACATTTGGGATTGGATCTAAAACAAAAAATTCAATCTGGTTTCCGCATAATTTGGCGGAAATGGCCTGTGAATGAAACATCATTGTGGTTGAAGTATCAACATAACGTGGAATCGGATTCCTGTGCAAATCATCGTTTTCCCAACATATGAAACTCCTATTTTCAGGAAGCACCTCCGGATGCTCACTGATTAGCTTGTACAGTTTGTCCCAGTCATCACGGGGAATAAACAGGTCAATATCATCATCCCAAGGAAGGAAACATTGATTCCTATGCGCACCGAGAGCGGTTCCACCTGATAAAAAATATGTAATTCCATGTTCCCGGCAAATATCATCAATTTCAAGTAAAAGATTTAATAAAGTTTCATGCATTTCATTCATAAATTTTCATCCCTACGCCTTAATCCTTATCAGTTTTTTTCAAATTTTCTAAAATTTCAACAATCTTGATTAATTCAGATTTAGTTATACTCTTCGTATCAACACGCCCGTTTTCCAACATTGTAGACATCGCCTTAACCAGATACTTGAATCCATTACCTTCAAAATTGGTATTGAACAGTTGCACATCATTTGAACCGGGAGTATGGAGCTCAAAGCTTTTGCATCTCCACCAATCCCCCCTCATGCGGATTGTTCCTTTTGTACCGATTATCTCCAGCTGATTGTCTACACGTATCTTATCACCAACGTTTATTAGGGCTCTTCCTTTAGGATAAACAAAGTTCATTGATGCGAATTCTATCTCATCACCATCCTTATTCACCTGAATGTCAGCCTTTTCATAGTCGCATCCCATAATCTTTAGCATTGGAAGCAATGTTGTTGTACTTAAATCATAAAAGAGATTAGAACGACTTGAGTCGTTTTTTGATATTGAACAGTTGAAGCTTAAGATGTCACCTATTAATCCTGCCTGTGTCATCCATAACAACTGGTTAAAAACATAAATATGAACCATCTTGATGTTTTCCATCAATATTACGTTATTTTCTTTTGCAAGGTCAAACAATTCCTTCATTATTTGAGAGTTGAATGTTGCCGGACAGTCGTAGATAACATGTTTTCCTGCATTCAATGCCTTTTTGATATATTCAACCCTATCTGAAATGGCACATCTGACAAATACTATATCGGAAGCCTGAATCATGTCTTCATAAGTATCAAAAGAATTTTCTATTGCATATTTTTCCTTAAATGCAGCTAACAGGTTCTTGTCTTCACAGAATATATTCTTAACTTCAAAACCGTTAACCAATTTGGCTTCCTTAACTAATTCATTATCGTCAAGATAATCGCAAATGATACCAATATCATATTGATTAAAAGTTTCTTCCCTAATCTTGGTGCTGGAAATGCCTTTTGTCCTTTCCATATAAACCATATTGCAATATTTTGACAAGTGATCGAATTTGCCCTTCCAGTCATCACCAATGACAAATGCGTCGATGTCATATCTGATGATGTCACCAATTTTTTGACCGAGATATTCCTCAACGATAATCTCATCTGCAAAACCTGTCTTCTGGACATTTTCAATCCTTGTTGCAAGTGAATCATGAACATTTAACTTTCCACGACCAATATCATAATTTTCACCAGTGACACCAACAATTAAATAATCTCCATACTCTTTTGCTCTTTTCAAAATATTGTAGTGTCCTTTATGGAATAAATCAAATGTTCCGTATGTAATAATTTTCTTCATGAAAAACCTCTCAAATACCCTAGTTGAGGATACAAAGTATATTATAATTTTATAATTTAAAGCTATTAAAAGTTACTATAAATACCCAATTTTTAATTATATTATAAATTTATGTACTAAAATAATATTCAATAAGATAAGAATATTAATCCATGAATTCTGAAATATTTTCGAAACATATGTTCATATGATGAAAGAATAGGGACATTCTTTAGACTGAATTCAAATTGAAAATTATAATAGATACGAATGCCATAAAATTAATCATGTCAGATTTATCCGAATTAATTGAAATTACCAAAAACATTGAAAAGCAAAACACAGAAATCATTCGACTCCTCAAGAAAATAGCTGGCGAGGAAGAAAAATCAAGCAAAGAAATCCAATATAAATCAGTGATAGATTATACTCCTGATTTCGGAGATTTATTCACATCCAGTAAAAAGAGTGATGAAAAGACAGAAGAGGAACCTGAAAAGGTTGAAAATACCCTTCAAATCGGAACCCTTCTGGAAAATTCCATTGATGTCGGTGAAGTGTATTTCGTTGACGGGCAGGACATATTCAAATTATCCATTGAAAATAATGAAACCCGCATCGATAATTTAACAGGTGATGGTGAACCTGATAATTTTTCTTTACAGGAAATGGTAGCAAAACAATCCATTGAAAATAACATTGATTTGGAAGACAATTCAGTTATACTAAGTACCGAACAATCACAAAATTTGCCTGAAACTTTAAGAATCTGTGTTGAACAGGGGGCATGTAAAATATTCATGCCTCTTTTTGCATCATCACAGCTGCTGGGAGCTCCTCAGATACTTATGAACATATTGAAATTCGACTTCTACAAAAGTGAAGAGCAATTGATTGAAAAATTGTTTAAGGTATAGAAATACTATACCTAAAGCTCATAATGTATATTGTGCAGCTTATACAAACATACTGAACTGCTTGAAGGGAATGCATAAATCATGTAATCAAGCTCTTCAAGAGTTATCTTTTTATTTATAATGAATGCAAACATGTTGGCGACATTTTCAGCATCCGCAGCATATATCTCGGCGCCGACAATGTTTAAATCCCTGTCCACTACAACCTTCACCTCAGCGGTAAGGTCATTTTTAAGTTCCAAAGAATATGATCTTCCATATTTTATAGTGTGAACTTCATGGTCTTCGCTTTTTTCGCCAACATAAGCAGGCATACCGACAGTTGCAATTCTAGGTATTGTATATGCGACCGCAGGAACAACAGGATAGGTTATTTCATCTGCCTCACCCAGCAATTCCTTAGCAAGATATTTTGACTGATGGATTGCGACTGTTACAAGCTTTGGGATTCCTGTATCTGCTACATCACCTGATGCATAAATGTTTGGAACTTCAGTCTGGAGATGTCCGTTTACCTTGATTCCCTTATTTGTGTAGGTCAATCCGACGTTTTCAAGTCCTATGTCCTCCACATTGGCGACACGTCCCATTGCTGCAATTACATAATCTCCTGTCAGGCTGAGTCCGCTTTCACAATTGACGGTGAATGCATTCTCATGAGCTTCATTGTCTATTTTGGATTCCGGATCCCTTAACAGTTCATCGGAATTCATTGCACTTGAAACGTTGAGAACTTTGCTTTCGGGATTTTCAATTTCCACATCATCGCTTTTTACAATTTCCCTGACTGTCTGGTTGAAATGGAATCTGATATTCTTTTCCTTTAGGATTTCGATTACATTCTGGACATATGGCTGGTGGAAATATTTCAATGCCATGTCCCCTCTTATGATGACATCGGCTTCAAGGCCCGCTTCTGCAAGTATTGACGCGAATTCCATTCCGACAAATCCTGCACCTATGATTATGGTATGTTTTGGAAGTTCTGAAATATCTAAAAAGTCTGTACTGTCATGGAGGTATTCCTTTCCTTTAATATCCGGAATGTAAGGTTTCAAACCAGTGCATATTACTATCTTATCGGTTGTGAATTTCCTGTTTGCCACCTGAACTGTATGCTCATCCAGGATGACTCCCTTTCCATGGGCAACGTCCAGGTCATATTCATCAAATTTATTGTCCAGAAATATTGACATTCCCGCAATGCGTTTTCTCTTATATTCCATTAGATCTGACCAATTGACATCGAAATTGCCTGACTTTCCAACGCCTTCAAAGTTATCGGCCAATGCCTTGATTTCATAAGGCGCATCAAGCAGAGCCTTTGAATTGCAACCCCTATTTGCACATGCTCCACCATATAAACTTTCTTCAACAATCAATATTTTAAGGCCTGCCTTTCTTAAAAATCGGCCTCCTTGCCAGGCGGCGTTTCCGCTTCCGATATAAATAACATCATAATCCATATTTTTACCTCCAAACTTAAAATATGTATTAAAGAGTATAAATTTTTATCTAAAGAAATTGGGGGGATTGATAGTTTTTTATATTGATTATGATAAAGATTAAAGTTGAGGGGAGTTTTTATAATGTTGGATTAATACTAACCCTTTTTTTTGGTTTAATTACATCGCAAATATGAACCTGGCATACCAATCGCAGGTAAAGGAACGGATTTTAATCGCCGGGCTCTAAACTTTAAGATTGATTAAGTCAATTTAGATTTATTTAAACAAAATTAATTTATTTTATCTGATAATATGAATATAGCTATAAACATCGTCATAGGAAATATCATCTCCCTGGTTGCGGGCATTTTCATCATACTGAGCATGTGGGTCAATGATGAGAAGGAAGCCTATAAATACCAATTTCTGAATGCCTTTATCCTAATGATATCCTCCGTATTTTTCCTCTCATGGACCGGAGTGACTACCATGGCCATTGCCGCTTCAAGAAATGCGATGGTCTACTATGACAAATTGACATTTAGATGGACCATATTTTTCATAATCATTTCAGTGGTTATCGGTTGCATGGTCAATACCATGGGCATAATCGGATTTCTGCCCATAATCGCAATCATCCAAATCACACTGTCCAACTACTATCTCAAGACCATCAAAAGCATAAAAACAAGCTTTATCATAAACAGTGCGATTTATATTGTTTATTTCCTTGCGATTTATGACTTTGCATCAGCAACAATAGAAAGTGTTACCGCACTTATAGGTTTGATTTCATTGTTTGGACTGATCAAAGCAGATTTTAGAAAATTTTAAAAAAAAAGAAATGGGAAATCCAATTTAATTGAATAAATTGGACTCTTCCAAATTATCTTCGAAATATTTTGTACGCTTATCGAATCTTTGCTTAAGGATAATGGATATTAAAACCACAATTATTCCCATAAGCAGCAAGAATGTAAATGATGGCAGGTAATTTTTCCATATTAATCCAAGCTGCGCTTCACGAACGATATTGATACCATGAGTCATCGGCAAGTATGGATACAGTACTCCAAAAATCTTGTTCATAATTTGAACAGGATAAATACCTCCTGTAGCAGAAATCTGGAACACCAATAGGATAATTGCTATTCCCTTTCCGACTTGGCCCAATATTGAAATAAATGAGTATACCAATGCCATGAACATTACTGCAACAAAGTAACATGACAAAATAAACATTATAGGGTTATGGATATCAATATTAAGGAGATAACATCCAATCAATGTTATTGTTGTTTGCAAAATCGCTAAAATGTTGAAATAGATTATTTTGCCAATATATACCTCATGAGGTCTGTATTTGGTACCTATACTTGAACCTACATCAAATATTACGGATGTAATAAGGGCTCCAACCCACATTGATAAGACCAAATAGAATGGGGATACCTGTGAACCGTAATTGTTGGTTGTGAACTCTTCATGTTTATCCAATTTAACTGGAGAATAGAAATATTCGCCAACTTGAGAATCATTCAAACCGGTAACTGAATCCAAATCAGCAGCAGCGCCGGATAATGAACTGGAAGCCATGAACAATGCAGAAGCGGCAGAATTTGCAAGCAATTCTGCACCTGCAGCTAAACTTAAAGTACCTTGGGCCAACTGGTCGGCGCCAGATGATAACTGACGTGATCCGTCTGCAACTGCATGAGCTCCACTATTCAGGGTGGAGAGATTTTGAGCGGTTTGTGAAACTCTACCTTCAATCTTGTCGACTTCCTGATGAATTATCGGACTGGATGTTGAATTTTTGATTAAAGTTCCCGCTTCATTGACAGCACTTGAAACATCTTGAGCCTTATCCGAAACGATTTGAGTTCCGCCGGCCACCTGGTCTGCCCCTTCACTCAATTGATTGGCACCCGCTGAAAATTCCTGAGCACCGCTTGACACCTGACCTGCTCCGCTTGACACCTGACCTGCACCATTTGACAGCAATACCGCTCCGCTTGACATTTCAGATGCACCTGAAGCCAAACCTGACTGTAGCTCTCCAAGTTTACCATAAGCGGCCACATTAATAAAAGCAACAATTTCCGCATTTACATTATTATATATTGCTCTTGCAGCACTGTCAGCCAATTTAGCAGCAACGGGATTTGCCTTTTCATTAACATAATATTCCAATTCTGCAGAATGAGGATTATCGGAAGTAATCGATACAATCGATGCACTGAAATTAGAAGGCACAATTATGCCCGCATAATACGTTCCATCATGCACGCCTTTTTTCAGCTCATCCGAACCCACAAAAACCCAATTGAAATCCGTATTGTTGTTTAACATTGATACTAAATCATTACCCGCATTAAGCTTCGCACCCTGATATGTTGCACCTTTATCCTCATTGGCAATTGCGAACTGGACATTGCCCGTATTTTCATACGGATCCCAACATGCATATATGTTAATTAAAGCATACAATGAAGGCAATATTAAAAGTGCAACGATAAACAGTATGACTATAGGGTTTGTGAATGATGCCCTTATGTCCCTTTTAATGATTTCTGATATGTTCCTCCTACTGCTCAAACGAAATTCGTTTATTCCTTCCCGTGTAAATTTCCTGCTATCTTTCATGAATTTCACCCAATGTCATGACTAAAATTTGAAAAAATCCTTAGCCCAGCTAACATTATGTTTAACCCTTTGGATTTTCATTTCATAACTTTCATCACCAGTACCGTGTTCGTTTTCCACAATCCTATGTTTTTCTTCAAGGTCTAAATTATCATCATTTAATTTATTTAAAAGTGAAATGGATTTGTCAAGATTGGCTATCTTGTTTTCCAATTCTTCTTTTTCCTTTTGCGCATTTGAAATTCTAGCATCGAGAATTTCTTTTCTTATGGAAATTGCTTTTTCTTTTACTTCAAACAGCATATCAATAGCTTCACCAACACTGATGCCATTTGATTGTAAAATTTCAACTTTTCTAGCTTGTTCTTCCGTCAATTCAATTTCCATCTTCTGATTTGCCACAAAACCACCCCTAAAAATTATCAATCAATAATATTTTATAAATTAATTATTTAAATATTTTTCAACTAAATTGACCAATAACATTATCAAAGACTGATTAATCAGGCCTTTTTACATTAAATTCATCTTTTGACTTTATTCCTATTAATGATGCAAATATAGCCAGGATACATGCGGCAGCACAAATTGAACAGATTATTTGAGAAGCACTCACAATCATATCTGCATATTGCGGAGCCAATTCCAAATTGCCCATTACCCAAGCGAATATGAGGGTTAAAAGACCTAAACTCATAGTTTGACCTATTGTCCTCATTGTTGCCTGTGATGCTGATGCTGTAGGCGCATCTTTCGGCGGAACTGAACTCATGATTGCGTTCATGTTCGGTGAGGAGAACAATCCCATTCCAATACCCTGCAAAATCATCGCCAAAACAACTATATACACCGGAGTGTCTTTGTTTAAAAATGTCAGTATTATAAGAGCTACTGCCGCAATGGCCATTCCTGTTGCCGCCAGCTTTTGCGGATGAATTCTATCCGAAAGCTTGCCCGCATTAGGAGCCATTACCGCCATGATAATCGGAGTGATTATCAATATCAAACCGGACATCTGCGCATCCCATCCCCTTACATACTGGAAATGATAATTCAGAATTGTTGTAACTACCATTATTGCCAGATAACTGCATAATGCAGCTATATTGGATGAAGTGAACTTTTTATTTTTGAATAAATTCATATTGAATACAGGGGAGATTTGTCTCAATTCATATGCTCCGAATATAACTAGAATAACCAATCCTAAAACTGTCAATACCTTTCCCATCGGAGTAATCAGTGTGGTGAATCCGTAGATAAAGGCCAATATTCCTATTGCATACAATACAGATCCGACCTTATCGATTTTATCTTTCTCATATGTTTTCCATTCCTGAGGAATTTTGACAATCATCAGAATTATGCATAATACCAGGAAAGGTATGACAAAGTAAAACATGGACCTCCAACCAAGGTTATGCACCAAAAATCCGCAGATAACAGGTGAAAGTGATGTTGCAAGATAAACTCCAGTTACAGTGAAACCTAATGCCTTACCTCTGTTTTGTGGTTTGACAGCCTGAACCACCATTGCCATGGCGGATACGTTTAAAAATGCAACGCCTGCACCCTGAACAATCCTGAATATCAAAAAGGATTCAGTTGAAAACGCAAGACATGCACCTATTGAACCTATCAAATATACTATAATTCCTGCCAATAACGATTTCTTGACACCGAATTTCCCTGAAATCTGACCTGCCGGGACAGTAAACACCGCCACCACCAGGAAAAATATTGTGGGAACCCAGTTTTGTATGACGTTATTCATTGCAAAGTCCTGTGCAATGGCCGGAACACCAATTATTATACCATTTGACAAAAACACTGCAAAAAATGAAGTGATAAATGATACAAAAACTACATATGTTTCAAACTCTATTTTCATGATTTTTCCCTCTTTTTTATATATTAAATGAATCTTTTGAACGAATACCTGCCAAAGATGCTATAACCGCAACTATGCAGATTATAAAGCATATCAGGCAAACTAACTGTGAGCTTTGGACAATCATATCTGCATATTGTGAAGAAAGTTTTAGACTGCCCATAATCCAAGCGAATATAAGTGTCAAAAGGCCCAAACTCATAGTCTGGCCTATTGTTCTCATTGCAGATTGTGCCGCAGAGGCGTTAGGAGTTTCCTTTGGTGGAACTGAACTCATTATTGCATTCGTATTTGGACTTGTGAAAAGTCCCATTCCCATACCCTGCAAAATCATTGCAATGACTATAAGATAAATTGGAGTATCTGCATCAAGGAATACCAGGATTAAAACCGCAAATGTTGCAATGGCCATCCCAATTGCCGCCAATTTTTGAGGATGAATCCTATCAGACAGTTTTCCTGAATTAGGTGCCATCAATGCCATGATTATGGGAGTAATAATCAAAATCAATCCGGACATCTGTGCATTCCACCCCCTGACATACTGGAAATGGTAATTGAGAATTGTTGTGAGTGCAGCTATTGCGAGATAGCTGCATAAGGCCGCAATGTTGGAAGACGTGAACTTCATGTTCTTGAATAATCTCATATTGAATGCTGGACTGGACGCTTTGGTTTCATAATATCCGAATATGACAAGCAGAATGAAGCCGACCAGTACGCAAACCTGACCGATGAAATTCATAAGACTTGTGAATCCATAGATAAACAGCAATATGCCAATTCCATATATCAGATAGCCTATTGTATCAATCTTATCATTTTCATAGGTTTTCCAGTCTCCGGGAATCTTCCAAATCATGAGCGCTATGCAGACTGCAAAGAATGGAATGGTAAAGTAAAACATTGATCTCCATCCGAAGTTATAAACCAAAAATCCGCAGATTACCGGCGAGAGAGAACCTGCCAAATAGACACCCGTCACTGTCAGCCCTAAAGCCTTACCCCTATTTTGAGGATTGATGGCTTGTACAACCATTGCCATTGCAGAAACATTTGAAAATGCTCCGCCTATACCTTGAATTACTCTGAAAAATAAAAATGATTCAGTAGAAAATGATAGACATGCTCCTATAGAAGCAAACAGAAAAACAAGAACTCCCGCTATCAGTGATTTTTTAACACCGAATTTGCCGGAAAGCTGCCCTGCAGGGAGCGTGAACACAGCCACGACAAGCAGAGCAATGGTTATTATCCAATTTTGAACGATATTGTTCATTGCAAATTCACTTGCAATTGATGGCACACCTATGACTATGCCCGCAGACAGGAATACTGCAAAAAACGATGTGAGAAACGATACCATTACCACTGATGTTTCAATATCCAGTTTCATATTATCACCACGAAATTACAAATCCTCCACTAACTTCATTCCGCTGACGGCAATTTCCTTGATTCTTCTTCTAAGCTCAATATCTTCATCTGTTATTCCGACTTCCTTTTCCCAGTCCTTTGAGATTTGCCTAATTTTGGGAACCAGTTCATTTGCCTTTGAAGTTGTATTAAGCATGTATTTTCTTCTGTTATCCTGATTGATTTTCCTTTCAATATAACCCTGGTCTTCCAGTTTCTTAACGGATTTTGCTATACTTGCCTTGCTTTGGCCAAAAATAGCTACCAGATCATCCTGGGATATTCCCTGATTGTCATAAACCGCCATTATATACCTCATTTCATGGCCAAGATTCATGTCCTTAATTTTTGAATTTAGATATTTCATCTGATTTTTGGAAATGTTGTGAATCCATGCAATGAATGGCGAATTGTCAAATATCCCCTGAAAGCTTTCATCTTCCATAATCTCACCTTAATGATAGTCTGTTTCATATAAGATATAAATGTTTCTAAGTAAACAGTTAACTTTTCAACAGTGAGAAAATGATAAAAAAATTATGGAAAAGATTCACTTGATGGCTTTTCTCATAAAGAAAAACAATACTTTGGAAACTGCCTTTTTGACAACATTCAACTTTACATTTGGTGCAAAATCATGATTGACAAGACCTGTTTCAAACCAATACTTCTTATCTGCTTCAATTGGGTCTTTTGATAAAGCCATTGCCTTCCAAACATTGAAATATAAAATATCCGAAAATTTTGGACTGCTCAACTTATTGGATTCAACATCCCTTCTGAACTTTTCTGCCACAGAATCTATCTTTTTTGTCTCCAATGTGTCCTTGCCGCCACATGCAATGGATATCTTATGTACATTATTGACACCCAAATGCCTTAATGTTTCATCAATATAATTCGCCACCTTCTTTTGTCCTGCCCCGGCAGTTGTAACCGCAACCAATGCCTTCTTATCAAAAAATTCAGGCCTGTGATAGAAATATGCTGTATGGTCGAAGAAGTTTTTCAACAGTGCTGAAACATTCATTGCATAAACGGGAGAGGCAATGATGATTGCATCAGATTGCCTTATCTTTTCGATTATCGGATTGACCCTATCAAAATGGGGGCATGCATCCTCACCTTCCATAATGCATTTGAAACATCCGTTGCACATCGGAATCTTTTTCTTCAACAGATGAATCTCTTCAAATTCGCCTTCCAAATTCTTCTTGACCTGCTTTACAACCGCCCAAGTATTCTTTTTCCTTGGTGAACCGTTAATTATTACATATTTCATTTAAACACCCAATTGACCTTCCAGAATTAACTTTTCCTTATATTCGAATTTTTCATCAAACTCATCAACATCATTTTCATCAACATCAAAAACGTCGGGATTGTGAAATATCCCCTTTGCATTGCCAATACTGTCCATGTCAAATACCTTAATCATGAAAAAGGGATTCTCGTCATTGCAATCTGTCCCTTCGAGATAATAATCATATTTGGAAGCGCTTTCAAATCCAAATCTTGAGTAATATCCTTCATCACCAACTACGAAAACAAAAGGAACTTCACTTTCTTCGGCTAATTTAAGCGTATATTCTATAAGTTTGGATCCGAGTCCCTGCTTTTGGAAATCCCTGTCAATAGCTAATGGGCCGAGTATGACTGCCTCTTCACAGTCATTTTCATATATGATTCTGCCTCTTGAATAGTTGATATGGCCTATAATCATCCCATCCTTTTCAATAACATATGCCAAATCCTTAATGAAGCTGTCATCATCCCTTAAGTTATGCACAATATAGTGCTCATAAGCTCCAGGTCGATATATATTCCAAAATGAATTTCTGACCAGGTTTTCAACTTCAAAATAATCCATTTCTTTTTCAAGTCTTATATTCAATTTAATACCTTCCTTCATATTTTCACGGAGTTGAAAATTATTTTAGCATGATTTTGGGTTTTTTCAAGGAATTCCCTTAAAAAGACTTCATCATCTTCAGGATAGTTTATTATGAAATGCTCATAGAGCAAAAACATGCCGTAGTAGAAAAAGGACTCCGCAAGCTGCTTTACGTCACAATCCTTTCTGATTACATTTTTTGATTTCATCAGATTGAAAAGTTCAATCCATCCGTATACGGGAGCATCGATGATGTCCCTTTTTAAGAAGTTTTTCACCTCATCGTTGTGATAAGATTCTATGAAAAACAGTCTTGTTATCTTCATCATCTTTTTCTCTTTGAGCTTGCTGAGAAATGCATCGCAGCCCGCCTTGTAGAAATAGTCAAATCCCCTATCAAGGTTTAGGGCTGCCTGCTCCATTGGTATTTCATCGCTAGTCATCTCTTCAATATAATAATCCATAATAGCTTTCAATATTTCTTGCTTGCTTTTGAAATGATTATATATTGAGCTTTCACGAATTCCAACCTCTGAGGCAATCTGCCTTACGGATACTCCATCATAACCGAACTGTGAAAACAAATCTATTGAAACATCCATAATCTTATTTTTTGTCATTTCATCACACTAACGCTTGTTAGTTTAATGTTGCTCTTGAAGTTATATAAAACTAACGAATGTTAGTCAAATAAGTAAAAAATATAACTGATTGAAAATCAATATTCTAATTAGATAATATGGAAATCACTGCTGAAGAAATGAAAAAGAGCATTGAAAAAATTTATAAAAGGCTTGATGAGGTAACACCAGTCGATTTTGACTGCGGAAAATTATGCGGTGAAGTATGCTGCGTTTATGATGCGGAAGACTACAGAAACGAAGAATTGGCGTTGTATTTGCTTCCCGGAGAGGAACTTATGTATGAAGACAGCGATGAATTTGAGCTGTATTTCATTGATTCATCCGAAATTAAATATCCTCATTCATGGAAAGGCCAAATTTATCTGGTAAAATGCGTAAATCCTCCAAAATGCGACAGGTCAATACGCCCCATCCAATGCAGGACATTTCCTCTGATACCTCACCTGAACAAGAAAGGGGAATTTCATTTAATATTCGATGAAAGCGAATTTCCATATGAATGCCCTATTGTCCATGACCATATAAAACTGAATGAAGACTTTATAAGGGTTACCTTTGAAATATGGTCGATGCTCATAGCCAATCCTTTGGTTTATGATCTGGTCGAAATGGATTCAAGAATGAGAGATAACAGAAAAGCCAGCTATGAAATAGTAATTTAATCATCACTATAGCTTCCAGTCAATTTCACTGACACCATTATCCTTTAAAAAATCGTTAGCCATCCTGAAATGATTTGAACCGAAAAATCCTCTTCTAGCAGAAAACGGTGACGGGTGTGACGTGATCAAAACCAGATGATTCGGATTAATAATCAGTTCCTTTTTCTTTTCAGCCTGTTTTCCCCAAAGCAGGAACACAATAGGCTGATTTTGACTGTCCAATATTCTGATAACATTATCGGTAAATGTCTGCCATCCGCATTTGCTGTGGGAATTCGCATTGCCCTCTTCAACAGTCAGCACGGTATTAAGCAGAAATACGCCCTGCTTTGCCCATTTTTCCAGAGACCCTGATTCCGGAATTGGATATGAAAATTCACTGTTGATTTCCTTGAAAATGTTTTTAAGAGATCTTGGAATCGCCCTGCCCTCGGGTGTTGAAAAAGCAAGGCCATGAGCCTGACCTGCCTCATGATACGGGTCCTGACCTAAGATAACTACCTTGACATTATCTGGCGGAGTGAACTTGAATGCATTGAACATGTCCTCATAGGGAGGATATACGGTTCTGTTTTCATATTCCTCATCGATGAAATCCATCATTTCAACGAAATACTCCTTTTGAAATTCATCACTTAAAAGCAAATCCCAATCATTTCCAATCATAAAAATCACCTTATAAGGTATTCATATCCCTTAGCCTTTCCAGTGAATCCTACCTGAGGGTACTGGGTTATAACTCCCTCATCACTGACATATACTACTGCAATCCTAATCTCATCGGCTGTTTTCGGGATGTCCAAATCAAAAGAGATTATGTGCTGAAGAGTCTCAGAGAAAAATTCCACATTATCCCCTGAATGCTTCTTGGAAGGCCTTGAAACGGAAGTCATAATGTTTCCTCCACCATCATAGAAAATGGCTTTAAAAGCAATATTGTCGGGATTGAACATTGAATTGAAAGAGGCTGAAAGAGTTATCTTATCATCAACGTTTTCTGCATCTATTACCCATACCTTATGTCTGCTTAGCTTATCAAGAAGTCTTTCTTTGGTCTTCATAAAAACATCGTTGCCCTCAGTATCAACAACACGATGGAGGTCATCATTTGATTTTATGATTAAGTAGTTCCTTAAAAAATCGTTGAAAACAATATTCCTATATGACAGTGCCTCCGGGGATATGTAGCTCATAACCTTGCCGAACAAGCGCATTAACTCCTCTTTTTCCTCGTCGGTGGAGAATTCCGGTATCTGAGGAGTTACCATCCATTGAATATTATAGGCAAGTGTGCACTGAATAAACAATGGGACTTTCCCCTCCTTATCAAGGCAATAATTGATTACATCCATAAAATGATTCTTCAGCCTGTATGTGAAAAACCCTTTTTTGGCGAGAGCCGTATCTACCAGAGAGGTTTTGTCTTCCCTTTTTCTATAATAATAAGCTGGAGATTCCAATACACCGAAAGCTTTTTTGTCAAGCAGAATTTTGCATGAGACATTAGTATCTTCAGAGGTGACCAGGTCAGTTCTGAACCTTAAGTTATCAAAGGCCTCCAATTTGATGAATGAAGAGTTGACGGCAAGTTGGGGATTTGCAGGTTCATTCGTTAAATCAATGACCCTGTCCTTTTTGAACTTGAAATTAAGAGGATGGTCGCCGGTTCTTCTTCCAAACATCATGACCCTTATCGAAACTATGTCAATGATGTCATTATGTTTTTCAAAAAACTCCTTGACTTCCTTCAGAGCATTATCTGAAAAATAATCATCAGGGTCCAGAAAATTGACGTATTTTCCTTTAGCATAGTTTAAACCAGTATTGCGTGCGGCCCCCAGTCCCTGGTTTTCCTGTGAGACAACCTCAATGTTTTCAGGATATCGACTCTGATATTCAAGAGCAATATCCAATGAACTGTCTGTACTGCCGTCATTCACCAGGATCAATTGGACATGTTGCCTGAAATCCAGTGTTTGGGACAATACTGAATCAATGCTTTGCCTAATATATTCTTCACTATTGTAAATCGGCATTATAATTGAAAATACAAATTCCTTTTCCATAAAATATTTTATATAACAACTGACTTTTAAGCTTTGCCGGAAAATCTCTTTAAATCAGGAATGCTATTTAAAATAAATAACACAATTAATGAAATGGCCAATATGAGAATTACTAAGGTAGGTATCCATATCAATGGGTTTTGATAGGCATAAAATCTTACGAGATGTCTTTTTAACTCATACAAGAAAAGATAATGACAGAGATATATTCCAAAACTGTACTGGCTTATCACGGTAATAAAAGAGCCAAAATTGCCTTTTTCAATTTTTTCTCCAAATTGGATTTTAGAAAGATATTTGAAGAGCAGAAATATGCTCACTGACATCATAAGCAGCAGAAGATTGAAATAATTCATGAATACGAAGCGGTTTTCCACTATAGACATCGGAACGACAAAGCCGAATATGTAATAAAAATAGAATCCCACAGACAATACTAATGTAATAGCTACCATCTTTTTCGGACCTAATTTACTTCCCACATAATCATTGTTGGCTATGAAATAACCAATTATGATGTATGTAATAAATGATAGGAAATAGTTAATTTTAGAGCTCATGGGATTGATGAAATCAAAATCTGACAACGCTATGAAAATTACTGATAATACTGTTAAAAGGAAAATAAATTTACTGTCGAAACCTTCTACTCTCCTACATCCCATCGCAATGATTTGATTTATAATGAAAATCAGGAAATAAACAACAACAATCATCCAAATAAACCAGAATGCAACACCAATAGTGCCGGATGTTCCGAAAAAGATATCTATTGCCTTATCCAGATAAAATCCATGATATATCATCCGATCAGAATAAATGATATATAAAAAAGCCCAAAATACAAATGGGATGAATATCCTTGACAGTCTCTTTTTAAAAAAATCCTTTAGCGAATCCCTTCTATTGATTAATAGCGCACCACTTAGCATTATAAAAATAGGTATTGAAAAATCCCTGAAACAATCAAAAAATGCGGCAATATAAAAATCAGGTCTGTTTATGCCCTGTGCAACAAATAAATTGGAAACATGGCAGAATACAATTCCAATTATTGCCATTGCCCTTAGGGCATCATAGTAGAATATGCGCTTGCTTTTCATTATCGTGCCCTTTTATTTTTCCCTGACTATCTTTCCGCTCATATGCTCGATAGTGATTTCAAAAACTTCAGTCCTGTCCAGAAGCCTGTCGATTTCCTTAACAGTTTCTTCATGTGTCGGGAAGAACTTATCGCCCAAATGTGTTAATCTGTCAATTTTTTCATCATTATCATTCAATATTCTGATCTTTCCGAAAACTATGACACTTTTGAAGGTGTACCACCAGCTGTCCTTCTCCTTTACACCCTTATCCATGACGCAGTATGAAACCTTAGGACATTTTTGAACGGCATCATTCTTATGGCCTTCCTTAGCTCCGTGAAAATAGATTTTGCCGTCGACATATACATGACTCATTGGAAGTGAATAGGGATAATCGTCATCTCCCAATAACGCAAGAACTCCTCGAGGCTCCTCTTTTAATATTCTAATGCATTCCTCTTTTGAAAGTTCCTGTTTATGTCTTCTCATTTGCCTGAACATATGAATATATTAGAAGAAACTTATAAAAATATTTTAAGAGTGTTTCATAAGGGCGCGTAAACTTTTAAATATGCACCAACAAACGATACCCCATTAATTTTGGAGTTTAAAAAAAGTAGCTTATTTTATTTTTGGTTATGGTTTAAAAATAGTAAAATATGAAAATGGATTTAGTCTAAAAAAGTGACAATAATCCATATGCAAAAAATATTAAAAACACGGCTGCGCAGCATGCTATTCCACAAGGAAAATCATTATTTTGTGAAGTGATATTAGAATTATTTACAACAGTGGTTTGAACCCTGTACTTTTCTTCATTATCATATACATCACAAAGTTTTATTGCAACCCAAACTGACCTTACTATAGATACCATAATACATATGATGCAGATTATTATATAAATGCTGGATAACGGTTTGAGATAAACGAAAGCTACTCCGAAAATCCATGGAATCTCATAGATAACCCCTTCAATAATCCAATTCTTATTGTTGTTTTTAAATCCAATGTAAATGAATCCAAAACCGTTCAGGAACATGACGGCTGATAAAATAACCCACCATGACCTCAATATCTTATCTATAGCATTCATCTTTTACCTAAAAATTAAATTAGCAGGTGTAAAACCCACTATTCCAAAATATTTTCATTGTTGGTTTCAATTTTTTCAACAACTTTTTGACCTTCGTCAGCCAAATCGCTGAACATCTCAATAGTTTCCTTCATCTTAGGAAGTGCCTGTTCCTTGTATGTGCTTACATCTTCAATGGCCTGAATCGCTTCTGAAAATGATGCTTTCAATACTTCAGGGGAAATCATGGTCTCAGCACTGTGCTTTTGAATTTCGCTTCCTTGCTCCTTAAGCATGTGTGAAGTGGATTCAATGATGTTTTCAGTTGTGGAATTCAATATGTTGATCTTATCCATCACAATTTTTTGGTCATAAAGTGCACTTGCAACCATTACACCAGTTCTTAAAGCAGAAATGGTAACGTTCTGTGCCCTTTTGACACCTCTAATCAACTCTTTGTTATTTCTTCTGATTACATTGAGTGATACGATTCCTTGCTGATTAACAACAATCATCTGTTGCATGTCCATGATTCTCTGTCTGAGAGGGAACAGCACCTCTTCGCGAACAAAGGCAATCTTGTCTTCAGCCACACCTTCAATTTCAGCTGTCTGGATTTGCGCTTCAATGGACTGATCCATCTGCTTTGCAAGCTCGATGTCGGCAAGAAGCTTATTGGTTACTTCCCTTAAGTAATTTTCCTCATTCAACAGGGTTGTATTGTCATTTTGAAGGACTTTACTGCTTTTGTCAAGTGATGCGACAATGTCTGAAATTGCAACTTCAGCCTTTTCATATTTAGCAAAGTATTTTCTAACAGGATTCATCAAGTTTCCCAACATTCCCTTTTTTGCAAAGTCAACTTTGCTTGGGTCAAGGTCCTTCACCTGCCTGTTGAGCTCAATGAGATTTTCACCTATGCTGTCAGCCTCTTTTCCACCTTTTGTCAAATCAACAAATCTGGTGGCCAGCATTTCATTGTGAGAAGCGGATTTGCTCATTTCATTTAAACCAAAATTGTCCAATGGTTTCAATATTGCTTCTCTTGCTTGCGGATTATCCAAATCAGTTTCGAATATTGCAACAGCATTATCTTGAGCTTGGTTTTTAAGATTTGAGTTTTCCAATTTTTTCTCTTCTTCCTTAATTGTTGTTTCAACATCATCTTTTATTTCATCAACATTTAATGAAAATTCAGCCATGTTATCACCTTAGTTTAAAAATTTTATTTTTCCTTGATCAATTTGAGAAGTATAATTGTCGATTGTCTTTCCATCTTTAATTATTTCAACGACTACATAGTCCGGATTCGGCTTCTTATAAGTTGTATAATGTCCAAAGCTTAACGGATATTCAGAATCATAATACACGTATGACAAGTATTCTATCTCACTTCCTATCACGGTATGATTCTTGTCATAATAGGTTGTTTTGATATTGTATCCATTCATATCGGACGGTACCTTGTCGAACAATGCTTCAGTATAAAGAGTGTAGCTGGTTTTGCCAGAGATAACATCATAACCATTAACTTCCTTTATGGTTAAAATGACATGGTCTACATTATCCTCCTGAGGCTTATTGTCTCCTCCGAAACCGGATGTAAGAATGAAAATAGAACCTATAATCAAAATGGAAATAATTAAAATCACAAAAAGCATGCTAAAGTTAAACTTGCTTTCAGAATTTCCTCCCTTATTAAAGGAATCAAAATCATATCCACAGTTCGGACAGAACTTGGCGTCATCCTGTACTTCAGATCCACATTTTCGGCAATTTTTTGTCATTTTAAACACCTAATATTCTTTAACGGAATCTATTAAGTTTTCCATATCCTCCAATAAGTTTTTAACATCCTCTTCTGACTCTTCCTTGGAATTAATGTTGATTACCAATTCATTGGTCAGGTCCTCTATCTGATTAATGATGGCTTTCATATTGTCTATTTTGCTATGAAGCTCATTTTCAACTCTAGGAGTATCTTCCGCAGCCAGATGGATAATGTTCAATGCTGCATCGGACTGTGAGTAGAAGAGCTTATGTGAACTGTCAATAAGTGATATGAACTTGTCATAGGTAATCTGAGGTGGAGAAAATCTCTTTTCTATCAGACTCCTTACAACACCCTCCTTGACATCAAACAGCACCTTAAGATTATTGACTTCCTTTTCATATTTCTTAAGAGATCCGAGACTTTCAACCTCAATGTCATGTCTCTCATTAACTAGATGTTTTTGAGGGGTTTTGCTGATATCATGTTTATTTTGAACATAAGCACCTGAACTGCTTATCCTATATAGATATACCAATGGAAGGATTGCCAATATCAAAAATATAAACATTACAAATTTGTTTCCCCAATAGATGAAGGGAATAACAGTGCATACTACGATAAGATAATATAATGCTAAAAGCCAAGGAAGGGAGTCATTTATAATGAATACATCAGAAAAGCTCCCGCTACCTCTTTTAAGTCTGATTTTGGCAGCTGCCTTTGAGTCACCAGCATATTTAAGAATCTCATCATCGGTCAATATGCCCTCTTTCGGTTCAATGGGAAACCTTATCTCGGAAAGCTTTTCAACACAATCAATCACATTCCCATCAACGTCATATGCTTTTGAGTTCTTAAAGGTAAATGGTGTTGTCAATCTTCTAATCTCATGAGTTCTGGAGTTTCCATCTGACATTTCAATTCAATTCTCCAATGATTATCTACTATTAATATGTTCTTATATTTATATATATGTATTTAAATTGTTACTATTCATCAAATTCCTTTTCAAGCAGGATGGTGACGGGACCATTGTTCAGCAAACTGACTTTCATATACGCTCCGAACTCGCCAGTTTCGACAGGAACCTCCTCACTGCATTTTTCGACAAAATAATCAAACAGTTCAGTTGCCTTATCAGGAGCAAGTGCTCTGTGGAAGGATGGTCTGTTCTTCTTTGTGTGTGCATATAATGTAAATTGGGGAACCAAAAGCAACTTCCCTCCGATATCTCGGACTGACCTGTTCATCCTGCCGTTTTCATCCTGAAAAATCCTTAATTTGACCAGTTTTTTTGAAAGATAATCTGCTTCCTTTTCAGTGTCATTTTCACCGAAACCCACCAGAACCATCAGACCCTCATCAATCTGGCCGACGATTTTTTCATCTACTTCAACACTTGCGCTAGACACTCTCTGGACTACTAATTTCATTTTGCAAACTCTCCCAAGAAATTGAGGTGCTCTCCTAAATGCCAAGAAACCAATTGCAGAAATGATTCATAAAAACAACAGTGACATGAATATTTCAGCAACGGCAAAATCATTCATCCAAATTTTCAAATACCTCATCGGTAGCGATTTTAATAATTTCTGAAGCCTTTAGGAATTCTTTTTTCTCAAAATCATTCATGTGAATAGGTACAATCATTGCAATTCCGTGCTTTGAGATAACTGCCGGAACGCCTAAGGAAACATCCTTAACGTCTGCAATTTCAGCATCCATATAACAGCTTACTGTCAGAACCTTATGAGAATCCTTGATGATTGTTGAAATCAGGTTTGAAATTGCAAAAGCCGGTCCATATTCTGTTGCTCCCTTTTTTGTTATGATGGTATTTCCGGCATTTCTCAACTGATTTACAAGTCCCATCACATCAACATCAACCTGCTCAATGAAATACTTTAAGGGAATACCCCCTATTGTTGTTGAACTTAAGAGCGGAACCATATGGTCTCCATGTTCACCTACAACCCTTGTGTGAACCTCAGAACTGTTAATGTCAAGATATCTTGAGAAATAGTTTTTCAATCTTAAAGAATCCAAGTGGTTTCCAACACCGATGACCTTTTTCTTCTTTAATCCTGATGCCTTAAGAGCGACGGTTGTCATTACATCAACCGGATTGGTGGCAACCAAGATAATTGTATCTGGTGCATATTCGGCAATCTTTTTAGAATAATGAGCGACTATCTTTGCATTCGGTACGGCAAGATCCAATCTTTTCATACCCTCCTGTCTTGGAGTGCCTGCCGCAATAAGCACAATTGCAGAACCTGCAAGGTCATTGTAATCGCAGGAAGGAGTCAACCTACAGTCAATATCTTCCGCAGCCAGAGCATCATACATGTCATAAGTTTCACCCTTGGCCTTTTCAATGCTTTGAGGCCTTGAAAACATTACAATCTCATCAACTGTGACTTCACGTGCCAATGTAAATGCAACAGTCTTTCCGATAACACCAGTTGCACCTATAATACTAACTTTAACCATGAATTAATATTTGGTTTTTTATAAATAAAAATATATGTAATCTTAAATTTTTAGTGAATGAATTATAAAAAATCTTAAAATTTTCTAAATATCATTCATAAAAAATCAACTTTTCTTTTTTACGAATGGATAAAATAAGATTTACAAAAATAAATATATCTAAAAAGAATCAATAGTTAACCAAGGTTTGATACTATGGCGGATGAAGAATTGAAACTTGAAACAAAATGCTATGATGCAAATGAATACGGATACCTTTACGGTCTGAACAAAAGAATTCCCGATGATGAATTTGAAAAAGTAAAGCCATATTTCAGAAAATTCAAAAGAATGGACTTTGTAGAGGGAAATGTTCAAGTAACCGGAAGACCTGAAGGATGGAGATGCCTTGAAAAGGATGTAAGTAAAGTAGAGGAAATACTTGGAATTACAAACACACTGGAAAAAAGGCAGAACAAAGTCAAGGAAGCCTTCGAAGACCCTATCAAAAAGGCAAATCTCATTGACAAGTCCTATGAATGGCTGAAGATGCTGTTTGAAAAGGGCGGTACAAGACCAGAGCAGAACCTTAGCAGATTGGCTGTTCATTCCACCAAGATATATGACCCTCAGGACAGCTTTAAAAACGGTTTTGACAAAGGGGAAGGGGAACTGTTCATCTACACTCCTCACGGAATGTGGTACATCATCAACAACTCCGGCGAATTTTCAGACAAGTCACTGAATAATGTGCAAACACCACAGGGCGGTGCTGTAGGCTACAGATTGATGTATGACAATTTAATCGACAGATTAATCAGAATATATACAGAAGAAAACCTATATACCGGTGAAAAATTATACTGATTTCACCGTCTTTTTTTTAATTATTCAACCTTTCTATTGCCCATCCCAAAGCGGTGCCGATGAGAAATGTTGGAACTGCAAACATTAATCCGAATATTATTGCGGCAAAAACTACAATGAAAAAAGAAACACCTTCCGCCCCAACGGACATTGCAAAAATAAACATAAACACAAAAACAGCAATGCTGATGGATTTTGTTTTTGCAAATCTAAGCTGACCGGTATTTTTATCGCGCTTATAGAACAATTTGGATAAAATCGAATTCTGGTTTTCATTTACAACCACATTTATTTCATTATCCTGTTTATCTTCAGTTACAGGCATTGATTTAAACTCAAATCCGCAATTTTTACAAAATAACGCCTCATCCAGATTTTCACAACCGCATTCACTGCAAAACTTCATATTATCACATCATTAATTTTTCTAGATACAATATATATTCTGTATCTGATTAATTAAACATTTTATATTAGGACAGTTAAATATTATAAACAGTATTATAAGGTGGTTTAACTAAATGCAAAAAATTATAAATGCTCACTGTCACATTTATCCGGAAAAAATCGCAGAAAAAGCAGTACTTGGAATTAGGAATTTTTACGATTTGGACATGTCCCTAAATGGCAAATTAGATGATTTGATAAGGGATGGAAATAACGTTGGAGTGACACATTATCTTGTCCACTCAGTTGCAACAACACCAAAACAAGTGAAATCAATTAACGAATTTATTGCTGAAGCAGTAAATACACATCCAGATCTGTTCACCGGTTTTGGAACACTTCATCCGGACAGTGAAGACATTGAAGGAGACTTGAATTATCTGCTTGGTTTAGGTCTTAAAGGAGTTAAGCTACACCCTGATTTTCAGCAATTTGCAATGAATGATGAACGTGCCTTTAAAATAGGTGATGCAGTAAGGAAAGCCAATGTTCCAATGCTTGTCCATTGCGGAGATTTCAGATACAATTACTCCAATCCAGAACACATCAAGGCATTTTTGGATAAATTTCCCGACATAACATTTATCGGAGCTCATTTTGCGGGATGGAGCATGTGGGAAGAGGCAACCGAAAAACTGGCAGGAACACCAAACCTATATGTTGATTTGAGTTCAAGCTTATATGCCCTAACACCACAAACCGCATTGAATCTGATTCATGCCTACGGTGCAGACAGGGTTCTCTGGGGAACTGACTATCCCATGTGGGAATCAACCAGCGAAATGGAATACTTCAATAAAATTGATTTGACCGATGAAGAGCGTTCTCAGATTCTTTATGAAAATGCCGCTAAGATATTGGGGCTTGAATAGTCATCAATCCCTCTGAACCTCTTTTTATTACTTCAGATGCTTAAAAAAGATGCGTTATCTATCTGATAATATTTTAATTAAAAACAGTTTTTTTTGAATTATTTAAAAAAAAATAAAGAAAATAACATTAAATTATATTTTTATGGAGCAGCAAATGCCTCAGCGGCAGGCGGTGTCAGCAAATCTTTGTCTATCATTTCTTCTATTTCATCTAAACTAAACCAGCCATAATCGTCATGCTCTTCGCTGATGACAACATCATCGCTTTGACAGGTCACTTTCATGATTAACTGAATAGATTTGATATCCTCATTTGTTTTACATGCAGTATAATCTTTTCTGACAACATTATATAATGAATCCACATCAATTTCAAGGCCAGTTTCTTCAATGTATTCCCTTTTTAGAGCATCATCGAAAAATTCGCATTTCTTGACTTTACCACCGGGAATCTCCCATCTTCCAGCATCATGTGCTGAACGAGACCTAATCTTTAAAAGCAGAATTTTTCCATTGAATTCACATATTCCTCGAACTGTCAAACCCCACATTGTAGACATATAGACACCTAAAAAAATAGTTTAAGGGAAGAATTTTCCCTTATTTCTTCATTGCTTTTTCAACGGCCACTGCAACTGCAACTGAAGCTCCGACCATAGGATTGTTTCCCATTCCTATTAGTCCCATCATTTCCACGTGAGCTGGAACTGATGATGAGCCTGCAAATTGAGCGTCTGAGTGCATTCTTCCTAATGTATCGGTCATACCATAGGATGCAGGTCCTGCAGCCATGTTATCTGGGTGAAGGGTTCTTCCTGTTCCCCCGCCTGAAGCAACGGAGAAGTATTTCTTACCTTGAAGGATGCATTCCTTTTTGTATGTTCCGGCTACAGGATGCTGGAAACGTGTTGGGTTTGTTGAGTTACCTGTGATTGATACGTCAACACCTTCGAGATGCATGATTGCAACACCTTCACGCACATCATCCGCACCGTAGCATCTTACCTTTGCCCTTTCACCATCGGAGTATGCTTTTTCCTTTACAACCTTAACTTCACCTGTGAAGTAGTCAAATTCTGTCTCAACATGGGTGAATCCGTTGATTCTTGAGATGATTAAAGCTGCGTCCTTTCCAAGACCGTTCAATATTACCCTCAATGGCTTTTCTCTGACTTCATTAGCGGAGTTTGCTATACCTATCGCACCTTCTGCGGCTGCAAAACTTTCATGACCTGCAAGGAATGCGAAACATTCACTTTCATCACTTAAAAGCATTGAAGCCAGGTTTCCATGACCTAAACCTACTTGCCTGTCATCTGCCACACTTCCCGGAATGCAGAAAGCCTGCAATCCTTCACCAATTGCTTTTGCAGCATCAGATGCCTTAACACATCCCTGTTTTATAGCAATTGCCGCACCTAAAGTGTATGCCCAGCATGCGTTTTCAAAACATATCGGCTGAACACCCTTAACGATTTCATAAGGGTCAAATCCTTTGTCAAGACAAATCTGTTTTGCCTCTTCGAGATCTTTTATTCCATATTTTTCTAGCACCGGAGTGATCTGGTCTATTCTTCTTTCATAACTTTCAAATAAGCTCATTTTATTCACTCCTTGGATCTATTTTTTTAACGGCATCATCAAATCTTCCATATTGGCCTGTTGCATTTTCAATTGCTTCAAGAGGTTCAACACCTTTTTTGATATTGTCCAACATGACTCCTAAGTTGATGTACTTATAGCCGATAATCTCATTGTCTTCGTCAAGCCCGATTTCTGTAATGTAGCCCTCTGTGAGCTCCAGGTATCTTGGACCTTTTTCTTTTGTAGAATAGATTGTTCCAATCTGGCTTCTGTGGCCTTTTCCCAAATCTTCAAGTCCAGCACCTATTTGAAGGCCTCCTTCTGAAAATGCAGATTGGGTTCTTCCGTAAACAATCTGTAAGAATAATTCACGCATTGCTGTATTTATTGCATCACAAACAAGGTCTGTATTTAAGGCTTCCAGAATAGTTTTTCCAACGAGTATTTCACCGGCCATAGCTGCGGAGTGAGTCATACCTGAACAGCCCAATGTTTCCACTAATGCTTCTTCAATAATTCCATCTTTAACGTTTAATGTTAATTTGCAGCATCCTTGTTGCGGTGCACACCAACCAATACCATGAGTGAAACCGGAAATGTCTGATATCTGTTTTGCTTTAACCCATTTTCCCTCTTCAGGAATTGGAGCAGGGTCGTGATTAGCACCTTTGCGAACAAGACACATATTTTCAATTTCAGTTGAATATATCATCGTTTTTCTCCAAAATTTTTTGCTGGTTTAATATATCTGCTTTTTAATTAATGTATTTTTGGAAAAAAATTATAACCATTTAAGTAATATGAAAATTATATTATCAAACAGGTGAGTATTTATGGATTTCATCTTAGTATTAGCAAAAATTCAACCAAAAGAAGGATGTCAGGACAGCATCATGGAACTTGCCGACGAATTAGTATATGAAACCCTACAGGAAGAAGGAAACATTGATTATCAATTGTTGTTATCATCCAAAGATGATTCAATGACATTTGTTGAAAAATGGGAAAGTCCTGAAGCACTTAAAAAACATATGAATTCACCACACTTCCTAAACTTTGGAGAAGAAAGCGGAGAATTTGTTGAAAATACCGACATCCAAGTAATCGGTGCTAATGAAATCGAATTTTAATTATTTTAATGTATAGATATTCTACTTTAAAAACTCTATTTTTTTTATTCTTTTTTATTATATGAAAAATTCATTTAACTAAATCAACTGTTTTTAAGATAACCTTCAAAATTATAATAGGCATCATTAATTTAAAGTGATTAAAATATCTTGGAAAAAAATATTTAATATGAGACATATATTTTCAACCATGAAAATATTCATCAACGCGGATAAAAGCAATCCCAACTCCTTAAAAACCAGAGAAAAATTGATTGGAATTTCCAAGGAGCTTGAAATTGATACCACAACTGAAATATCTGAATGCGATTTGATAATTTCAATTGGAGGCGACGGGACATTTCTCAAATCTGCAAGATTATCCTGTGAAAAACCTATAATAGGGATACATACGGGAACATTAGGCTTTTTAACAGAAATTGATTCAAACAACATTAGAAAATCCTTGATTGAAATTCTAAATAATGATTATCATATTGAAGAAAGGATGATGCTTGAAGGCGAGATAATAAGAAAAAACGGCGAAATAGAAAAAATCCCGCAGGCTCTAAACGAAATAGGAATTTCAAAAAATACCTTTGGAGTTGTTAGATTTGATGCAATAGTAGACGGTAAGCTTATAAATTCCTACACAGCAGATGGAATACTGGTCTGCACACCAACAGGTTCAACAGCATATAACCTCTCCTGCGGAGGTCCTATTGCAGATCCGACCGCACAAATCTTAACATTGACACCCATAGCACCACATAGCGTAATCAACAGAAGCATAGTACTGTCCGACAAGTCCACTGTTGAAATCAGATTAACAGAACTCAGGGACAACACAACATCCTTCGTATTATATGATGGGCTGCCTATTGAGGTGTTTAACGGGGATACCGTCAGAATAAAAAAATCAGAAAAACATACAAAAATAATTAAGCTTGAAGATAGAAGCTTCATCGATACTATACGCGAAAACATCAGTTAACGGTAATGCAGTCGTTAGGACAAATTGCCATACACACTTTACAGCTTTTACAGGCCTGGGCATTCTGAACCGCCGATACGTCATCCACTACCATTAAGACATTGTTTTGACATGCAATGCTGCATTTACCACATCCGTCACATTCCTGCGTGTTTATGTCAATATGGCAATCAGCAGTTTCATCTTCTTTTTTATTCTTATTTCTTCTAAATAATGAACCAAGACCCATATCAAGTCTCCAAAAAAATAGAAAAAGGGCAGGTTTAGAATTTTAAACCTAACTCATAAGCTTCTTTTAATTTGTCTTCCTGCTCTTCGGCTACGATTCCAGCAGGACCGGCGCTACCAGCATCTACATGACCAATCACTTCATAACCCATAAAGGTGAATGGTGAGAATTTGGTCATTTCAATATAATTTGCATAGGTTTCTTCCGGCTGGTTTTCAGTAAATATCAATGCTGCTTTTCCAGATAAGCTTTTATCAGGATTTTGACCTATGCTGTAGAAACGATCGATGATAAGTTTACCTTGAGCGGACATTTGACCGTAGTAAATAGGGGTTGCAAATATTACACCGTCAGCGGCCACCAATTCATCAAGGATTTTGTTTCCGTCGTCAGCACGTACACATTCCGGGTTTTCAGCGCAGTACATACATGCTTTACATGGAGCGATGTTTTCATTTTCCAAATAGAATTTGACAACTTCTCCTCCGTTTTCTTCAATTCCTTTAATCATTTCGTCCATCAATACGTCACAGTTTCCGCCTTTGCGCGGACTTGCCTGAAGTGCTACTATTTTCATTTAACTACTCTCCGAATTATTTTATAATTAATTAGATGAAGTTACATTCAATGAATCAATAATTCCTTTACAGGTATTTATAAAGTAATCACTGTTTTCATAAGGAATTTCAACTCCACTAATCAAATAATTTTTACCATCTTTACTGAAGTAGATGTCAGCATCATAGCCGTATACGCCTTCAATATACATGAAGTAAGAAGTCACACCGTTTTGGTCTATGGTATCATTTGATGTGTATCCCACATTAGCGAACGCATTATTAACAATGTCGGTAATATTTTGAGAACTATCTATTTCACTAACGTTTATCACCAAATTGTTTCTTTCATCTACTAAACTTACAACAGTATCATTCACTTTACTATCTGTAAAATTGCTTATTTTCTCAAAACTGCTTCCACCAATTGCAATTGTTGTATTATTTGCTATATCGGTTGAAGTTTGAGAATTGAAGCCTAACGGCAGCAAATTAATTCCCAGATAAATGACAACTAAAATTATTAGCAATGCATATAATTTTTTCATTATATATTCACCTGTTTATTATTATCTCATTTAAAGTATTTAAAATAATCATAATTTATTTAAAAATGTTCTAATAAAAGAATAAATATGAAACTGTCCAAATCCAAAGTTAACACATATCTTAAATGCCCTCTTGAATTCAAATTTCAATACATTGATGAAATTGAAGTTCCCAAAAACAAGTATATGACCTTGGGCAGTGACGTTCATTTGGTTGCAGAAAAGTTCGCTGACAAGTTCGGAGATGATTTGGACGGAGTGGATATCAGAAATGAACTTTTAAGGATTGCTCATGAAGAAAACATTGGATATGACCTAACGGAACACATCGATAATTTAGGTTCATTTTTTGAAGAGGTTTTCATAGAAAACGATTATAGGCTTTTTTCACAGGAGGAATACCTTCTTGATGAAGAAAACAGGTTTTCCGGAATATGTGATATTATTTTGGAAGATGAAAATGGAAATCTTGTTGTAATTGATTATAAGACTTCAAAATCCAGCTCGTTTTCAAAATACAGGCTTGAACTGTGCTACTATAAACTGCTTGTTGAGAATGTTTACGGAAGGAACGTTTCAAGCGTTGGAGTGTTCTTCACAAAAAACGGTCGTCTGCGCCTATTGGATATATGTGATGAGGACAACAAACGTAAATATTTGAATAACGATGAAATCCGAGATGCCGTTGATACAATGCATCATGTCAGAAATGAAATCAACAACTATAACTTCCCTGCCAAAAGACAGTTCTTATGCAGATACTGCACTTATAAACACCTTTGCGGCGAATATTAACCTTCACTTTTACTTGAATAAATCGCTTTGAAATCTTTGTAGAAAAAAGGGAAAATCACCACATTTTAAAAAATTGTAAATTCAATCATTGCAAATTCTTTAGATTTATTAAAATGGGAGCTGCAGAAAGCCCATTTATAATGAAAATTAATAAAAAAAAATGAAGTGAGGGTTATGCCTCAACTTCTTCAAAGTCGACTTTTTCACCAATTATCCTAAGCCCGATATACATTGCGACGATACCTACAGGAGTACAGATGTAGGAAGGTACGCCTAATCCTGCTGGGATGTAACCAATTAATATTGCAATACATGCTACATATACTGCATAGTAGATTTGTGTTTGAACATGGCCAATGTGGTTACAGCTGGTTCCCATAGACGAAAGAATTGTTGTGTCTGAAATCGGTGAACAGTGGTCTCCAAAGATCGCTCCGGTCAATACACCACTGGTACATACAATGGTGAATCCCATATCACCGGTACTTACTGCCCAGGCAAGCGGAATAGCCAAAGGCATCAGGATACTCATTGTACCGTATGCAGTTCCTGTCGCGAAGGAAATCAGTGCACCTAAAATGAAGATTAATGAAGGCACAATAAATTGAGGCAATGTATTTTTCAGCACCCCGACAAGATAATTTGCTGTACCGACATCGCCGATTACACCACCAAGTGACCATGCAAGGAGCAAAATTACTCCAGTAATTACAATGGTTTTCATACCCCCAATCCATTCGGAGATTGCATCTTCTATTGTGAGTATCTTTTCACCAACTGCCATAATGATAGAAACAATTGAAGCTAGAAGCGCTGCTTGGAAAAGAGCGACAGATGCGTCGGAAGCGGATAATGCTTCAAAAATACCGTTGAATGATAATGGGGATGTTTTCATTAAGGTGATGAGAGCTTGATCTTGTCCGCCTAAAATAGCAGTGTATCCGCTCCAATAGAATGCTATAAGAGCCCCTATAATGAGGGTGGAAATAGGAATGATCGCATTCCATACGCTTAACTTAATTCCTTCAACAGGTTTAACCTCATCAAATCCAGGTGCTTGAGGAACAATGATCGGTTCATCATCTTTTCTAGCACGGGCAGCTTGTTCTGCCTTTTTCATTGGTCCAAACTCATATAAGGTGAGTGCTGAAATCACAACGAAAAATAAAATAAATATGTTATAGAACCTGTATTGAATGGTCTGTAAAAATATTCCAAAACCGGTGACATTAGTTACTCCAACAGATTTGAAACCGGCGGCGATTAAACTGATTTCCAATCCAATCCAGGTGGAAATGATTGCTATACCTGCTACAGGAGCGGCAGTCGCGTCAACCACAAATGCCAATTTTTCTCTAGAGACTTTAAGTTTGTCCATTACTGGCCTCATGATAGGACCGACAATTAATGAGTTTGCATAATCGTCGAAGAATACAAATAATCCTAAAATCCAAGTGAACAGTTGAGCTTTTCTAGGGGTATCCGCTCTTTTTGCAAAAGCATCGGCAAGAGCTTTTGCTCCACCCATTTTGGTTATTAATTGGATAATACCTCCTATAAGCAAACATTGAAGAATAATACCTGCATTCCATGGGTCGGCCATACAAGAAATCACTTGAGAACCCATTTCTAAAAATGCATTGGTTATTGTGGAAATAATGTTTAAATCATTGCAGCATAGCATGAATTCCCCAACAAAAACACCGACAAACAAAGACAATATCGTTTCCTTGGTAATGAATGCCAACCCAATAGCTATAAGAGGAGGCAATAGTGTTAAAATACCGAAACGTGCAGAATTATCTGAACCTGCTGGTGCTTGGGAAATCAGTAAGGATAAAACAAATAATCCTATTATTGTAATAGCAACAATTAATCCCAATTTAATATTTCTATTCAAATTCATAATCACACCATTTTCCTTACATTTATTAAAAAAAATAATATTAAAAGTTATTAATTATCTACTTTTAACAAATAAGCCCATCGGAAACTTAAAGTTTTCAACGATAAACTTATCATATACATTTAATATTGTTTATGATAATATAAAAAGGTTAATGATTATTACAATCAACTAATCATGAAGTAGAAATATTTTTAAAAGCATAGAGGATAACATTCAAAAAATTAAAGATTATAAATCAGATTTAATATTCTCTATAATTTCTAAAACATATTCATCTTTTGCAAAATTTTCTAAATATGTCAAGCATATGTCAATGTGATTCATGTACAGATGATTATAGAAATAATTTTCAAAGTCTGTGTAGTCGACAATATCCATATGATACTTTTCCCAGAAATGCAGAGGATGTGTGTTCATAAATTCATATCCCCTTTCGGTTATTGAATCATCAATTAGATAACCCTGATTTTCCAAACAGTAACTGAGCTTTGGCCAGGAAATGTTATAGGTATTTTCGATTGTGAAAATTGCATACTCAAAATCAATTTTCTCATCGATTAGCTTGAGGAATTTATACATGATGAATCTGATGTCCTCCTTGAAGTCGCTTTTAGAGGTGTTTATTGATTTAATCAAATTTTCTTGCATCAGTTCAATGTCATAATCCAGATTGATGCCGCAGAAATGGCAGAATTTGTCATGGCTGTCGATTGGCATGCCACAGTAGGGGCAGACCTCATCATGTGATTTGATTGTTGGCTCAATATTGTTTTCGAACAGGTAAGCTAACCTGATCAGCAAAGATTCATTTAAAATCATTCCAGATTCATATTCCTCTTTAATCTGCTGTTTGATTTCAAGAGCCCTTTCATAAGTTACATGACCGTCATCTATCAGGGATTGGATATATTCTGACATCTCATCACCCTCACCGATTATTTCATCTATTGTATAATTCTTAACTGGCAGATTTTCCTCCAATTCCAAAATGACTTTCATGAATTCGACATCACTTTGGCAGAATGATTCCCTGATATTGGAAAAATATTCATCATCCATTTTCTGCCTATTTTCAATGCAGTCATAATGGACAATATCATAATTTAGAGGGGAACTGTATGCGACTATCCCCTTTTCCAGATCCAGTACATGAAAACAGGCACACATGTCCAAATCATAAAAATGGGTAGACAACTCGTCATTATCGTAAGGGGCATTTGATAGGACATGGCTTCCGGGAACAATGAATTCTATAGCGCTTACAACAATGCGGTCATTGACCTTTTGAGCAAAGCCATAGCTGATTAATGTTTCGACAACCAAGCGTGTCGGCTCCATTATGCTTGGCTTGCTGTAATTCCTCATCGTATCCTCAAGTTCCTCCAGAAAAATTCTATTGCCCCGAAATTCCGGAAGGATATAGATATTGCTCAGGGCAGCGGTCATGAACTCCCGTGAAAAGTCATAAGTGCAGAAGCCTACAACAAGATTTTCATAAACCAGTTCCTTGAACAGATTGCATTCGCTGTATTTCAAGATGAAATTTTCCTCTTCGATTGCATCATAAATGTAGGTATAGTCCTCCTTAAGAATTGAAATGATATCAAAGGAATCTTCACTTAATAATGCCTTTTGGGAATTGTCCTTTTTTTCAATAATGACTTTTTGCATAATTTTCCTCAAGTAAGTTTAAATTTAATTAAACTAATATTAAACTTCCCCATATTTAAAGTATTCGCCTGAAAATTTTGTTTTGACTAAAAAAATTATTTAAATTTAGTAATACCGAAAAATATGAATTTTGAAATGCCTAAAATCAGAATGAAAAATTAAAATAATACATATGCTAAAAATATGTATATGAATGTTTTACTTATCGGTGCCGGCGGTGTAGGATTGGGAATTGCGAGTTCCGTCATTTCACAGGGTGCAAACCTATCAATCTATGCGACCGGAAAGACTGCAAATGCCATCAGAGAAAATGGAATCAGAAGGACAGGACTCTTTACACATTACTCCTTTGAAGATATTGAGGTATTCGAAGAATATGGAGATATACCCAAAAACAGCTTCGATTATATTTTTATTGCAAGCAAGACAACGGCAAATGAGGAAATCGCCAGGAATCTGAATGAAAACAGGGATATCCTAAAAGAGGATACAAAAATAATTATTTTCCAGAACGGATTTGGAAATGATGAATATTATCTGAAATATTTCCCTAAAGAACAGGTATTTGTTGCACGTGTGATTACCGGTTTCACAAGACCTGAAAGGCACATCAGCGAAGTGACCGTATATACAGAACCTATTTTGCTTGGATCACTTCAAGATGAAGACCCTAAAGTCCTATCTGAAATTGCCGAAATGATAACCTCATCAGGAATCAAATGCGAAATAAACTATGAAATCGAGAAGTACCTTTGGGCCAAAATGCTATACAACTGTGCGCTTAATCCCCTTGGTGCCATTCTGGATGTCAACTATGGAAAGCTGACTGAAAATGAATATTCAAAAGAGATTATGAACAGCATCATCGATGAGATATTTGATGTCATTTATGCATCTGGATATTCGACATTATGGGATAATCCGGATGATTACAAGAAGTTGTTCTACTCAAAACTTGTTCCCGATACCTATAATCATTTTTCATCAACACATCAGGACATCAAAAGGAAAATAAAGACTGAAATCGATTCCTTGAATGGCAAGGTTATAGAACTTGGCGAGAAAAACAATATTGATGTCAGTACAAATAAAATTATCTATAACCAGATAAAAGCTATTGAAAGTGATTTTAGATAACCTTAACCTTTATATAGGTTAAAATCATAAATAGTATTGTTCATATTGTTATATACTATTTTTTTATAATATGAACAATGGTGATGGTTGAAATGAGCATTCGTTTGTATTCCTTTAGTGGTGTTTAGGAAGAGAATGTTCATTTGTTTTTAAAAAGATGACTTTTTTTAACGATTATTGAATTTTTATGGTGAAATAATGAGTGAATTAAAAGATTTAGTTGAAAAATTTATAGAACTTGACGATGATTTAAATGAAAAAATCGAAGCTGCCCTCGATGAAACAGATGAACTCGATGACTCCTTTGAAGAGGAAAACAGCGAACAGCTTGAAGAGCTTGGTGAAATCTATCATGAAATCGAACACAAGGTATTCAATGAAGAATTCATCATTGTATCAAATGCAAACAGCGAAGAAAAGGAAATCGTTGCATTAATCATCAGTGATGAGGAAGATGAAGCTGAAGAGTTTGTAATCCCTGTTTACACTGATGAAGAAGAAGCTGAAAAAGCAATCGAAACTTTCAAAGAGCAATTTGAGGAAAACGAATTCATATGCGATAAAAAAATAGGCAGTGAAATCGTTGCAGACTATGCTGAAGATGAAGAATTCCTTGGACTTGCCATTAACGCGCCTCAATGGGACTTTGTAATTGGTGGCGAAGATGTCCACGACTGCTGTGAATAAAAATGAATCCTAAAGATTACGAAGATTATCAAAAAAATAATGTAAAAGCTTCTAAAAGTCAACTGAAGGACTACATTCAGATATATGCCAATATGGTTAAAAAGCTTAAAAGCGAGGATGCAATCGAGCTTGAAAGTGTAAAGAGCAATATCCTTAAAGCTTACCCCGAAGAGATCTACTTCACATTGATTGACGAGCTTGAAAGGCCTGTAAAATTGACATTGACAGAAGAAAGCAAGGAATACATTATCCCTGTCTTTACAGACATCAGGGAATATGCTGTTGGAAGCGCTAAAATATCCAAATTATTTTTAGACAAACTGGAGATGAAGGTAATCTCACCTGAAGATATTGAAAAAATAGCTGATGAGGATGAATATTTCCAGGGCTTTGTAATCAATCCCCACTCTCAGAACTTCAACATGGACAGAAACGGGAGCTTTTAGATGAAACTCATATGCCCAACCATCGGTGAAGACCACGAAAGGGACTTCCTGGTTACAGGAAGCATTGATGATTTTAAGATTATCGTATTTTCCAGCCCTGAAGAATATGAAAAGGGTTTTGAATATCTGGAACTTGTTGACTATGAACCCTGTGAAGTGTCCTGCGAATTGTTCAGGGCGCTTTCAAAAAATGACGATGCCTTTTCAGGCATTATTTTAGATATCCACTCTAAAAACAAAATTATTTCAAAAAAAGAATTGTTGGAAGAATCATTCTGATTCTTCGCTTTTCTCTTCGGAGTTATCATTATTGTAATATTTATACCTGTAAGACATTTTGAATCCGCCGATGACCTCACGTTTAGGTCTTTTTTTACGTTTTATTTGAGGACCATTCATATTTCTAAAATTCTCTTGATGAGGTTTGGCCAGATTTCTATTTTCACGGTAGTATGTGGAATTTCTATGACGCTTATGTGGCGGATTGTACATTCTTTTTCTAAGTAAGCGCCTACCGCTTGTAACTAGTCTTATCACAAAATCACTTATCTTCTGTTTCTATTTAAATTTTTTGTAGCTGATTTGTCCAGTGTAGCCTGAATTTCATCAATTCTTTCAACTACAACTTTAATAGCTTGTTCTCCTTGACGAGTAGGATTGATACCTTGTTCAACAAGCAATGCATCTCTAATATCTCTTAATCTATCAATTGAATCAATTTTCATTATAGTACTATAAAACATTGATTAATTCCTCCATTATTAGATATGAATTTAATAATAAAAAAGTTTTATGATGAAAAAAATTCGGGCATGATTTTAAAATTTAAATAATACGAAATGAAATTAATTAATATGTTTGAAAAATTGCAAGTCATATATCTGGCCGGAGGTTGCTTTTGGGGAGTTGAAGCATTCATATCCAGATTGAAAGGAGTTAACCAGACAGAAGTGGGATATGCAAACGGCAGAGACCTGTCTCCAACATATGAGAAGGTCTGCACCGGAAGAACAGGGCATGCCGAAACCGTTAAGGTGACCTATAATCCAAAGATAATATCTTTAGATGAAATTCTGGAAAATTTCTATGGGATAATCGATCCGTTTTCCAGAAACCGTCAGGGAAATGATATAGGAACACAGTACAGGACAGGCATCTACTGGCAGGAGGAATGCCAAAAAGACATTGTCCTGAAATTTCTGAACAGAAAACAGAAAGAAACTTCAAAAAGAATTGCAGTGGAAGCCCATGCAATAAGCAATTTTTACCCAGCCGAAGCCTATCATCAAAAGTATCTGGAAAGAAATCCGCAGGGCTACTGCCATGTTGATTTAAATTCAATAGATGATGAAGAATTCAACCATCTATCACCTGAAGAGTATAGAATAACACAGCTTTCTATGACAGAAGCACCATTCAGCGGAAAATATGATGACTTTTTTGAAGATGGTGTATATGTGGATGTAGTTAATGGTGAAGTTCTGTTTTCATCAGATGACAAATTCGACTCAGGATGCGGATGGCCGGCATTCAGAAAAGCAATCGATGACAATGCAATAACAAAGAGCAGAGACTTTTCATATGGTACAACAAGGATTGAAATCAGAAGCGCCAAATCAAATTCCCACTTGGGACACCTTTTCCATGACGGGCCGGGAGGTTCTCCAAGATACTGCATAAATTCTGCAGCCCTTAAATTCATTCCAAAAGATGAGGTAGATGAATATCTGAAAAAATTAAATAACAATGAAAATTAAAAATAGATACAATGAAAATTGAAGAAATAACACATCCGGAACTGAAAAATCTTATTAATATGATTTATATGTACAGTGAAAACCAAAACGAAAGTGCAATTGAAAAAACTGAATGCCAAATAAAGGAATATATCAAAGATAAGGAATTCATCATTTCAATTGAAGAAGGCGAACCCGTTAAAATACCTTATGCCAATGACGGGGAATATCTGGTTCCAATCTTTACGGATGCACATGAATATGAAACAGGAATGCAGTATTTTTCACTTAATGTGATGGATGAGAATAAAGAGTATGCAATAGAAAAACTGGATTGCTATAAAAAATTAAAAGAAGATCCTAATTTCTTAGGATACATCGTAAATATAGCTCGCGTAAGCTATATCCTTAACATTAGTCTTTTGTGAATTTGTCCTGAATGTCTTTAACTATTTCAACAAATCTTTTTGAAACAGCATCATCAGGATCAAGCACTGAAATAACGGCATCCTTATTTGGTGCATCGGAAACTTTTTCTTCAATAGGCAAATCGCCTAAATATTCAATTTCCATCTCTTCAGCAAACAATTCGCCATTGCCTTTACCGAATATGTAAAGTTTTTCATCACAGTGAGGGCAAATGTAATATGCCATGTTTTCAATAAGACCTATATTTTTGATATTCATCAATTCAACCATCTTGACACATTTTAAAACATCCTCTTGTGATACGACGTTTGGTGTAGTGACCATTATGACCGCATCAGCATCTGGAATTGTTTGTAGTACGGTTAAAGGTTCGTCTCCTGTTCCAGGAGGGTTGTCAATGATTAAATAGTCAAGTTGTCCCCAATGTGCATCTGAAATTAACTGTTTGATTGCACCGGTTTTTTGAGGTCCTCTCCAAATGATAGGCCTGTCGATGCTGTCAATCAAAAATGCCATAGACATCACTTTCAAACCGCTCGGCAAAACTACCGGAAACATTGCATGCCTGTATTCTTCCTGTTTTGCTTTTATGAATTCTGCCTGTTCTTCGTCATTGTTGAATGTTTCTTTAGCCATTGCAGATTCTGTGATTTCCTTGAAAGTATCGAACTGGTATTGGTTGAACTCACTTTCAAGCATTTCAATACCCAACATCTTAGGAATGTTCGGACCGTGGATATCAGCATCCAATATTCCTGTCTTATATCCTAATTTTTGTAAAGTTTCAGCAATGTTTGCCGCAACGGTGGATTTTCCTACTCCTCCTTTTCCACTCATTACAACGATTTTATGCTTAATTTGACTTAAGTTTTTAGCAAGTCTCAATTCCTGCTCAATCATTTGTCTTTGTTGTTCCGGAGTCATTTGGCCTCCGTGACCGTGATGACCATGTCCATGCTCTGCCATTTTATCATCTCCCTATTTTATTTAATTGAATTTTTTGCTTACCTCTTCAACAGCAAGGATTAACGGATCTGTAACCATTGATACAGGTGGTGCGTAAGCAAATTCCATATTGCTTAAATCAAAGCAGGTCAAACCTTCAGTAATGGCTAATGTCATTGTATCGATTCTTTCAGCCACCCTTTCTTCCGCTATGATTTGACAACCTATAATGGTTCCATTACCATCACAAATAACTTTGATATCCATTGGTTTTGCATTCGGATAATATCTAGCTCTTGTAAGTGCCTGTACCTTTTGAACTACAGGTCTGATTTGATTTTGCAAAGCAAAACTTGTAGTGTAACCTACAGCACCGAATTCCAATTTTCCTACTTTGGAAACCATTGAATTCAATACAGGGTTAAATTTGGATTTTTTACCACAGATTGTACGTGCCAATGTTTTTGATTGTCTTACTGCAGTGGTACCTAAGTGAGAAATGGTATTTGAACCTAAAATAAGATCTCTTGATTCGACACAGTCTCCTACTGCAAAGACATCCTCTACTGAAGTTTCCATTCTGTCATTGACGATTATGGCCCATCTTCCAATATTACATCCTGCCATTTTAGCCAAATCAAGTTCCGGCCTTACACCGGTTGCCATAATAACCATGTCAGTGTCATAAATTTCCTCATCACCGAAACATGCCTTCTCGACTTTAGTCTCACCGATCAATTTTGTAATCGGTTTTCCCAAAACAACCTTTATGCCTTCCATTTCAAGGTATTTTACCAAAATATCTGACATGTCCTTATCGATTGACCTAGGAACGATTTGAGGCATCATTTCACTTAAGATAACATTCAATCCCTGATTTTTAAGTGCAAAAGCTATTTCAATACCGATTAATCCTGCACCTGTTACGATTGCATTTTTTGCATCTTTCATAGCTTCCTGAACTTTCATACCGTCATCAATGTTTCTTATTCTGAAAACGCCTTCCAAATCAACGCCCTGCATCGGAGGAACAAATGGATTGCCTCCAGTTGCAAGGACCAGTTTATCATAATCCATGACAACGCTTTTGCCGTCTTTCTGGTATGTGACTGTTTTCTTATCGGAATCGACTGCAGTTACTTCAACTTCGGTTATAACTTCAATGCCTTTATTTTGATAATCTTCAGGAGTTCTCATAACGATATCATCAAAAGTTTCAATTACTCCAGCCAGTACATAAGGAATGGCACATGGAGAGTATGCAACCTTATTATCTCTTGTGAGAACTGTAATTTCGATATCCTTATCTAATTTACGTATATTTGAAGCTGTAGATATTCCTCCAGCTCCTCCACCTACAATTACTACTTTCATTATAACAAAACCATATATGATTTATACAATAGAATATATATTAAAAAATAATATAAAAAGATTTAGGTTATAGAATGAAAAAAATTGAATGTAATTTAGATGAAAATCCATTTATAAACTTCTTATCAGCCAGATATTCAATGAGCGCACGAATAAATGTTGAAAAACTGTGGAAGTGGTGCCGTGAAAATGACAAGTCATTTTTCATAATGAGTCTGGGCTGTCTGATGAATGCGACAAATTCCGTTCCCGAGCTTAAACGCAGAATAATCAACGGTGAAGCCATAGAACATGACTATCTTGAGGGAGTCAGTCCAATAATGGATGAAGACAATAAGATATATAAGGAAATGCGTGTTAAAGTTCCTCAGGAATTTGAAAACATTATTGAATGGCATGATTATGTCAGAAACCTATCCAATGATATTTTGACAGGAAAAAAGGAAGGCTTTTTTGTTGAAATGGAAAAAAGGGATTTGGAAAATATTGTAAATATGTCCTGCATTCCATGGGTTGACTTTGATATGCTTACAAATTGCGTCGTTGACGGAAGCGCAATCCAGCCGTTGGTGACCTGGGGAAAAGTAAACGATGATTATGAGATGAGCGTGTCAATCACAGTAAGCCATATATTCGTCAACGGGCGTGAACTGGGTTATTTCTATGAAAACGCTCAAAGGGAGTTTAATCAATTTGATTAAACTACTATAATTCCTATAATGAATAACACGATAGACACGACAGCAACCATTACTGAATGAATGAATGTCTTTTCATGCTTGACCAAATTGAAAGAAGCAAAAAATGAAAGCATTATACATAACAACGGATATAGAATAATCCTATCTGAATTGATTACTCTTACCTGACTCCAAGCGGCTAAAATAGCTATTAGCTGGATAAAAAGAGTTAAATATCCGAAAGCTATCATTGCAAGATACTTGTTTTCTTCAAAGGATGAGTGATGATTGACAGACACATTTCTTGTTGCAATTACTTCATTGGCTTTATTTTCAATTTTGATTCCGCAATTTTGGCAGAACACTGAACTTTCCTCAACTTCTTCACCGCAGTTTGGGCAATTAGGCATATTATCCTCCCCTTTAATTATATCAATCCGATTGAACCATCATAATGATTGTTTTTTTTTTCAGCAACAACCCTAATCGGGCAATATTATTAAATATTGAGTTAATTTCATATAATGATTCCGAAAATCATGCCTTAATCAATGAATCTTCAGAAATTGCATTTGAATCCCATTTCATTGATAATTTTTTGCAGATATCTCTTTTTCAAAACAAGTTCACGTTTATTGGCCAGCCTATCGCTGTTAGGCTGTTCAACCTTTTCATTCAGTCTGGAAGCGCCCAGGTATCTGGTGTCCCCTTCGGTCAGGTTATGGGCTTCACCATTGTCAATGGCTTTTTTGATGATATAATAATCTTTAAAGAGCACATCAAAATCATTGCTTAGGTAATAGTGTTCCAGATCAGTAATCAATCCATCCTCATCATACCAGATAATCAAGATGGAGTCATGTTTAAACAGTTCGCTGAACTCTATTAAATTAAAATAGTCTAAATCAGCCAGTTTGAATTTGCTTGCGGGATAGCGCCTGCCGCAATTCTTATATAGATACTTCAATGGAGCAATAAAAAAAGTTGTTGATTCATTCAAGGCAACATCATCTATCTGTTTTCCAATTAATGCCTCAAATGAATCCATATTAATCAAATTAGTCTTTATCTAGTGCAGGAATACCTGTAATTCTTAAACCACCGTAATGGGATCTGTATTTGATGTTTAATCCAATTAATAATGGGGTGATTTTTTCGATTATTCTTGCTTTTTCTAAAATACCTGTGTCTATTGTTTTGATTCCTGGTATTTTGTCGATGATTTCTGCTGCGATTTCTTTTGCTTCCTTGTCGTCACCTGCTATTAAACAGTCACAGTCGATTTCTTCTGGAATGTTTGAGAGGTGGGAGTTGGATATGTTACAGAATGCACAGATTACTTTTGCTCCGGTTCCTTCAAGGATTTTTGCAGTTCTTTCTGCAGCTGATCCTTCCATCAGGTCGACGAATCTGAATGGTTTTCCGCCGATTGCAGTTTCTAAAGGTACTGTTGCGTCCATGACTATTTTGTCGGTACAGAATTCTTTGATTCCTTCGACTGTTGGTTTTTGTGCAGCCAGTGGTACGGTAAGAATCAATACGTCTCCAGCTTTTGCTGCGTCTTCGTTTGCCATACCAGTCATGTTTAAGTCATAGTCTGCTAAGTCTTCTTTTGCTTTTGCAACAACTTCTAATGCTTTTTCTTCTTTTCTTGAACCTACAATTACTTCAACACCAGCGATAGCTAATCTTTCAGCAATTCCAAGTCCTTGAGGTCCGGTTCCTCCGATTACACTTACAATCATATTTATCACCTATTTTTTATCATAAAGCAAACCGCCAATGAATATAAGATATTCCGGCAGTTTACCATCATGAGCGTAAAGAATTTTATATCCCAACAGATCTTCAACGGCCCTGTCTACTTCCCCGCCTAAAGATTCTATTGAATATCTCATTTTAAACGGCATTTTACAAGGTGCTCCGAATTCCCTTGTACATCTCATGCATAAGTTGCATTTGCCCAAATACAGTCCCAGGGAGTCCTCGTTTTCAAGCATGTAAATTTCATTCATTAATTTGACCTTAAGTCTTTCAAAACGTTTTAAAACAAATTCCAATTCCTCATCGGAAAATGTATGTTCAAGTTCTTCGGCTGAAAAATCAATCTTAAAAGCCATTATCTTGAGCTTGTTATAGGAATTCCAAATCTCATCAACATCAAAATCAAAAGGAGGATAATTCCAGTTGTACCCCAACATTTCCTGCTCTTCAATGCATAATTTTGAGATTTTTTCAAAATCGACATACTCATCATAAAACTCTTCAACGTCGACATCGATTGTGATTTTCTTAATCTCTGACATAGTTAATATTTTCTAAAAAGAACATTATAAAACTTTTGATAAAAATTATTCAACAAAATTTATTATAATCAACCTTTTTTTAAACATAAATTAAAATATTATAAATATTTTAAAAAATATTTTAAAAAAAATCAAAAAAAATCATTATCATATTACTTTTGGATTTAAATGTTATACTTAAAAATATAAAATATACACACAATATGAAAATCCAATGAAAGAAACATTAACTGTTAAAAATAATATCGCTAATTTTTTACAAAATTTAAAATAAGGAATAAAAAATATTACTCCTGCTGTTTGAAATAACTCTTATGCCTATTCAGATAGTAATTGATATATGCATATCCTACAATTGAACCCAATGCCATACCACAGACAATTCCAATATAAATGCCCACATCGGCCAAATTAAATGCGAATGCGAATAAAGCTGCAAACACCACTTCCAGAATGAATGTTCTAAGTATTGTCAAGATTAAGGAGATTGTTCCTTTTCCCATTGATTGGAAGATATTACCTGCCACTATACCCAACGGCATGAACAATATGAAGAAACATAAGATTCTTAAAGCCTCAACCACACGGGAGGCCAAAACGGAACTGCTTGCAGAATATGAGAAAATGAATGACAGCGGTTCTGCAAATATAAAGAAGAATGAGCAGATGATTATTGATGAAATCAAACCTAACTTGACGCCATAATTCAGAGCGGTCTTCAGATTTACAAGGTTACGTGCACCGTAGGCTGCTCCACCTACTGTCAATGCCGCAACTCCAATACCTATTAAAGGGGATATTCCAATTGAAATCAGCCTCCATGTTGCGGTATATGCAGCTACAGCTATTGTTCCGGACAATAATGTTAACCAGTAGTTCATCAGGATTGAAACGAAAGAAAGAATGAACTGTTCCAGGCTTGCCGGAATTCCTACGACCAATATTTCCTTATAGATTGAAAGGTTCCTTTTATATTCTCTTAACCTGATTTCCAAAAAGCTGTCCTTTTTATAGAACATCCAGTAAATCATCGGAAGCATTGCAAGTGTTGCCGCAAGAACTGTTGCAATTGCCGCTCCGGTAATGCCCAGACCCAAAACATAAATGAAAATCGGATCCAGAATCATGTTTATTATTGCCGTAAGCATTAACGGATAGGATGCCCTTTCAATTTCTCCTTGAGAACGAAATATTGCCGCCAGCATCGCCGGAATGAAGAGTGAAAATACCCCTCCAAGAACAATGTATCCGTAGGATAAAGCCAGACCGATTACCTCTCCGGCACCCATCATCATAAGCAGAGGCTTTAAAATAATCAGAATAAGAACTGTTGAAATGACAGTTACGATAAAACATAGCATTATGGAGTGGATTGCACTGTTTCCGGCATCATGATACTTTTCAGCGCCTATGCATCTTGCAATAAGGCTGTTTGAACCTGCACCCAGACCGTTTGCAACCCCTACAAACGCAAAAAACAATGGTGTTACAAATCCTACTGCAGCAAGTGGTTCGGGCCCCAAACCTGAAACCCATATTCCATCGATAATATTGTTGAGAGTCATGAACAGGTTGCTGATAATGATAGGTAATGCCAACTTGTTGATTGCCTTTTTGGGATGGTTTACGATTAAATCTATCTCTTCAGTTTTGTCTTGTGCCATTAGTTCACCTTACAATGTGCTGACCGGGTTTTATGAAATCATCCAAAAATTCCAAAAATCCCTCATTATCAATCTCATAAATGTCAATGAATTCATAAGTTTCAATTATGTTCTTTTTAAGGTTTTTGCCAACCTTGATTAACCCTATGTGCTCTCTAGTGAAAATATGCTCAATGAGAGTTAAGGCATTGCAGAATTCCCTTTTCTGGGTGTGAACTAAAAAATCGCCTTGAACATAACAGTTTTCACGACCATATTTAGCTGCAAAGTTTTCGCAAGCCTGACTGATGAAAACTTTAGGTCCGACATTGACCTTAATGTCATTTAAAGTTGATGAAGCCATTTCCAAAAGAATCACACAGCTCAATAGCTCATCACTCCAGTAATCTGCCTTAAATACGTTGAATTCCTCATTGTTTAATTTGCGTTCAAGGGCTTCCGTTGTCTTTCTAAGTTGAGGATGCAGCGTATCAAGCGGAATATCCGGGATTCTGAATTTGATGGCTATTACTTCCCCGTTTCTTGATTTGAATTCATTTAAAATAGCATCCTTATTCAAATCACGTTTTAATGGATAAAAATAATCAGTCTTATTTTGTGAAAATATGTAATTGCGTGCTGATTGGATGAACTCGGCCAGCTTATCCAATCTTAATGCTGCACCGACGTTTCTGTTTTTATCTGTCGGATCTATTACTATTAACGGGTCTTTGAAATCCTTTGAAGTTCCATATCCTTCCAGATCTATGCTATGTCCATATTTCCAGTTTATAGCATTTTTCAAAGTATTTTCAAATGTGCCATAATGAATAATCAGAAGTTCACAAAGATAACCTGCAAATCCGCCAACCTTAAATTCGGAACCATATGTTCCTGTCATTGCCATGAATCGCTTTAAAAGCAGGACCTCATCTTCCTGGCCTTCATCCAAATTGGCCTTAACATATCTGGTGTGAAGAATGGTTCTGTCTACGGCAGACTTGAGCTGGTCTCCGTTTTCGATTGCATAGCATGGAACGATATCTACTTCGAAACCTTCAATATCGGTTGTGACATACGGATGTGATGCAAAATGATGTTCAGCATCAACTTGAAATTCATCACAGCAGCTGTGAGCCAATTCCAGACCCTTATTCTTCAAGAATTGCTTATCCGTATCCAAAGGAAATGCGATGAAAATGTCAATGTCGGATTTGCCTTTGAGTGCGGTGTTTTTGGCTACCGAACCTACCAAAGCCACTTTTGCACCAAGGTTATCCTCATCACATAAATCCTGAAGATAATTTATTATTTTTGAGGAGACTTCTGTAATCTTTTCTGTTTCGTCCTCTGTCGGCTTTATATCATCTAATATTAAATTATAATCCATGACATCACAATTCAAATACTTTTATATCCTCATATATTGGTCCTGATGGTGTTAATGTAGACTTTTTCAAAGCAATACTGCCTACGGTCATCTCGCCAATTTCAACATCACTGAACTCTTCAATGGTTGACTTTACCTGATTTTTATTTTTAGCGGATTTCATACGGCCAATAGTCAAATGTGTAGAGAATTTCTTGTCCTTATCAAATCCTAAGCTGCTGAATTCCTTGTCCAGCTTATCATGCAGATCCCTTATTACGGAATCGTCTTCAATTCCAACCCATATAACCTTAATATGGTTATTGTTTGGAAAAGCTCCGCAACTTTTAATCTTTATATCGAATGGTTTGAATTCAGATACGACCTTAGCTATCTTTTCTTCCAACAATTCCAAACCGGCAGTATCAATTTCTCCGAAGAATTTCAAGGTTAAATGTAGGTTTGTTAATTCCACATATTTGATTCGTGTATCAATCTGTTTAAATTCTTTAATTATCCTGTTAATTTTTGGTTTTAAATCATCATCCAAATCTATAGCCAAAAATGCCCGTACCTGTGACATGTCCTAACCTCACTGTTCAATAATTGTTTCATCAATAGCGATTCCAAAATGACGTGCATTTGACTCAATGTAGACCTTTACCTTATCTCCCGGTTTTATGTCTGCCACTGATAATGGGTTGTCATTTTCATCGACTATCCTGATGGTTTCTGCATTCTGCAGGAGTGTTCTTATAATTTGACCTTCATATTCAGCTTCAATCAGAATTAATGGCCTTCTTTCGATTTTGCTTCTTCCGACATATGCTGTTCTGGTTTCCCCTTCGGTATTTACAATCAGCACCTCATCTCCTGCTACAAGCTCGGATAGGTATCTTGTCTTGTTGCCCGGAACCATCACATATGCCTGTACAGGACCAGCATTAACTCTGAATGGACGTGAAGCAACATATTCGCTTTCAAGAGATTCTGAATGCACTAAAAACATTGATTTGGAATATGAACCAATCAGCATTCCTTCTCCAGGCTTCATCATGTCTGTTGTATCGACACATACTCTGTCACCTGACCCCAGTGGCTTTACATTTGTCACTGTAGCTATTTTCAATTCATATTTTGTTTGTGACGCTTCAACGACTTCCTGAGCAATTTTCTTGATAGTATTGAATTCATTTGCTTCAAATATGATTCCGTCGGTTCCATGTTCCAATGTCTCCAATGCAACTTTGGCACCATCCAAGTCACGTACAGCAGCGATGATTTCGACATCCTCCTTTTGAAGGTCTGCAATGATATTTTCAAGCGGAATGATTGTCCAGTCAGTTCCAACAAGAATTATGTAATCTACGATTGAACCTAACTTAACGGCCAATTGTTCATGAGCTTTATCTGTGATTATTATATATGCACATACAGTTTTTCCTTCGCTTTTTGCTTTTTTTGCATTTGCAATATCAGTTGAATCTGTGAAATCCTCTTTCAATTCAACAAAGCCATCTCCTTCACCATTAATACCAACCAGATAGATATCGGCATCATCATTATTTGCAATTATTTTAACATTGCCGAGTTTTCTGATTTGTTCTATGTCATCGAAATCAAGCACATGGTCTATTCCTGATTCCAATGCTGTGGTAATCATTTCTTTTTTGTCATCCCATTCTTCATCAGGAGTGCTTATCCAAGCGAATTTGTTTTGCATCTAACCACCTATTCTAAGAACTTTAAAGCTTCATCCACTTCTGCATCATGGTGGACGATTTCTGAAATTGCACGGGTAATCTTGCCAGGATTTTCAGCTTGGAAAAGATTACGTCCGAACGCTACGCCTGCGCCTCCAACTTCAAGGGAATCTTTAACCATCTGAAGCAGTTCCTCATCGGTGTCTATTTTTGGACCGCCTGCGATAACAACAGGAACGATTGCTCCTTCAACAACTTCCTTGAATGAATCAGGGTCACCTGTGTAGTTTGTTTTAACTATGTCAACTCCAAGTTCGGAACCTACACGTGCAGCATGTTTTACGAATTCCACATCATGTTCGTTTTCAACTTTTTGTCCTCTTGGGTACATCATTGCAAGAAGAGGCATTCCCCAGTAGTCGCAAGTTTCAGCTATTGCACCTAATTCCTGTAACATCTGGCTTTCTGTTTCGCTTCCAAGGTTTACATGGATTGACACTGCATCTGCTCCAAGTTGGATTGCCTTTTCAACTGTTGTTACTGTTACTTTATCATTTGGATCCGGTGCAAGGGATGTACTTGCTGATAAATGTACAATTAAACCTATATCCTTACCGTAACCACGATGTCCCTGTTTTACAATACCTTTGTGCATTAATATTGCGTCTGCTCCGCCTTGGGAAATTTCTTCAACAGTTTCATCCATATCAATAATTCCTGGAATCGGACCGCTTGATACACCATGGTCCATTGGTGCAATTACAGTTCTTCCAGTATTTCTGTTTATGATTCTTTCTAAACGAATCTTCTTACCTATCATTATTTAACCTCGTTATACTTATGAATTATATTTTTCATCAAACTGATATATAAATATTAATTTAAGAGATTTTGAAATAAATTAAAGATTTTTACAAAATTAATTAACAAAAATTAAAACTCTTGACAAAAATACTTTTAAAAACTGAAAATGTTAGAAAATCTTTTCAAAAACACGAATAAAACTATTCCTTAAGTGATGGAGTCCACAAGTCAAACTCCTTGATTAACGGAGGAATGCCTGAATCATGATATGTTTCAAGATAACCCTCATCAGATTTGTAATCCTCACCGCTGGTTTCAACTGAATTGAAAAATTCCAAAAGACCCCTGTTTCGAATTAGTGTATGTTTCGGTTTGAAAGTGGATGACCATATATAAAACACTTTAAAAACCGTATCCGGATGATATCCGCCGCCCAGATCTATTGAAAGTAAATCACATGACTGAACAATTTTAAAAACCTCGGCAATCACTTCATGGCGCCTAACATCCCCTGAAATAAATCTTACATTGTCAAATCCCTTCATTTGCTCAACTGATTCAGGTGAATTGTCAATTGCTATGACATTGCACTGTTTAGGAAAGGTTTTTGTAGTTCCACCAACATGACAGCCCAATTCTATGATTGTATCTCCATTTTTAACCAAATCAGAGATTTGCCTCCTGTATTCTTTTATATCATAACTCAATTTAATCATAAACAATACCAATATTATTAATTTTATCTATATGCAAGTCTTCAATGTCCAGATTTTTGAATGCATCTTCATCATATGCAAATGCGAATACAGTATTTCCAAGCATTGCCATGGAACTACCTAAAATATCATCCATAGAATTAAAATAGTTAATTTGATTTTTCACTTCATCTGTCGCTAATTTTGTCTCAAGTGCAAACTTGTTTGAAAAAGCCAGAAAGTTTTCCACATTGGCATCTTTTTCAAATAATTCCAGATACTTCAAACCAACCTCGGAAATTATTTCCTTATGTTTAGGGTCTTGAATAATCTCAGATGTTTCGATTGCGCCAAAAGTTTTCCAGGCTACATAAACATCCTCTTCAAATGATTCGATTTCACCGATTCCAGGTGCTCCAGGTTTTGTTCTTAGGACCAATCCTTTTCCCGTTTGGCCAATGACATCCCCCAAACCTGATCCCAAATTGACTTCAGCCATGTGCGCAATCTGGCCACAGATTTCTAGGGAATAATTCAAGTCTAAAAATTCATTCAATGCCAAAGACAAACTTAATGCTGATGCGGCTGATGTGCCGAATCCCGCACCGATAGGAAGGGTTATCTCCTGAATAACTTTAAAATCAGTCTCGTCAAGGTTTAAAATATTTAAGACTTCATTTATTACAGTATCATCACCCTGATTAACTTCATAAGCAAAATTATCAGATTTGACAATACTTGTCTTAACACCTTCAGTGAGTAAAAATCCTGCACCGCATGACCCATTTTTCAATTTGGAATCATGATTTTCAATATTAAAAAAACCGGTAATATGACCCGGAACAAAAACACTCATATTAATTAATTGTTAATTGAAATTATTAAAATTTATTATAATTTTAAAAAAGAAAAAAAGCGTTATGTGAATAAATCACATAACTTTAAATTTTTATTGTTTTTTACGTCTAGACACATTGACAGATAATGTTAATAGGGCTAACAGTAACATCAGTAATGGGTTACCGGTAGCATTATTTTCAGAAACTGCTTCTTTAGCTGCTTTAGGCACATCATGAACCGGAGCAACTGGTTGATCAGGAACTTCTTCAACAACAGTAGTGTTATTTGTGCTGCTGACTGTCTTATTAGTCATATTATTACCTGCAGTTACATTATTAACTTTGAATCCAACACTGGTTGTATTAAAGAAAATTGTAAAGTTTGCAGATTCTCCTACAGCTAAAGGTTTCATATAACTAAATCTATCCTTACCATCAAATGTCCAATTGCCGTTTAGAATCACATGGTCTAAAACAATACCTTCACTAAAGTCATTATCTATTACATAAACTCCAGTTAAATCACAATCACCGGTATTTGTAACAACAACGATGAATCCGACTTGGTCTCCAAGATATACTGTTTTATTTAATGAGATTTTGCTTACACTCATATCAGGTTTAAAGACATGTTTATGAGTATTGTTAATTGTAAAGTTGTAAGCGGTGTCATTAAAAATACTGACAGTATAATTTGCAACCTCTAACTCCTCGATGGTGTAAGCTATGACAGTACCATTATTGTTATAAACAGGCAATTCATTGAATGATGCTTTCCAACCATTACCCTCTGATAACACGGTTCTGTTAACTTCAACACCGTCAGCAAACAATACAACAGTCACATTGAGAGGTCTGACACCATCTTGATTGTCATTGTCGTTCCAAACTTTAGTAACGTTGACACCAGTATACTCAACAATACGTGAGTTAGTAATAGTGTAATTAGCAAGACTATCATTGGTTACACTAGAATTATAATTATCTACACTCATTTCCTCAATAGAGTAAACAATCACTTTACCATCACTATAAACAGGCAAGTCATTGAAACTAGCAGACCAAACATTACCCGCACCACTTAAAACAGCACTATCAACAGGAATACCATCAGCAAGCAACACAAAAGTCACATTATCCGGCCTGAAACCATCATGATCATCTTCATCGTCCCAAACTTTAGTAACATTAACACTAGTATACTCAACAATACGTGAGTTAGTAATAGTGTAATTAGCAAGACTATCATTGGTTACACTAGAATTATAATTATCTACACTCATTTCCTCAATAGAGTAAACAATCACTTTACCATCACTATAAACAGGCAAGTCATTGAAACTAGCAGACCAAACATTACCCGCACCACTTAAAACAGCACTATCAACAGGAATACCATCAGCAAGCAACACAAAAGTCACATTATCCGGCCTGAAACCATCATGATCATCTTCATCGTCCCAAACTTTAGTAACATTAACACTAGTATACTCAACAATACGTGAGTTAGTAATAGTGTAGTTTGCAAGGCTGCTGTTAGTTACAGATTTAGTGTAATTAGCAACAGGCAATTCATCAACAGTGTAAACAATCGCTTTACCATCTTTATAAATAGATAAACCAGTAAAACTACCAGTCCAATGATTACCTTCATCTAAAACAATAGTAGCGTTCTCAACACCATCAGCATATAACACGAAAGTTACATTTTGAGGTCTGAAACCATCATGATCATCACTATCATTCCAAACTTTAGTAACATTCACACTAGTGAAATTAACCACATAAGTGTTCATGATAGTATAGTTTGCAAAACTGTCATTAACTACAGACTTAGTGTAATTAGCAACAGACAATTCATCAACAGTGTAAACAATCGCTTTACCATCTTTATAAATAGACAAATCAGTGAAACTACCAGTCCAATGATTACCTTCATCTAAAACAATAGTAGCGTTCTCAACACCATCAGCATATAACACAAAGGTCACATTTTGAGGTCTGAAACCATCATGATCATCACTATCATTCCAAACTTTAGTAACATTCACACTAGTGAAATTAACCACATAAGTGTTCATGATAGTATAGTTTGCAAAACTGTCATTAACTACAGACTTAGTGTAATTAGCAACAGACAATTCATCAACAGTGTAAACAATCGCTTTACCATCTTTATAAATAGACAAATCAGTGAAACTACCAGTCCAATGATTACCTTCATCTAAAACAATAGTAGCGTTCTCAACACCATCAGCATATAACACAAAGGTCACATTATCAGGTCTGAAACCATCATGATCATCACTATCATTCCAAACTTTAGTAACATTCACACT
>NZ_SUTI01000036.1 GCF_015062985.1 Methanobrevibacter sp. | reverse complement strand
GCATTTAGAAGTGCATTCAACTTATCTGTAAACGCAGCTATACCTACTGATGAAACTATTTCCACTATCATTACTCTCGCATACACCAGAGCAATCAATGTTGGTGTGGCAGGAGCAATTATGACCTCTGAAACTTCAGAACCGATCATCGGTTTAGCACAAGCTAAAATGTTAGCTTTAGCATCCGAAGTTGCTGATGCACCTGGTGCTATTGATGATGAATTAGCTGAAAAACTTTCCAACGTTGCTGTAGCAGCTGCTCCAGCAGTCGAAGAAGTAGTTGAGGAAGAAGAGGAAGAAGAAGAGGAAGAAGAAGAAAATAGTGAAGAAACAGCAGCAGCTGGGTTAGGAGCTCTGTTTGGTTAAAATTAAAATTTTTAATTATTATTGAAAACTAACACTTTAAAAAATTAATGGTGATAACATGGAATACATATATGCGGCAATGATTTTGCACAGTGCAGAAAAAGAGATTAACGAAGAAAATGTTAAAAGTATTATTGAAGCAGCAGGAATTGAAGCTGATGATGCTAGAGTTAAAGCTTTAATCGCAGCTTTAGAAGATGTAGACATCGACGAAGCTATGGAAACTACTGCTATGGCAGCAGCAGCTCCTGCAGCTGCACCAGTAGCAGCTGAAGCTGCTGAAGAAGAGGAAGAAGAAGAGGAAGAAGAGGAAGAAGAAGCTTCTGAAGAAGCAGCAGCAGCTGGATTAGGTGCTCTCTTCGGATAGATTTTAAAATCTATCACCTTTCTTTTTTTTTATTTTACTTTTTTTTAGAACTACTATTTTTTAATATCATTTTTGTGTGTTTTCAAGTATTTTCCATCTATTTTTTGAAAGTTATTTATTGTATTAGAAACATATTATATACTAATAAATAATTTAAACTGATTTATATGGTAGAAATTTTTGATGAACTTGGTTATAAAAAACAAACATGCAAAACCTGTGGTCAAGAGTTTTACTCCCAAGTTGATAGGGATACTTGTGGAGACGCTCCATGTGACGAGTATGGATTTATTGCCAATCCTGCTACTGACAAACCATACAACTTATATGAAATCCAACAGGTTTTTAGAGAATTTTTAGAAAGTGAAGGACACACACATGTCCATAGATATCCTGTTTTAGCCAAAAGATGGAGGGATGATGTATTTTTAGTGGGAGCATCCATTTTCTGTTTCCAGCCTTGGGTAACTTCAGGCCTTATTAAACCTCCGGCTAACCCGATTGAAATGGCTCAACCTTCAATCAGGCTTAATGATGTTGATAATGTGGGAAGGACAGGCAGACACATGACCTGTTTTACAATGGGTACACATACTGTAATTAACAAGGAAGATGATTTCATCTATTGGGAAGATGAAACAATCAGGCTCTGTCATGAATTCTTCAAATCAATCGGAATCAATACAGAGGAAATTACATTCATCAAGTCCTGGTGGGCTGGTGGAGGTAATGAAGGACCTTGTTATGAAGTATGCTGCAGGGGTGTGGAACTTGCCACTTTAGTATTTATCCAATATGAAACCTTGGAAGACGGATCCAAAAAGGAAATTCCGATTAAAGTTGTGGATACAGGTTATGGTCTTGAAAGAATTGCATGGATTTCCCAGGGAACTCCTACAGCTTATGATGCTTGTTTCGCTCCTGTTGTAGATAAGTTAAAAGAATTGACCGGTGTTGAAATCAATGAGGACATTCAGGGAAGAAATGCTCAAATTGCCGGAATGATGGATATTGAGGACATCGGTGATTTGAAGGAACTCAGGCAACAGGTTGCAGACAGTTTAAATTTATCTTTAGAAGACTACTTGAAAGCGGCTGAGCCAATGGAAGCAATATATATTATTGCTGACCACACCAGATGTCTTGCTTTCATGTTGGCAGACGGAATCATCCCTTCCAATGTAAAGGAAGGATACCTGGCACGTTTAGTCTTAAGAAGGACCATAAGATTCATGAAAGAATTGAATATGAAAGAATCCCTGGCCGATGTAATGGCGATACAATTGGACTTCCTATCAAAATTCTATCCTGAAATTCGTGATTCAGAAGAACATATCATGAACATAATTACCCTGGAAGAGGAAAGGTATGCAGCTACTGTCAAAAAGGGAAGAAGCATTGTCAAAAGATCAATTAAAAGACTCAAAAAAGAGGGTAAAAATGAAATGCCTCTTGACATGCTAATCGATTTATATGATGCTCATGGAATTCCTCCGGAAACTGTAGTTGAAATGGCAGGTGACGATTTTACTGTAAATGTTCCGGATAACTTCTTCACACAAGTTGCAGGAGCTCATGAAAAGGACACTACTCATAATAAGGAAACTTTCAAAGTAGACTACCCTGAAACTGAATTGCTGTTCTATAAAGATTTCTACCAACAAGAATTTGAAGCGGAAGTTTTGGGTTTAGTTGAAAAAGACGGCAATCAATGTTTAATCTTTGACAAAACCGTATTCTACCCTGAAGGAGGAGGTCAGCCTTCCGATATAGGTGAAGTTTCCATTGATGGAAATGTCTTTAAAATGAATTATGCTGAAAAAGTAAACAATGTTGTATTGCACCATATTGAGGGCGACGTCTCCAGTGATGTAATCGGTAAAAAAGTAAATGGTAGCCTGGACTGGAACAGAAGAATTACACTTGCACGCCACCACACAGGAACTCACCTGGTCATAGCCGCCGCAAGAAAAATCCTGGGCCAGCACATTTGGCAAGCAGGATCCCAAAACGGTCTTACAAGAGCCCGTATTGACTTGTCACACTACAAACGTATCACACAAGAGGAGCTAAACGAGATTGAAATACTGGCCAATAAATATGTGATGGATAACATCGATTTGGACATCCAATTCCATACAAAAGATGAAGCAAACAAATTATATGGATTTGTACTTTACCAGGGAGGTGTTGTTCCTGGAAAAATAATTCGTGTAGTCAAAATCCCTGGAGTTGATGTTCAGGCCTGTGCAGGTACACATGTATTGAGAACAGGTGTAGTCGGTCCGATCAAAATCAACAAAACCGAAAGGGTTCAGGACGGTGTTGAAAGAATTGATTTCTCAGCAGGTCTTGCGGCAATCGATTCAATACAGCACGATGGTGATATTCTAAGGCAAAGTTCAGCAATCTTCAAGGTTGAAAACGACCAATTGCCGAAAACATGCGACCGATTCTTCTCTGAATGGAAAGCACAGAAAAATGAAATCGACCGCCTGAAATCAGAAATCGCTTCCTTAAAAATGAATTCCCTAGCGGATGATTTTGATGAGATTAACGGTTTGAAGGTTGTTCATCAATTAATCGAAGCAGACTTTAAGGAACTTCAAAAAATGGCTACAGACTTTACAGATAATGGTAAAGCGGATGTTGTCATTATGGGAAACAGTGACGGTAAGATAGTCGGTGCGGCTTCCCAAAAAGCTATTGATGATGGTGTTAAAATCAATGAAATCATCAAGACTGCAGCTGGCGTATTGGGCGGAGGCGGCGGAGGCCGTCTGACCTTGGCACAAGGTGCAGGTAAAAATGCAGATAAAATGGATGATGCTATCCAAACTGCTGTTGATTTAATTAAATGATAAGAGAAATTTCTTTCTCTTACACTTTCTTATTTTTTATATTTTTTCAGGAATGCTATTGTAAGGATAGCTGTTGCGATAACTGCAATCACATTAGCAGTCATTGAAGGCAATCCGAGCCCTTCGGAAGCCTGCAATATATATCCGAATGCAATTAAGGAACATACAATTGCAGGAAGCAGAGTAATGATGTAGTGTTTCTTGTTTTGAATTAGATAAACTGATGCAGCGAAGAGCACAGTAGTGGCAACCAGCAATTGGGACCATGCGAAGTATCTCCAAATCAATGCAAAATCAAGAAAAGTCAATGCAAATGATACTAAAAACAGAGGTACGGCCAATTTTAACCTTGAAACTAATTTTTCCTGATTAAAATTTAATTCATCGGCCAATGTTATTCTTGAACTTCTAAGTGATGTGTCCCCAGTTGTTATTGGACATATTACAACACCAATCACGGTTAAAATCAAACCAATTGGTCCAAGTAATGTTATTGCCATTTCATGCACTGCGACTGAAGGTGTTGCTCCGTAAAGAACTGCAAGTTGTGGCTGTCCGTGGAAAAAGGCCATTGCAATTGCAGCCCAGCATAAAGCGGTCAAACCTTCCAAAACCATTGCACCGAAGAATACTGGTCTTGCATCCTTTTCATTTTCCATACATCTTGCAACAATTGGAGATTGGGATGCGTGGAAACCGGAAATAGCGCCGCATGCGATGGTAACAAATAAATATGGGAAGATACTCTTTTCAGTTAAGTATAATCCCTGTGTTGTAAATTCTGGAATGCTGTATGAAGGATTTAGGATTAATGCTCCAGTCATTAGCACAGCCATGATTAGGAATAATGCTCCAAAAATTGGGTAGATTTTCCCGATAATCTTGTCGATGGGAAATAGGGTGGCCACCAGGAAGTAAATAAAAATCAATATTGTCCAGTATAACACTGGAGTGCTGGTTAGGTTGGCGAGCAAGTCAGCGGCTCCTGTTGCAAAGGTAGATGCAACAAGAATCCCTGTCATGATGATAATGATTGCTGTCACCTTTTGGACGGTTGTCCCCAAATATTTTGAAATAATGTTTGGCATTGTCAAACCGCCATTTCTTAAGGACATGAATCCTGAAAAGAAGTCATGAACTGTACCGATAAAGATTGTACCTAATACAATCCATAGGAATGCGACCGGTCCGAATAATGCTCCTTGAATAGCCCCGAATATAGGTCCTAAACCTGCAATATTTAAAAAATGAACCAGAAAATTTTTATATTTTGGCATAGGAATGTAATCAACACCATCCTCCAGTCTGTATGCAGGCGTTTCGATATTTTCATCAACATCGACTTCCCTTTCGATAATTTTGCCATAAACAAAATACGAAGCTATTAAAACAAGAAAACAAATCCAGAAACTATACATACTGTATAGTTTAATTATGAATTTATATAAAATTTTTTACAAAATCAGGATTTGCATTGATTAATTTTATTAATTATTAAATTCAAAACTCTATTTGCTGTTATATTTAAAAACTAGTATAGAAGGGATTGCTATTTTTTTCAGCGTGCACTAATTAAAAGAGTTGTTTAAATGAATTATGATTTAATAATTGCAAGATATGGTGAAATCGGGCTTAAAAGTCCAAAGATAAGGTCACGTTTTGAAAGAAAGCTAGTTAAAAATATCAAAGCTACTTTTGAATGCGATGTAGACAGAAATCAGGGAAGAATATACATTCATCCTGAAGATTTTGATGAAGGAATCGAAAAGCTGAACAGGGTATTCGGTGTTGTATCATACTCTCCGGCAACTTCCACAAAAACAAACTATGATGACATTGACAGGACATTGTCTGAATATGTGGATGAGTTGATTGCCGAGGGCATTCTGGATGAAAACACCAAATTTGCCATCAAATGCAGACGTGTGGGAAAACATGATTTCACTTCTCAGGAGATGGCAGCACACTGTGGAGGTGTTGTAAGGGAAAGGATTCTCGCCCCTGTCGACTTAACAAATCCTGATTTGACAATATTTGTTGAAGTCAGGGAGGATGACACTTATATTTTTCATGAAAAAATCAAAGGTCCTGGCGGTTTGCCTTTAGGAACCCAGGGTAGAGTTATCGTTCTGCTGTCAAGCGGCATAGACTCACCAGTTGCAGCATACCTGATGATGAAAAGGGGCTGTGAGGTCATCGCGCTTCACTGCAATAACGATCCGTTTTCAGGCCCTAAAGTTACTGAAAACTTCAATCTGCTGGTTGATCAGCTCAATATATATGCGAAAGGCACTCCAATCAAAAAGCGTGTAATAGACTATGGTGAATATCTGACTGTTGCTAAGGAAAAGGCACCGGAAAAGATGACATGTGTCTTATGCAAATCAGGCATGTATAGGATTGCTGAAAAGCTTGCCTTGAAGCTTGGAGCTGATGCAATTGTTGACGGAAGCAGCGTAGGTCAGGTTGCGTCACAGACATTGTCAAATATCCTTGCCACAAGATACGGTGTCGACGTGCCGATATTGTCCCCATTGATTGGTCTTGATAAGGAAGAAATAACTGCAATTGCTCAAAAAATCGGAACATTTGAGATATCTAAAATCGATGATGGAGGATGCAGTGCAGTTCCAAGATATCCGGAAACACGTGCAGACTTGCAACGTGTTAAGGAAGCTTGCGAAGCAATGGACCAGGATACTGAAGTCCAAAAGGCTTTCGAAAATATAAGAAGACTCGATTGAGTTTTCTCATTTCTATTTTTTTTTAACTTTTTGATATTGGCGATACCTCCAATCATAAAATACATAATAATTAAATAGTATACATCTCAAAAATAATATATGTATAGTAAATAATTGATTTACTAATCGAGGTATTTAAAATGAAAACTACTGTTAGTGTAATTAAAGCTGATATTGGAAGTGTGTCCGGACACTGTGTCGCACACCCAGAATTAATGGACATTTGTGATGAGGTTTTAAACGAAGCTTTAGAAGCTGGCATCATAAAAGATTATTATATCTCCCGTTGCGGAGACGACATAGACTTAATCATGACCCATGACAAAGGGGAAGAAAACGAAGAAGTTCACAAAACCGCATATGAAGCATTCATGAAAGCTACTGAAAGAGCACGTGAATTGAAATTATACGGTGCAGGTCAAGACTTATTATCTGATACCTTCTCTGGAAACATCAAAGGTATGGGTCCTGGTGTTGCAGAAATTGAATTTGAAGAAAGGCCATCTGATCCTGTACTCATATTCTGCTGTGACAAAACTGAACCTGGTGCATTCAACTTACCAGTATTCAGAATCTTTGCAGACCCATTCAATACTGCAGGTCTTGTAATTGACCCATCATTACACGATGGATTCAAATTTGAAGTATTTGATGTAATCGAACACAGAAAAGTTATCTTAAACTGTCCTGAAGAAATGTACGATTTACTTGCATTAATCGGTTCCACTGGAAGATACGTAATTAAAAGAGTATGGAAGAAAAACGGTGAAATCGCAGCTGCAGTAAGTACTGAAAGATTAAACTTAATGGCTGGAGAATACGTCGGTAAAGACGACCCAGTATGTATTGTAAGAGCACAATCTGGTTTCCCTGCTAACGGTGAATGTGTAGATCCATTTGCATTCCCACACATGGTAAGCGGATGGATGAGAGGATCCCACAATGGTCCAATGATGCCTGTATCAGAAGCAGAAGCAAACCCAATCAGATTTGACGGACCACCTAGAGTAGTAGGATTAGGTTTCCAAGTTGCTAACGGTGAATTGATTGGTCCTGTAGACTTATTCGATGACCCTGCATTTGACCCTACTCGTGAACAAGCTGCTAAAATCGCAACTTACATCAGAAGACATGGTCCATTTGAACCTCACAGATTACCTGCTGAAGAAATGGAATACACTTCACTTCCTGGTGTAATGGAAAAATTAGAATCCAGATTTGAAGACATGGATGATTA
>NZ_SUTI01000035.1:7634-7927 GCF_015062985.1 Methanobrevibacter sp. | reverse complement strand
CTTCATAGTATATAAAATTAAAGAAAAATAAAACAATTAAAATTAGAAAAAATTGTGACTTCGTGTCACATCCTCAAATTTATTATTTTCACTGATTTTAGTTTTTTTGAAGTCTATTTTTGTAATGTCATTGACCAGTTATTGTTGCACATGACAACATTTTTATATTTTAATTTTTAAAACTAATATTAAAGTGATGCTCATGAATGATGTTGTTCTTTTAACTGGTGCTGGCCAAATAGGCATGGCTATTGCTAGGCGGATTGGTCATGGCAAGAAAATAGTAATTGGTG
>NZ_SUTI01000035.1:2595-7623 GCF_015062985.1 Methanobrevibacter sp. | reverse complement strand
ACTTCATTAACGCCGCTGGAGTTTCACCATCTCAGGCTCCGATTGAAGTCATCTTGAAAGTGGATCTGTATGGAACCGCTGTTCTTCTTGAGGAAGTTGGAAAAGTCATAAAGGAAGGCGGTGTTGGTGTAACCATATCTTCCCAGTCCGGCCACAGGATGAAGCAGTTGGGGGCAGTTATTGACGAGCAGCTTGCAACCACTCCAACAGAGGAACTGCTTGAACTGGAGGTATTGCAGCCGGAAAACATTGACGACACACTGCATGCTTATCAGCTTGCAAAAAGATGCAATGTGAAAAGGGTAATGTATGAGGCATGCAGATGGGGAGAGAAAGGAGCCAGAATCAACTCAATATCTCCCGGAATCATTGTAACTCCGCTGGCTATTGATGAATTCAACGGTCTTCGAGGAGATTTTTATAAAAACATGTTTGCAAACTGCCCTTCAGGAAGGCCTGGAACAGCTGATGAGGTTGCAAACGTTGCAGAATTGATCATGTCAGATAAGGGCGCATTTATCACCGGAAGTGATTTTTTAGCTGACGGTGGTGCGACAGCATCTTATTTCTATGGAAAATTAAGACCAGAATAAAAATTTTATATTAAAGTGATACTATGAATGAATTATTTGATAATTTTGAAAGAATAGAAAAAAATGACCCTGAGTTTCATGAAATATTTAAGAACTTTGCATATGGTGAAGTATTTGAATATTCAACATTGACAGAAAAGGAATCTGTTTTGGTAACATTGGCCTCATTGATTGCCTGTCAGTCACCAAAAGCATTCAAAAAGATTTTGCTTTCTGCATTGGGCAAATACATTACTCCCGAAGAGGTCAAGGAACTTCTTTACCAGTCTGTACCGTACGTCGGTTTTGGCCGTGCGCATAATTTCTTTGGTGTAGTAATTAAAGTGTTTGACAAAAAGGGAATTGAACTGCCTTTGGAAAACAGGTCAAATACCACCTCTGATGACAGACGTCAAGAAGGACGTAAAATTCAGGACAGGTATTTTGGAGAGGAAATGATTCGGGCCATGAATGATAATGCTCCTGAAGGTCAAAAGCATTTCAACACTTTCCTGGAAGGATATTGCTTCGGTGACTTTTACACCCGTGACGGTTTAAACGACCAGCAAAGGGAACTGATCACATTCACTTTCATTGCAACGTTGGGCGGTTGTGAAAATCAGTTAAGAGGACACACCCAAGGTAATCTGTCTGTTGGTAATGATAAAGAAAAATTAGTCTCAGCGGTAACAGTTATGTTGCCTTATATTGGTTTTCCAAGGTCTTTAAATGCATTAGCTATTATTAATGAAATTTGTGATTAAGGGAATTCCCCTTAATACTCAAATTCATATGTTTCTTCAACTTCCATCATGTTTCTGATTTCAGCTGTAGCTTTGTCGAGGAAAAAGATTCCCATTTCCCATCCGTTTGCTTTGTATGCTTCAGCAATTTCTGGCATGAGTTCAAACGCTTTTTCAGCTATTTCCTCATTTTTAGTTAAGTCTGCAACACCATAATATCTTAAGAAGTGTTCACCGTCCCATGCAGCAATTTCAACATTAGGGTTTGCTTCCATTTGTTTGTAAACTTCTTTATATGTTCCAACACCGAAATATATTTTGTCACCATCCAATAAATGGAATCCTAACGGTCTTACTTTTGGTTTGTCACCGTCTACTGTTGCAAGGTAGAACTCTTCAGCTTTTGTTAAAATTTCGTTTACTTTTTCAATGTTTGACATGATAATACCTCAGTTAATATTTAGTTTTACCTAAATAAATAGGTTTCATTATTTTTTTTAAACAGTATTCTCGATGTGAATCTATTTACATCGATATGAAAATATTTATATATCCATATTGTTAAATTTATAATTACTAATCAGAATTGATTAAAATGATAATCCAAATTTGAAAAAAAATAGTATACAATCTGATTTAAATAAAATATTATTCAACTTAACTTGTAAAGATTTTTCCGATAATTGTTGATGATTTTATCGATATAAATATGATATTACAATTGTCTGCAATAATATTTTTTTAATCTATGATTATGTATTTAATTGTCTGATAGTGTATAATTCAAAGGAGAATTACTATGAAATCTATGAAAAAATTATTACTCGTTGCTATTTTAGCAGCAATAGTTATTGCTAGTGCAGGAACCGTTTCTGCAGGTTGGTTTGACTTTTTAGGCGGTGACTCAGGTAACACTACTAATGCTAATTTAACAGGTCAAGAAGTAAACTTAGCGGCTGCAGCTAGTTTAAAAAACGCTTTCGATGAAAAATTAATTCCAATGTTTCAGGAAAAATACCCTGGCGTAAAAGTTACTCCTACTTACGCTTCAAGTGGTGATTTGCAAACTCAAATAGAAAATGGTTTAGAAGCTGATGTATTTATGTCTGCTGCTAACAAACAAATGAACAAATTAGCTGAAGAAGGTTTAGTTGACAACAGTACAAATCTCCAATTCTTGGAAAACAAAGTTGTTTTAATTGTTCCTGCTGATTCCAATGCAAATATCTCATCATTTGATGATTTGAAAAACATTAGCGGTAACATCGCTATCGGTGATCCGGAATCTGTACCTGCAGGTCAATATGCTCAGGAAGTATTAAACAACACAGGCATCTGGAATGATGTGGAATCCAAATTATCCTTAGGTACTGACGTAACTGCAGTATTAAACCAAGTAGCTCAAGGATCTGCTGAATGCGGTATTGTATATGCTACCGACGCTAAATCCATGCCAGATGATGTAAAAGTTATCTGTGAAGCTCCTGATGATGCTTTAAAAACTCCAGTTATTTATCCTGTAGCTGCTCTTAAAAATTCAACTGATGACAATGCTACAAAAGCATTTATGGACTTCTTACAAACTAAAGAAGCTAAAGATGTATTTGTAGAATACGGTTTTACTATCCATGAATAGATTTTTTCTATTCATGAATACTTTTTTTACATTTTTTAAATAAATTTTAATATAATATTGTTCATATCAATAATATAGTAATGTAACGGAGTTAAAAATATGATGGATTGGTCCCCTATTTTCATTTCAATGAAGACAGCAAGTTTATCAATTTTTATAACTTTTTTTGTTGGTTTGTTTGTTGCATGGGGAATTGTAAAGATGAAAAATGATGCAATAAAAATAGTATTGGATGGAATTTTCACACTTCCAATCGTATTGCCTCCTACAGTTGTAGGGTTCTTTTTATTGTATGTTTTTGGTGTTAGAGGGCCTATCGGTCAATTTTTTATAGACTTCTTTTCTGTAAAAATAGCTTTTTCATGGTCTGCAACCGTTATTGCTGCGGTAGTTATGTCATTTCCTTTAATGTATCGCTCTGCAAGAAGCGCATTTGAGCAAGTTGATTCAAACTTGTTGGATGCCGGCCGTACACTTGGAATGTCCGAATGGAAAATTTTCAGGAAAATTTTATTTGCAAATGCGTTGCCTGGAATCATTGGTGGTGGAATTCTTGCTTATGCTCGTGGATTAGGGGAATTCGGTGCTACAGCAATGCTTGCCGGAAACATTGCCGGACAGACAAGAACATTGCCTATGGCAGTTTATTCTGAAGTGGCTGCAGGAAACATGGGATCTGCTTTTGATTATGTAATATTCATTGTCGTCATAGCATTTTTTGCAATTTTTATTATGGATTATGTAACTATACGTAAAGAAAAGCAATGGAAATGAGTCACAAGTTAGAGGGAATTAATCATGGCTAAATTAAAGGTGAATATCCAAAAGAAACTTAAAGAATTTGATTTGAATGTTGATTTTGAATTAAAAAAAGGATGTTTGGGTATTTTAGGTCCTTCAGGTTGTGGAAAAAGTATCACCCTCAAATCTGTTGCAGGCATAGTTGATCCGGATAAGGGTATTGTAAGTTTAACAACCGATAATGAAACCGTTTATTTTGATTCTGAAAGAAAAATTAATTTAAAGCCTCAAAAAAGAAATGTAGGTTACTTATTTCAAAATTATGCATTGTTTCCCAATATGACCGTTGAAGAAAATGTTGCCGCAGGATTATCTAAAGATGATGATAAAAAGATTGTTTCAGACATGATTAAACGTTTTCATTTAGATGGACTTGAGAAAAGATATCCTAGGCAATTGTCAGGGGGTCAACAGCAAAGAGTGGCTTTAGCCCGTATTTTAGCTTATAGTCCTGATGTCATATTGCTGGACGAACCGTTCAGTGCTATGGATACTTTCCTAAAAGAACAGCTTCGTATTCAGCTTTCAAATATACTGGATGAATTTGACGGGTTTTCTATTTTAGTTACTCATGACCGTGACGAAGTGTTCCAGTTCTGTGATGAACTTATAATACTGGATAAGGGCAGGATTATTGCAAAGGGAGAAACCCATAACATTTTTGAAAATCCGAAAAAAGTTCAGGTTGCAAGGCTTACAGGTTGTAAAAACATTTCCAAAATAGAAATTATTGATGATTATCACATCAAATCACTGGATTGGGGAGTCACATTTGAAGTTTCTCAAAAAATTTCATCAAATATTACTCACATTGGAATAAGGGCACACGATTTTTCTCCAGCTGATGAAAATGATTTAAATTCTTTTGACACATCAAATTCAACAAAAATCGAAAAGCCATTTGAATGGGAAATTTCTCTGGCTAACGGATTGTGGTGGAAACGGGATAAACAGATCCATCAGCATGAGTTTGAAATTCCTAAATATCTAAAAGTAAATCCAAAAAATATCATTTTATTGGAAGATAATTAACTGTTGTCTTTACTAAGGTTAATTTTTCAGAAAAACTATTTTAAAAGGCCTATTTTGGATAAACTGTATTTTTAGTATCTGAAGCAGTCTTCCTGATGGTTGTCAATGATTCCGATAGCCTCAAGATATGAATAAATTATGGTAGGACCTACAAATTTCATTCCGCGCTTTTTTAAATCTTTTGAAATTTGTTTGGACAAATCTGATTCGGTCAGGTATTCCGCTTTAATAATCTCACCGTCAG
>NZ_SUTI01000035.1:0-2569 GCF_015062985.1 Methanobrevibacter sp. | reverse complement strand
ATCTGTGCATTGTTAATTGCAGCTGCAATTTTTCCCTTGTGTCGGATAATTCCAGCATTTTCCCTTAACTCATTGAATTTAGCATCATCGTAACCGGCTACTTTTTCAATGTCAAAGTTATCAAATGCCTTTTTGAAGTTTTCACGCTTTTTTAAGATTGTAATCCATGAAAGGCCGGCCTGAAAGGATTCCAACACCAAAAATTCGAACAGTTCCCTTTCATCATGAGTTGGAACTCCCCATTCCTCGTCATGGTATTTTACATAAATTTCTTCGACGTCTGTAGCCCAACTGCATCTTTTCTTGTTCATGGGAGTATTTTTCATTTAATTACTATATATAATTTTTAAAATTCTTCAACGGACAATATTCCATTTTCTAGTTCAAGGGTGTGAAAAAAATATATATCATATAGAATTAATAGTAACTATAAAGTCATTGTTCAATCTAATGACTTAGGATTGGATTTTTAAAATTAATTGAGGAGAGAAATATGGCAAAATTGGGTATGGGGTTAATGAGACTTCCTTTGGTGGATGAAAATGACCAGACAAGCATTGACATTGACCAGGTAAAAGAAATGGTTGATAAATATATGGAAAGCGGATTCAACGTCTTTGACACAGCTTTCGTATATCATGAAGGTGTTGGTGAAGCCGCTTTCAGAAAGGCAGTCGTTGAAAGGTATCCTAGGGATTCCTATAAGATTTCAACCAAATTGCCATTGTTTGTAATCACTGAAGAGTCACAGCTTGAGCCCCTATTTGCGCAGCAACTTGAAAACTGTGGTGTGGATTACTTTGATTATTATTTGCTGCATAACGTAAGCGGATTGACTGAAACCGCCTGGAAGAATGTTGACTTATATTCATTCATTCAAAAGAAAAAAGAAGATGGGTTCATAAAGCATATTGGATTGTCCACTCATGGCAATGCGGAATTTCTGGAGGAACTTTTATTTGAACATCCTGAACTGGAGTTTGTATTATTGCAAATCAATTATTTGGACTGGGAAGATGAGGGAATCGAATCCCGTAAATGTCTTGAAGTTGCAAGAAAATATAATGTTCCTGTGATGATTATGGAACCTTATAAAGGAGGTTTTCTTGCTGACGTTCCTGAAGAAGCTGAAAAACTCATGAAGGATTATAATCCTGACAGGTCTGTAGTTTCATGGGCTATGAGATTTGTGGCAAACTTGGATGGAGTTTGTGTAGTTTATACTGGTGCAAGCAACCTGGAACAGCTTGAAAGCAATATTGAAGAATTTAAGAATGCAGACCCATTGAACGATGAGGAATTGAAAATCCTTGAGGATGTTTCAGAAATTATCAACAGCAACATCACAGTGGACTGTACCAAATGCAGATACTGTGTCGATTCATGTCCTGAAGAAATAGACATAGCTAAGATATTTGATTTATACAATAAGCATAAAATTTTGGAAAAAGATGACTGGACTCAATTTGGAAATGCTTATTTGAACTATTCAAGGCTTGATGGCGTGGGAATTGCATCCGATTGCAGTGAATGTGAATCCTGCATTGATGAATGCCCTCAGCAAATCAACATTCCTGAAATCTTGAAGGATGTTGTAGAAACATTTGAAACAGAAATTTATGGATTTACAAACTAAATCCATTTTCACTTTTTTTAACCCAACCAAATTATTAATAACAATTAAAAATATAATTATAAATAGTTATTTTATAGAGGATTAATTATGATACCTGGTATGAATAAAAAACAAATGAAACAAATGGAAAGGCAAATGAAAAAAATGGGCATGAAAATGGAAGAGTTAGAAGGTGTCCGTGAAGTCATTATCCGTTTCGATGAAAAAGAATTGATTATTGATAATCCTAGTGTTAGTCTAATGAATGTGATGGGTCAGGAAACCTACCAAATTGAAGGTCAAGCTCGTGAAGTCGAACTTGAATATGAAATTGAAATCCCTGACGAAGATGTTGAAATGGTAGCTAACAGTGCTAACGTTTCTGAAGATGAAGCTAGAGCAGCACTTGAAGAATGTAAAGGGGATTTAGCTGAAGCAATTATGAAGTTAAATCAATAGATAAAATGACAGTTATTGCACACATATCAGATTTACACATAAGCAGAGCAGATTTTGACGAAGAAATCTTTATGCAGGCTGTGGCGGAGATAAATAATCTGCAGCCGGACATGATTATACTTACGGGCGATCTCACCAATAACGGTTATTATAAGGAGTTCGAACAGGCAACCAGATATCTGTCCCTGTTTGAAGCACCATTATTTGCAATTCCTGGAAATCATGACTCACGTAATTTAGGTTATCAGACATTTGAAGAATTGATCGGTGAGAGAAGCTGGAAACTGACTTTGGGTGACAAGTTCACAGTCATTGGTCTTGACAGCAGTTCTCCCGATGAAAGCAGGGGTCATATTGGAACTCCTCAACATATGTGGTTGGAGCATCAGTTGGATGAATGTGTAATTAAGGAACATTTTGCAATTGTTGCGCTGCACCATCATGTAATTTCCATTCCTCAAACCGGAAGGGAGCGTAATGTTTTATCTGATGCAG